>NZ_NJGE01000003.1 GCF_002777915.1 Bartonella tribocorum | reverse complement strand
ATATAAAAGAGGTGAAAACAGTTTATTCGTGTAACTCTTTAAATAACACAATTGCTGGTAAGGAGCTCATCATTACCAATTGTGATTAGGAAAAGAGAAAACGATTCACGAAAGGGGCTTTAAACAATCTTTGAAAGGTCTTTGAAGTCCCTTTGAGAACCCCTTAAAAACCCTTCGAAAAAAATAAATTGATGCAAAACCTGCTGTCAAATTGTGCAAAACCCGATGACAAGCTACAGAGGTTTTAAATGATCTTTGAAAGGTCTTTGAAGACCCTTTGAGAACCCCTTAAAAATCATGTGAAACAAAATAAATTGGTACAAAACCTGGTGGCAAAATATACAAAACCCGCTGGCAAGCTACACCGCTGGCAAGCTACAGACATACAATTCTGAAAAGATGGTAGCGGAGGAGGGATTTGAACCCCCGACACAAGGATTATGATTCCTCTGCTCTAACCTACTGAGCTACTCCGCCAAAATAAAATTATAATTGCAAATAATTACATCTTGTGCGGATATAAGGGGTAGAATAGTGAGATGTCAAGCGTCGTTTTTAAGCTTTTCTCTTGTCATTCTATTTTATCCTCGATATGTAAAGTACAATTTTATAGATAAAGTAAGGTAAGGCATAAAAATGGTGCCACGCGTAGCGGTTTTAGGATGCGGTCATTGGGGTGAAAACCATATACGGACACTCCATTCTCTTGGGGCTTTAGCAGCAGTTTCTGATATTAATGCTGATCGTGCTGAAAGCTTTGCAACGATGTATGGTGTAGAGGTTATTCCACCAGATGATCTTTTCGTTCATAAAAGTATTGATGCGCTAGTATTAGCGCTGCCTCCACAATTTCATACGCAAAATGTGCTGCGTGCTATTAAAAATGGTAAAGATGTTTTGGTTGAAAAACCAATAGCCTTAAATGTTGCTGATGCTAAACGCCAAGTTCAGGAGGCTGAGCACTATAAGCGGGTTTTTATGGTGGGCCATATTTTACGTTTTCATCCGGCTTTTGAAAAAATGTGTGAATTGGTGAAAAACGGAGAATTGGGCGATGTGCGATATATTTATTCTCATCGATTAGGCTTTGGAAAATTTCACACACATAGCGATGCTTTATGGGATCTTGCTCCTCATGATCTCTCAATGATTTTAGCATTGACAGGATGTGAGCCTTCTAAAATTCACGGTGAGGGGACTGCTGTTGTTGATCAGATTTCCGATTTTTCCCATGTTCATATGACTTTTCCAAATGGTATACGGAGTCATCTTTTTGCTTCACGCTTGAGTCCTTATCGTGAGAGGCGTTTAACTGTTGTGGGGACAAAGGCTATGCTCGTTTTTGATGACATGGAACCATGGAATCGTAAATTGGCAATACATCATTTTGCCGTTTGGAAAGAGAATCAAGAGTGGGCCTTTAGCATGGATGAGCTGAGTTACATTGATGTTTGTGAAGATTTTCCGCTTACTTGTGAATTACGGCATTTTCTTTATTGTATTCAAACGCGTCAATTGCCTCGTACAAATGGTGATGATGCTATTGCGGTTTTACGAATTTTAACAGCTGCTGGTGTCAATTATGGTAAATAAAAGAGATAAGTAGCGCTTTTGCATTTTTGTGATGATCAATGGAGTTAATATGCAATTCATCGACCTTGGGGCGCAGCGTGCGCGTATTGAAGATAAAATTAATTCTGCAATTGCGCATGTGGTCGCGAGTGGTCAGTATATTTTAGGGCCAAAAGTAACAGAGTTTGAAGAGAAATTGGCTGAGTATCTTGGCGTTAAACATGTCATTGCGTGTGCTAATGGAACAGACGCTTTGAAGATGCCTCTTATGGCTAAAAATATTGGTCTAGGGGATGCTGTGTTTTGTCCTAGCTTTACATTTTCCGCAACGGCCGAAGTGGTTGCTTTGGTGGGGGCTGAGCCTGTTTTTGTTGATGTTTTACCCGATACATTTAATATTGATGTTGAAAAACTTTCTCACGCTATCCAAATGGTTAAAAAAGAGGGACGGCTAAAGCCAAAGGCTATTATTGCCGTTGATTTATTTGGGCTTTCTGCTGACTATGTGCAAATTGCCCAAATCGCAGCAAAGGAAAATCTTTTTGTCATTGAAGATGCTGCTCAATCGATGGGGGGAAGAAGCGGTAATACTATGTGTGGTGCTTTTGGTGATGTGGCTGCTACAAGTTTTTATCCTGCAAAACCATTAGGGTGTTATGGCGATGGAGGCGCTATGATGACCAATGATGATTACTTGGCAGAACTTTTACGCTCTATTTTATTTCATGGTAAAGGTGAAACACAATATGATAATGTACGGATTGGTATGAATTCGCGTCTTGATAGTATTCAGGCTGCAATTTTACTCGAAAAGTTTATGATTTTTGAAGATGAAATGGAAAAGCGTGTAGAAATTGCTCAACGTTATTCCAATGGTTTAAGAGATGTTGTTACAGTTCCAGAAATAGAAGAAAATATTCGTTCTGCTTATGCACAATATACGATTAAGGTCAAAGAGCGTGATAAATTAAAAGATTTTTTACAAAAAAATTCTATCCCTACAATGATTTATTATAAAACTCCTTTGCATCAACAGCCAGCTTATAAACATTTTCCTTATGTAAAAGATTCTCTTTCTGTTTCAGAGTCTTTAGGAGAGTGTGTTTTAAGTTTACCAATGCATCCTTATTTGACGCAAACGGATCAGGATATGATTATCCAAAAAATAAGAGGTTTTTATCACTCTTGAGAGCGTGCTTTTAACTTTAAAACTTATGATGAAAGCTTTATGGGAGGTTTATCTTAGGAGGTATTTTTTTGTTAGAGTTTGTGATGAAATTTTTAAGTATATTTGCTTCTAGGATTCACAAAATGCTGCTCTTTAGGGCAGTGATATGATAAAAAGGTCGCATTGCTAGATAAGAAGATGGATTTTTTTATAAATGGTGTGGGGTGAGAAATCCTGTCTTTTCGCTTCAAGAAAAAGTCGCGCTTAATAAAAATTATTTAGGTTATAAAAGTTACAACGAAGCTTTTTGGTTTTTCTCTTCATTTAAGGTGTTTTAAAAGGTGGCTTATTTAACGGGGCTTTGTGGAGAGAAGAGTTATTTTTTTGCGAATACGGGATGCTAGGTCGTTTTTGCTTTTGGATTTTTGAATCAATGTGTTGATGGGTGATGTATTTCCCTCTTGTAGGGCTATTTGAGCGGCTAATGTTGCGGCAAGTTCTTTTGTTTCTTCACGGAGCTCTTCCAGCAGTTGGTGGTTAGCAGTTGTATCAAGCCCATGATGCGTTTGGATTTTTTGTAAACGTTGCTGATAGTGTGTGATTTTTTCACGCATCGTTTTGCTTTCCTTTGAAGGTGTTTGTTGTGACGATATTTTGTTTGATTGCGATTGTTTCTTTGGGAAAAGTGTTTTGTGCGGAAAGGTATAGCTGATAAAGTTGTTCTTTTACTTGGCTTAGGTGTATTTTCTGTTGGGCATATTTTTTTTGCAAAGATTCATACTTTTGTTGATTTTTTGCTAATTCTACAGCATGTTGTGCACGGACAAAATCCTGATTTGCTTGTATTTCTGTGAGCGATAATGGAATTTTTGCACAAACATCTTTATGCGCAAAATGAACAGCTTTACGCCAAATAAGAGGGGATAAAAGTATCAGTAACCAAGAAGTGGAGGCAACTCCAAGCATAAAAAAAAGAAACGATTGAATAAGCATAATACCTCTCTTCAAATAAGGGACCGTTTAAAACGGATTCCATGTGGGTCTTGGTGTTAATTTTAAATATCCTATGTTGATACCAAGGCGTGCACCGATTCCTGTCCGTATTGGGATTAACAAGGTATCATGGTATTTGAGTACATGAAAACCAACCCCTGCAATTAAATAGGCCGAACCTGAAACACCACCATAGCGCTTCCATAAATTATTTATGCTTTTAAGATTGTAAACCAAGATCATAAGACGGGAACCTTGCCCGCCAAAATCCCACCCTACCGAGGGGCCTTGCCAGAAAACTTTATGTTGACCATAATTTTTGGTAAAAACCTTTCCTTCGCCATAGGTTAATCCAGCAAAAAAGGCACCAGAAGCTTCTTCTCCTAAAATATAGGCATTCGGATAACCGTATTTTGAAAAAATATTTTGAATGGCAATCGCCAGACCACTGGCTGTTTTTCCAAAAAAAATATGACCAGAATCAATAATTTCTTGAAGTGAATAATGGGGTTCGTTGTTCTCTATTGGTTTTAGTTGCGCATGTGCAGTGTTTATGGTGATAAATAAAAGGAAGATGAAAGATATAATATTTTTGTACCAGTATTTTAGCAGAGAGAGAGACATCGAGTTTTCTCCTTTTATTAGTGACAAACAAAAAGATAATATTAGGATTTTCATTCTATTCAAATAAAAAATAAGATGTAAGGTTATTTAAATTCTTGAATCTATTTCTGAAATTTTTTTAGCATGCTTGTTAATGTTTTTTCTTATGCATCAGATGTTAAGAGTTTTTCTTTAAAATAAAGTTTGTTTTTTTGAATTTAGGAGTTTTCAATCGTTATGACGTTCGCTGTTTCTTTGAAGCCTATGGATCTTGCTGCTTTGCTTTGTAGTCGTATTTGCCATGATTTAATTTCACCTGTAGGGGCTATTCAAAATGCAATGGAGCTTTATGATGACGCAGGCGCTGAAGAAGAGGCTTTGCAATTGGTGCGTTTATCCGTTGCGAGTGCTTCTGCACGTTTACAATTTGCGCGATTGGCTTTTGGTTTTGCTGGTGCAAGTGGAGGACAAATAGATACACAGGCTGCAGAGCAGGTTGCTCAACAATATATGCAGCAAGAAAAAGCAACTTTAAAATGGCTGGCTCCTTCTTTTTTGTTACAAAAAGATGAAGTTAAACTTTTGCTTAATTTGTTATTGATTGCAAATGCAACAGTTTCTCGTGGCGGTGAAATTGTTGTTATGATTGGACAAGAAGAAAATAAACGTTCTTTTCGATTTGAGATTTTCGGTAAAACTCTTCGTCTTCCTCCTCATTTTCTTGCGTTATATCATGGAGAAGTTAAAGAAGAGCTTATTGATGCACATGTCATCCAATTTTATTACACAACGCTACTTGCTCAGATGACAGAGATGAAAATAAATATTGATGAAAGGGATCATTGTATTGTTTTAGAAAGTGTGAAAAAGCTTTGAATAAGAGAGAAGCGCTTAAACCGTGTTGAGGGAAAAGAAACTTCAATTAAATTTACGAGCGATTATATTGGCGAGTAGAGTGTGTTACTCCTTAAGCTTTAAGCGCTTTCTATATGAGACTTTATTGTTTGCAAATTTTTTTTATATTGTTTGCGAGTTTTTTATTTGTAACAGAGAAAAATCTCGGCCCGCTACACCCCGAGATTTTACAATGTATATTTTCACTGCTTAAGCGGTTTTTCGTACGTTCTCTTCAACTGGATCACGCAAAACATAACCACGTCCCCAAACAGTATCAATGTAATTTACATTCGAAGAGACTGCTTCCAATTTTTTCCGTAATTTACAGATAAAAACATCGATAATTTTTAGTTCTGGCTCATCCATTCCACCATAGAGATGATTGAGAAACATTTCTTTGGTCAGTGTTGTGCCTTTGCGCAAAGAGAGAAGCTCTAGCATTTGGTATTCTTTACCCGTTAAGTGAACAGGACGTCCTGCAACTTCGACGGTTTTGGCGTCAAGATTAACAGTGAGATCACCGGTAACAATAACGGATTGTGCATGTCCTTTAGAACGACGAACAACTGCATGAATACGCGCAATAAGCTCATCCTTATGAAAAGGTTTTGTCATATAGTCGTCTGCTCCAGAGCCAAAACCACGAACTTTGTCTTCAATAGCATTCATTCCAGAAAGGATAAGAACAGGTGTTTTTATTTTTGCCAACCTTAGAGTTTTCAAGACATCATACCCTGACATATCAGGCAAATTCAGATCAAGCAAAATGATATCGTAATCATAGAGTTTTCCTAAATCGATACCTTCTTCACCCAGATCAGTGATATAAACATTAAAATTGGCTGACTTTAGCATCAACTCAATGCTTTGAGTAACCGCTCTATCATCTTCAATTAATAATACGCGCATTTTAGATCCCTCACTTCGCTCCTTCACGAATCACAAGGAGCATTTCTCTTTTATAAACAGTGGGTAAAACCACTGTTGATAAAAACAATTCATGAAATCAAACACTTAGTAATAAAGCATTTATGAACATTTCAGTAGTACGCGTAACAATCACTACCAAATTCCCCACTATCCATGATAGTGGTTAACAAAATATTGTTATTTTTGAAAGAGGCTATAAAATTATTTTAAAAAAATCGCGGACTTTTTAACATAATAAGAAATGAAGGGCTTTTTCTATAAAATTTAATCTAAAAAAAATCTTGTAAAAAAGTCTTATAAATTACTTTTTTACAATTTTAGTGTTTATTTACGGAGCTTTAAACCTCTTCATTTTATAGTGAGAGGGAAAAATAAAGAAATAGTTATGGCTCTTTAAAGAAGGTTGTGTTTGCAGATGCTTTAAGGAAGGGCGGAGTTATGGTCTCAATTAATGGACTGTTTTTTCGGCTACACATATAACTAAAACGATATGAATTGAGTATGAATGCGCGTTTTGAGTTGGCACAATCAAGGAGTAGTGAGTATGAAGCCACGGGAAAATATGGTGCGATTGAGGATGTTTCAAGTGCGTGGAAAGCGCCGTGAAATTGCACAGCTTGAGATGATGATTGCAGAATTTGAAAGAATGGTCTTAGAATTGGAAACACAGATTTCTCATGAAGAACGTAAATCTGGAAACAACGATGTTCACCATTTTGCTTATTCTGCTTTTGCGCGTGCAGTTCGGCAAAGACGCGATAATCTGCTCAATTCCATTCGTGATTTACAGCTTCAAAAAACAAATGCTGAAATTGCTCTTCATGAAGCTAATACAGAGCTACAACATGCGCAGCTTTTGGAAGCGCGAGAAAAAAAGACAGCCGCAGATGATGAAGATATCTTGATTCAATCTAATTCAATGGCTGGCTAATTCAATGATTGGGTGTTCAAAACAATTATTGAAAAATCAAATCAATTTTTTAAGATTTATCTTTTGAATGTAATGTAAAAACAGCTAAACTTTTATCAAGTTTAGCTGTTTTTATTTTTATAAAATGCTTTATGTTATCGAATCATGATCAATGGCAGCTTAATGCCTATAGTGTTGAATCTTGGTCGTTCGTAATCCCGCTAAACCGTGTTCATCGATCAAACTTTGCCATGAAAGAAATTCTTCCACAGTCAAAGTATAACGTTGACACGCTTCGTCAAGGCTTAACAATCCACCTCTAACAGCCGCAACAACTTCAGCTTTGCGACGAATCACCCAGCGCCGTGTTGTTTGTGGCGGTAGGTCGGCAATTGTAAGTGGACTTCCATCTGGCCCAATAACATATTTCATTTGTGTTTTCATCAAATTGGTCATTCGTATCCTCTACCTTTAGTCAAGGACTTGATTCGTTTATAGAGCATGAAATTTAAAAAAGAGCTAAACGTGCTGAAAGGAAAAATTAATAAAGTGATTGATCGTGTAAAAAGAGGTCCAAGCGAACTGTTTAGAAATGCCTCTTGCAAAATTTTGCCAGATTTTATTTTGCTAGATTTGTAAAAAGAGAAAAAAGTTTTCCCAAATGATTATCTTTCTGCCTTATTTCTATCACTCTTTTTTATTTACAGCTGCTTTTAAGAAAGTGATGCTATGGTTGTGGAAAGGATAAAAAAACAATATAAAGACAATCAATAGCATAAAGGTGGTAAAAAGCACGCATCAGAATGTTAACATATGGATATCCATTAATAGAGCACTAAAGAGAATGAATACATGTTTTTGAACAGTCTTGATTTGCCAGGACAACCTAAGGATTCTCGCATTGTTGTTGCAATGTCGGGAGGTGTTGATTCATCGGTTGTTGCAGGTCTTTTGAAAAAGGAAGGGTATAATGTCATTGGCATTACATTGCAGCTTTATGATCATGGAGCTGCAACGCATCGGGTGGGGGCGTGTTGTGCGGGACAAGATATTGAAGATGCGCGCCGTGTTGCAGAAACGTTGGGAATACCGCATTATGTTCTTGATTATGAAAAACGCTTTCGCGAAGCTGTTATTGATCCTTTTGCAGAAAGCTATGCTCATGGAGAGACTCCAGTTCCATGTATTGCGTGCAATCAGACGGTTAAGTTTGCTGATTTATTAGCAACAGCCCGTGAATTGGGGGCAGATGCTTTGGCAACGGGACATTATATTCGTTCGCGTTCTCATGGGGCACATCGAGCACTCTTTCGCCCTCTCGATAACGATCGTGATCAGAGTTATTTTCTCTTTGCAACGACACAAGAGCAGATTGATTATTTGCGTTTTCCACTTGGCGATCTTCCAAAAGCGCGCGTTCGTGAAATAGCTGCAGAAATGGGCTTTGTGGTTGCTAATAAGCATGATAGTCAGGATATTTGTTTTGTTCCACAAGGAAAATATTCAGATGTTATCGCAAAATTGCGTCCAGAAGCTGCTAATCCTGGCTTTATTGTCCATATTGATGGAAAAATTTTAGGCAAACATTCAGGGATTGTTAATTATACTGTTGGTCAACGTCGTGGTATTGGGGTGTCAACGGGTGAAGCGCTTTATGTAGTTTATCTCGATGTGGAAAATGCTCGTGTTATTGTTGGTCCGCGTGAAATGTTAGAAACGCATAAGCTTTTTTTACGTGATGTGAATTGGCTTGGTGATGAGTCGTTGGATAAATTTCCTTCTCAGGGTATTGAGGTGGCTGTAAAGGTGCGTTCAACGCGCCCGCCTCATCTTGCGCGTTTGCACTATAAAGAAGGTGTTTTTTCCGTTGATCTGTTGGAATGTGAAAATGGTGTGGCACCAGGGCAAGCTTGTGTTCTTTATGATGGAAATGGTCATGAGGCACGTATTCTTGGGGGAGGATTTGTAACGCATTCAGAACGTGCGGCTGACATTGAAATGATGTTGAAGCGTGTTTTATGCAATCTTGAAACAAAGAATTCTGTTTCCTCTCAACTTAAAACAACGGCTTCATAAAAAGGTCGTGAGTTAATTCATAACAATAATTTTTATCGTTCAACTTGAATGAGAGGCTTCAGCAAGATTTTCTCATTGCAAATTTCTGTTATGATTGAATCCATCAAAACTATGTCTCTTGCACATGACAAGTGGGATTATCGTGGGGAGAACTAAAAAAATGTCTTTATTCAATGTTCTCAAATGCTAGGGAATAGAGAGCTTTAGAGTTGATAAAGGACACACATCATCGGATATTTGTTACAACTTAAAGTACTATTATCTTGAGTGGTTAAAGTCGGTAAATTTAGTGATCGAAGTCGGTAAAATGGGCGAGAGCAATCCCTGAGGCTGTGGCAACATTGAGGCTGTCAAAGCCGTTAGCCATGGGAATTCGTAAGGCTTTTGATTGTTGTAGTATATGGGGTGGTAAGCCATCACCTTCTGTTCCGAAAATAAGTGCCATTCTTTTGGTTTTGTGTGCTTGCCTGAGCGTGTGCGGGGCAGAAGGGGAGAGTACATAAAGATGACAATTTTCATTGTTTAGAGCAGCTATAATATCATTGATATCAGCATTTTGTGTATAGGGTACTTTTAGAGCAGCGCCGGCAGAAACTCTGATTGATTTGCGATAAAGTGGATCGCAAAAGGTTTTGTCAACAATAATACCGTGACTGGCAAAGGCTGCTGCATTACGAAAAATTGATCCCATATTATCGTGATTCGAGATACCACATAAAACCAGAATCAAAGCTTTTCTGGAAGACTTTGTAAAAAACTTTGTAATGATGGGAGTGCTTTGCGTTTACCGATACCCAGAACACCACGATGAATATGGAAACCGGTGATATCATCCATGACTTTTTGGGGAACACAATAAATGGGACAGCGAGGCTGTGTTTTTTCTAAAAGCGGTAGAAGTCTAGGAAGGCGTTTTGCGACAATAAGCAGCGAGAGAGCAGAAAACTCTTTTGAATGCAATAATGCGGACAAGGTTATTTTACCTTCAGCAATAAATTGCTGTTGTCGTCCAACGAGATCTTTTTCACGGATATTATGATAGTCTCTCAGACAAGGGTCGTTTGTTTCGTCGATTGTTGTGATATTCAAATGCATACGAGATTTTTAATGCTTTTTTCTTTCAATTTCTAGATGTTAGAATTTGCTTTATTTTTAAAAAGAAAGATAAAAAATATTATTTTTTAAACTTATGGTAGAATTTATATTGACAGCATATATCGATTAGTGTATTGTAAAAATACTGATGCGGGATAATTAAGTGTTGTTTTCGTATCGGGTGCAGTATCTTGGGTCCCCGCTATTTCCCAAGTTCTGTATGCCCTTAAATTATAAGGGAAAAGAATCTGGGTCCCCAATGCCCAGATTCTTTTTGGGGGCATAACGCTTTTTCTAGTTTTTTTAGCAATCATATTTTGAAATTTCCTTAAGCTATAAGATTACAGGGAAGTGATCAGTCATTTTTTCTGTGATGAAAAGATGTCTATAGGTGGGTTATAAGGCACATCATAAGATGTGAAAAATAATGCATAATCATGATATATTTGAGAAAAAACTAAACTTTCGTTCATAAGATGTGAGATTGATTTACGTTATTTAGAAAACGTTTAATGGAGGGAATGTATTTGATGTCTTTCGAGAAAGCTGTTTGTTTATGACGTGTTTTCTTCATCCTTTATTGCTGATTTTCGTGTAACTGATCAGTTTTTGCGATAACAATAGTGAATTGAGAGACGTTTAATATATGATGAAGCTTATGTAATATTGAGAAAATATTGGTGATATGCCAAAAATATCATTATAGAGCTGAAAATATTATTCCTTGGTTTTGTGAAGAAAAGGATGAGGTTCATGAATGTGAAAATCAATATACAAAGCTTAACTTTATACTCTATTTTTATTGCGTGTATTGTTTTTGCTTTGAAATATTGGGCATATCACATCACAGGGTCGGTTGCTCTTTATTCTGATGCGTTGGAATCAATAGTCAATATCCTTGCGTCATTGGCAGCATGGTGGGCTGTTAAAGTGAGTATGAAGCCAGCAGATCACGATCATCCCTTTGGGCATCATAAAGCGGAATATTTTTCTGCGATTCTTGAAGGAATCCTCATTATTATTGCGGCAATTGTTATTTTAAGAGAAGCATGGATAGCGCTTTCTACTGTTAAATTATTGCAGAAACCTGGCACGTGGCTTGTTATTCATCTTGTTGCAACTGTTATAAATTGCATGTGGGGAATGGTTCTTATTGGGCAGGGAAAACGTTATCGTTCACCGGCTCTTAAAGCTGATGGCGTGCATTTCATAACCGATGTTTTTACTTCGCTTGCAATTTTAATTGGTTTAATTGCTGGTTTTGTAGGGGGATGGGGCGTTTTAGATCCTATTTTAGCGATAATCGTTGCTGTTAATATTCTCTTACAGGGCTGGAAGGTAATAAGGAATGCTGTTCAAGGATTAATGGATGTTGGCGTTGAATTGAATGAAACTATGCGGATTCGGGAGCTGATTTCTGCAAATGCTGATGGTGCACTTGAGATTCATGATTTACGGACACGTGTTGCTGGTAGGGTTACTTTTATAGAGTTTCATTTGGTTGTGCCAGCTGTTATGCAGGTTGGAGAAGCCCATAAAATTTGTGATAAAATTGAAGCTGTTCTTCAAAAAGAATTTGATAATGTGCGTATTTCTATTCATGTCGAGCCTGAAGATGAGGCCAAATTGCCTCCTGGTACAACGATGATACCTTTTATATAAATTTTTTTAAATTGGCTGTCATATTACGAACATTAATTTTTTACGGTGGGGTAGAGCTCATATCTCTTGAAAATACAATGATGCTCCTTTGTTGATTTTATTTTTGCATCAATAAAGGAGAAGGTTAAATTAAGTACCTTCAGGCGAGATTTATTCTGTTGTCGTACACTGTGTTATGTAAGGTGTGGTGAGATAAGAGCTATAAAATTTGATCTCTTAAGTCTTTTATAGGGGGGGCAATATTGAGCAGTAAGGCTTGTCGATGAAGCTTAAATAAATCATATGAAATGGTGAGCTGCTGAAATTAGCTTAAGAAGATGGACTGTTTATGGGGCTATCGAGAATAAATTTCTTGTTTTTGAGAACAAGGGAAAATGAAGCGTAATTATAAATTTTATATAAAATACTTTGTGAGACAACACTCATAACATATTTGGCTTTACTTATTCTTACAAAAAAATATATGTTTTTCATATTCATAAAGATTAGAGTGGTGGTAGCCTATAGATAATTTGGGGCTTGAGAATATGAAAAGAAATTATAATATAACAACAGCGTTTTTCTTGCTGTCAGCTTTCAGTTAGTAAAGGGAATTATAACCGTCATTTCTCCAAATAGATATTATTCAATGTTATTCAAGGGCTCTTAAAACAATGATTCCTGGTGTTTTTGCAACATAATCCATAAAAGGGGAATCGACGACTTTTTCATTTTCTTTTCGTGAAGAAGCATTTCGTAACATTGGTCCTTTATCTGTCATAATAAAGAATCCCACATGTGTTACATCCAATCCAGCAAGTTTTGTATAGATACCAATGAAATCTCCTGATTTTAAACGGCTTATAACCTCTTCATTAATAAAGTTACTTGGAATATACGTTACTGTGCGTTTCACAACTGGAAGTCCAGGAAGATAGCTCCCACCATCAGCTTTCTTATTGAGATATTTTTCTATGCTGACTGCATGAGGACTGATTTCAGCGGTAATATCAGTGGCGAGTTTATATTCTCTATAAGCCCAGTCTGTAAAAAAATGTTTTCGATTTAAAAAATGAACATTACCCTTAATGTAACGCGTTTTTATGACGTTACTTATGAATTCTTTTGGAGATGTTGATCTGCGCAATGCTTCAACATAATCCAGATAAGTGAAGCAATCTAAGCCTCTAAAATCAATGATGAGTTTTTCTGGTGTCTTTTCTGAGCCATGTAACATATTTGCTTTGTAAGGTGTCCCTAAAAAAGCTTCAGAAAGAAAGTCAATCAGGGCTCCTTTTTCGTGATCATTTGTTTCTGCACGTTTTTTGAGAAGAGCATTTAATTTGTTTAAAGTGTAAGGATCTAGTTCTATGTTGGTTGGTTGTTGTATTTCTATTTTATTTTCTAAAACACTTTCTTGTGAATCAGAATTTTGAACATCACATCCTGTCACGAACATTAAAGTGAGAATTAATAAGGATATTTTTCGCATTTTATACACCATTTTTGAATTTAACAGTTTATGGTCAACTCTCACTAGAAGTGGTATTTCTCCATGCTTATGCGTTAGATCATCATTGGATTTAATAATAGCATATAATCATTGATGGACTCAATAAATATGATCAGTTTTTACAGTGGTTAAGCTATTCTGGTGATGCTTCTTTAACCTTATCATATATTCTAAAGATGAGAAAAATTTTTGAGAGATTATTAAAAATAGTGGCATGAGAAGTGGCAATAATATCTGATAAAATCAATCATAATAACTCTAAAATTATTGGCATGTTCTATATTCCATGAGAAGTTATTCATAATTTATTTTCATGAATACTTTTTTATTTAATATAAAAAATAATTTTATATTTTTATATTGACTCTTTTTGTAATTTTTAATTTGTTATTATTTTGTATATAAAACTTATAAGATATAGAGTACTTAAAAAAGAAGAGGAGCAAAAGAGAGCGGGGGACGTAACTGTGTATGTAAAATGAGTAACTGAGTGTAAAATAGTATGTATGTTATGCAAGGTCACATGCTCAATCCGAAATTTGTTCGGCGTGGGCTCATTTTAGTGTTCATCACTTTATTATTAGATATTCTTGGCATTGCAATTATTTGTCCTGTTTTGCCTGAATATTTTTCTCATTTAACTGGAAAAGATGTCAGTACATCTTTTGTAGAAAGAGGAAAATTACTTGCTGCTTATTCAGTGATGCAGTTTTTGTTTGCTCCTGTTATTGGTAATCTTTCTGATCGTTATGGTCGTCGTCCTATTTTGCTTGTCTCTATTATCTGTTTTGCTCTTGATAATCTGATATGTGCTATAGCATGGAGCTATTCTATGTTATTTATCGGGCGTCTTTTATCAGGGATAAGTGGTGCTAGTTTTGCAACTTGTACAGCTTATCTTGCTGATATATCGGATGAAACAAATCGTACGCGCAATTTTGGTCTATTAGGGGTTGCATCCGCATTAGGGTTTATTTTAGGGTCCTTTATGGGTGGTTTTTTAGGTCAGTTTGGGCCGCGTATTCCATTTTATTTTGCCGCTGGTTTTTCACTCATTAATTTTATTTTTGCTTGGGTTATGCTTCCTGAAACTCTTTCTTTATGGAATAGGCGCTTTTTTGATATTAAACGGGCAAATCCCTTAGGTGCTTTTTGGCAATTGAAGCAATATCCGATGGTTCTTTGGGTATTGTTGGTCTTTTTTCTTTATTGGTTTGCGGAATCTATATGGCTAAGTATTTGGGCATTCATTGCAAAAGAACGCTATGATTGGAGTTCGTTTTCCATTGGGCTATCCTATAGTGTTTTTGGGATAGGCCAGTTTATTGTCGTTGTTCTTATCTTGCCTTATTTTTCTAAGCGATGGAGTGATGGGCGTATTACTATAGTAGGGCTTTTATTTGCAGCCCTTGCTATGCTGGGTTATACATTTGCGACGCAGGGGTGGATGGTTTATATGGTTTGTGCGTGTACAATGCTTGAATATCTTGTTCATGCACCTATCCGTGCTATTGCTTCAGCGCAAGTGCCGACAAATGTCCAAGGAGAACTACAAGGGGCCATGACATCTGTTGTTTCATTGAGTTTGATATTTGGTTCTTTTTTTTATGTGTTTCTCTTTGAATGTTTTACAGATAAAAATGCACTGTTTTATTTTTCTGGTGCTCCTTTTGTTGGAGGCTTTTTGCTTCTTGTTGTTGCAACGGTCATTTTTACCTTGCGAGTACGTTAATTTGTTGAAGGGGGCAGGTTAAGAATATTTTGCTAGAGAATGCACACAAAATTACATTTAATAGGCAGAAAGTTTTTTTGTGATGTTTGTTTGTAATATAGTTATGTATTGTAAAGCCTATGTTTTTTGCTTATTACTATTCACTGTTTATGGAGCAGTATGTTGAAAAAAATGCTCCAGTGTTAGATACATCAGTGTTGTGCGAATAATTTCAGATTTTTTTGTATCAAATTGGACGTAAAATATTGCGTATGTTTATCTGCATCATTTCTAGAATCGATAGAAAAGCTTATCTGGGAAGAATATAAAGTTGAAAAGCCGTTTTTAGTATTTCCTTTTTCATTTAACTTTATCGTTTTCAAAACTATTATTACACTAATTTTTTTAAAACAGTACAGATTTATTGCCTTACCTCACATTTTTGTTTGTTTCATCCTTTAATAGGAATGATGCTTTTGATGCAGAGTAGAATGATCAGAACAGCACTTGTTTTGAGGAGAGCGTTTACAATGTAGGATAGCTCTTCGCTAGGCACTCAAAATATGGGCATACTCATTTTTCTTGGGAGGGTAATCCAGTGATTTTGATTGATGCAATCCTAAACAGGAGGGGACTAAAGTGGGAGGCATGAGAACGAAGAGGAGAAGAGTAAGAAAATTCACGCTATTTAGTGCTCTCATTTAAGTTGCAAAATAACGAAAATCATCTTTATTCCATAAATTTGGGGGAATAATATCATTATTGAATGGAAAGCGATTTACGCAGTGGATAGACATTTCTTGCACTTGTATGCTCTGATCTTGCTTGAAGGGGGATGTCATCAACAACCGTGGTGACATTCTGTAAATCAATATTTGAGAAACCATTATAATCTCTAAGATAGGGCTTACATCCTGTCCTAAATTCATCTGATTGGGTGCTTTACTAAAATTTTCATCATGAGAAAGCAAAGCATTGAGAACTTGCCAAACAACACTGTATTTCTTATTGTTCTTTAAAGTTTTTCTGGGTCAATCCCAGCCGATACCCCAACGGATAAAATGATATAGCCTCTTTTTTATTCGGAGCGCGCCGCATCACGCGTCCTACCGCCTGTATTACATCCACTTGGCTTTTGCGCGGATGTAAAAACATCGCCACATCTAGTGTTGGCACATTCATCCCCTCAAAGAGGCATCTTACATTGGTGAGTATACGGAATAATTTTCTCCTGTATTCTTTTCAAGCCAATCCAGTTTTCTTGACCGTTCCTTGACACCATCCTTCCCATCAATATGATCAACTTCACAGATCAGAGGGGGCGTATCGGGGTAGTCCTGATAAAGTCTGTTGAAAATCCTCTTAACACCTTTTCCTTGGAAAGTATCACGGATCTGTTTAGAGGTCTTGATATCTGTATAAAAAGCCAATGCATGGGGCATGGGAGCCGTATCATCCCCAAGATCAGTTTTCAGATCCAGTTTGGTTAAAGCTTGATAACAGCCAACGATTTTTGTTTTATCATCGAGAAGAAGTTCATAATCTTTGCTTGTGGTAGGCACTTCCATGGTTTTATTGATTTCCCCCTCATCAATCCTCAAAACAATAATCTTATAAGGGGTTAACAGTTCATTTTTGACCGCATCGGTAAAACTGTAGGTATAAAGAACTTTTTCATAAAGCGTTTCATTATCCATAAATGCCAAAACAGAATCAACCTCATCGGTACGCCTTTTAGCATGATCACTAAAAATACGAGGCATTGCTGTCATATACAAACGTTTCTTGCCTCGAATAATGCTGTTATCATGAACCTTGATAAAATCAGATTCACTGTCCTCTGTTCTCAATGAAGCACCGGCTGTTCTATGAGCCTCATCACAAATAATCAAATCAAAGGCTGCTAACCATGATCCTTTTGTGCATCAATAATTACTTGTATCGATTGATAGGTAGCAAAAATAATACTCATCGCATGAGGAGAATAGTTTTCTACTTTCTCAACAAGCTTAGAGGCATCGGTTGTTGCTGGGAGGGCTAAGTCAGATGCCGATATTTCTCCATCATCGTCTTGGTTTTTATGACACTTGCCGATTTGCTTATCCGAACACACCGCAAAGCAACGCAAGGGCACTTGTGCATCGGCTGTCCATTCACGGATACTTTGTGATATCAGTGCAAGAGAGGGCACTAAAAACAAAACATGCTTGCCTGTTTCTGCTATCTTCAAACTGTTAAAAGTCTTTCCCGTATCACATGCCCCATAATCAGCTTGCCACGGTCTGCTGTTTGCAAACCCTCACAAACCGCCTTGAGCGCTTCTTTCTGATGATCTAAAAGCTTTTTTTCGTTTGCTCATAAAGGACAATATTGCCTGTCTTATCAAAGATATCCCAATTGATTTGGCTATTGTTCATATCAAACAGATTAATCCGATAAACTGTAACCGCTTGCCCTTCAATCATGGTATTGGCATTTTCGCTTAAGTCTTTTTCGGTGCTATCAATCAGAAGACGGTATTTAAATCTCTTTTTCCCGAAATAGCGATAAAGTTTTCAATATCGTCTTGGGTAATCTGATGATTGGCTTCATAAAATTTACAGCGAATAGCAACGTATTCATTCTGATCACGAATTTTTGCCACCAAATCAATATCGGTGTCTCTATCGCTTCCTTTCCAATCCTTTTCGTCTGCGGCCTTTCTATAAGTTTGAACCTTTTCGTATTCTTGCTTTTGGAGCGGATCTTCACTCAAATAAGCCATGACAAACTTCTCAAAAGCGGCTTGCTTTTCTTATTCTGATATCGCTTGATCATGATAGGATTGTAAAAGAGAGCGTAAAGTGACGTGTTTGTTATTAGAATAAAGAGGATGAGACATAAAGGATAAACTCCATGACAATATATTCTACAGATTAATTTTCTTCAAAAGGGGTTTTTTAGGGCTATTTACCCACAACCTGTAACCTTTTGACGTGACTTAACAAATATTTTTCCCAATACAAGGATCTTTCAAGGGCATCTCTATTAATTTCAAAACTCCCACCCTCAGCCAGTTCAAAAATCAACGCAAGGGTTGGTATGGTTTTATTCATTTTCAAAAGATGCGCTTGTAAATTTGCAGAGAAATGACCTCTCTTTACTCTTTTCTTGAAAATCTTCTCACCATTCACGAAACATCTCTTGGACTTCAACAGAGAAACGTACGGTTATCGGATGCTTTGGTGATCCTAATGGTTTATCATAAAGAGAACGAAAGATCCTTTGATAGCTTTCCTATGCGATTTGATTAGGAGGTCTATCGACCCATAACCGCTCTTGTCATCCATCGGGAAAGATCAGCACTTGAAACCGTTGCATGAAACCATCATCATTTATTCTACGTTGCATGGCTTGAAGAATGGGAATAATCTGTACAGGTTGAATACCCCTATAATAGAGACGGTTGCATTGGGAATAAAAATGGTTCCACGCCCAATCCGAGCATAAGTGAATTGACCATCTCCATTAAAAGCTATGAGATAAAAAGCACGGTCTGTTTGATATTCTCTTCGTTCCAGATTGGCTAAAAAAACAGCCAATTCATCACGCACCATTAAGAGACCACGCAGGTTTTCTTTTAAGAGTTCCCCAAGCTTTTCGACTGTGACATCATTGATGATAAGATGTCGTTTTATAGAACTGTCATCCTCCTCACTTTCTTTGTGTTCAAGAGATTGTGAAAGAAGAGCAAGGTCTTGTTCTTCGTCTTGATCTTTGAGTGCTTTATAGGCTTGTTTTTTCTTTTCTCTTTTGTCTAAAGTTTCAAGTATCTCTTCAATTTCTTGTCTCTCTTTTCTTTGGTTGATTGGTTTTAGTACTATAAAGTTTTGCAGGTTAAGATGAGGTACAAAATATCGTTTACAGAACTTAAGGGCGAGGTGATTTTTACAGTGATTTGGTTCTCTTTTTTTTCTTAAAATTATGATACTTTTGTCGAAAAAACTGCTCATAATTTTCCACCTACTGTGCTGAACAAATAAGATTTATCACGACAAGCATAATGAAGTAGATTTAAGGTTATAGAAAAACTGTATATATCACAATTTATCAGGATAATAGATTGTTGCAATCGTACATTTTTTTATATATATCGCCGCTGGATATGAAAATGAACGAAGCTTTAATTTTCTTGCTGCTAACTTGATGCTAAGTGGTGTAGAGCAAGGGTAAGCGGTGTTGTTATTCGTACTTCCCATCTATAGTTTCAAAAGCATTATAGGTGATGAATTTCCAAACCATTAATTTTGAGGACTACTGTGTTCGCTACATTACCTAAAGATATACGCTCTTTAATAATACAAGCGCCTATGGCTGGTGTATCGACGCCTGAGATGGCGGCTGCCGTATCTAATTCTGGTGCGGTGGGTTCGATAGCTATTGGCGGATTGGGGGCAGATGAAGCAGTTTTGTTAATTCAAAAAACGAAAGCACTAACTGATCGACCGTTTAATATTAATCTTTTCTGTCATGATCCTTTTTTGCGTGTGGATACAGCAAAAGATTCTCATTGGCGAACTAAGCTAAACGATCATTTTTTAGGTGGGGAAACGATTCTAAATACCCCTCTTAAGAATATATACGTCTCTATTAAAAATAATAAGGATTTAGCTATCGCAGTCGCTGCACAAGCCCCTGATATTATTAGCTTTCATTTTGGTATCCCTGATGAGGATATCATTGACATCTTTCGACAGACCGGTGCCAAACTTATGGCTACTGCAACTTGTCTTGAGGAGGGGAAAGAAATTTCAGCCAAGGGTTTGGATGCAATAATTGCTCAAGGCTTTGAGGCAGGAGGACACCGAGGACAATTTAATCTTTCACAATTCGACGAGAAGTTATCAACACACGTCTTGACTCGGCTTTTGGCTCAGCACTTGTCACTTCCTATAATTGCTGCGGGCGGTATAATGACTGGGGCTGATATAGCGAGCGTTATGCTCATGGGTGCTCAGGGAGTACAATTAGGGAGTGCCTTTATAGGTTGTAGCGAAAGCGGTGCGAGTCATTGTCATAAAAATCTTTTAAAGTCTGATAAATCCATACCAACCGTTTTGACGCGAGCCATTTCTGGGCGACCTGCGCGGTCAATAATGACACCGTTTGTCCAATGGGCGATGAGTATTACTGATAAGGATATTCCGGAGTATCCTTACGGTTATGATGCCTTCAAGCAACTGCAAAAAAGTATGCTCTTACGAGGAGATCTTGATATAGGTCCTTTTTGGGCGGGGCAAAATGCTTTCTTGGCGCGTTTTATTTCGGCAACACAAATTATCGCAGAGTTAGAAAACGAGTATGCTCGCTATATACAGGGCTAAGAAAAAGTAAATCTAAAGCTAATATGACAATGAATAAAACGGTCAAGTACGTATTGAGTGGATTTGCGGCATCCTTGGTTGGCATAGGTTTATCACGCTTTGCTTATACGCCTGCAACACCTTATCTTATAAGCCAAGGTTGGCTTGATGAAAATCATATTTTTTGGGTAGGTTCTGCAAATTTTTTAGGTTACTTCATCGGTGCTTTTTCATCCCCTTATATTTTACGCCTCACTTCTCCAAGATATGCATTGAGATTAGCATTCTTCATGAGTGGGCTGTCTTTTTTATGCTGTTGTTATCCATATGGAAGCTTGTGGTTCATGATATGGCGTTTTATTGTAGGCTTCTCGGGTGGTGTCTTAACAGCTGTGGCTGCTCCGACTTTGTTATCGGCTATAGATCCCAAAGAGCGGGCTCGTTCTGGTGGCATAATGTTCTCAGGAGTGGGGTTAGGCTTGCTATTGTCTGCTTTGTTTACACCCATGATAGCAAGTATTAAAGTATATTATTATTGGGGGGCACTTTTTTTAATCACTCTTATATTTTTTATAATAACCTATTGGTTTATACCCAACACGAATTTTGAGCATATTAAAAAGTCGTATAAGTCTAAACGAATAGATTATTTCATATATCTAACATATGGCATAAACGCTGCAGCGTTGATGCCATATATATTGTTTCTTGTGAATTTTGTTTTGCTTCGCACAATACCATCAACCTATTTTGCTTCTATCATTTGGCTAGTTTATGCCTTTGGTGCGTTTTTAGGAGCCATAATATTGGGCATGGCAGCCAAGAAAACGTCGTATCGCTCAATGATCTTTTTGATGAATTTTGTGCAATTATTTGCCTCGTTTCTATTGCTATTGTTCCCTGATTTTAAGATTGCGTTGTTACTACTGGCTCTTATTATGGGTGCCGCTACCCCTGGCATTGTACCTTTATATCTTGGGTTAATAGGAGAATTGTCTTCATCTGATCCACAAATTCAGCAGATTATTTGGAGCAGAGCAGTGTCAGCATTCGCCTTATCACAAGCAATAGCTGCGTATATGTTTACTTGGCTTTTCTATATAATAGAGAATTATATCCTAATATTCTCTATTTCATCATTTCTTCTTTTTATTCTATGCGTGTGGTTTATACAGGAAGGACACTATGGCTACAAACAGAAAAAAAACCATTAATTGTGCTATCATCGGTTTTGGGGCGCGTGGCATTAGTTTTTATGAGAGGATAAATGCCTATGCTCGTCGTTATATAAGTAGTGTGCATATAAACCTTACAATATTTGATCCCAATGAACATGGTTGTGGATCTCATTCGCCAAGACAAGCAGATTATCTATTAGTCAACACAGTTGCATCGCAAATGACTATGTTTTTAGATAAAACTTGTGAAGTTTCTGGCCCATATACTAACGGACCATCATTTGCTCAATGGGCTAAAGATGCAGGTATCCGTAAAATAGGTTCTAACTTCTATCATATGGCTGAAGACTCAGATGTTGGAGCACCTATAGACGATAATGACTATCTATCACGTGCTGAATTAGGGAATTATTTACAATTCGTTGTAGATCTATTGACAGCAAACAGACCGCGTAATGTAGATGTGTCCATTATCAGATCTCATGTGATTGATATTAAGCCATTATCAGAGCGTGAATTTACCGTTGTGGTAGATGGGGATTATAAGCAGTCCTTTGAATTTATATTTATGACTACTGGGCATGGCACTAATATACTCACAGAAAATGAGCAACAAAAAATAGATTTTGTTTCTTCAAATAAGCATAAAAATCCCAACTTAGGATTTATAAGATCTCCTTATCCTTTATCCATGATAGAAAGTGTTAGCCCTGATGCTCGAGTGCTGGTGCAGGGTATGGGGTTAACAGCGCATGATGTTATAGCCGAGCTAACTGTTGGAAGAGGAGGCCGATATAAAGAGAACAGAGGCCGCTTGGAATATATACCATCAGGGCGAGAGCCAGTCATTAGTCTCTTCTCAAGACAAGGACTTCCATTTTCTTCTAGAGCCATAAATGAGAAAGGGGTCTCTGAGGCTTATACAGCTGAATTCTTTACATTAGATTACTTCAAATCTCTGCGACAGGAAAAAAAGAAATTTGATTTTTTTGAAGATGTTCTTCCAGTCTTGAAAAAGGAAATGTTGAGGGCATACTATCATGCCGTCGGTAAGACTACGTGCATTGACTATGAAGATTTTAGGAAAATCGATGAAATATTATATCCCTTACAAGGCGTTGTCTTCAAAAATGCTGTTGATTACAAACGCTATATCTATGAATTTTTGGAAGACGATCTCAAAAACGCTTACGCAGGAAATGTTTCTGGCAGTGTCAAAGCAGCAGCCGATGTCTTGAGAGATGTGCGTGATACCATGCGCTATTGCGTTGAATGGGGTGGTTTGACACCAGAGTCGCATGCTCGTTTTGTAAGCGAATTTGTTCCTATTATGAATCGTATAGCTGTCGGTCCACCTTTAGTGCGAAACAGGCAGTTACTCGCTTTAATCGATAGTGGTTTACTTTGCATAGATCTTGGTCCTTCACCTATTTTAGAAATTGATGAGAAAAATTCTGTTTTCCGTATTGTTGGTACTTTCTCAGAAGAAGTAACGACTCAGGTTGCAGATGTTGTTATCCAAGCAAGGATAGATCCATTTGACATAAATCTTGAGCGCTCACCATTGATCAGAAACCTCTTTAGTAAGGGTTTTCTCACAGAATATGTAAATGGAGACTATCATACTGGCGGCTTGAATATTGATAGAAATTATAACGTTATCGATCTCAATGGAGGTGTGAGAAAAAATGTGTGGTCTTTGGGTAATCCGGTTGAAGGTCCTTGTTTTTTTACCTTTGTTCTGCCACGACCAGGTGTAAACTCTCGCTTTCTATTGGATTCGGATAAATGTATCCAGCAGATGTTTAATGAAATAGAAGTGAATTATGTTACATCTAAGTAAATTTAATCCCTCCAAAAGTATTTGGAGGCGCTAAGTAAACAGTTGAGCGCGTATAAAGTATAATGCATAAAACATAATAAAATCAATAGATTGTGTTTAATGATTTTATATGAAACCACACTTTTATACGCGATTCATCTGACTATTTTTTTATATAAGATTGGCATGTATGAATAGACCATAAAAAGTAAATCATAATGCAAATATTATAACGCATGTAAACGTTTAAATGAAATGAAAAGCAGATATTATTCATAACAGTTTATAAATTTTATGATACGTTTTTTATCATAGCACAAATCACATTGTTTAAAAATTTAGTCGTTTGAAATTATCGATAACATAAATTGCATACGTTTAAAGAATGTACGCGCTTTGCTCTTTTTTGAGCGAAATCTTCAAAGAAATAATTGTTTGAAACTGTTATAAGAGCTTATAGATTGAATTCATTAAAGGTGTATAAGATTTAGATAAAATCGATTTTAAAACACTTACTAAAAATTTAGAAAACGATAGGCGGGAAATTATACAGACACTATTATCACAACAGTATGAAATTCACAATGTTATATCTTATGAAATTGAATCTTTATGAATGATATAGCAAACAAGCGAGCAAAAAAACCTTTTTAAAATATAGTTTAAAGCACAGGGGCCAACTATGGACTGAGTGATTTTACACATCCTAAATTAGGGGTCGCTATTTAAGATAAGTAAGTGAATAGTAAAATCGTTATAATGTTTGAAACGCTTTCTTTTAAGACTGGACAATCCAAATTTGGATTGAGCGGTTTTAGCTTCCCTTTTTAAGAGAATCAAACAAACTTCAAAACCTTTGTAACATAATCAAAATCTCTTAGAGCACGGATATGGTGTAAGGTAAGACCATCAAAAGAGAGGTTTTTATTAGTGAATTCGTATTTTTTGCAGGCTCTTGTTGATTAACAGATGCGGTTTCATTTGAAATGGTAGAAATAACGGGGGTATTAATTTATAGTAGCATTCATGCTAGTGTCCCCTTTAGGTAAACAACGTTTTCAATTGATACCCTATAAAGGTATCAATTGAAAACACAACCTAACGTCCGTTGCCATACCTTCCCCATAAGGGTTTTATAGCATGACCACACCCGATGAAATCATTATACGCTTCAATCAGCATAAAAGAAAGTCAGTATTTTAAAAAAATGAGAGAGGCTGTTTCGTAACCTATCTGCTTTAGGTAGTATTTTCAATTACTTGATTATTTATATAACAAAGTACGTATTTTTTGTATTTTTTAAATACGTTAAGTATATGATGATATCATATACTTATAAAGTTCTTCTTTTATATTTATATATTTTAAAAGTTATATTATTAAATTTATTAAACGATTGCGTTATTTGTTGAATATATACATTTATAATATTTAAAAATGCTCTTATAATGCGTATTTTTATATTTATAACCTATTAGTTTTTTACTAAATGGATTTTAATTTTTTGTGAATTTTGTTTATAACGCATTTGCAACTTAACAGCCTTTTATAGGAACTGTTTTTATAACCAATGCATTTATTTGCATTATAATTATAAAGCCTTACTGTTTTACGCATTCTTTATAGCCATGGCGTTATTGTTCATTTTCATAAGAGAAGAGATAAATAGAATATATGATAATTGCGATTTATAAACTGTTATAAAAACATCTAAAGAAAGATTGATAATTATAGAGATTAACAAAATCCCTTTTAATAGACCGTGTCAGTGTTGTCAGTTCTTTTTAGAACCTATATCATTTTTTTCAAATGAATAAAAATTAAAAACATTATTTTTCAATATGTTAACATTTTTAAATCGTTTAAAAAACAACCTATATTGATGATGCAACCTATAAATTCAACCAATAATATACGTTCTGTAGGGATTTTGGCAATTTTTATACCTACAAAACCTATAGAAAAATGAATATACACAACTCTTTTAAAACAAAGCTTTTGAAAACAATAAAGCTATCATTTTAAACTACGGTATAATCTCTTAAAGGCAATCCCAAAGAAGCGTATTCTATTTAAGATCGGATTTCTTAAAAGTCTTAAAGCAATCCAAAGTGCAGTGTTTAAAAGTGCAAATGATTTCTTTTTAGAATAACGCATATAACTATCCTTTTAAGATAGTAGGTAATTAACTTAACAAAAGAGGTATAGATTATAGTTCAAGATTCTATGCCCTTTGTGAAACATATTAACTTCATAAGTCTATTCAGTTTCTCTAACTTCTATACAGATTAATTCTTTCTAGAGAATCGAAATGAAGCTTATTAAATACATTTTGAATAAATGGTGGAAAAATACAGAAAACTGTTAAAAAAGCCGATATTTTTTCAAAAAGGGTTTTAAAAGGCTCTTTATCCACAACCTATGATCCTGCTCCAAATCAGCAAAATAGTGAAATCTGCTATTCGTTTTATGGATAAAAAAGACAAATGCAGTATGTTATTTTAAGATATCAGAATGAGTATTTTGAAGTGTTTTATTACGAATTTTGCTTATAGGTTTTGAAGGTGTAAAAATCGTCAAAACCTCTTCAAAACCTATAGAGGTTGTGTTTTGAATATTTTTGACACAAGATTTAAAAGAACCTCTGTATGTCTCTTCTTTAAAAAATTATAGAGCAAAGAAACTCAAAGATATTTCGTAAACCCTTTGTTGGTACGATAAGATCTTTGAAGGTTTTAAGGATAACAAAAAATTACAATGGCTTCATTGTTTTATGCAGTTGTTTTTAACGAAAGGATTCCATTCATAGCGTATGGTCGGTCGACCGCCTTGAGAGCTATTTTCCACTGATATTTGACGAATATGATTAGAGCGACATAAAAGCTCTAAAGCTTGCTTAACGGCTCCATTATCTGTTAAACCGTTCCAACTTCTTTGATGAATATCACGTAAAGTAAAGACATCGGGTAAATGATCACAGCGCTCGACAATCAATTTTGCCCCCTCTGTTGCTAAGCTATCCGCCGCCGCATAAAGCCTTTTGACATGACTTAACAAATATTTTTCCCATCGCAAGGCTGTTTGAAGGGCATCTTTATTGATTTCAAAACGCCCCCCTTCGGTTAATTCAAAAATCAACGCAAGACTTACTATGGTCTTAGGCATTTTCAAAAGATGCGCTTGTAAGCTTTCAGAAAGGTTATTCTCTTTGGCTTCTTTAAAAATCTTTTGCATCCATTCACGAAAGATCTCTTGAGCTTCAGCAGAAAAGCGCATCACAAGAGGGTGTTTTGGTGAACCAAGGGGGTTATCATAAAGAGAACGAAATGCCCCTTCATAAGTTTTCCATGCCTCTTGATTGGGAGGTCTATCAATCCATTTCCAATCTTTTGTCTCATCGGGAAAGACAAGCATTTGAAAGCGTTGTAAGAAACCATCATTGCCTTTGCCATATAAAACATTGCGTATAAAGGGCAGAATGCGCGAGAGTTGAATACCTCCTATAATAGAAACGGTTGTATTGGGAATAAAAATGGTTCCACGCCCAATCCGGTCATAAGTAAATTGACCATCTCCATTAAAAGCTTCCAAATAAAAGGCACGCTCTGTTTGATATTCCTTCCGTTCCATATCTGTTAAGAAACCGGATAATTCATCACGCACCATCAAGAGACCACGGGGGTTTTCTTTTAAGAGTTCCCCAAGCTTTTCCACACTCGTATCATTGACAATAAAACGAGAGACATCCTCATCATGCGCATTGTCTTTAGAGAGGGTTTCAGACAAAAGAGCACGGGCTGTTTCAAGATCTCCTTTTTTGATTGCTTTATGGGCTTGTTTTTTCTTTTCAGACTTGTCTAAAGTTTTAAGTATCTCTTCAATTTCTTGTTTTTCTTTCTGCTTTAGCCATGCTTTATACCATTGCTCTTGAAGGCAAGTGATAGGAGCTAAAGCGGCTTGCATGGTAGGTTTTTTCATGGTTGAAGGTTGACCCATCAGAGCGCCCCAGAGATTAGGAACAATCTTCCAATCATCATGTTGTTTTGGAGCAATTTGCACGTCATTGTCAATGAGAGCAGCCAAGCCACACAAAGCAGCGACAGCCACAAAATCAAGAGGCGCTTGTTGACGGTCAGCAACGTTATAAACGTAGCGACTTAAAGTTAAAGGCATTTGCGCAGCATGAAAAGGCTCGACGGGTAAGAGAGTATACTCAAGTGGTTTTAATTTCCCCCAACCATTTTGTTGCAATGCGACTTCATAAGGAATGGCTTCTAAACAAGTCTTATCATTTAAAGAAACATTATCGTTATCATTGCATGAAACATTTTGATTATCGTATTTTACTTCACTTTCTTTCATATTTTCCTCTTTCTAGAAAGTAATACGTTATTAAAATTTGTTCCTTTTGGAGCTTGCATGATAAAGACCTCAAATCCTTGGCTATAGGCACGCGCAGCGAGGGTAAAACCTGCTTTATGCCCCGCATCATCGCCATCCATTGCAATGGTGAGACGGGCTTTGTTATGGGGTAAATTCACATGCATCATGCCATGGGTTGAAAGAGCCGCCCATAAATTCACGGGCTCTGATAACAACCCAGACAGCAGAGCCAGACCGGTTTCAATGCCCTCACAAATGACCAGATGTTTTGGATTGGCTTGGCTTAAATACACAGCACCGCCCATTACAGATCCCAACATAGCTTTTGCTGGTTTTTGATCTCTTTTGCAGCCATTGTCTTTTAAAAAGGTTCTATGAATAGCAAAGGAGCCAGCCCCCTTAACAAGGGCAACCAACGCAGGCAGTGTAACTCCAGAGGGGTGTGGACACTTGTCGTAAAAGCGTAAATAAGGAGATAAGTCACACGTAATCCCCCGCATGCGTAAATAGATTTCCGCTAAAGTATTTTTAATTGGTTGGCTTTGTTGCCAAATTGCTTTTTCTGCTTTCCGTTTTGCTCGTTTGAGATCAGCACACAATTGTTTTGAGAAAGAAAGCGTATGATCATAAGCTGTATCAAAGAAGGCTTGTTTTCCAAGCAACCCAATTCTAATGAGCGCTTGTATGATTTTTCTAAAAGAGCAGCCAGCATAACAATAGAGTAAGAGACGCCCATCATTTCCATTTTTAATGGATAAGCTAGGTAGTCTATCATCATGAGCGGGGCAATGAGCAAGTCCATAACGCCCATGCCAAACCCCACGCAAGGCACGTGCAATGCCCTGCGCATTCTTAAAAGAACACATCATTTTTAATCCTATAACATTGCGTCATAGGACGGATTGTGCTAGCTCTAGGATTGTGAATTTGAGAAAGCCTTGTCCGTCCTTACGTGACAAGGTTTTTTTATGCCACGTCGTTATAACGTTGCTGTTTTGCTTGTTCGATTACATTGAGAAGATCCGATTGTAACCAACGGGATAAAAAACCAAATTTTAAAGGTTTTGGGAGAGAGCCATTGGTAACATGACGGCGGAATGTTGAGACACTCATATGAAGCAATTTTGCACTTTCACGGTCAGTTAAAAGAATATCATTTTCGGTCATTTTAAAATCCTTTCATAATAAAAAATAGAACCAAATCATGCCTATTTATTAAGCACATTTTGGTTTATTTTTGAAGGTATTTTATTTATAGAAAACAATATTTTATCATATAATTTCTGATGTGATAATTTATGAGTCTTATTGAGAGCGAATGAGAGAGAAAATTATCCACAGATTATGGGGTTATACACTCCATATCTTAAGATTGACCAGTGACATAAGCCGCTCATTTGTCCATATAGACACTGCGTTGTTCTAGATAGTCAATACGACGATAGGCACGCTCTACTTGTCTTCCTACCGTGTGACTTAGAATGGTTTCAGCGAGCCAATCACGTAAACTAGAGCGAAATCCATGGGGGCATGCTTCAAGTCCAATCTGTTGCATATATTTTGCTATACAATTCTCACCTATGGGACAGCGACCGGTAGGAGAAAGAAGAAAATCACTTTTAGAAATATAACGGACTTGTTCAATCACTTTCATTGCCTCAGATGATAAGGGGACACGAAATCCTGTCGTAGCATCACGTTTTCCTTTCATATTCTCAGCAGGTATGGTCCATATATCCCCATCAATCTGATTGTCACAAATATAACGCAAAGGGTGCGTACGAACGCCTGTAAGGATAAGCAAGCGCAAAGCCAGTTGTGTCATGGTTGTTGTTTGGCAAAGTGTTTTATAAAAAGCAGGAACATCTTTCCAATCCATGGGTGGTATATTTTGTGCTTTATGGCGTTGTTTACCTAAGAGAGCGCGTGCTTTTTCTGCTGTTGTAGCTTTTGTATGTCAAATAGGGGAAAGAACATTACGTATCTCTGTTTGTGTAATCTCAGAAACGGGTAGACAGCCTAATTTGGGAAGAATATAAAGGCGTAAAAGTGTAAACCATTTACCATTTTGACCATCACCTTTTAATTCAGCTTTCCGAGTTTCAAAAGCATCTAAAGCAATATCTTTTAAATAATGGAGATTGCTTATTGCCTCACGCTTTTGTTTATCGCGTTCTTTAATAGGGTCATGACCTTCACGTAAAATAGCACGCCACCCAGTTGCCAATTCACGTGCTTGTTTTAAAGAAACATCTCTTAAGGCACTCAAGCCCATTTCGCGACGGCGCCCGTGAATGGTATAACAATAAATCCATTGAGCACCTCCATCTTTATGCTTATGAAGTAACAAGCCGGCACCATCACACTATTTGCCAGCTCCCAATGTTGCGACAGATCTTGCATTAAGACGGTTCATAAGAGCCATTTTTACTCCTTTCTTATACAGTTCTTACCCACACACCAGCTCCGCTTGTGACGTGCAAGCAAATGATATAAATTGATTCATATCTGAGAGGGTTTAGAATAAGAGAATCTTACTATATTTGGGTCTCTCATTCAATATGCAAAACAGTTAATTATCATTATAAATCAATATTTTGTAGTGGAAGAAAGCGATATCATTCAAAGAAGAGAAGCGATAAGGCGTGGCATTTTATCTTAAGATATTTTTTTATAATTCATAATGAGATCACAGAAATGCTGAAAGAGGTAGTGACTATCTTGTGGTCCGGGAGAAGCTTCGGGGTGATACTGAACAGAAAAAACTGGTTTTCCAATGACTCGAATCCCACAGTTAGAACCATCAAAGAGAGAGATATGTGTTTCTTGAACATTTTTTGGTAAAGTGGCTGCATCTACAGCAAAACCGTGATTCATCGATACAATCTCAACTTTTCCACTGTTAAGGTCTTTAACGGGGTGGTTTGCACCATGATGTCCTTGGTGCATTTTTACGGTTTTGGCACCAACAGCAAGAGCGAGCAGTTGATGACCAAGACATATTCCAAAAATTGGTAAATTATGATCAATCAATGTGTTGATTGTTGGAATGGCATATTGAGCTGTTGCTGCTGGATCTCCTGGTCCATTAGAAAGAAAAATACCATCAGGATTCATTGCTAAAATTTCTTTTGCCGTTGTATGGGCGGGCACAACAGTAATGCGCGCTTTTTGCGTTGCCATAAGGCGAAGAATATTGCGTTTAATACCATAGTCGATGGCAACGATATGAAGATTGTGCACATTGTTTGTGCCATACCCTTTATTCCAACGCCATGGTTCTTCATCCCATTGCATGGATGATTGAGATGTCACTTCTTTCGTAAGGTCAAGATTGATAAGACCGTGCCATTTTTGCGCACGTTTTTTTAAAGAAGGAATATCAAAATCCCCATCAGAATTATGTGCAATGACAGCATTTTGCGCACCCTTTTCACGAATAAGAATTGTGAGTGCACGTGTATCAATACCACAAAGTGCAATAATTTTACGAGCTTTAAGCCATTGGTGAAGGTTTTCATTGGCACGATAATTTGAAGGATGTGTAATATCTGCCTTGAAAATAGCACCAACAGCACCGTGATAGTTGAGAGGCGTGAGAGCTTCAATATCTTCACTATTAGCTCCTACATTTCCTATATGAGGAAAAGTAAAGGTAACGATTTGTTGTGTGTATGATGGGTCTGTGAGGATTTCTTCATAGCCTGTGATGGCGGTATTAAAACATACTTCAGCTTCAGCAATACCTGTCGCACCTGCTCCTTTTCCTTCAATGACAGTTCCATCAGCTAAGACTAAGAGCGCTGTTGGTTTGCTGACACTCCAAGGGCTGTTCGATGAAGTCGTTTGTATCATAGTGTGTATCCACAATTTATTTTCTGAAAGGTACGATAATCAATTTTATGCGAAAATCATACCTCTAACAGATGCTGTGTCTATTATTTTCGTCATGTTTTGCTTAAAAAAAGAAGTATAAGGACATTCCATGAAGAGGTAAAGTCTTGTTTTTATCTTTTCTAAGATCGAGATTTCAATTATTTTTTACTCTCCATTGCAAGATGGATAAAGATTGGTTAAAAAGCATTTTCCGCTTGAACAAAATTGGATAAATTTATGTTGCGTGACCAGATTGATGGGGCTCTTAAGGCTGCTTTGAAAGCGCAAGATAGTATACGTCTTGCTACACTTCGTTTAATGGATGCCGCGGTTAGGGATCGTGATATTCTTTATTATGATGAAGGAAGGCGAGAAGTCGATGATCAGCAGATACAGTCTGTTTTCACTAAAATGCTTCAACAGCGTGAAGCATTAATGCGTGCCCATAAAGAGTCTGGTTGCTTGGAGTTAGCAGAGAAAGAACAAGCAGAAATAGACGTTATTCGTGAATTCCTTCCCTATCAGCTTAAGGAGATAGAAGTAGAACAGGTTATTTGTGAAGCTTTGGAACAAACGAAAGCTGAAAAATTACGTGATATCGGTAAGGTGATGGCATGGATTAAGGAACGGTATGCAGGGCAAATGAATTTTTCTAAAGTGTGCAATAGTCTTCGTAAAAAATTGCAATAAATCTTATCAATTTACAGGAATTGGAAAATATTTTTTGTTGTGCAAGGCCTTTGTTCATCAGTAGAATATCGGTTGATGGTATTTATCGCATACATAAAGCTCTTATTTAAAAAATAGTCCTTTGAGATGAATAAACCTGTTTTTTGCAGTTCATGGAGCAATGAAATATTTTTTCTATCTTATATTTTGTTGTTCTTCAAAGCTGTTACATCATTCAAAAACAAAAAGGTTATTGTTTTTTTACTGTTAAAAAGACTTATTGTTTCTACTATTAAAGATAAAAAAATAGGATGATGAGAAAAAGCTCACTCATAAAAATTTCAAACTTTTGTGGGTGTGTTTTGTCGTCTTTTTTGATGTTTTTAAAGTGCTTATTTGATAAAGAGTTGCCGTTATTTTCAAGGATGGTGATTATTCCGCAAGAAGTTTAAATGCAGATGATCTTATCAATATGATGTGTTTCTGCTTAATTCAAGCGCTGGTTTTCACGATTGTGATAAGAAAAGCAGAACTTAAAAATGCTTTTTTAATGGGGAACATTTTTAAGCTGAGATAAAGAGATATTTCGAACAGAAGTTTTGGTTTGTAATTTATTTTGAAATGATTTTGAAAATTATTTTCTCAGATATCCCTTTAAGGATATGCAAAATCTAGACATTATGCAGAATAAAACGAATATCCTTTATTTATGGTGCAGGTACAGTGGTGAATCTGTTAAAAACAGTTCAGTTAGCAACAATGGCTTACCTGTTAGCCGTAAACGGGAACGGCGTGCCCATAGTGCCCCTTGTTGGCCGATATGAATGTAATCACGGGTTAGTTTGTCACTGTTAAATAAATAGTGTCCTAAGGGGGTTGTTCCTAAATGCATCAAGGCTTGATTGTGTAGAAGGGTTTCTTGTGGGATGACAGTGCGTCCGAGAAGCCAAGGTTTATTATCGCCCATCAATATGACTTCGCGTAGCCAATAACGCGTACTTTTGGGGAGATGTTCTGCTTCTTCTTTTAATTTATCTTGCGTAATAAAACATTCGCGTTGTCGTTGAACTTGGAAGCAGGTGCAATATTTTTTTAATCGAAGCGTCATCGAGCCCGATTCCATGAGCCAATCGCGAATATTTTCTGGTATGGGAGGATTTTGATCAAAGAGCCACTTCAGAGGTGGTAAGATGGAATATTCAAGATCAGACATCGTTTTACTCCACATCTAAAATCCTATTCCATATGTTACGATGAATGAGCTAAAGGGATGGTTCTATTGTAATGCAATTGTATAAAAGCAGCAAGATTTTAACAGGAAAATATCAAAGAAAATCGAAAGAAAAGATCTTTAAAAGAAGAGGGGTAGAAAATAGATTATAGAGTTATTTTGTATAGTACGAGGGTAATAGGTAGGCTATTTCGAGCTTTAACATTGGTTTGTAACGCATATGAAAAAGGGATGAAGAATTCATCTATGTCAAACGATATAAAGAGGAGTAGAAATCTTATATTATAGTTTAGAAAGTGACATACTCAAACTTTTTGAATTGAGGTGGAAAAGTAATTGTATTTTTTATAAGATGGGATTTTATAGGAATACATTATGATTGGTTTTGTAAGCTTGTATATTGCTATGACAGTGCGATGAGCCGGATTTGCACATTTTTTGCAAAAATACGGGACAAAAATAGTTCGTATTTCATTAAAATAATGCATACACCCATACACCCCTCCTGATATGCTTATATAGATACGGAAGGGTGCATTATATAAAGTTTTTACTGTTCTTCGTTAGGATACACGATGGTGTATGTCAGAAATTATAGCTTAAGCATCTTACCATCATACCCTAAATGGTATTATTGCATTACGGGGGAATATATTCAAAATATTCCAGTTGTTTTATTGAATACCAAAAGATGATTGAATCAATAATACCCTATGATCGAATTTTTCGTCCTATCCATATAAGAATACAGGCTCCTATAAAACCTGAAATAAGATAACCAAGCCAACCAGCAAAACTTACGCCTAAAAGACTAAAAAGGAAGCTCGCTAACGCAGCACCAATAATCCCCAAGATAATATTTAACAATATTCCTGTTTGGCTTTTCATAATATACTGTGCAGCCCAACCTGCAACTCCGCCGATAATAATAGCTGCAATCCAACCGATATTTGCATTTTCCATGATACTCTCCTTTGCCTGAATTTAGATTGTAACTAGAGTAAACTTTGTAAAGATCAAGGTTTATTCCTTTTTACCCAGTGGAAAGGATATTTTTGTTAGAAATTTTACTTATTACTTTCCTGTATATTAAAATAACATTCATATTTATATCAGTATAATATCGAATGAATTTAAATATATATAATAATTTTTAATTAATAAAGAAATTATTTAATTTAAAAATATGAATAAAAAAGAAAATAATTGTAAAAATATTTTAATAATGCATAAATCTTATTTATAAGCTTATTTTTAATAATTTTTCTATCTCAAGTTTAAAAAAATAATTGTGATTAAAACACAATAAGTCAAATGAATATTTAAAGCTTTGGAGCTTGCCATGTTAATGCGTGATAAAATGCTGTATAAGTTCAATCTCTACAAATATTGATATAACTGTTTATAGACATAAACGTTGCAAGTGGGGGGGGCATTCCTTATCGGGTATTTCTTTATTTTGTTGCTACTGTGAAGTGATGGCTTTTTTACAAGGTGAATTTAGGCTGGAACAAAGGTGCTTTTCACTATTTCCTTATAGAGACCTTTCTTAACATGCCCAAGCTTCATTTTACGACGGCGCTTGTGAAGGGTGGTAATTTTATTGGTCTCCCCCTTTTTAGGCAAAAAACAAGCCGGCACCATCATATACTTTTGCCCCGAATGTTGTGACAGCTCTTGCGTATTTAAGACGGTTCATAAGAGGTATGCTAAGTTCTCTTGTATATTTCTTGTATAGTTTTATTCTACACAGGATTCTCGATTTTTCCTGTGCAAGCAGATGGTTTTGAGGAGTTCATTATGAATAGATTAAAAACGAGAAAAATTTACTCTATTGAAGAGAGTCCATTTAAATCGGCATAAAATATTTATTAAATCAATATGTTAGGCAAATATTTGAATATTCAAAATTGAATCATTGATGTGATGCATTTCTTGTTTGATTTATTTTAAAAGTTTAAGATTTTTCTGTCTGTTCTTCAGCAGGATTGCGTAGGCGCGAACTTTGAAGTAGTCCCTGTTCTTCCAAAATAGGGTAGATCATTGAAGTTAGCAGAGAGTTAATTTGTTTGAGGTCGCGGACAGTATCAAGATGAAGACTGGATGATTCTACATTTTTGAGATCTCCTTCACGTAAGCGTTTAAAATGTTTTAAACTCATCTCTTTTTCTAAGTTTCGGAGTTGATCTTTTTTTTGGACCAATAGATGTGCCGTGTGCGTGTCACGGGAGACGAGAACATTAAATGCGATATGCGCGTTGGCCAGTACAATGGCGTGGAAACGAAGGAGATCATTCCAGCCTTCGCTACTGAACTTTAGATTTTTTTGTTGTTTCTTTTTAACCAACATCAGCATATTGTGAATAATGATATCGCCTGCTTGGTCTAATTTTATACAAGCGTCTAGAAGCTCTTGCGTTTGAAGAGCTTCTTCATTCGATAATTTTTGTCCCGCTAATCGGGCAAGATAAAGTTTGATGGCGATATGTTTTTTGTCCAATATGGTGTTTAGTTGATTGAGTTCAGCAATAATATTGGGATCAGGCTTTTCATAAAGTCCCATGATTTTTTCTAGCATGATGTCGACAAGATCACAAATATGAATAACTTCACGCATGACATTCGAGAGCGCTAGAGCAGGGCGTTCAAGAACGCTATCATCAAGAGCTGTTTGATCCGATAAATTAAGCGTTTTATCGGCTTGCGTTTTTTTTGTACTCATATGAACGATTTGTGTGGTCAATTTTAAAACCCATTTTGAAAGCGGTATTCCAGCTAGGAGAATGAAAACGTTAAAAGTGATATGGGCGTTGATTACTTGCGTAGGGGCGTTGCTGCCAAGCCATGTGATGGGTAATTGAAAAGATAAAAATAGGATCAACACAAGGATTGAACCGGCTCCACGCATGAGTAAATTCCCCAAGGGAACGAGGCGGGTATTGGGAGAAGCGTTGCGTGTTAAAAGGGGGGCTATAAGAGAAGAACCAAAGTTGACACCAAGAACCATGACAACGCAAAGTTGCGTATGGATAAGGTTATAGTTGGCAAAATTAACCAGCAAAATGATTCCTGCAATGGATGAATGTAAGAGGTAGGTTAAAGCCGCAGCCAACAAAAAAGTTGAAAGAGGATCGTTTGAAAGATAACGAATGATGTTCGGCAAAATTTCGCTATCTCGTAAAGGTTCTGTCGCTGTACTTATCATTTGTAAAGACAAAATCAAAAGACCAATACCAATGACAATACGTCCTATTTGGCGCCACTCACGTTTTTCCGTTGTCATGAAGATACAAGTGCCAATTAAAAGACAAAGGGGCACAACAAGTGTGAGATCGTAGGTGAGAATTTTAACAACGAGTGCTGATCCTAATTCTCCTCCACGGACAGCCATAAGTCCTGCTACTCCAGAGACAAAACCAGATTCAACAAAAGAACCAACAAGCAGTGTTATGGCTGTAGAACTCTGTAAAATCATCGCTGTAAAAAGCCCAAAACTTACAGCAAACAATGGTTTTGAAATGACGTGGCGCATGTTATATTTAAGCCTATCACCATAGGCGCGTTCAATTCCTGTGCGTACCATGCGTGTGGCCCAGAGAAGTAAAGAAACAGCGCCAGCAAGATGGAGGAGTACCAATGAACCATTCATGATACTTTTTCTTTCTCTTTTGTTTATAAATATGCTTAACTCAAACTTGATAAATTAAAGTTAGTTGTTTTTACTTTGCTTTTACTTGTAATACTTGATTAAAATCATAACCACTTGGATTTTGAAAGACTTTTAGACCAAAAAAGGGAAGAATGGAATAAAGATGGTCAAAAATATCACCTTGAATTTGTTCATAGTCTAGCCAGACGGTGGTGTTTGTAAAGCAATAAATTTCCAAGGGTAAACCATTTTCTGTAGGGGGTAATTGTCGGGCCATAAAGGTCATATTGGGGTTGATGTTGAGATGCTGTTTTAGATAAGCAAAAACATAAGCACGAAAAGTTCCAATGTTGGTTAAACGGCGCGTATTGGCCAAAACATCATGATTTTTATCTAATTGAGCATTCCATTGATTTATTTCTGCTATTTTTTGCGTGAAATAATCTTCCAATAAATTAAATCGGGAAAGATATTTTTGTTCTTCTTCTGTGAGAAAATGGATACTGGATTGATCGATAAAAAGGGAGCGTTTGATGCGTCTGCCACCTGATTCTTGCATTCCCCGCCAATTTTTAAAAGGGTCGGTTACAAGTTTACGGATAGGAACTGAGGTGATGGTGTTGTCGAAATTTTGAACTTTAACGGTATGAAGGGCAATTTCAATAACATCACCATCAGCGCCGAGATTAGGAATTTCAATCCAATCACCAACACGAACCATATCGGTGGATGAAATTTGAATACCGGCAACAAGAGAAAGAAGTGTATCTTGAAAAATTAACATGAGAACCGCGGCCATTGCACCAAGACCGGAGAAGAGAATAAGAGGGGAGCGGTCAATTAATGTGGCAACCATTAAAACTGCTGCAATCGCAAAAAGGGCAATTTTAGCAATTTGAATATACCCTTTTATTGGTTTTAGTCGTGCTGTTGGTCGTTGTTCGTAAAGGGTGTTAATGATATTGAGACAGGCAGAAATTGTCAGAACAACAAAAAAGATAATGAAGGCGTTGGCAACATTATCGATGACAGTGCTAACTGCATCGGGCAATATTGATATAAAATTAACACCGACTGAAAGAATAAAAGCTGAAATGATATTTGCTAGGTATTGAATAGCATTTTGAATATCGGTTGTTGTATTCTTGGGAAGAAAAGAAGAGAGCTTTTTTGCACCGTGAATGAGTAATTTTCGTCCTAAAAAGTTGATTAAAAGGGCAATTATAGTAAGAATAATAAGCCAAGAAATAGCCTCTAACCACGGATATTGAACAATAAATTTGATCACTTTTTTTACGCTCCATTTCTAAAACTATGGCAGTTGAGAGATTAAAATTTTACAACTGTTTAAGAGGAAGTCTTGGAATTATGCTCTAAAGTCGTTAAATATGCAAAAAAGAATTTTAAAACTCTGTGAGAGATAATGCGTTTTCCGCCTGATTTCCTTAATGAACTGCGTAGCAGACTTCCGATTTCAACCGTGATTGGTCAACGGGTGGACTTTGACATGCGAAAAAGTAAGCCTTCACGGGGAGATTTTTGGTGCTGTTGTCCATTCCATGGTGAGAAAACGCCCAGCTTTCATTGTGATGATCATAAAGGGCGTTATTATTGTTTTGGTTGTGGGGTAAGCGGAGATATTTTTACCTTCCTGTGCGAGCTTGATGGATTGCACTTTTCAGAAAGTGTCGAGCGTTTGGCTGATTTTGCGGGAATGAAACTCCCCGTTTTGGATCCTCAAAGTTATCAACATCAAATGGAAAAAGCTGACCTTTATGATGTGATGAAAATTGCTACAGATTTTTTTCAATATCATTTACGCGATAAAGGAGGAGCACAAGCCCGTCGTTATCTGGATGCACGTGGTGTTACGCCAAAGCTTATAGAGCGTTTTCGAATTGGTTTTGCACCGTTGGGGCGTACAGCTTTGAAAGAGGCTTTAAGTGCTCGTGGTGTTTCAATAAAGCAAATGGAAGAATGTGGACTTATCACGGTTCATGAAGAGAGTGCGGATTCTTATGACCGATTTAGAAATCGCATTATGTTTCCTATTGAAGATTTGCGCGAACGTGTGGTGGCTTTCGGAGGGCGTGCGTTAGAGAAAGAAACACGCGCAAAATATCTCAATAGTCCTGAAACGGTGCTATTTCATAAAGGAAATATACTTTATAATGCGGCAGCGGCTCGCAAAAATAGTCGCTTTGTTGGTGATGAAAAAATTCATTCACTTCTTGTTGTCGAGGGGTATATGGACGTTATCGCATTGACTAAAGTCGGTTTTGAGGGTGTTGTCGCGCCCTTAGGGACAGCATTAACGGAAGCGCAAATTGAGCTTTTATGGCAGATGGGAAAGGAGCCCATTTTGTGTTTTGATGGTGATGATGCTGGTTTAAAGGCGGCTTTTCGCGTTGCTGATCGGGTATTGCCTCTTTTAAAAGGTGGGGTTTGTGTCCAATTTGTTTTGTTGCCACAAGGAAAAGATCCTGATGAAATCGTTTGTGCTGGTGGTGCACAGCTTTTTTCTTCTTTTTTGCAAAAAGCAATTCCTTTGATTGAGCTTTTATGGTGGCGTGCTACCTATGGAAAGCGTTTTGAGACTCCAGAGACACGAGCGACGCTCGAAAAACAACTCAAACAACAAATTTTTACGATTAAGGATGAAGATGTCCGTCGTTATTATTTGCAAGATATAAAAAAACGCCTTTTTGATTTTTTTCGTCCCTCTTTTTCAAAAAAGAAAGAGGGAGGGCGATATGAACAGGCTTCACACAATAGGATCTTTAAAGATCAATCCTTTTCTTTGTTAGCAAATTCTGAAATAGTCCGAAATTCTTCGCAAGCTATTCCGTTGCGTGAAGCTGTGATTTTACTCACTTTAGCCTACTATCCTGAGTTATGGCATGAAAATTTTGAGATTTTCTCTGAGTTAGAATTAAAAAATACACAATTGGTTTGTTTTCACCAAACGATGTTGGAGATTCTTGGAAATCAGCCGCTTCATGATAAAGAGACAATGGTTGCGTTCTTAGAAAAAAGAGGGCAAAAGGTTTTATTAGAGCGTATGAGACACCTTGTGCAAAATATTGGTATGCGTGTTATCTTTGGAGAAGCACCTATAGAAGATGCTCGTGCTATATTAAAACAAGCTGTCTACTTGCATCTTCAAGAACACCACCTACATAAGAGGTTACAGGATATTGAAGAGCAACTTGTAGAAAATCCTAAGAGTGAGGTTTTTGATCTGCTTCGGGAGATAAAAAATGAGCTGGAGCAGATGCAGGCAACAGAAGCATTAATTGAAGGATTTGGAAGTTGGTTAGATGAAAAAATAGACGGGAATACACAAGATACGATAAAATGATTCGCTTTTTTAATGCGAATCAGTCACTTAAATTTTAGATGAGGAAGTTTATGTAGAGTGACATTTTCATGAAGATGACAGTTAAATTTTAGAATAAATTTTAGGAAAAGCGGGAAATTGGTTCTTACGGTAGGGTACAGAGATTATCTCAGAAGGGCTGAGAGGTGTCGGGGAAACTTCTGGAGTTTTCCCGCGTTTTTGTCTGGATGACAAGTTTTTCTGGATGTTAAGGCGTATACAAAAGTCGTATACAAAATGTATTCTTTCCAATAGTAATCTCTTAAAAGGAAGTATATATGAGAAGCTATTGGCAATTTAAGTGAGAACAAAAAAGCTGGTCACATGAGGACTATGGTTACATGGAAACTATGAAGTGATCGAGTGGAGTTATGGTATGGCAACAAAGGTTAAACAGAAAGATAATGCGGAAGTAACAAACCAAGCGAGTTTGGATGGTCCTCTTCTTGATTTTTCTGATGATGCCATCAAGAAAATGATTAAACTTGCCAAAAAAAATGGTTACGTAACGATGGATGAACTCAATGCCGTTCTTCCTTCCGATGAGGTTACATCCGAACAAATTGAGGATATCTTGGCGATGTTCTCTGAGATGGGGGTGAATGTTGTCGATGATGAGGATGAAGTTGAGTCTGAAAATTATGAAGATGAAGTTACGGTAGAGGGGGGGGACTTAGTAGAGGCCTCTAGCCACGCACTTGCAACGACAACGAATAAGCGCGAAGTAACAGATCGTACGGATGATCCGGTGCGTATGTATTTACGTGAGATGGGAGCTGTTGAGCTTCTTTCACGGGAAGGCGAAATTGCCATTGCCAAGCGTATTGAAGCTGGGCGTGAGACAATGATTGCGGGACTTTGTGAGAGTCCTTTGACTTTTCAGGCCCTGATTATCTGGCGTGATGAATTAAAAGAACAGCGTATTCTTCTTCGTGAAATTATTGATCTTGAAACGACTTATGCTGGTCCAGAAGCAAAGCAGGCTCCTGTGATTGAGCGAAGTGAAGTTGATAAGATAAAAGAAGAAAAGATGTCTTCTGGTATACGTAATATGGGAGAAAATGTAGGAGAGAGAAGCATTGAAGAAGATGATGAAGAAGACGATGATGATGTTAACTTATCCCTTGCAGCAATGGAAAATGAGCTTTGTCCTCAAGTTATGGAAACATTGGATTTTATTGCTCAAACCTATGTAAAACTACGCAAATTGCAAGATCAGCATGTTGAAAGCAGTTTGGCCGAGCGTAAAGAGGGGGCTCTTACAGCTTCTCAAAAGAAAAAATATATTCAATTAAAGGGTGAGTTAATTCAAGCTGTGAAATCTCTCTCTTTGAATCAAAATCGTATCGAATCTTTGGTTGAACAGCTTTATGATATCAATAAGAGATTGATTCATAATGAAGGTAAGTTAAAACGAATCGCTAACAGTTATGGCATTGGCCATGAAGATTTTTTAAAAGAATACCAAGGGCGTGAATTGGATGCAGATTGGATGAATTATATTGCCACTTTGCCTGCACCGGGTTGGAAAGAATTTTCAATGCGTGAAGCGAAAGAAATTCAAAAATTACGGGGTGAAATACAAAATCTCGCGCAAGAAACGGCTATTTCAATTGGTGAATTTCGTCGGATTGTTATGCAGGTGCAGAAAGGTGAACGTGAATCAACCATTGCGAAAAAGGAGATGGTTGAATCTAATTTACGTCTTGTCATTTCAATTGCAAAAAAATACACCAATCGCGGTTTGCAGTTTCTTGATCTTATTCAAGAGGGCAATATCGGTTTGATGAAGGCTGTGGATAAGTTTGAATATCGGCGCGGCTACAAGTTTTCAACTTATGCCACATGGTGGATTCGTCAAGCTATTACACGTTCAATTGCGGATCAGGCACGCACTATTCGTATCCCTGTTCATATGATTGAAACAATTAATAAAATCGTTCGTACTTCACGTCAGATTCTCCATGAAATTGGACGAGAGCCAACACCAGAAGAATTATCTAGCAAACTTTCTATGCCGTTAGAAAAAGTGCGAAAGGTTCTTAAAATTGCAAAAGAACCTATTTCACTTGAAACGCCTGTTGGGGATGAAGATGATTCTCATTTGGGTGATTTTATTGAAGATAGGAATGCACTATTACCCATTGATGCTGCTATTCAGGCGAATCTACGTGATACGACAACACGCGTTCTTGCTTCATTAACACCACGAGAAGAACGCGTTTTGCGGATGCGTTTTGGGATAGGGATGAATACAGATCACACCTTGGAAGAAGTAGGACAACAGTTCTCAGTTACAAGAGAGCGTATTCGTCAGATTGAAGCAAAGGCACTTCGTAAATTGAAGCATCCTAGCCGCTCACGAAAATTACGCAGTTTTCTCGATTCTTAAATAAAGGAATTGGTGCATTTTAATTATTCCCCTTTTCTTCTTCATGAAGGGGGGGACCGTGTGCTTGGATGAAAAATATGGGAAGATTTTGAATAAGCTAGAAGGTTTAGGATATTTATCGTTTTTCATAGCTTTGGAGCTTTCTACTTCTTTGTTTCAAAAGCACAGATTAGGGCAAAGAGTGGTTATGGAGTGGACAGTAAAAGGGGATTTCTTTCAAGAAATGAACGATAAAATATTATTTTGCCCAGAGCGGTTTGTTTTTTTAAGAGATGGGATATCTCAAGAATAAATTTATAGTGAAGCGTACTGTCTTTGTAATGAGAAAGGTTATTCTTTGCAGAATTATTCTATCGTTTTAGGTGAGGCATTTTATTCTTTGTCAGTTGACAAAGAAATTCCTCAATAGGTTATATTTATTTATATGTGCTATTTTTTGAATAATTCCTTTTTTCAGATATATTTAAAAAATTGTATGAAGTACGTATTGAGTTTAATTTTTTCTTTTTTTATCGATCGTCTTCATTAAAAAAGGTGTGCCTGAGTTTATGAGTGGAAAACTTCCTTTTTGGAAAGTAAAAAAATTAGAAGAGCTTTCCTTTTCTGAGTGGGAGAGTCTTTGTGATGGCTGTGGTCGTTGTTGTCTCCACAAAGTTGAGGATGATGATACGGGTGATCTGTATGCGACCAGTATTGCTTGTCGTCTTTTAGATGGGGAAACTTGCCAGTGTCGAGACTATGTTCATCGTAAATCAATGGTACCAGATTGTATATCGTTAGACATTACAACCGTTAAAACGGCGCGTTGGCTTCCAGAAAGTTGTGCCTATAAATTAATTTATGAAGGAAAAGATCTTCCATGGTGGCATCCACTGGTGTCAGGAGATCGCCAGATGGTCCATAAAGCACACGTTTCTGCACGTGGATACATAGAAATCTACGAAAACGAATTATCATCTGAAGAAGATTACCTCACTCATATTACTGGCCTTCTATGTGAAGGCCAGTAATATGAGTATTTCATACAATGGTTGGTGATTTAATCGATCGCAAAGACGACAGTGACACTCACATTATAATTTAATTCACCCCCTGCAAAATTTGTATCTGCGTAGCTTGCATCTGCCGCTCTACTCATGAGGCGCGGTGTTGGGCGGTAGTAATCATCTTTTTCATTGATTTCAATAATTTTTCCTAATTTTAAATCAGCCGCTTGTGCTATTGTTTGCGCCTTTTCAATGGCTTCAGTAATAGCCTTTTTACGTGCTTCTTGATAAAATGGCTTCGTATCTGCGTTGGTAAAAGTAATGCCATTTACTGAATTAATTCCCAGCGCCATCGCTTGATCAAAGATTTTACCAGCGTTGCTAAGATCACGAATACGTACAGTTAAAGAATTTGAAACGTGATAGAGTTTTTCATTATTCTTTTTTTCGTGGGACGACTGATAAATAGATAAGCCTGATGTTTGTAAATCATTTGCTTGGATGCCATTGCTTTTAAAGGCATTTACAATATCGTTCATGGATTTATTATTGGAAGCTAATGCTTTTTGAGCTGTTTTGTCCTCCGTAACAACGGCGAGATTAATAATTGCCATATCCGGTGCAGCTTGACTTTCTCCGACTGCAGTCACTGTAATCGTTGCATCTCTTTTATTTTCTTCAGCATAAGCATGTACGACAGTCCATGAAGCGGCTAAGAGTGCGAATATTAATATCGCTATTTTAGCCAAAGAATTCTTCAGTGGTTGAATTTTCTTTTCTATCATATTTATTCCTTTACATTTCTCATTATTACTCTCTCATTTTTGAGAGTTCTTGTAAAGAAATTAGGGCATTAGAAAAAAAACCAATAGAAAAGAGAAAAAGATGGTTATAATCTTTGTCAGCTCTTGTATCATAGAGCATTTTAGTTTAGAGAAAGACCACCTATGTGGGGCCTGTAGCTCAATTGGTTAGAGCCAGCGGCTCATAACCGCTTGGTTGGGGGTTCGAGTCCCTCCGGGCCCACCAGTAGGGAATTGTCCAATAAGGAAATGAATAGCTTAGTAGAATTTTGAAGATTCTACGTCCTTTGTTCTTTTGGTTTATTTCTCTGTTTGTTCTTTTTTGTTAAAATGTTTTTCTATCAGTCATTTTAATATATCAAGCAATAATATGCTTTCTGGTCTCATCAAAGAAATGCTTTCATTTGCAACATTTTCAGTATCTGGATATCATTTGATATGTATTGCGGTTTACGTTTTTAATTCATAGGCTGTTTTTCATTTTTTTTTGTGTGATACTGCTTCATAAAGCAGAAAGTTAACCTCTTTATGAGATGGATTTATTTATGCTTGTTCATAACAAATGTCCTAAAAAACGATGCGTGTAAATCCGCTTTCTTTGAATGATCTTTATGTTTTTGAGATGTTCGAATAACATCATCATAATAAAGATTGCATATGAAAGGATATAATCTATAGGCTTTCACAGGAATTATAGGAGTAATCATGGTAATAGTTGTTGATATTTTTTCTCATGAAAAAAGTTTTTTCTAATTTTTGAAAATTGTTGTTAGAGGAGCGGTAGGGTGTTTTCTAAAAAGAATTTGATCAATCGTTCTTTGAGATACAAATTGACTGATTGTTGTGGGTGCCTTGTTCTATCCAAATTTTATTGTGATAGGTATTTTATTATTCTGTAAGGAATATTTTCTGCGGATTGGAAAATTCATTAAAATGCTGTTTTTTACCACTGTGCTTTTTCTGCATAATGCGCAAATTATATTTTTATGTCATTCAAATTGTTATTGAAGTCACAAGGCTTTTTTTGATTTTACTCTCCATAAGGCATTGGCAGTATTTCGTTAAACTCGGCTCTTTTTCGTATTGATTGTGAAAAGAGTTTTTTCATTTTCTGCAAAATGACTGGTAAGGGAAGTAATTTTTTGTTGAAAAATTAGGCTTCCTCTCAAAGATTATTATTCTTCATGTGTATGAAAGAAATTTCTTCCCTTTTGTAAATTTATATACAATTTACGTACGGAGATCGTGGGTGATGATTCATTTTATTTTTTAATATTGCCCTTCTTATTCATGATAGAGAATCAGTATTTAAAGAGTGTTTTCAGAGGTAAGGTTGCCTTGTAAATGCGTTACAGGTTTTTTAGGGCGCCCCCTGCGGCTGTTTATAAGAACTTATTCCTACAACATTGTTATATTCTTGCTTTGCAATATTGTTGAAAAAACATAGGTGGCGCTAGGTAGAATAAAATTGTGATATGGTTTTCTTTTGAAAGAAGCTTTTTCGTGTTCTTTTATAAAGAGTTTAAAAATATCTCCAAGGATATTTTCACATTAATTTATTCTTGGTTCGAATCACAAGATTTGCGTAACATTGTTCGCGTTGTTGATAAGATCATACCAATTTTCATAAGAAGGTCTGGATCGAGCGATGTTCTTTGTTTCATCATGGTACATAACGCATAGAATTTTATCTGATTTTATAAAATAAGTTTGTACACAATTGCTTCCATACTGCCTATTGCAAATATTTTTTTCTAAGGTATGAGATATGTTTAAACGCTTTAGCGTTATATTGCTTGACAATACGGAGTGTGACTATGAAGAATGATGAAAAATTTGAGGCGGCTTTATCGGATATTATTGTAAAATGGGAGTCTTTATCGACGTCTCAAAAGCAAGCGATATTGGATAGAGTAGAAAATTCTACAACTGCTTCTCATTCAACAGAACATTTAAAGCTTCAATCTTCTTTTTATCTCCAGACGAAATCAAAGCTATAAGTTTTAAGTCTTCATCGGAGATGTTGAAGCCAGTTATGACATATATGGCGCTCGCATTTCCGAGTGTGTTTAGAATAGCCATAAGTTTATCGACTGAAGGTCTCTTTCCCCCTTTGATCATTTGTTGGACATAGTTTTGTCCACAGCCTGCTGCTCTGCTTATTTCGATCATCGTCCGTCCGTCACTTTTTATCAATTCAATTAAGCGTTGGAACCAATCTTTTTCAGTCTTTGTCATTTTTAGACCTTTACACATTTACGCTATAGCGTTAATATTGCATCGCGAATCCAGAATATATGACACAAGGAGCGTGAAAATATCCATGCGTAGCTCTTCGCTAATGAGGCATATAGAGTTGTTTTTAACTAATAACAAAATGTCCCCATACACTTTTAGATTCAAATCAATAAAAATGGTTCCTTAGTTCCACGGTTGTGAAGAAATCAGTGCGTATACCGAAAACGGTGATACGCATGCGTGTGTTCGTGAGATTTCACTGTGATAGTATACGTAGCAGCATTATAAATCAAGATATACCCCAACATCAGCATTTGTAAAAAATTCTGCGTTAAGTTGGTATGTGAGCATATAACGAAGCTTTACAGCCTTAAAAGACAAGATCGTGGTTGGAGAAAAAAACATAAATTCATAGGTTAAAAATACGCATTTCTCTTTTATTGTAATAAATTAGGTCACTATCAGATGGTATGTCGTATGTGTGCGTTGAAAAATTTTGTAAATAAAGTGATTTTGGTGTTTTTATAGAACATAAAAATAATTTAGGGCATGAAGGTGGTCGTTTGATGGAATGGGATACACGCGACAAATGTTTCTATGAGGATGGCAGTGTTTTTGATGATACGACTGTTTGTAATAAAGTCTGTGTTTACACTAATGTAGTCGTTTTTGATCAAACTTTGAATGCTCAATATATTGAAGTTTATAGGAGTACTCGTGATTATAGAAAGGCTCGTTTTTATAATAATGCTTTGGTTGGTGGTGATGCAAAAATTTGTAGGAAGGCAAAATTTTACAGAAAAGTTGTGTTTTGGGGCACTGAAGATTTTTATAATAATGAAAAAATTCCCATATACAGCTCTATTCCACATGGCGTAAAAGGGGAAGAGAGGAATTTTTTGGGGAAGGCGTGTATTGGTTTTATCCCGTTGTTCGTTTTGTTGGAAGTTTCTTATTTTTTATACTTTGGATCAATAAATATGTTGCAAATAATTGGTGTGAGCGTGTGGGCTTAGCCGCTTTCAGAGTGTTTTTGCGTCATTTATCAATGTTTTAATGGAGAAAATATGAATGCTGAGGGCGATTATTCGCACTTGGAATATGGAGTTTATTGCCTTCTTTTTTGATGGAAGATGAATCAAAATAAATTGCTTAAGATGATCACTTGAGCGGCAATCAAAGGAGATCAAAATGAATGTTAACGAAATTTTATTGGGAGTAATGATTGTTGTTTTGTTGTTCAGCGGGGTTATATTTCGGTTTTCTTCATATTATCGCAGTCAAATTAAAGCTCTAAAAGAGGACGCTAGAAGGATAAAGCATGAGTTTTTAAGGGATTCTATGAAGATGACTGAAGAACGGGATAGAGCTCTTAGAGAGCAAAATATGGTGATTAAAAGACGCGATAAAACAATTGAAAAACTGAAAAAACGAATTAAGCAATATGAAGAAAACGAAAAAAAATATCAAAAAGGTCTTAAATTTGAAGATGATAAAGAGTGACTGTATTCATATTTTGCATCGAATTTATGCATTAAAGGAATTGGAGATGTGTTAGAAAGATTGGCAAATAATGAGAGAGACATGACTTTCATAAAGTCCATTACGGTGCTTGTGGAAAGGTTGTATCGGAAGAGAATATTCAAGTTCACTCTGATCTATAATTTATAAAATCGTTAAAGTTGATAGAAAGGTCATCATTTGTGGCAAAATAAAATTTATGATAATGTCTTCCGTTTATAGCTATGCTAGGGTATTAAAAAGCGTACCTGTACGATTTAGAAGTTGTTGTGGTGATTTATAACTGTAGAAAACAATTTTGCGCGTTCTTTTTGTAGGTATCATGTTGCAATCGTTTCAAGGAATAGGCATAGAAAATTGCATGATAATAGAAAAAAGAGATATTTATTTTTTATGAAGACGAAGGGGATAAGTCAGTTATGATGATCCGATACAGAATAGGAAGATGAACGTAGAGATATCGATATCTAGGAAAGCAATCACATTCCTAATTTATGATTTATTTCTTCTTCATAGGCATTTTCTCTATGAAAAGACACAAGGCTTGAAAGATTTATTGCCTTCTACTAAGCTCTTCATTTTGATAGATGTTATCAAAATTCAATTATATTTGAAAAAAACATATACCCTGCGAAAATTGAACTGTTATTTGCACGCGTTAAAAATAATATAAAAAAAACTCTCGCATTGCGAAAAAATTAGTCACCTTTTCTCAATACAAAAACGTTATTAAGATCTCATTATACAAACTAAACTTTTATCCTAATAATAAAGAACATTAAGACTGCAGTTCTTTAATAAAAGCTTTGTGGGTAATTTCTTTGATTTGCTCAATATTCATTAGGATATCTTGTTTTGTCGGATATCCTTTACTAGAAAAAGCAATTTTTTGTGCATCTCCTGAGATTAAACGCCAGTACCACTGATTGTGAACTCCTTGAAACACCTCAAAATACATGTTTCTCACCTCATAAAATAGCTGATAACTTTCAGGATAAATACTCAACGAACCCATTTACGAATACTAATGTATGTCTCTATAGGAAGTCGTCAATATATTCCCCTTAAATTTTCTGACTTTAAAAAATAATTCTATGAGAGCTATTATTCTTTTAACAAGAAAAAAAATCTTGTCAATAAGCTGTGAATGAGAATTTTATACTATAAAATTATTTTTTTAATTTAATGACACTATATGCCCATTTACAATATAATTATTTTTCTTTTACAATAGTAAATTTTATAGAGCATACAAAACCGCACCAGCATAGACAAAAGAAAAACACTTCTCTCCATACTGGTGGTGCTTAATCATTTCTTGTTTTTTCTTTTGAAATAGACGGTTATTGATTAGCTATAACTTCTTTTTGGGATACGCTTCGAATGAGTAAATCAATGAATAAGCTAAGGGTATAAGAATTAGCCATTTTGGCTTTCATATCGATCAAAGAGGTTGCAGCCTTAGGGTTAAGGCCATTTGATAAACCTTGTCTTGACAAATATTGCTGCAATTTTTCATAAGAGCTGTCAATTTTTTCTTGGTTTAGTTTTTCATTACGATCACTACAGGCGAGTGTTTCTTCTAGTCCCTCAATTTTTTTAATAAAATAATTCCAGTCAAAATCACCTTTTGTATATTCGGCATCAAACATTTTTCCTTGTCCGGTTAAAAGCCAATTAATGTTGACACCATACAACGTGCGGTATGTTTGTAAGACGCTAAGATTAGGCTCTCTTTCTCCACGCTCATAAAAAGCAATGGAATTTTTTGTCATGCTAAAACTCTTAGCTAAGGTTTCACGTGATGGATCGCCTAAAGCAAGACGTACATAACGTAAACGTTTTCCAAATATGGTTTTTGATTCAGTTTCAGGACGTGCCACGAATTATCTCCCTCAGTAAATCATCATGGTATAAATCATTAAATAATAAAAGCACACTATGTATTAATATTCTATGACATAATGTCAATATTTATCGGTTCAATTTTTCTTTATTTTTTTATTTTAATGGATAAAAAACAATCTCTCAACTCTATTATATTAACGATTAATGTTCATTTCAAAATAAAATTCTCTGTTTACTGCATTTGTCTCTTGCTTTTTTTGAGAAATTTTTCATGTAACTTTGCCATATATATTCTATACACTTCTGCATTAAGGGATGCAACTTTAAAGAGATACAAGCTTTTGATTTGCACTATGTGTGTACCGTAGATGAATTATAAAATAAACTTTGAGGAATGATCATGCCCCTATTACGCTATTTTGGGTTTGCTTTTTTTTTCACGATTATTGGTGTCTTTTTAGGAGGGGCTATTGGTTGGTTTGAAACGGGAAGCATTACTGGTTTTCTTAAATATTTTTTTATTTGCTGTGTTTTAGGGATTTTAGAAATTTCTTTATCTTTTGATAATTCTATTATCAATGCACGTGTTCTTGGTGGAATGGATCCGTTATGGCGCCGTCGTTTTCTTATATGGGGTATTTTGATCGCTGTATTTGGAATGCGAATTATTTTTCCGTTGTTGGTGGTTGTCGTTGCTGTTGGCATTAATCCAATGGCAGCAGTTAAATTAGCGATAGGGGAACCACAGCGATATGCTGAAATCTTAACCGATGCGCATATAGGAATTGCCGCTTTTGGAGCAACTTTCCTTATGATGGTTGGCTTAAAATATTTTTTTGATTCTGAAAAAGAGGTCCATTGGCTTAAGGTTATAGAGAGACCTGCTCAAAAGTTTGGAACACTTGTTGGGATTGATATTGCAATTGTTTTGATTTTGATCTTATTCGTGTCAGGGCAGATTGTTGCGGAAGATAAAGTCACTTTTTTATTAGCAGCCCTTTATGGGCTTTTGACTTTTATAGCTGTTGAAGCTGTCAGTCATCTTCTGGATGCTCCTAAAAAGACTTTGACGACAGTGGCTAAAGGGGGAATAGGGGCGTTCCTTTATTTAGAAATTCTTGATGCGAGTTTTTCTTTTGATGGTGTGGTTGGTGCTTTTGCCTTTTCACACAACCTTTTTATTATTGCAATTGGTCTTGGTATCGGTGCATTTTACGTTCGTTCTATGACAATTATGTTGGTTGAGTCAGGGACATTGTTGCATTATCGTTATTTGGAGCATGGTGCTTTTTATGCAATTTTAGTTCTTGCCGTGATTATGTATCTGCAAACGATTATATCGGTTCCTGAAGTCTTAACAGGACTTGTGGGAGTCTGTATTATTGGAATGGCACTGTATTCTTCGATTCGTTTTAAACGTCGTCAATTGGATAAACATGTTGCATCTTAAGTAATGGAAACTTTATATTTTCTCACGCTTTTGTTTATCGTATATCCTGAATAAAAGAGGGCTTTCATGCAAAACAAAATGCTATTGTTTTTCTTATTGGTCTCCTTGTTGTAAAGTTGAAGCCATGATATGATTCTTTCTATGAAGGGGATAATTTAAAATCTCTTGGATAGCTTTGACTTAAATACAAGGTGCGAAGGGTCTCTATACTTTTACCAGCTTTCAGTACGATGAAAGCTTTTATATTTAACGATTCATAAGAAGCATTTTTTCTGCTTTCTTGAATGATTTTTATTTCCATATTTATCCTCTTTTTGATGTGGAAGAGAATAATTTATTTCTTATAAATCAGAGTGTTATAATAGGTCGTCAGAAAACAATATTTTAGGAGGCCATTAACAGTTCGATACCAGCTTCGTTCATGGTTTTAAGCATTGTGTTCAGGGATTCGTTTACATCAATACCAGCGCAGGCATTTAATGAAACACTGACCTTAAAACCACATTGTATGGCGTGAAGAGCAGAAAATCCAACACAAAAGTCCGTTGCTAAGCCACACATAACGAGTTTGGTAAAACCGTGTTCTTTAAGATAAACTTGTAAACCTGTTGGTGTTTTTTGATCATTTTCAAGAAAAGCAGAATAGCTATCCATTTTTGGATTATAGCCTTTTCTAAGGATAAGTTGTGCCTTTTCCACTCTGAGAGATGGATAAAACTCTGCTCCTTGTGTTCCTTGTATACAATGATCAGGCCAAAGTATTTGAGGACCATAGTCAAGATTGATGGTATCATAAGGCTTTTTTTCAGGATAGCAGGAGGCAAAGCTGCAGTGGTTTTTGGGATGCCAGTCTTGAGTTAAGATAACGTGGTCAAAATGATTGATAAGATTATTGACGGCGGGCAAAATAGCATCACCTTGTGGTACTGCAAGTGCTCCACCGGGTAAGAAGTCATTTTGAACATCAATGACGAGTAAGGCTTTTTTTTCCATAAATATATTCCTGTAGGAGGTGAGCTTTATCATATTTTAAAAAAGCTATATTTCGTCCTGAAGTTTTGAAATGATTTTTTGAATATTGATCTTATTTTTACAATGATCAAGCCAAAAGAGGGGAATGGATAAGTTTTTACAATTCATTTTATAGTTTTTTACGAAATGTAACCACATTCCTATGGGAAGTGCACTGTAGTCATTCGTTGTGACATGTTGACGCAAAGCTTTCATGATCATTGGGCTTGGAACGTCAGATCCCATAAGACGACGGTCGTTTTGTAAACGTAATTTAAGCCACATCAAAGCAAGGGGTGAAGTCCACTGTTTCCCGTAACAAACAATTGATGAAAAAAGGGAAGGATTTTTTACTGCGTAGTATAAAGCCCATAAAGCAAAAAAAGAAGGAGCATAAAGAATCGTTTTTCTTTTTGGTCCTATATTACATTGGTAGGTTGGTTTAATACGGTAAAAATGCAACGTTATACCTGGTATGGAAAAGAGGGGCAATGTTTGAGAACACGTTTCAGGTACAGCTAAAAAGATTTGCTTTTTGCTTCTTGAGAGGATGTTTTTTTGCATTTATAACCATACTGGGGCTTGTGAGATGAGAAAAAATGTACCAATATTAAAGCGAAAAGCTTTTGAGATAGTGTAAGCCTTGTTTACTGTACAGTTTCAAAAAGCGAAAGCAGTTTTTTCAAAATCCTAATCTTTAATATCGCATAATATAAAGAGAAATTTATGGCACGTCAATTTATCTACCATATGGCTGGGCTCAACAAATCTTACGGCAATAAAAAAATTTTAGAAAATATTCATTTGTCTTTTTATCCAGATGCGAAGATCGGTATTTTAGGACCAAATGGTGCAGGTAAATCAACTATTTTACGTATTATGGCTGGGTTAGATAAGGAATATACGGGAGAAGCATGGCTTTCTGAAGGAGCACGTTGTGGCTATCTCCCACAAGAACCTGTGCTTGATGCAAGCAAAGATGTGCGTGGCAATGTGATGGAGGGAGTTGCAGATAAACAGGCCATTCTTGAGCGTTATAACGAATTGATGATGAATTATAGCGAGGAAACGGCTGATGAAAGTGCAAGCCTTCAGGATATTATTGACAGTCAGAATCTTTGGGATTTAGAAAGTCAAGTAGAAATGGCGATGGCTGCTCTTGGTTGTCCGCCAGCTGAGGGGGATGTGACAAAACTTTCGGGTGGTGAAAAGCGGCGTGTGGCGCTTTGTAAATTGCTTTTATCAAAACCTGATTTGTTGCTTTTGGATGAACCAACAAACCATTTAGATGCTGAAACCACGGCTTGGCTTGAAAGGCATCTGCGTGAATATCCTGGTGCTGTGCTTTTGATAACCCATGATCGTTATTTTCTCGATAATGTTACGGGGTGGATTTTGGAGTTAGATCGCGGTAGAGGTATCCCTTATGAGGGGAACTATTCTGCTTATTTGGGGGCTAAAGCAAAGCGTTTGGCTCAAGAAGGTCGTGAAGAGGCTGCGCGTCAACGTGCTTTATCACGTGAGCAAGAATGGATTGCTTCTAGTCCAAAAGGGCGACAAGCAAAATCAAAAGCGCGGATTAAAGCTTATGATGAGTTGGTTCAGGCGGCACGTGAACGCCGTCCTGGAGAGGCGCAAATTATTATTCCTATTGGAGAAAGATTGGGACAGGTTGTTATTGAAGTTGATCATCTCTCTAAAGCTTATGGCGAACGTGTGTTGATTGATTCTCTCTCTTTTAAACTTCCTGCTGGGGGCATTGTCGGCGTTATTGGGCCCAATGGTATGGGAAAGTCGACCTTGTTTAAAATGTTGACAGGACAAGAACAGCCCGATTCAGGTCAAATACGTATTGGTGAAACAGTTCACATGAGTTATGTGGATCAGAGTCGTGATTCTTTGGCAGGTGATAAAACTGTTTGGGAGGAGATTTCTGGTGGAAATGACATTATTAAGTTAGGCAAATATGAAATGAATAGTCGTGCTTATTGCGGGGCTTTTAATTTCAAGGGGGCTGATCAGCAGCAGAAGGTGGCAAATTTATCAGGAGGACAGCGCAATCGTGTCCATTTGGCGAAACTTCTAAAAGAGGGGGGGAATGTGCTGCTTCTTGATGAACCGACAAATGATCTTGATACTGAAACGTTGGGTGCATTGGAAGATGCATTAGAAAATTTTGCTGGTTGTGCCGTGATCATATCGCACGATCGTATGTTTCTTGATCGATTGGCAACGCATATTTTAGCCTTTGAAGGTGATGGCCATGTGGAATGGTTTGAAGGTAATTTTGCTGAATATGAGGCTGATAAAGTTCGCCGTCTTGGGGTTGAATCCCTTAATCCTAAGCACGCAAATTATAAGCCTCTTACACGCTAGAATTTCTTATCTTATAGGAACTTTATTGAGAAAATAGTGTGTTTTTGTGTTTATGGTTTCATCAATAATGTCGTGTGTATTCCGTGGAAGTTGTTATTCATTGGAAAGAGGAGAGGCTCTTTATGAGCTTATGACCTAAATAAAGTTATTCTACTTGTGATCTATAGCTGTCCTTGCTTGAAAAGTTGCCATAAAAAGGGGAAATCTTTTTATGGAAAGAAGGGCCATTCTATAAATGCTCTGTTCGTTTAGCATTAGCGTCTTTGTTTAAAAAGCTACAAGCTGAAATCATCTTATTATTTATTCTCTCCTAATGTTGGATAATTTTTGTTTTAAGATCGCTATAAGAGGCATTTCACTCAACGTTTGTGTTTTTTATTCATAGGTTGCCATTTCTGAGCTGCAAGAGAATAGTTTAATTGATTCACCATGAATAGGTTTGAAATGAGAAAAGATTACAATACTTTAGTCTTTTGTGTAAGCTAAAAGTATTGAATCATTATTATAAATCAATTTATTAGAATTATTTATGGGCAATGGGATAAGGTCTGTTCATCTTTTGCTACAGCTTGTTTTTTTCATAGTATGATAAAAATATTTGGAATGAAATAGATAAGAATATGCGTATTATGCTTGACTTTTTTTCCTATAAACAAATGTTTATAGGAAGGTTGAGGGGATGATTATGAAAAAAAGTGCAAGTTTAGATGCAACGATTGTGTTACTGAAAGCGATAGCAGAAGTGAGCCATTTACGTGTTCTTAGGCTCTTGCATCATGAAGATTTAACAATCCCTGATTTTATTTTTATCCTTGATCAATCGCAAGCATGTATATCACGATATTTATATTTATTATACGAAGCACGACTGATTGAGCGTTATGAGAAGGGAGGTTGTCTTTATTTTAAACTTTGTCATGATTTTTGGGGTAAAGATATTGTGATGGGCATTCTTTCAGCTTTGCCAAAGCATGATGTGTTGTTAGCGCATGATTTAGAACGTTTGAAGGATGTCAAAAAGCAGCGTAAAAAAACAAAGAAGAAGCATTTTTTACAAAATGTATCGCAATGGGATTTCTTACGATCGTCCTATATGGCAGATCATGGGGTGGAAAATGCTTTACTTAAAATCGTGGGTGATAAGCCATTTCAGACGATGCTGAATATTGGAATGGGTGGAGGGTCTATCTTAAAATTGTTTTCTGATCTTTATACGCATGCGATTGAAATCGTGCTTGATCGTGATGTTTTGCACTTACCTGTTGGAGAGACAACTTTTGATTTAGTCATTCTTCATTGGGTTTTACATTTTCTTAAAAAACCTGAAATGGTTCTTCATGAAATATCAGGTGTTTTGCGTCCTCATGGGCGTTTATTGATTGTGGACTTTTGTTATCATAAAGTTGAATCTTCACATTCTGATCAAGCGTATATGGGGCTTGGATTTTCGGCTTTACAAATAGAACAATGGCTTAAAAATGTAGGACTTGTTTTAGAACAAACGATTTGTCTTACTCCTATACAAAATAAAAACAGTAAGGAGTGCGTGGTAACACTTTGGCTTGCTCGTGATCCTCGTTTATTGGTTGATGATATCAAAGATAAACAAATAGATTTTGCATAAGTTGCGCTCATTAACGTGCTTTATTCTCTGATTTTCTAAATAACATAGAGGGATGTGCTGGCTATTGTAAGATAGTTTATCGTGATTAGGAATGATCATAGAGCATGATTCGAAATAAATATCTTCAGAGTTTTCGTTTTTTTGTAAGCTGTTTAAATTTTTCATGGTTGTTGTTGCGTAAGAGATTTGACAATAGTTTCAAAAGAGCGTTTTCAGAAATTCTCATGAAGATAGATAAGGCTTTTTCTATTTAATTTGTTGTTTTTATTTAAATAATTAATGTGTTCTTTTGTGTTGATTGTTGTTGGGTAAGTGATTCTACTGAATCTACGTTTTAGTTTTATAGGGTAAATATATTATAGATTACCTGTTATTTTAATTATGATCATTAGAGTTGTGAAAGAGATTATTATAAAAAAATTATAATGGTTATAGATTCTAATTGATGTGTTCTTGGAATAAAATTGCTTCAAATTGGGTCATTCTGAATTTTTTTTGCCTAAATTTCACCATTTTTGAATAATTTATAATTCTTTTGTGCTTTTTTACGTAGAAGATGATAAGAAGTTCTTGTTGTTTAAATCATTTTATTCCATAGCAAGGATATTGCATCGGCTATCTTAGTGGTTGATGTGAGAAGACGATCGGGGAACCTCCTCCCCCCCCCCGCGTGGATCCCCTAGATTGTCTGGCCTGACTGAGGATTACCTCAGTCAGGCTCTTTGTAGCATATTTTGGAATTTTTTTAGGGTATCAACAGGGGAGGAGTAAAGGGTGTGAGATCTACTATTGTTGAACTTAGAGTTCTAAGTGAATGCGTGTGGCTGTTAGCGTTGTTGTGTTTATTGGCAATGATTGGAATTTTTCTTTATTGAAGTGTCTCAAATACTATAAAGGGAATTTTTATTTTGTGATCTTTAGGTAAGAGATGAAGGATTCTTTCAGACATCGTATTATTTTTATTTTGTTTGTATTTTTTATTTTTAGCGCGAGCCTTTTTGTTTCTCGAAGTGGTGCTGTTTCTCAGTTTTTTTTCAGTCATTCTTCTTTTTCTTCTCAAAAGATTGATGTAACAGAGGGGTTCTTTCTAGAGAGATTGTCTGTGTCTTTTCCAGATATTATCACGCATCTTTCTAAGATGAGCCCTCAGCAGCAAGAGCTTTTTATTGTGTATCTGCGTCGCGATGCGGTTTCATTTGCTTCTGAGCTCGGTCAGAGTTGTGAAGAGGCTCACAAGTTTGGTGAAGCTGTTGCTATGGCTTTCTCAAAAGCGATGTCTCGTCCTTCCATTTTGGATTCTTATTTTTAGCTGTTTTAAAAATCATGCTTTTGGGTTTTATTTTAAAGGAGGGATGAGAGTTTTTCGTGACGTTTTGAAAAGCGTGAGGGAAGTAATCAATTTGTAAGATAATTAGCAAAGTTTATCTTATCCAAAAAGCAATCAATCAGAGTATAAAATAAGGTTGCGATCGTTACGAGAGTGACCGCAAGTTTATCGATGGTGTTTCAGATTAATGCACATTATCAATGGGCTATAATGATAAATGCAAAAAAGGAATAAAAAACAGCTCAAATCAAGATAGTGTTTTGATAAAGGGTGAGCATAATCTGAGAGTGCTCATTTTAGAAAAACAAAGGCATGAATGTTGTAACGAAACACATTAAGCGCGTTTTATATGTCAGTTATTTTTCTGTTTGATAAGGAAGATAGAAGACTCTCAAAAGTTTTAGCTTTCTTTTTCTTGCAGATTTTTTGATGTGGATTCACTTGTATGGTTTCTAGAAATGAGATGCAAGGCTGCTAAGATATTAATCTGGGATAAAGCAAAAAATATTTGGATTAGGATGAGAGGTCCATTTTCCTTCAAAAGGCTTTAGGGGATTGCATTTTAGAGAATTTAAAAAAATAGAAAAAAATAATTGTTAAGATTTGTTGTAGGAACAAAGAAGTATATGATTTTGTAACGGTCATTTATCATTTTACATATGAAGTGAGAATATCGACTGTAGTGGAATTCTTCCGTTTCAAATTTATTCATGGTGAAGCAATAAAACGAGTTGCTTGTACATTACAAGCGGGAAGCGGTGTGGTTTATACGGAAAGAAGTAAAAAGCTTCTTTGAGTTATCTCAAATATCAAGGCTATTGTAATATTTTAAATGTGTAAAGAGTATGAGGATTTTGTATATCTATAAGCTTTATGCACAATGATAGGTTTTACGATTGGCTTTAGTTGATGGTTTTATTGGGTATAAAGAGTATTGCGGGCATTTATTGACGTGTGTGAAGCGTTGATAAGGGTTTTGATTTTTTATGAAACTTCTGCGCTATCGCGGATCTTCAGTAAAGATTGTCTTCTTTCTATTTCTTTGTGGAATTAATCTCAATAAAGAATTTAATCATCATCTGTAAAAAATATTATGTCCATTTAAATTGCTATTTTTGTAATATAAAAATTGATTGATACAATATCAATAACAGAAATTGATAGAGTATATCATTTTATTGAATATACTATAAGATTGAATATATTCTCTTTATTTTTTTTATTTTATGATATAGAGCAATCTATAATTTGTGCATAAAGAGATTTTCTTTTGCTACAGAATTTTATCTTGAAATTGTCTTAGTATTTCCTTTTTCAAGCCGTTCTTTTGCTTTCTTTTTTTGTACAATGCTCTTGCAAAATATTTGCGGATAGAATTTGAGAATGTTGTGAAGAGAAAGAAAATGCAATTTTTGAAAATCTTGTTAAATACAGCGTGTGCTGTATTTTTTGTATTTGATATAAGTTGGACCCATAGTGCCTTAAAGGTTGCAGAATCAAAAGAAGTCTCAGTAATTGTTTCTTCTAAGACACTTGCTCGTCCTTATGAGTTTCTTATTCAGAAACTTGCAACTAAGCATAATGTTCCCGTTAATTTAGCACATGCGGTTGTAAAAGTTGAAAGTAATTATAAGGCACGCATAAAGGGGGCAGCGGGCGAAATAGGTTTGATGCAAATAAAGCCCTCTACGGCACGAGGGTTGGGCTTTAGTGGTTCTGTAAAAGATTTATACGATCCTGCGACCAATCTTGAATATGGTATGCGTTATTTGGCGCGGGCCTATAAACTCAGTGGTGGAAGTACGTGTGGTACAATCCTTAAATATAACGCGGGCCATGCTGCAAAAAAAATGAATTCCATTTCGGCAAAATATTGTGCAAAAGTGAAAATGTATTTAGCTTCATTGAAATAAAAACGTCTTTTGAAAGAGATAGGCTCTAAAATATTTTAAGATACTATTTTCACGGAGCAGAAAATGTTTTATAAGTCAATGCGTCAGTCGGCTGGGCAACCGCGCTTGTCCAATGCTGAAAAGCGGCAGGTGAGGAAAGTCCGGGCTCCATGGAAAGACGGTGCCGGGTAACACCCGGCGGGGGTGACCCTAGGGAAAGTGCCACAGAAAGTAAACCGCCTATTTTTATAGGTAAGGGTGAAAGGGTGGAGTAAGAGCCCACCGCGCATTCAGTAATGAATGTGGCAAGGTAAACCCCACCGGGAGCAAGACCAAATAGAAATGACGTGCAAGATTTAATTTGCAGCCGATTTCCGGGCGAGTCATTCGGGTAGGTTGCACGAGGCGGATGGTAACATCCGTCCCAGATGAATGGTTGCCATGTAAAGTACAAGCTTTACTATACAGAACCCGGCTTATAGGCCGACTGATATTTCATGATGATACGCGATATTTTGTATGCTCAATGACATATAGACTTTTATGGAGTCTGTGTTTGAAATGGACACTTGAATTAAAGAGTGTTTTAAAAAATTATAACATTTCTTTAAGTATAATACGTTAGGATGTGTCTTGGAGTATCTTTAACTTTTTTCTTTCATGGTGATTAATATGAAAGTTGAGGGTTAGTTATTCTGGTATCGGTTGCCATGAGAGCGCTGTTGATTTGAAACAGTATAACTTCAAGACGGATTATTTTGACAAAACAGAATCAAAGAGCTGAACGCCATATTCCAGTGTTGTTGCAGCCAGTTTTGGCTGGGCTTATGCCATTGGTTGGCGCAAAAGTGATTGATGGCACCTTTGGTGCTGGTGGTTATACGCGTGCTTTGTTAAAGGCAGGGGCGGAAGTGATTGCTCTTGATCGTGATCCTCACGCCATTGGTGCTGGACAATCCCTTGTTGATGAATTTTTTCCACGACTTCGTTTGGTTCATATGGAATTTTCACAGCTCGATCGTGTCGTTGAAGAGAAGGTGGATGCGGTTATTTTGGATATTGGTGTCTCTTCAATGCAGCTTGACGAAGCAGAAAGAGGCTTTTCTTTTCAAAAAGATGGTCCCTTAGATATGCGAATGGCTCAGACGGGTTTTACCGCGAGCGATGTTATCAATCATTTAAAAGCAAAAGATTTAGCGCATATTTTTAAGATATTAGGAGAAGAACGTTATGCAGGGCGAATTGCACGAATGATTGAAAAGCGTCGTGCTGTTCAGCCTTTTTTGCGTACGGGTGATTTAGCTTATGCTATTGAAGCGTTGGTAGGGCGCAAGCCTGGAGATCGCATTCATCCTGCAACACGTGTTTTTCAGGCTCTTCGTATCTATGTTAATGATGAAATTGGTGAATTAGCGCATGGTTTATTTGCTGCTGAACGCGTTTTAAAAGCTGGAGGCCGTTTGGGGGTTGTCAGTTTTCATTCTCTTGAAGATCGTATGGTCAAAAGATTTTTTTCGGCGCGTTCTGGAGAAGGGATGAGATCACGTTATTTGCCTGAAATAAAGCATTCGCCAGCAACATTTTTTCCTTTGTTTAAAGGGGGGATAACGGCAAATAAAGAGGAGTTACAGCAAAATCCTCGTTCACGTTCTGCAAGATTGCGTATAGGGGTGCGGACTGACGCAGAGGCTCTTGCAGAAGATATGAAATTATTTGGTTTAGCAGAAATTGCCAGTTTTGAAGGTGGCAAAAAATGACAGTTTTCCGTACATTTGATATGATTTTAGTGATGATTATGATTTGTATGGCGGGGCTTACTTATAAAGTAAAATATGATGTTCAAAAACGAATGAGCGAGGTTCGTCATCTTGAGCATGAAATTGCTGCAGCAAAAAATACGGTGAGTTTGCTTCATGCTGAGTGGGCTGTCATGATAAAGCCTTCACGCATGCAAAAACTCGCGAAACGTTATCAAAAAGAACTTGAGTTAGAAGTTATACAGCCGCGTCAGATCGTGGAGTTTAAAGATATTCCAGTACGGGAATACGATCCAATTGAAGAGGTGATTAAACAAAATATCTTGGAAGATAATCAGGATATTGGGGCACATAATCGGGCTTTTCAAGTTAAGCGCGTTGTTCAAAAAGGCGTACAGCAATGAAATCGCTCTTTTTATTATCACAGAAAAAAAAGCGCTTAAAGAGTTCGCTGAATAATTATAATGTTTCTGTTCGTCGTTCCTATTCTAGTCGTCCACGGCTGCTTTTTTCATTGTTCTGCTTTTTAATTTTATACGCCATTATGGGTGCTTGCCTTATTTCTTATGGGTTGGAGGGTGGACAGATTGAAGAAGCTAAAGGACCAAGTACTCTTCAATTGATGGCACGGCCTGATATTGTTGATCGTAATGGTCGTTTATTAGCAACAGATATTAAAACCTATTCACTTTTTGCTGAGCCACGACGTATTATTGATGCGGATGAAACAATTGAATTGCTCTCAACAGTTTTGCCTGATCTGAATTGGCAGGAAACTTATAAGCGTTTAAAAAGAAAAACCGGTTTTTCTTGGATACAGCGTGGGTTAACACCCATGCAGAAGACGCAAATTATGGCGCTTGGTATTCCAGGAATCGGTTTTCGGACTGAAATTCGTCGTTTTTATCCCGATGGACCTATAACTTCCCATATTCTGGGCATGGTCAATGTGGATAATCAGGGCATTGCGGGTATGGAAAAATATATCGATGATACGGGGTTGAGTGCTCTGCGTGCTGCTGGTCTTGCTGTGGAAGAATCATTAAAACAAGTTCAGCTTTCGATTGATGTGCGTGTTCAGGCAATCGTTCATGATGAACTTATTCAGGCTATGAAACGTTATAAGGCAATTGCAGCAGGCGCTGTTATTTTAAATATACATACGGGGGAAGTTTTGGCTTTGGCATCACTCCCAGATTTTGATCCTGGAAATCCTACTGAAGCTTTAAAAAGTGATCGTCTTAATCGGATGACGGCTGGAACTTTTGAAATGGGATCAATCATTAAAAGTTTTACGACAGCTATGGCTCTTGATTCTGGTATTTTTCATTTAAACAGTATTATTGATGCCTCAACGCCCATAAAAGCAAGTAGTGGCTATACAATTCATGATTTTCATGGAAAAAATCGTCCCTTAACGTTATGGGAGGTTTTTATTTATTCTTCCAACATTGGTTCTGCTAAAGAGGCATTAGCGATAGGGATTGATAAACATCGTGGTTTTTTGCAAAAATTAGGACTTTTGGATCGTCTCACAACAGAGTTGCCTGAAGTTGCTCATCCTATTGTGCCACATCATTGGAAGGATATCCATTCTATGACAATTTCTTTTGGGCATGGTATGGCAACAACACCCTTGCAAACGGCTGTTGGGGCTGCTGCTTTAATGAATGGTGGTTGGTTGATTGAGCCGACATTTTTAAAACGGACGAAAGAACAAACTTTGCACCATGCAAAACAGGTTTTGCAGGCCAAAACAAGTCAGAATATGCGTTACCTTTATCAACTAAATAGTGATATTGGTTCTGGACGTAATGCAACAGTAGAAGGCTATCGGGTGGGCGGAAAGACAGGAACAGCTGAGAAAGTTGAAAACGGAAAATATTCTAAAACAAAAAATTTCAATAGTTTTCTGGCGGCTTTTCCGATTGATGATCCTGCTTATGTTGTTTTAACAATTATTGATGAACCTAAGCCAGAGGAGGGGAAAAATTCCGCAACAGCAGGGATGAATGCGGGGCCAATGCTTGCTAATATTGTTCGTCGCTCAGCGAGTCTTCTTGGTGTAAAGCCCGATTTTAAAAAAGAATATGAACCTCTTTTAGGTAAAAAGAGCCATTCAAGTTTCGTTAAACAACGGTAAAATGAATATAAAGGTGTGTCGTTATGTTGTTTGGAACAGTTTTTACAGAATGTCTTGAAGATCAGAAACTTTCTTCAATGGAAATAACAGGAATCAGTGCAGATTCTCGACAAGTTTTACCGGGCTATGTTTTTGTCGCTGTTCAAGGAAAACAAGGGGATGGAAGACACTATATCAATGATGCGATAAAGCGTGGAGCATGTGCAATCGTTACTGATTGTCAGGCTGTTCTTGAGGATTTATCCGTTCCAATTTTGCGTGTTTTGAATGTTCGTCATAGTCTCGCGTTGGCAGCTGCCCGCTTTTATGGTTCTCAGCCTGAAACGGTCGTTGCTGTGACGGGTACAAGCGGAAAAACATCTGTTGTCTCTTTTATTCGGCAAATTTGGACTCATGTTGGATTGTGTGCTGCGAGTATAGGAACAGTTGGTGTTGTTTCTCCTAAACGGAATGATTATGGTTCTCTCACAACACCTGATCCAGTTGTTTTACATCGTCTTCTTTGTGAAATTTCTCATGAAGGTGTGACCCATGCAGCTCTTGAAGCTTCTTCACATGGTCTTGATCAAGGACGACTTGATGGAGTCCGTTTAACGGCTGGGGCTTTTACCAATTTAGGGCGAGATCATATGGATTATCACAGGTGCGTAGAGGATTATTTGCGGGCTAAAATGAAGTTGTTTGATACATTGTTGCCTGTATCTGCGCCTGCTTTGATTTTTGCTGATGATGTCTATTCACAAAAGGTTATTGATGCAGTTACACAAGCGCGCCGCCGTGTCTTGACAATTGGACGTAAGGGGCAATTTATTACAATTAATCGTGTTGAACATCAACGTTCAAAACAGTGTATTGAGTGTCGTGTGGAAAACAAGATTTATACATTTGATTTGCCTTTAGCTGGAGATTTTCAGGTGACCAATGCACTTGTGGCTGCAGGATTAGCCATTGCAACAGGTCTTTCTCCTGATAAGGTTTTTTCTGCGCTTGAAACTTTGCAGGGGGCTCCTGGTCGGTTAGAGCTTGTTGGAAAGACAGACAATAATGCGCCTGTTTATATTGATTATGCACATAAACCAGAAGCTTTGGAACAGGTTTTACTTTCTGTTCGTCCCTTTACGCAAGGGCGTTTGGTTGTCGTTTTTGGTTGTGGGGGGGATCGAGATCAAGGAAAAAGAGCTTTAATGGGAAAAATTGCAGCCGATAAAGCGGATATTGTTATTGTAACGGACGATAATCCTCGCACAGAAATACCAGAAAAAATACGCAAGGATATTTTACAGGCGGTGCCAACAGCAATAGAGATAGCAGATCGTGGCGAAGCTATTTCTTATGCGGTGGGGCTTTTGAAAGCTGGTGATACACTCATTATTGCTGGAAAAGGTCATGAAGATGGCCAAATTATAGGGCAGACAGCTTATCCTTTTTCAGATCGTTTGAAAGCGATAGAAGCTTTAGAGGATCGGAGGAGATGACAGCTTTATGGGATAAACAAGCACTTATTGCGGCCGTTGATGGTATTGCTATTGGAAACGTGCCAGAAACTTTTTCTGGGGTTTCCATTGATAGCCGTACTCTTGTAGAAGGTGATATTTTTTTCTGCATTAAGGGGCATCATCTTGATGGTCATGATTTTGCTCTGCAAGCTTATGCACGAGGTGCAGGTGTTCTTATTGTGGCAGAACATCGTTTGAGGGATATGGAAAAGATATCGGCTCCATTGATCGTTGTTCCGGATGTTTTGCAAGCATTAGAAAAACTTGGGAAAGCTGCACGCAAACGTTCAAGAGCTAAAATTATAGCGATAACAGGATCAGTGGGAAAAACAACGACAAAAGAAGCTTTGAAACAAGTCCTTGCAATGGCTGGGAACGTTCATGCGAATCTCGCTTCTTTAAACAATTGCTGGGGGGTTCCGCTTACTTTAGCGCGGATGCCGATGGAGAGTGATTATGGTATCTTTGAAATTGGCATGAATCATAAAGATGAAATTCGCCCTCTTGTTAAACTCGTTTGTCCGCATGTTGCTCTCATTACGCATATTTGTGCAGGACATATGGGTTTTTTCAAAGATCTTGAAGAAATAGCAGAGGCAAAAGCTGAAATTTTTGAAGGATTGGATGAGGAAGGTATTGCTATTTTAAATGCGGATAGTGCTTTTTTTTCTTGTCTCGTTGAAAAAGCAAAGCAATGCGGTGTGAAAAAGATTTTAAGCTTTGGTGAAAGTGCAAATGCTGATTATCAGGCGCAGGATATACATCTTTTAACCGATCGTTCTTCTATGATGGTGCGTATTAGAGGAGGGGATAGGGAGGTCCAAATTGGAGCTCCGGGGCGCCATATTGTGCAAAATAGTTTAGGGGTTATTGCGGCTTGTGATGCTATGGGGGTTGAGCTAGAGCCTGTTTTTCTTTCTTTGAGCCATTTTTCTTCTCAAAAGGGGCGGGGTGTTCGTTATCGATTGTCTTTACCAAATGGAGGTGAATTTTATCTCATTGATGAAAGTTATAATGCTAATCCTGCTTCTATGCGTGCTGCTCTTGAACTTCTTGCTACAGGACCAGTAGGAGAGAAAGGGCGGCGAATTGCTGTTTTAGGGGATATGTTAGAGTTAGGGGAGTATAGCGAAAAGCTTCATCGTGATTTAATAAAGCCAATCCGCCTTTCTGGTGCTAATCCCGTTTTTTTATTTGGTGAGATGATGAAATCTTTAGTCGATGATTTATCTTCTGATGTTAAGGTTCATTATGCTGAAAATATAGAGAAAATTTTACCGCTTCTTTTGGTAGAAATTTCTCCTGGGGATCTGCTTATGATTAAATCATCCAATAGCCTTTGTTCATCAAATATTGTGACTGCATTGCTGGATCACTATAAAGCGGTTTCTTGACTAGTTTTTAGAGGTTTTTTGTCCCATGATGCTGTTTTTTTCTTCGTTTAGTGATTGGCTTCCAGGTGTGAATGTTTTCCGCTACATTACTTTTCGCACGATAGCAGCGATGCTGACCTCGGGGCTCATTGTTTTTTTGTTTGGACCTAGCATCATTGCTTCTCTTAAATTGCGTCAGGGCAAAGGGCAACCGATTCGTGCCGATGGTCCTCAGACACATTTTAAAAAGGCTGGAACACCTACAATGGGTGGATTGATGATTTTAACCGGCATTGTTGTATCGGCATTTTTGTGGTGTAATTTATCCAATATTTATTTTTGGGTATCGCTCTTAGTGATGCTTTCTTTTGGGGCTATTGGATTTTATGACGATTATCTTAAGGTCACAAAACAAACAGACAAAGGATTTTCTGGGAAAGCACGGTTAAGCTTGGAGTTTTTTGTTGCAGCAATTGCTGCTTTTGTCATTCTGCAGGTTGGCTCATCTGGATTCGCTTTGCCTTTTTTGAAAGATTATCTTATCCATTTGGGTTGGTTTTTCATTCCTTTTTCTGCTTTTGTTATTGTCGCAACGGGGAATGCGGTTAATTTGACGGATGGACTTGATGGGCTTGCTATTGTTCCTGTGATGGTTGCAGCCTTATCTTTTGCTCTGATTGCTTATCTGTGTGGTAATATGAATTTTGCTGATTATCTCCAGATACACTATGTATCGGGAACAGGTGAACTGGCTGTTTTATTGGGGGCTGTGGTTGGGGCAGGGCTTGGCTTTTTATGGTTTAATGCACCACCGGCTGCTATTTTTATGGGGGATACTGGCTCGTTGGCTCTTGGAGGATTATTGGGGACTGTTGCGGTTTCTACGAAGCATGAAATCGTTTTGGTTCTTATTGGTGGGCTTTTTGTTGTGGAAGCTTTTTCGGTCGTTATTCAGGTTGGTTATTTCAAATTGACGAGGAAACGCGTGTTTCTTATGGCACCAATCCATCATCATTTTGAGAAAAAAGGCTGGACTGAAAGCCAAGTGGTGATACGCTTCTGGATTATTTCAATTGTTCTTGCTCTCATTGGTCTTTCAACACTTAAATTGCGGTGAGATTTTGATTTCTGTTGCGTGTTATAAAGGTCAAAAAGTTGCTCTGTTTGGATTAGGAACGTCTGGATTAGCAACGGCACAAGCATTGATGTGTGGCGGTGCGCAAGTGGTGGCGTGGGATGATAATTCTGCAAGCGTGCAAGCAGCTTTTGAGAAAAATATTCCAACAAGAGATCTTCATGATGAGGATTGGTCAGAATTTGTTGCTCTGATTCTCGCACCTGGAGTTCCTTTAAATTATCCTCAACCCCATTGGGTTGTTGAAAAAGCGCGAGAAAAAAATATAGAGATTATCGGTGATATTGAATTATTTGTTCGTGCGCGCCATCATTTTTTACAGCATTCTGGTTTTTGTGATGAGGATGTTCCTTTCATTGCGATTACAGGGACGAATGGAAAGTCGACAACAACGGCTTTGCTTACCCATTTGTTGGAAAAAATGGGCTATGATGTGCAGATGGGGGGAAATATTGGACAGGCGATACTGACGCTTAAGCCCTTTGTTAAAAAACGTATTTATGTCATTGAATGTTCGTCGTTTCAAATTGATCTTACTCCCTCTCTTCAGCCAACCATTGGACTTTTATTGAATTTGACCCCTGATCATATTGATCGCCATGGGAGTTTTGCCCGTTATGTGCAAACCAAAAAGCAGCTGGTTGCTCAGGCTTCTCAGGCTTTTATTTCAGTTGATGATGCAGCTTGTGAGATTTTGTATCAACAATTGCTTCACGAGGGGCATAAAATTGAGGCAATTTCCAAAGATCATTTTGTGGAAAATGGTTTTTATGCAGAGGGGACCAAGCTCTTTTCTGTTCGTCAAGGACAGCGACATATGCTTGCAGATCTTGCTTCCATGGCTGCTTTGCGTGGAGGTCATAATGCGCAAAATGCGCTTATGTCCTTGGCAACGTTACAGGCTTTAAAAATAACCGATCCCTCTCTAAACAAGCATTTGGCAAGCTATAAAGGATTGCCCCACCGTATGCAGCAGGTCCGTAAAATGGGAGCAGTGTTGTTTATCAATGATAGCAAGGCGACGAATGCAGATGCAACAGCGCCTGCACTTTGCGCCTTTAATGATATTTTTTGGATTGTTGGAGGACAAGCAAAAAAGGGAGGAATTGAGTCTCTTAGAGAATTTTTTCCTAAAATTCGTAAAGCCTATTTAATAGGGAGTGCCGCGGAAGAATTTGCACGCATTATTGGTTCTGCTTTTCCTTTTTCAATGAGTTTAACTTTGGAGAATGCGGTGCGTGAAGCGACCATTGATGCTATGCATTGCAAGGCAAAGGAGGTGGTGGTTCTTTTGTCACCTGCTTGTGCAAGTTATGATCAATTTAAAAATTATGAGGTGCGCGGCGAAGCATTTGTCTCTTTGGTGATGCAGTTACAATAAAAAGAAGCATCAATTATAAAAAAATATTTTCGCGTTAAGACTCCGGAATCTTTTTTTGTGTAATTTAGTTTTTAAAGTGTTTGTTAAACAGGTTGGGGAACCTTATCACTTTGAGACAATTTATAAAACGGATAAGGTGGATATAAATGATTACGCGTGCAGATAGAGACCCCATTGCGAATTGGTGGTGGACGATTGATCGCTCTATCTTTGCAGCTTGTTTAATTTTAATGGGGATTGGCATTATGCTGTCCTTTGCAGCTAGCCCCACTATTGCAAAAAAAATCGGAATTGCTGATAGTTTTTATTTTGTTCGCTGGCATATCATTTTTAGCATTTCAGCCTTTTTTGTGATGGTTACCATTTCTTTTTTTTCGCTTCCTAATATTCGTCGTTTATGTGCTCTTTTGCTCATTGTAACGCTTGCTCTTATGGTTGCAACCTTATTTTGGGGGCCTGAATTAAAGGGAGCACGGCGGTGGATTTTGCTCTTTGGTTTTTCTGTACAAGCTTCAGAGTTTATGAAGCCGGCTTTTGTGGTGATGTCTGCTTGGCTTTTTTCAGAACAGTTACGAAGGAGGGGAATTCCAGGTTACATGTTGGCAACTCTTCTTTATGCCATTTGTTGTGTTCTTCTGGTTTTACAGCCTGATATTGGACAAACAATTTTAATAAGTGCAACATGGGGGGGGCTGTTTTTTATTGCTGGTGTGCCGCTTACGGTTATTTTTTTCTTTCTCATTTTGGGCGTTGTAGGAATTGTTTTAGCTTATCTTTTTCTGCCTCATGTGCGCGATCGTATCAATGGTTTTTTGACAGGGGAAGGAGATACCTTTCAAGTGGATGTCGGACGTGAGGCTATTTTGAATGGTGGTTGGTTTGGGCAAGGTCCGGGAGAAGGAACAGTAAAACGTATTATTCCTGATAGCCATACAGATTTTGTATTTTCTGTTGCTGCTGAAGAATATGGTATTATTCTTTGTTTATTCATTATGATGCTTTTTGGCTTTATCGTTATGCGTTCATTGTATATAGCTATGAATACACGTGATTCCTTTATACGTCTTGGTATTACGGGCATAGCCATGATGATTGGGTTTCAATCAGCTATTAATATGGCCGTAAATCTTCACTTAATCCCTCCTAAAGGCATGACATTGCCGTTTATTTCTTATGGTGGTTCATCAATGGTGGCAATTGCGTTTTCAATGGGAATTTTACTCAGTTTAACACGTCGTTGGCCAGAAGCGCGTCTTTCAGCTTTTTCTTCTTCTGTTTTGGATACGCCTTATGAATGATAAAAAAGTTATTGTTTTGGCGGCGGGTGGGACAGGTGGACATCTTTTTCCTGCTGAAGCACTTGCTGTTGAATTAAGGCAGCGTGGATATGATGTTCATTTGATAACAGATGAAAGAGCACGATCTTTTGTACGCAGCTTTGATGAAGAGCATACACATATCGTTTCATCGGCAACATTTACACGACGCCATCCTTTTGCTTTGATAAAAACGTTTTGGTCTTTGCTCAGGGGTATGGGGCAATCGTTGGCATTATTTTATAAATTACGTCCTGTTCTGGTTGGTGGTTTTGGGGGGTATCCAAGTTTTCCTCCTCTTTTTATTGCGGCCTTAATGCGACGTATAACATTTATTCATGAGCAAAATGCTGTTATGGGACGTGCCAATCGGATGTTGGCAATTTTTGTGCGTGCAATCGCTGGTGGTTTGTTGTCACTACATGGTGCTTATGCCCATAAAACGCTTTTGACGGGGAATCCTGTGCGTGAGGCTGTGTTGAAGGCGGTTGAAATTCCTTATCATTCTTCTGTGGGGGAAGAGCCATTTAATTTTTTGATTTTTGGGGGTAGCCAAGGGGCTTCTTTTTTTTCACACATTGTTCCAGAAGCGATTGCTTTACTCGATGATCAGAACCGTAGACGCTTACGAATTGTACAGCAAGTTCGTGGTGATGCTGGAGAGTTGATTAAAACTTATCGTGATATGGGTGTGCAAGCTGAAGTTGCTTCTTTCTTTGATGATATGGCTGAACGTATGGCATATGCCCATTTGATCTTGTCGCGCGCTGGTGCTTCATCGGTTTGTGAGATAGCGGTGATTGGTAGACCTGCTTTTCTTATTCCTTATCCCCATGCTTTGGATCATGATCAGGCTGCTAATGCTGCCCTTCTTGCGCGTGTGGGGGCGGCGCAAATTATATCAGAAAAGGATTTAAGTGCACAAAAACTTGCGGCTCTTTTAACGCAAGCCTGTTGTGTTCCGCACTTGTTGGAAAAACAAGCGCTTGCTGCGAAAAAAGTTGGAAAACCTCATGCAACTTGTTGCCTTGCGGATATGGCTGAAGCTTTGATTGAGGGGCGATCAATATCAGATATAAAAGAGGAGCTTTTTGATGAAAATGCCACTTGATATAGGTGTTATCCATTTTATTGGAATCGGTGGGATTGGCATGAGTGGAATTGCAGAGGTTTTTTATAATCTTGGCTATAAAGTTCAAGGGTCCGATCAAGTTGAGAGTGCAAATGTTGAGCGTTTGCGGAGAAAAGGAATTAATGTTCATATAGGCCATTGTGCTGACAATTTAGGGAATGCAGAGGTTGTTGTTTTTTCTACTGCCGTTAAAAAAACAAATCCTGAGTATATTGCTGCAAAAGAAAGACATTTGCCACTTGTCAGACGTGCAGAAATGCTTGCGGAACTGATGCGATTTCGGCGCGCAATTGCGGTGGGTGGTACACATGGTAAAACAACGACCACATCAATGGTCGCAGCGCTTCTTGATGCTGGTCATTTTGATCCAGTGGTGATTAATGGCGGTATTATTAATGCTTATGGTACGAATTCTCGTACAGGAGAGGGCGATTGGATGATTGTTGAAGCCGATGAAAGCGATGGTACATTTTTAAAGCTGCCTGCTGATATTGCTGTTATTACCAATATTGATGCTGAGCATTTGGATCATTATGGAAGTTTTGATGCTGTCCGCGCAGCTTTTCGGCAATTCGTAGAAAATGTTCCTTTTTATGGTTTTGCTGTTTTGTGTCTTGATCATCCAGAGGTTCAGTCATTGGCGGGTCGTATTGATGATCGTTGGGTGATTACTTATGGTGCAAATCCACAAGCGGATGTTCGTTTTCTTAACCTTTCGATGGATGGTCAAAAAACGTATTTTGATGTTCTTATTCGTTCACGCAAGACAGGAAGAAAGATTGAGTTAAAAAATTTGCTTTTGCCCATGGCAGGACAGCATAATGTTGCCAATGCAACAGCAGCAATAGCTATTGCGCATGAACTTGGAATTTCAAATGAATTGATAAAGAAGGGTTTAGCAGAATTTGGTGGCGTAAAACGGCGTTTTACGCGAACAGGAAGTTGGCGTGGCATTGAAATATTTGATGATTATGGACATCATCCTGTTGAAATAAAGGCTGTTTTGCGTGCGGCACGTGAGAGTGCAAAGGGGCGTATCATTGCTATTGCACAACCCCATCGTTATTCGCGTTTGTATCATTTATTTGATGATTTTGCTGCTTGTTTTAATGATGCAGATACAGTGTTGATTACCCCCGTTTATGCGGCTGGTGAAGAGCCTATCGTAGGGTTTGGTTCACAAGAATTGGTAGAGCATATTAAAATGGCTGGTCATCGTGATGTGCGCTTGATACACAGTCTGGAAGATGTTGTGTCTCTTGTCTCAAAGTTTGCTCAGACAGAGGATTATGTTGTTTTTCTTGGTGCTGGAAATATCACACAATGGGCTTGTGCGTTGCCGCATCAGTTATTGGGACTTGATGGTCATGATAAATTTTCAGCATATTGATGGTGAGGCGCTATTGGCGCAATTGCAACCGTTGTTGGGTAATGTCAGAGGTAAGCTTACCCCTAATGTTGAGATGCGTAAGGTGACATGGTTTCGCACAGGCGGGTTGGCAGAGCTTTTTTATCAACCTGTTGATGAAGAAGATTTGGCTCTCTTTCTTCACAATTTGCCTGAAACTGTTCCTGTAACAATTGTAGGTATTGGTTCTAATCTTCTGGTGCGTGATGGGGGCGTTCCTGGGGTTGTAATTCGTCTCTCTCCAAAAAATTTTGGGCAAGTGCAGCAAGTTTCTCCAAAGGGCTTTTTAGTTGGTGCTGGTACGGCAGATAAACATTTAGCTGCTGCTGCGTTAAAGGCGGAAATTGCAGGGTTTCATTTTTATCATGGTATTCCAGGTGGTCTTGGCGGGGCTCTCAAAATGAATGCGGGTGCGAATGGTGTTGAAACCGCTGCGCGTGTTGTTGAGGTCTATGCGCTGGATCGCAAAGGACAACGTCATATCTTGAGTTTGAAAGATATGCAGTATTCCTATCGCCATTGTGATATTCCTGAAGATTTTATTTTTACGGCTGCTTTATTGGAAGGGGAACCCAGTAATAAAGATGCTATTCGTGCTGCTATGGATGAAGTTGCCCTCCACAGAGAAACAGTGCAACCTATTCGCGAAAAGACAGGGGGATCAACTTTCAAAAATCCTAAAGATACATCCGCATGGCGCGTGATTGATGAAGCAGGGTGTCGTGGTTTACGGATTGGGGGTGCTCAAATGAGTGAAATGCACTGTAATTTTATGATTAATACAGGGCAAGCAACAGGATATGATCTTGAAGCATTGGGCGAAACAGTGCGTGCGCGTGTTTTTGCACATTCAGCTCACCTTTTACAATGGGAAATAGAGCGTATCGGTCAATTTGAGCAAGGTCGAAGTGTCTCTCCTTTTAATCCATTTCATTGATTTATTGTTCACTAAAAAAGTGTTAATAAAAAATTGAGTCATTTCAAAGAGATAATAAAAAAATTCTATTAAGAATCAATAAATTAACAAAGAATCTCTTGCATCAAGCTTTTGAGTCTGATTCATTATGCAAAATGCTAGGTTATTGATTCGCAAGGATAAACTTCGTTTTTCCTGTATGTGGTGCCGGTGTTTTCTATATAGACTAGATATAGTATGCGAAAGAGGGTGATTTATTATGAAAGATAAACATATAGCTGTGTTAATGGGAGGTTTTTCTTCTGAACGGTCTGTAAGTTTATCTTCAGGGGAAGCTTGTGCTGATGCTCTTGAGATGCAGGGGTATCGCGTAAGTCGCGTGGACGTTGATGGGCATATTGCTTCTGTTCTTGAACAATTGCAGCCCGATGTTGCCTTCAATGCATTGCATGGTCCATTTGGTGAGGATGGTCGGATTCAGGGGATTCTTGAATATTTAAAAATTCCTTATACCCATTCTGGTGTGATGGCATCTGCTTTGGCCATGGATAAGGGACGTGCGAAAATTATTGTTGCAAGTGTTGGGGTTTGTGTTGCTCCTTCTCGTATTATGAACCGCTTTGATGTTGGGAAAGTGCATCCCATGGAGCCTCCTTATGTCATTAAACCTGTGTGTGAAGGTTCAAGCTTTGGTGTTGTCATTGTCCAGGAAAATGAAGTTGTACCGCCGCATAATATTGGGGGAGCTGAGTGGGGATATGCAGATGAGGTGATGGTTGAAAAATATATTGCTGGTCGTGAATTGACTTGTGCTGTTTTAGGGAATGAAGTGCTAGACGTGTGCGAAATTCTTCCCGATCAACACTTTCCATTCTACGATTATGATGCAAAATATAAAACGGGTGGTTCTTTTCACATTTGTCCTGCACAACTTTCACTAAATATTTACCAAAGTGTGCAAAGAATGTCTTTAGCAGCCCATCAGGCGATAGGGTGTCGAGGTGTTAGTCGTTCTGATTTTCGTTTTGATGAGAAAACAGGAGAATTGGTTTGGCTTGAAATTAATACGCAACCCGGTATGACATCGACGTCTCTTCTTCCTGATATTGCAAAAGCGAGCGGCCGTACTTACGGCGATATTGTTCAATGGATGGTGGAGGACGCATCATGTATGCGTTGAATGTTAATAAAACAAATGTTCCGATGGAGGTGCTTTCAGTGCCGGCTTTGCCACGTCTTTATCGTCGTTTTCTTCGGTTTATGTTTGAGTTTGTTTTTGTCAATATTCATATTCCACGTCATTTCGGTTCTTTTGCTGTTGTATGGTTTTTCTTTGTTACGGCTTTTTATGGACTTTCATCAAGTGGTCAGATGGCTGTGATCGTAAATACGATCATATCGGATAGTGGTTTTGTGGTCGTTGATGTCGATATCACTGGGAATAAGCGATTGGCAAAGCAGGATATTTTGAAAATTTTAAAACTTGATGTTGCTCCCTCTATATTCACTTTTGATGTTGAAAGGGCCCGTTCTCTTTTGGAAAAACAAGCTTGGGTTCAATCGGCGAATGTTCAGAAGATTTATCCCAATAGACTGCGTATTTCTATTGTGGAGCGTGAACCTTATGCTATTTGGCAACATGATAGTATAATGGATATCATTGATAATACAGGGCGCGTTATTGTACCCTTTAAAGGAGAAATTGTTCGGGGTTTGCCTCTTGTGGTTGGGCAGGGTGCGCAAAATGCAGCGAAAGGATTTATTCAAGCGCTGTCAGTCTATCGGCAAGTGTATGATCGTGTTCGCGCTTTTGTGCGGGTAGGGGATCGGCGTTGGGATCTTATCTTGGATAATGAAATGCGCGTTATGTTGCCTGAAAATGGTGCTCTTGAAAGGCTTTCCTCTCTTGTTTCGTCCGGTACAATGCAAGATCTTTTATCGCGCGATATTCTCAGGGTTGATTTACGTCTTGCTGATCGAATTACTGTTTCTTTATCCGATGAAACGTTGGAGCGTTATGATGCGAGTGTCGCAGAAGAAGAACGTATTTTAAAGGCACGAAAGGCAGGAAACCCATGATGTTGCTCAGATCACATCATCGGGGGGGACGTAAGACACGTTTTTTAACGGTTCTTGATGTCGGCTCAAGTAAGATTGTTTGTCTTATTGCCTGTTTGCGTCCTTTAAAGCATGCGCACTATTTACATGGGCGTACACATTCTATGGAAATTCTAGGCTTTGGCGTACAGCGTTCACGCGGTATTAAATCTGGTGTTGTCATGGATATGTTTGCCGCAGAACAATCAATACGCTTGGCTGTTGATGCGGCAGAAAAAATGGCTGGTTTGGTGGTGGATTCAGTCATTGTGAATTTTTCTTCAAGTCGATTACAAAGTGCTTTGATTCATGGAAAGGTTCATTTAAACGGTCGTGAAGTCACCAAGCGTGATATGCGTATGGCTTTTTCAGATGTTTCGCGTAAAGCTTTTGATGCTGAACGTCATGTCATGCACTCAGTTCCGGTTTCCTATGTTTTGGATGGAGACAAAGGAATTTCTGATCCTGTCGGAATGGCAGGGGAAATATTTGGTGTTGATGTGCATGTGCTAACAGCAGAAACAGCCTCTTTGCGTAATTTAGAAACTTGCATTAATCGTGCACATTTGAGTGTTGAAGCAATGGTTGCTACACCCTTTGCAAGTGGTCTTGCTGTCTTGATGAATGATGAGGCGCATTTAGGGGCTGCATGTATTGATTTTGGCGGTGGCACAACAACGGTCTCAGTGTTTTTTGAGGGAAAGTTTGTCCATGCGGATGCTCTTGCTGTTGGGGGGCATCATGTTACTCTTGATGTTGCGCGTGGATTTTCTATGTCTCTAGAAGAGTCGGAACGTTTAAAAGTTGTTTATGGTTCAGCACTTTTAACAAGTGCTGATGAGCGGCAAATGATTAATGTAGCGGAAATTGGGAATGATCAGCGTGAAACCCAGTATCCTCGTGCGCTTCTTGGGCGCATCATTCGTGCACGTATTGAAGAAATTTTAGAAATGGTCCGTGATTGTCTAAATCGGTCTGGTTTTGGTCATATCATTGGTAAGCGTGTTATTTTAACTGGGGGAGCAAGCCAGTTAACGGGATTGCCGGAAATGGCACGTACTATATTAGGAAGAAATGTTCGTATCGGGCGGCCTTTAGGTATTTCGAGGCTTCCTTCTCTTGCAAAAGGGGCGGCGTTTACATCTGCTGTTGGGTTGTTAATTTATCCGCAAGTGGTGGGTTTTGAAGAAAAAACAATGCAAGTGGCAGGAAATCATTTATCGATGGGCACACGTGGATATTTTCAGCGTGTTGGTCAGTGGTTGCGTGAGAGTTTTTAGTTAAGTCTAGTTGGATAAATTTCATCGCTTTGGCTTGCGGTGTCTTATGAGAAGGAAAAGAAAATGACGATTAATCTGCATCGGCCAGATATCGCGGAATTGAAGCCACGCATTACCGTTTTTGGTGTTGGAGGTGGTGGCGGGAATGCCGTGAATAATATGATTAATGCTGGTCTTCAAGGAGTTGACTTTGTTGTTGCAAATACGGATGCACAGGCTTTGGCTATGTCAAAGGCTGAACGTGTTATTCAGCTTGGTGCAGCTGTCACAGAAGGTTTGGGTGCTGGGGCTTTACCAGAAGTTGGACAAGCAGCGGCAGAAGAATGTATTGATGAAATTATCGATCATCTTGCAGACTCTCATATGGTTTTTATTACTGCTGGTATGGGGGGCGGAACTGGAACAGGCGCTGCTCCCGTTGTTGCTCGCGCGGCGCGTGAAAAGGGTATTTTGACCGTTGGTGTTGTGACAAAGCCATTTCAGTTTGAAGGGGCTCGTCGTATGAAAACGGCAGAGGCTGGTATTGAAGAATTACAAAAGTCTGTTGATACATTGATTGTTATTCCTAATCAAAATCTTTTCCGTATTGCAAATGATAAGACAACATTTGCTGATGCTTTTGCTATGGCTGACCAAGTGCTTTATTCTGGTGTTGCTTCTATTACGGATTTGATGATTAAAGAGGGCTTGATTAACCTCGATTTTGCTGATGTTCGTTCTGTTATGCACGAAATGGGCCGAGCTATGATGGGAACGGGGGAAGCATCTGGTGAAGGGCGTGCTTTGGCGGCTGCTGAAGCTGCTATTGCTAACCCATTGTTGGATGATACCTCTATGCGTGGAGCACGTGGTTTATTGATTTCTATTACGGGGGGGCGTGATATGACGCTCTTTGAGGTGGATGAAGCTGCTAATCGTATTCGTGAAGAAGTAGATGCTGATGCGAATGTGATCTTTGGGGCCATTGATGATGAGTCATTGGAAGGTGTTATTCGTGTATCCGTGGTTGCTACCGGTATTGATCGTGAGGTTAGTAATGTGGTTCAGTCCTCTCAGTCTCAGCTTCAAAGACCAACCTCTTCAATACGCAAGAATGATTCTGGAACACCAAACAGTTCTTTTCATGTTCAGTCATCGCCTTTGCGTTCTGAATCAATGGTAGAAGTCATCGAATCACTTGAAATAGAAAAGGGGAAGCCAACAGGAGAACAGTTTCGTCCTAAAAGTCAAATTTTTGCGCAGCCTGCAGAGGCAATGATGACACGAAATGCGACAAAAACGGTTGCTTATGGTTCAAATACTGTGCAGGATCAGATATCAAATGGTCCACGTATGCAAGTAAGCCGAGCTTCTCAACAAACTATGTCGGCTCCTGTGAGCATGGAAGCAACAGCGCATGTTCTTGATGATCTTGATGAGATGACAGGGATCGTGAAGCAAAAAGAAAAGCCAGTGCAACCAAAACAAATGCAACAGATGCAGGCGCGCTCTCCAATGCGTATGCCTGAGTTAAAGGATTTTCCTCCTGTTGCTCACGGACAAGGTCAAAGAGCATCTGTGGCTGATCAAAGTCCTCGTAACCTTTGGCAGCGTTTGAAACAGAGCTTGACACATCGTGAGGAAGCAGAGCCAGAAGCGAGGTTGGAACCTGCTGTGAGATCGTCACAGCAGCAAGAGTCTCACGTTTATAATAAAAATTCTCAGGCGCTTTCTCAAGATGCTTCTGTTTATGTTCCACGCCGTTCTGGTGAATTGCATCCTCAGGTTCCACAAGATCAGCGTACTTTTATCAGTGAAGAAGATCAGTTAGAAATACCGGCGTTTTTACGTCGTCAGGCAAATTAATTGATAAAAAATGAGGCAAAGTAAGAAATTTTATGATTTTTGTTACGATAGGTCAGAAATTATGAAGTAAAATACACTATTGTTTTGGATAAAATACTTTGTTTTTTAAAAACCGCTTATATTAAGCGGTTTTTTTTATTATTTACTATGAATATTTTTCTAATGGTTTTATAAGTTTTATTAAAATGTGTAAAAGAAATGCAATAAAATAATATGATGAACTTGGTACCGAAATATCAGTCGACTCTTAAAAAAGCAGTAACATTTAAGGGCGTTGGCGTTCATAGTGGCTGTTTGTCAATGGTAAAGATTTATCCAGCTGATGTTGGATGTGGTATTCTTTTTAAACGTTTTGGATTAGACGGAACAGAGAAAATGTTTCAAGCCCATGCATCACAAATGGGAGAAACCGAGTTATCAACCATGCTTGGAGATGGACAGGTAGGGGTTGAAACAATTGAACACTTGATGGCAGCTATTGCTGCTTATAATTTGGACAATCTTGTTATTGAAGTGTCGCAGAATGAGATCCCTATTTTAGATGGTTCTGCATGGCAATATTGCCAAGCTTTTGAAGATGCTGGCATTATCCAGCAAAATGCATACCGTTCTTATTTCATTATAAAAAAGCCGTTGCGGGTTGAAGGAGCTCATGGTTTTGCAGAGTTCTTGCCATTTGATGGGCGTCGTTTTGATGTAACGATCTCTTTTCCTTCTTCTGCTATTGGTAAGCAACATTTCTGTTTTGATCTTACCAGCCAAGGATTTCGAGATGATTTGTCACGCGCACGCACTTTTGGTTTTATCAAAGACGTAGAAAAATTGCGGCTTTTGGGAAAGGCGAGAGGTGCTTCTTTGGAAAATTCTCTTGTTATCGGTTTGAATGACAAAATTTTAAATTCTGATGGTCCTTATTGGGAAAATGAATGTGTTCGGCACAAGATGCTTGATGCGATTGGTGATACTGCTTTGCTTGGGAGCCCTTTTATTGGATTATTTCGCTCTTATTGTAGTGGACATAGAATTAATGCACAATTGGTGAAAGCTGTTTTGGCAGACGAATCATATTATGAAAAAAGCTCTTTAGGGAAAGAATAAAAGAAAATTGGCAAGGCTTTTTTATCATTTATTTGATTTTTAAGGGGATGATTGACCTAAACTGCTAAATTGGTTATGTGCATTTTAAAGTGATATGGTATAAAAACTTTTAACAAATTATTTTTGCTACAAGGTGATATTCTCTGGAGGCTGGAAAGACTATGAAAAAATCTCATGTGTGCATTAGAAATATAGCATATAGAAAATCTAATGTTGTACGCAGGATATTGGGGGTGGTGCTTTTAGGAAGCACTTGTGTGTTAGCGGGATGTCTCTTTAAAGAGAAAAATACCCTTGATCCATCTGCTTATGTTTTGAAAATAGATCCACCAGATGTTCTCTATAATCAGGGGCTTGCTAGCCTTGAGAGTGGGCGGCTTGCAGACGCAGCGAAAAAGTTTTTGAAAATTGAAAAACAGTACGCTTATACAGATTGGGGCCGTAAATCTTTAGTCATGGGTGCTTTTACAAATTATCGACTTGGAAAGTATGATGATGCAATTAGTATGGCTCAACGCTATATTACTCTTTATCCAGGGTCTACTGACTCGGCTTATGCGTACTATATCATTGGTCTTTCTTCTTTCCGTCGGATTCCTGATGTTACGCGTGATCAACGTGATACGAAACGTGCTATTGCTGCGATGCAGCTCCTTATAGAGCGTTATCCGAATTCTGAATATGTCAAGGATGCTAAGGATAAAATACGTTTCGGGCGCGAACAGTTGGCTGGTAAAGAAATGCAGATTGGCCGTTATTATGAAGAGGGGCGGCGCTATCTTGCTGCAAGTAGACGGTTTCGCACCGTCGTTGAAGAGTATTCCGATACAAATCAAATTGAAGAAGCGCTTTTCCGTTTAACAGAAGTTAATCTTGCTCTCGGTTTAACGGCGGAAGCACAGACGGCAGCAGCTATTTTAGGACGTAATTATCCCAAAAGTGAGTGGTATAAATTTTCTTATAATCTCTTGCAGAAGAATAAAATAGTGCCACATGAGCATAAATCTTCTTGGATCTCAAATGCTTTAGGTGGTGATAAGAAGAGGGTACGTTGATTCTCTATGCTGATACAGCTTTCGATTCATAATATTGTTTTGATCGAAACGCTCGATATTCATTTTGCGGCGGGGTTGACGGTTTTAACTGGTGAAACAGGGGCGGGAAAATCTATTCTCCTTGATGCTTTGTCGCTTGCCCTTGGAGGGCGGGGGGATGCTTCGCTTGTGCGTCATGGTACTGACCGTGGGCAGGTTACGGCTGTTTTTGATGTCCCTATTTCACATCCTGCACGTCAGCTTATTCGTGAGAATGGTCTTGATGAGGAAGGCGATATCATTTTACGGCGTGTGCAATCAAGTGATGGGCGCAGTCGTGTCTTTATTAATGATCAGGTGGCTAGTGTTTCCTTGATGCGGAGTGTTGGCCGTCAGTTGGTTGAAATTCATGGACAGCATGATGATCGTGCGCTTGTTGATGTTGCTGCACATCGCCAATTATTAGATGCTTTTGGCGGGCTTGAAGATGAAGTAGAAAATTTGCGCCAGTGTTATCGGGTATGGCATGAATGTGAAGAGCGTTTGCAACAACAGCGTCTTAAAGTAGAAAATGCAACGCGTGAGATGGATTATCTGCGTGCGTGTGTGCAAGAACTTGAAAAGCTTGATGTTCAAGTTGGTGAAGAAGATGCCCTTTCTCTTCGCCGTTCAGATATGCTTAAATTAGAAAAAATAGCGACGGATATTAAAGAAGCGGATGATCTTTTAAGTGGTCAAAAATCGCCAATTCCGGTGCTTTCTAATTTGGTAAGGCGCTTGGAGCGGAAAATTCCTGAGGCAGAGGAGCTGATTGCTCCTGTGGTGAAATCTATCGATGATGCATTGCATGCTCTTGCAACAGCACAGGAGGGAATTGAGGCGGCAATGCGGGCATTGGATTTTGAACCTGATGAATTGGAACGGATAGAAGAACGCCTTTTTACGCTTCGTGGTTTTGCTCGTAAATATCAGGTCTGTGCAGATGAATTGGTTCAGTTGCGCGATAAAATGGATGCTGAACTTACGGATTTTGAAGAGGCTCAGAACACGTTGACACGTTTTGAAGATGAGGCAGAGCAGGCAAAGAAAAATTATGATACATTGGCAGAAGTCTTAACGATAAAGCGTCGAGAAACAGCAAAGCATTTATCTGAAAGTGTTATGGCTGAATTGCCAGCATTGAAGTTAGAAAAGGCAGAATTTATTGTTGAAATGCAGACTGATGTTGAAAGGCGAAATGCAGAGGGGTGTGATCGTATTGAATATTGGGTTCGAACAAATCCTGGAACACGGGCTGGTCCCATGCTGAGTGTGGCTTCTGGCGGTGAATTATCTCGTTTTTTACTAGCATTAAAGGTTGTGTTATCTGATCGTGGATCTGCTCCCACGCTGATTTTTGATGAAATTGATACAGGCGCTGGGGGCGCTGTTGCTGCAGCTATTGGGCAGCGGTTGCAGCGTTTGTCGGAAAAGATTCAGGTTTTTGCTATTACACATGCCCCCCAAGTCGCGTCAAAAGCGCATAATCATTTTCTTATTTCAAAGATTGAGAGTGACGATAAAGGGCGCTTTGTTACGGCTATTCATAAAATGGAAGAGCATGAGCGTGCAGAAGAAATTGCTCGTATGTTGGCAGGAGAACAGATTACTGAAGAAGCACGGGCTGCTGCTCAGAAGCTTCTTGCCTAGTCATCATTGGAAAAAGGTAAAAAGATTGACGAGCATGCTTTCATTTGAATTCACTTCATGATGAAAGAGTTGAGATTTTTATGGCTATAGCCCACCATTTGGAATAGATTTTATGAACAAGGACGGAATTAAAAACCTCACGGTAGTTGAAGCAGAAAGTGAATTAGAGTGGTTGGCAAAAGAGATTGCACGTCATGATGTGCTTTACAATCGTGACGATCAGCCTGAAATTTCTGATGCAGAATACGATGCTTTACGTCGTCGTAATGCAGAAATTGAAGCGCTCTTTCCTGAACTTGTTCGCATAGATTCTCCTTCACATAAAATTGGAGCATCGGTTTCAGAAAAGTTTGAAAAATCTGTTCATGCACAGCCTATGCTTTCACTTGATAATGCTTTTAATGCTGCAGATGTTACTGAATTTGTTGAGCGTATTCGTCGTTTTTTACGGCTTCCAGAAACACAAGTGTTGGAAATAACAGCAGAGCCAAAAATTGATGGTTTGTCGTTGTCTTTGCGTTATGAAAAGGGGCGGCTTGTGCGTGCAGCAACGCGAGGGGATGGAACTGTTGGTGAAAATGTGACGGCGAATGCTCGAACAATTGTTGATATTCCAAAAGTTTTGCAAGGCAAAATTCCTGATATTCTTGAGGTACGTGGTGAAGTTTATATGGGACGGGAAGATTTCCAAGTACTTAATAGGAGTCAACAGGAAGGAGGAAAATTAACTTTTGCTAATCCTAGAAATGCTGCGGCTGGTTCACTCCGTCAACTGGATTCGCGGATAACTGCTAGTAGAAAGCTGCAATTTTTTGCTTATGCTTGTGGTGAAGTGAGTGAAATATTTGCAGAAAGTCAAATGGAGATGATGAAAAAGCTCAAAGAATATGGCTTTATTATCAATCCATTGACAAAAGTTTTTAAGACAATAGAAGAAATTATTTCCTATTATCGTGATATCGAAGAACGTCGTCATTCTTTAAACTATGATATTGATGGTATTGTTTATAAGGTTAATGATTTGATGCTCCAAAAGCGCTTGGGGTTTGTTTCTCGTTCACCGCGTTGGGCAATAGCGCATAAATTTCCAGCAGAAAAAGCGATAGCGCTTTTGGAAGCTATTGACATTCAAGTCGGTCGTACGGGAGCTTTGACGCCTGTTGCACGTCTTACGCCTATTACTGTTGGTGGGGTGGTGGTGACCAATGCCAGTTTGCATAATGAGGATTATATTAAGGGAATTGGTCATAAAGGAGAACTCATTCGTGAAGGGCGCGATATTCGTATAGGCGATACGGTGATTATACAACGGGCTGGTGATGTCATTCCTCAAATTGTTGATATTATTTTGGAAAAACGCCCAAAAGACTCTTCTGCTTTTGTTTTTCCTCATCTCTGCCCTGCTTGTGGCAGCCATGCTGTTCGTGAAGTGGGAGAAGCTGTGCGTCGATGTACAGGTGGGCTTATTTGTCCTGCACAGGCGATTGAGCGTATTCGTCATTTTGTTGCGCGCAATGCTTTTGATATTGAGGGCTTGGGTAAAAAACAGGTGGAGTTTTTTTTCCATGTTCAAGATGAGGCACTTTGTATTCATACACCAGCCGATATTTTTACTTTAGAACGGCGCCAGGAAAAGTCTTTGATACGTTTGGAAAATATGGAAGGGTTTGGGACTGTTTCAGTTCGGAAATTGTATGATGCCATTAATGCTCGCCGCGAAATTCCTTTAAGCCGTTTTTTGTTTGCATTGGGAATTCGTCATGTTGGAGAGGTGAATGCACGTCGCCTTGCACGAGCTTATCAAAATTATACAGCCTTTGAAACTGCGGCGATGGAAGCACTTATGCCATGTGAGCAGGATAATAAAGAAGGCAATGAAGCTTGGATAGAGCTTACCAATATCGAAGGAATTGGACCACAGGTAGGCAGCGCAATTATTGATTTTTATCAAGAAGCACATAATCGTGAGGTTTTGGCTGTTTTGCTTGAAGAAGTAACCCCTCTCGATGAGGAGCCTGCTTTGGCAGCATCTTCACCAATAGCGGAGAAGACAATTGTTTTTACAGGAACTTTAGCGCATATGTCACGCGATGAAGCAAAAGCATTGGCAGAGCGATTAGGGGCCAAAACATCTGGTTCACTTTCTAAAAAAACAGATCTTCTTGTTGCAGGACCTGGAGCGGGATCAAAATTGACTAAAGCACAAGAATTAGGTGTTGAGGTTATCGATGAAGAGGCTTGGCTACAACTGATTGAGGAACATAATGTTTAGGGAGATGACCCTCAAGCATGAAGAATATGCTCGTCTTTATTTTTCTCATTAGATGCAATTTATTGGTTTTGAAAGTTCATTTATAATTATTTTTTTATGCTGTAAAATATTGTGTTATCAAGATAAATTTCCTTATCAAGATAATAAGCTAATGAGGAAATGTTTTGAAGATTTCCTCGTGTTCAGTGCACATTTTTGCTTGGAAAAAAGCAGGGGTGTGCGTGTTAGAAAGCGTTAAAAAATATTTTTGTGCTTTTTACTTAAAGGGGCATTGTTGCTTCTTTCGCCCATTCCTTTTCTTCTTCATTAAGGTAGGGTGCATTCATCTGATAAACACGCGCATGATAATCATTGAGCCATTGTTGCTCTTCTTGTGTCAAAAGCTCTGAGAGGATGAGCCTTCGATCAATGGGGCAATTCGTGAGTGTTTCAAACGAGAGCATTTCTTTTTCTCCATCAGCAATTCTTTGTGCTGGTTTTACAATGAGTAAATTTTCAATACGAATACCAAAAGCACCTTCACGATAATATCCAGGTTCATTAGAAACAATCATTCCAGGGATGAGTTCTTGGCATCCTCTACATGAAATATTTTGTGGTCCTTCATGAACAGAGAGATAAGAACCAACACCATGCCCCGTGCCATGGGCGTAATCAAAACCGGCTTTCCACAAGGCAATGCGCGCTAGAACATCAATATCTTGTCCGCGTGTTCCTTTTGGAAAGCAAGCGGTTGAAAGAGCAATCATGCCTTTAAGAACCAGAGTAAAACAGCGTTTTTCTTCTTCTCCAATATTCCCAATTGCTACCGTACGTGTGACATCTGTGGTGCCATCACGGTATTGTCCACCTGAATCCACAAGGTAAAGTTCACCAGCTTTGAGTTGTTTATTGGTTTCATTTGTTACACGGTAATGGATGATCGCTCCATTTGCACCTGCTGCTGAGATTGTATCAAAAGAGAGATCTTCAAGTTTTTTTCCCATATTTTCTGCCGTATTTATGCGAAATTCTTCTAATTTCTGAGCAGCAGAAATTTCATTGATTGTGCCTGGTGTTTGTTTGTCTAACCAAGCAAAAAAACGGGTAAGAGCAACACCATCGCATAGATGTGCTTCCCGCGCACCTTCCAATTCCGTGTTATTTTTAATGGCACGGGGTAGAGCAGCAGGGTCAGTTAGTGTGATAAAAAATTTTCCATCCTCTTCAAGTACAGTGCGTAACTTTTCGCATGTTAACTGTGGATCTAAGGCAAAAATCATACCTTTTTGATTATAATCTTTGATCTTTACAATAAATTGTTCTGGTTCATATAATTTTGCATACCGTTCCAGATATTGTTTTTGTTCTACACCAAGCTTTTTGCTATCAATGAATAAGGCTGGTGTTTCTTCTATGGGTATCAGGGCAAAACAAAGAGAAAAAGGTGTATTGGAAACGTCATTGCCACGTATATTGAATATCCATGCAATAGAAGAGGGATCTGTAAAAATAAAAACATCTGCACAGGCTTGGTGTATGTCTTTGCGAATTAAAGATAGTTTTTCATCACTCTCCCATCCTGCATATTGAAGAGGATGAATCGATAAAGCAGATTGTGGTGATGGTGGTTGATCATGCCAAATAAGGTCAACGAGGTTTTGTTGAACTGCGATCAGCTTTCCAGCTGTTTTTATTTCTAAGGATTTTCTCAATGCATCTGTAGCGGCAATGGTGTGGAGCCATGGATCAAAGCCAATAGAAAGCTGTTTTCCATTTTTTTCAAGCCATTGTGAGGGAGGACACGTTATAAGATCTTCATATTCAAAAATATGAGGATCAGTTTGTTGGCGAACTTGGAGTTTATAGCGTCCATCTGTAAAGATAATCGCTTTATTTTTTAAAATAAGAGCGATCCCTGCTGATCCAGTAAAGCCAGTAAGCCAGCTCAGGCGTTGAGCATGAGGGGGAACATATTCTCCTTGATGTTCATCGCTGCGTGGAACCAGAAAACCATCGAGCCCAAGACGATCGAGTTCTTTACGAAGAGAGGAAATACGCCCGAAGGCATGGGTGGGGTTTGTTGTTGTTTCAAAAGATTGATACATAACAACGTCCTTTTTATTTATTTAAGATGTATCGTAACCCATTCTTGACGGTGGTATGTTTCAATGTGTTTCAGCCCCTGTTTTACATAAGCTTTCAATACAGAATCGTGTTGTTCTTCAAGAATTCCAGAGAGTACAAGTGATCCACCTTTTTGAAGGAGTTGAGCCATTTCTGGTGCAAGTTCAATAAGTGGATTGGCAAGGATATTAGCAATGATGAGATCAAAGGGTGCACGTGATGCAATTTCATCATGGGCAAAACCTGTTGCTGTAATTGCCGTAATATATTTTTCTACGCCATTGAGCGCAATGTTGTGTTGAGCAACTTTGATAGCGATTGGATCAATATCAGATGCAAGTATAGCAATGGGTTTAAGCTTTGCTATGCCAATGGCTAAGACCCCACTGCCTGTTCCAAGATCAAGGGCATTTTTTGGATTTTCATGTTGCATTATTTTGGCAATCATTTCCAAACAACCCGCAGTTGTTCCATGATGTCCAGTTCCAAAAGCTTGATTTGCATCAATTTCAATAGGGAGAACATTTGCAGGAATGGCATTTCGGTTATGATTTCCATGAAGGAAAAAAGGGCCGGCATGGACTGGTTTTAGTCCTTCTAGACTTTTTTGTACCCAGTCAATATTGGGCAAAATTTCACGGTTAATTTTATCAGGATCTATAGAAAGGATTTGTGCAAAACGTTTCGAAACACGCTCTTGATTATCTTGATCAATATACAGAGAAAGCTCATAGACAGCATTCTTGTCATCTATTTCTACGAGAGCCAAAGGATACCCTTCTTCGTCAAAAGCTGTCTCTATAAGGGCGTAAAATCGTTCTGCTTCATTCTTTAAAGCAGTATAATAGAGGCGAATCTGCTGTGACATCTTGTTCTTTCTTTATAATCGGCTTTTTATTTAGTTTGAGACAAGTTTTTTGAGTCGTTCAATAGCAATTTCGTCTTTTAATTCATTATCGTCTTCTTTGGGGTCATAAGGAATAATACCAGCTAGTTTGCCACCTTTTTTGAGCAAAAAAATTGCTGCTGTATGATTATAAGTGTAATTTCCATCTGTATTAGGCACTTTTTCAGCAAAGATATTAAAGGAATCAACCATTTTATGAACTTTTTCAGGATCTCCGCTGATCCCAATAATTTTGTTAGTAAAATTACTGAGATATTCATGAAGCGCTTCCGGTGAGTCTCGTTCAGGATCAACAGTCACAAACCATTTTCCTAATTTATCCGCTTTTGGTCCAAGGGCTGTAAGCCATCGATCAAGATTCATTAATGTCGTAGGACAGATTTCAGGGCACATCGTAAAACCGAAGAAAATAATTGAAGGTTTACTGCGAACATCAGCTTGGGTAACAGTTTGTCCATTTGAATCGGTGAGAGTAAAGTCATCCCCTAAAGGTTTATTTATCAATGTATCATAAATAAAAATCCCCCCAAGAAATATAACTGTTAAGCTGAAGATGCGGATTACATTTTTCATAACTTGTCTTTCTTAAAAGTGCCCAAAAATTCTAGCATTGGCTGGTTTGTTTTGCAATGTTTGTTTCATGGTTGATTTTGTGGGTTTGGTTGGTATGTCTTTTCATATTTCTTGATAAAACAATTGATGGAAGACAATATTATGAATATTGAAAACGATCTTCGATTCCATGAAAGTAAACCGCGTATTCATACGACGGCGCGATTGCATGGTTGTAAATTAGGGCGCTATGTGGAAATTAATGAGCGGGTGATTTTGCGGGATGTAACTGTTGGGGATTTTTCTTATTTAGAACATAACAGTGAGGCTATTTATAGTGATATTGGGCGTTTTTGTTCTATTGCGTCGCATGTGCGAATGAATGCGTTGGAGCATCCCATGGAGCGTGTTTCAACCCATAAAATAACCTATCGTCCCAACGAATATTTTCGTTATAGGGCACTCGATCGTTCTTTTCGTGAAAGGCGGTGTGAAAAACGTGTTATCATTGGACATGATGTGTGGATTGGGCATGGAGCGGTTATTATGCCTGGGGTGACAGTTGGGCATGGGGCAATTATTGGAGCCAATGCTGTTATAACAAAAGATGTTATGCCTTATACGATTGTTGTTGGGGTTCCTGCTAAGAAATTGCGGATGCGTTTTCCCAATACTGTGATAGAAGATCTTTTAGATATGGCTTGGTGGGATTGGCCGCTTGATAAAATTTACAACGCATTACCTGATATGCAAAATTTACCCATTGAAGCTTTTGTTGGCAAATGGAAAGGACATTCAGAATAAAATGGTCTTTTGAAAAAATAGATTGTTTTTTGTTAAGCTTTGTCTACAAAATTATCCAGTACACGCTTTTCTCCAGCTTTTTCAAACATTATTGTCAATTTATGATCATCTATCGCTGTAATATGACCATAACCAAATTTTATGTGAAAAATTCGATCATTGATTGCAAAATTTGATGGTGCTTCAGAGACTGATTGAGCGATAACTTTCCCTTCAATATTTTTGTTTTTTTGTGCATGCCTTTGTCTTGGTGTTGCATAGTCATGATAAAAGAAATCATGATGTTGAAAGGAGGATTTTCCATAACCACCATAAGATGTTTCCATGGCTATGGCTTCTATATGTTCTGCTGGTAATTCATCTAGAAAACGGGAGGGAAGAGCAGATTGCCAAAGTCCGTGAACTCTGCGGTTGGAGACAAACCATATATGTAGATGTTTTTTTGCTCTTGTAAGTCCCACATAAGCAAGACGCCGTTCTTCTTCTAAGCCTGAGCGTCCCCCTTCATCTAATGAGCGTTGGTGGGGAAAGAGCCCTTCTTCCCAGCCTGGAAGAAAAACTGTTTCAAATTCAAGCCCTTTAGCAGAATGAAGTGTCATGATGTTGACTGCATCCATGTTTTCATTATTTTCTGTTTCCATAACCAGTGCAACATGTTCTAAAAAGCTTTGAAGATTTTCAAATTGTTCTATGGAACGGATCATTTCTTTAAGGTTCTCTAGTCGTGTGGGTGCTTCTGGTGAGCGATCTTCTAACCACATGGCTGTATAACCAGAATCGTCAAGGATGATCTCGGCAAGCTCTCTATGGGGCGTACATTGCAGCATATTTTGCCAGCGGCGGAAATTTTCAATAAGGCTTCTTAAAGCACTGCGTGCCTTAGGTTTTAGCTCATCTGTTTCAATGATATCAGCGGCAGCGGAAAAAAGAGAAACAGAACGTGCGCGCGCACTCTCATAAAGAATGCGCAGCGTTGCATCTCCTATGCCGCGTTTAGGTGTATTAATAATACGCTCAAAAGCTAAATCATCAGCAGGGTGGACAACAACACGTAAATAAGCCATAGCATCACGTATTTCCATTCGCTCATAAAAACGAGGACCACCAATGACTCGATAGTTAAGGCCAAGTGTTACAAAGCGATCTTCAAATTCACGCATTTGAAATGATGCACGTACTAATATAGCCATATGATTTAATGCATGACCGCTTTGTTGGGCGCGTTCGATTTCTTCTCCGATTGCTCGTGCTTCTTCTGCCGAATCCCATGCTGAATGAATTTTGACTTTTTCTTCCTCACTCTTTATTTGAGCAGAAAAAAGGACTTTGCCGAGCCTTTCTTCATTATGAGCAATCAGATGGGAGGCGGCTTTAAGAATATGGGATGTTGAGCGATAATTGCGTTCTAGACGAATAATTTTGGCGGAAGGAAAATCTTTTTCAAATCGTAATATATTCTCAACTTTTGCACCACGCCATCCATAAATAGATTGATCATCATCGCCAACACAGCAAAGATTAACATTTTGGCCTTGAGGATGTTGTGCCAAAAGGCGAAGCCAAAGATATTGTGCTGTATTTGTATCTTGATATTCATCAACAAGAATATAGCGAAATTGAGAATGGTATTCGCGAAGAATATCTGGATTGTGTTGGAAGATAGAGATAGAATGAAGCAGAAGATCGCCAAAATCACAAGCATTAAGATCTTTTAATCGATTTTGATAACTGCGATAAAGTTCGCGTCCCATGCCGTTGCCAAAGGAATGCGCCTCACTTTTTGAGATATGTCCTGGTGAAAGTCCTTGGTTTTTCCAAGAATCAATCATCATGGCAAGGTTTCGTGCGGGCCAACGCTTATCGTCTAAGCCTTCAGCTTGAATAAGCTGTTTTAAAAGTCGAAGAACATCATCGCTATCGAGAATTGTAAAGTTTCTTTTTAAATCAACAAGCTCTGCATGGCGGCGTAAAATTTTAGCACCAGTGGAATGAAAAGTGCCAAGCCAAGGCATCCCTTCAACAACTTCACCAATGAGTTCACCAATACGTATTTTCATTTCACGGGCTGCTTTATTGGTAAAAGTGACAGCAAGTATTTGTTGAGGAGAGGCAAGTCCAGAGCGCAGAATGTGAGAAATACGGGTCGTTAAAACGCGTGTCTTTCCAGTACCAGCACCGGCAAGAACTAAAAGAGGTCCCTCAGTATTCATAACAGCTTGCTGTTGTTCTGGATTAAGTTGTTCTAAATAGTCTCTGCTATATGATTTTTTCTCTTTGAGAACAGGGAAAGAAGTCCCAGAGTTTTTCTCATCATGGGTTGGGGGGGTATCCTCTTCAAAGAAAGGTATGTGATCGGAAAAATTATTCATTATACCTTTTTTGTAATCTTTTTTTTATTAAAGTGCTAGGTTTAAAAAACTTTTCTTTTAAAAGCTACAATCTTAATTGAACGAGAGATGTTACAACAAAAGCAAGTATTAAAGACGTTTTGTCAGAATACTTTGAAGGGCGTAAACGCGTAGCGAGGCTGAAAGATTGACTTGTTGAGGTCTTTGGCTATCAATGTCAGTGATGATAAAAGCTAAAGATTGTCCTTTTTTGCGGGCTATATCTTTAAGAATATCTAAAAATGGTGGTTCTAAAGAGACACTTGTTGCGTGTCCATCAACACGAACAGATATCTTTTGTGGCGTGACTTTTGACCAATCAATAGAATTACGTTCGTTCATTTTTTCCCTTTTATTCGTCGTTTCGTAAACGATTTTGATCGAGAAATCTTTGCGTTTTGAAAGATTTTTGTTGCTCGAAAAGCTTTTCAGTTTTTGTTCGTCCAAAACGATAGCGATTTTCTTCAGCATGAAGCGCTTTTTCTGCACGCTTTTTTTGTTTTCGAAATTGGCGAAGATTTATTGGTTCAGTCATGAGAAAATTTATTTCTTCCGAAAAGAATCTAAAGAGACAACATCAGCACTTTGTTTTGTATCGTTATTTAAAGGTTCTTTGTTGGTCGTGAGATTTTGTTCTTTTGTGGGCGTATTTTCTTTTTTTTGTTTGTTTGATAGAGTGATGGGTGCAGAAGGGGTATCTTCTGAATCTTCATTTTCTACAGAGGGAAGTTTTGAAGGGAGATCAAATGCTGCTTCAAACGCTGCTACAGGATCGTAAAAGACTTGAATGGAAGTAAAAGGAATTACAAGTTTTTCGGTAATTTCCCTGAAAGAAAGGGTTACTTCGAAGGCTGTTTCTGAAACACTGAGATCCCTAAACTGATGTTGCAAGACGATCGTCATTTGTTCAGGATAGCGATTTTTTAGCCGAGAAGAAATTTTAACGCCTAGAGCATTTGTAAAAAAAGTTATAAAAAAGTGATGATTTCCTGGAAGTCCTGCTTTAGCAACTTCCGATAAAACTTTACGGATAACTCCACGAAGCGCATCCTGAACGAGAATATCGTAACGGATTTGATCTTTAACCATCGAAGTTTATTCCTTTTATTTCACGTAGCAGAATGGGTCTATTGATATTGTGTAAGAGAATTCATTTAAAAACGAGCAGTATTTTGTCTACGAGCTACCTCATTGAATCGAAAAAACACGAAAAATAATGTCTGATAATGTCTGAAAGATCAAACAATAACATTTTAAAAAGTGAAGGCTTCTGTTGCCAGGTGCCTTCCAACCCCGCTTAAACCTGCGACGGTTTAAGAGTCAATTTGAAACATTCACACTGCCTTAAGCAGCGAGACGTGCTTCCGCATAGTTGTCATTTGCAACTACTCATTTAGCCCGATAACGGTGGTACAATGCCGAGTAAAAGAGCGATCTTTACACCCTTGTCGATCCTATTTCGCCCCCACCAAAATATAATTTTGGTTGTTTATACTTTGGTGGAGGCGCCGGGTACCGCCCCCGGGTCCAATAGGTTTATTTCACCGTCCATTTATTACCATAGCTGGAAAGCCAGCCCTTTAAATATAGATGAAGAACAGTCTTAGGAAAAGGGGGGGTTGTTAATATTTTTAATCCTCTAATTATTTATGGAGCTATATGAGGCGGCTGTAAAGTGCAGCCGTTCATTTTTGGAGAGGAGATGATGCAAAATGACAAATACTCTAGCAGATATTAAACACTATGATTCAAACCCCGATGCAGCAGCCGTTGAACGACTTGAGCATCGTTTAGCTTTGGTGATGAAAAAGCAGGATGCAGCACTTGTTGCGACATCGGATCCAAAAGAGTTAGAACGTGTTGAAAAATGGGTTCAAGATGTTTTAGAAGCTGATGAGCAGAGTGCTAAAATGGCGGTTTCAAAAGTTGCTCAGATGATGGCTGGAGAGCGTCGAAAAAGTCGTATAACTTTTTATTATTTAGTCGCTAAGGAACTCAATGCACTTCATAAAATTTAGACACTATTAAAAATTTACGATAATGATAAAAAAGCCCAATTTCTTGGGCTTTTTGTTTATGTTTATAGAGTGTGTTAATGTTTTTCATCGTCTTGGAGATATCCTCCCTTACGCATACTTGGAACAAAAAGAAGCGCAATGAAAGCCATGATCATCACGATGGTTATGTAAAAGTAAAAGAGTGATTCATGACCATACTTCTTTAGTCCAAGCGCGACGTATTCAGCAGAACCGCCAAATAAGGCATTACCAATGGCATGAGAGATGCTAACGCCTAATGCCCGTACTGAAGCTGGGAACATAGCTGATTTTACCACACCAGAGATAGATGTATACATGCTCATAATAAAGAGCAAGCCAATAATAACGCATACAGCAACCCATATACTATGGGTGTTACCGATTATCCAAAGTCCAGGGAAGGTAAAGATGGCAGAAAGTATACTCCAAATGATGAGTAAAGTTTTTGTTCCAATTTTATCGGCGATGATACCTGCTATGGGTTGGAACAGGATGAAGATAAATAGTACAGCTGTCATAATCGTTGTGGCTGTATGTTTATCAAAGCCGGTGGTTGTGATCAGATATTTCTGCATATAAGTCGTAAAGGTGTAAAATGTGAGTGATCCTCCTGATGCAAAGCAGGCAATCACGACAACGGCTTTTGTATGTTTGGTGAGAAGTTCCTTAAGACTACCAGAGTGTTTGTGAGAGCGGCTTTCTTTCGTGGTTGTTTCGTGGAGGGCACGACGTAGATAAATCGCAATGAGTGCTCCAAACCCACCAATCACAAAAGGAATACGCCATCCCCATGCTTTTAACTGATCTTCAGAAAGATAAGATGCTAGAATAAATATAATGAAACTGGCAAGAAGCTGACCTGTAATAAGGGTGGCTGATTGAAAAGAAGCAAAAAGCCCACGATGCTTTTTTAAGGCAACTTCACTCATATAAGTGGCTGCTGTACCGTATTCACCCCCCGCTGAAAGGCCTTGCATCATTCGCGCTAAAAGGAGAAGGATCGCTGATGTTATTCCCAAGGTTTCATAGGTGGGAAGTATGGCAATGAAAAAAGAGCCACCACACATCATAAAAATGGATACAAGCATTGAGCGTTTACGTCCATAACGATCGGCGACAAATCCTAAAAACCAAGCGCCAATAGGGCGCATAAGAAAGCCAATAAAAAATACCCCCGCTGTTTTCAACAGTGGCGTAATCGTATCACCATCTGAAGGAAAAAATTGTGATGCAAAATAAATCGATGCAAATGAGTAAACGTAAAAATCATACCATTCTACGAGATTTCCTGATGCGCTTGCTATAATAGCAAAAACGCGTTTTCTTGCATCCTGTGATGCTGAAATTGTTCCATTTTCCATGAGTTGTTCCCCTTGTGGATTTATTATCCATATTTTCTAAACTTAATTCTTTACGATTTTCAGAAAAATTCAAGTGTATAATAGTTATTTTTTATGAAAAATATTTAAAATAATATTTTTTAAATTTTAGCTGTTTATTATATATTATATATAGCTTTATTAATGTTTTTAATATTTATATTATGTTATAATAATGTATAAAATAAATTATAAAGTTCTTTTAACAATATTCAATGAAATTTTTATTGTATATATCCAACTTTTATTACGATAAATCATTAATTATAAATTGTTTACAAAAATAAACTAAATTTTTACTTTAAATAATTCATAGATATGTAATTTTATTAATTTATTAAATAATTTTACCCATAGACTAATTCTTCTTATGCATTGCAAGAGGTATCGTTGTGAGGGGGCTTATATAAAAGGGTGAAAATGAGGAGATTTTGCGGTGTTGAGGTTTTTTATTTGATATATAAAACAGTAAATAATAATTAAATCAATATGTTATAAGAATGACCCTTGAAAATCATAGAAGGTATTCTGTAATTTTTCATTATTGAGAGTTAGCTTCATCGTTGAAAGTACGATAACGAAATGGGTTTTAATATAAAAAATTAAGTTGTTGGGTAAATAATGATAAAAAAGCCCAATTTCTTGGGCTTTTTTCCAGTCAATAAATTTAATGAAGGTGGTCTTTATCGAGATATCCTCCTTTATCTATATCAGGCATAAGGAGAATAGATATGAAGGCAATAATCATCATTCCAACGATATAAAAAAAGAAAACAGATTCGTATCCCATATTTTTTAGTCCAAGTGCTACATATTCAGCAGAACCGCCAAAGAGTGCATTACCGATGGCAAAAGCAAATCCAACACCAATTGCTCGGATTGAAGCAGGGAATAATTCTGCTTTTATGATACCTGCGATAGATGTATAAAAACTCATAACACAGAGTATTCCAATAATGATGAAGAGCGCTGTCCATGGATTATGAGCATTTCCAATCATTTTAAGCACAGGAATGGTGCAGATAATGGATAAGACACTCCAAATAATGAGTGAAGCTCTTGCTCCAATTTTATCGGCGAGAGAACCTAAAAGGGGTTGGAATAACACAAAAATAAAGAGGGCAGCCGTCATTATCGTTGTTGCAGTTTGTTTATCAAAGCCAGTGGTTGTGATAAGATATTTTTGCATGTAAGTGGTATATGTATAAAATGTGAGTGATCCACCCGCTGTAAAACCAACAACTAAAAAGAATGCTTTTTTATGATTGCGAAAAAGCTCCCTAAGACTACCGGCGTGTTGTTCAGAGCGGCTTTTGAGGGTTGTTGTTTCATGAAGCAAGCTTCGAAGATAAATTGAAACGATTGCTCCAAAGCCACCAATGACAAAAGGAATACGCCATCCCCACGCTTTTAACTGATCTTCGTTAAGGTAAATGGCTAAAATAAATATTATAAAACTTGCGAGAAGTTGACCTGAGATCGTTGTTGCATATTGAAAAGAAGCAAAGAGCCCACGACGATTTTTAGGGGCAACTTCGCTCATATAAGTAGCTGCTGTACCATATTCACCGCCAACGGAGAGTCCTTGAAACATACGGACTAAAAGGAGAAGAAATGCTGCTGTTATTCCTAAGGTTTTATAGGTAGGAAGTATAGCAATGAGAAAAGAACCTCCACACATCATAAAAATAGAAATAAGCATTGAGCGTTTACGTCCATAGCGATCAGCAATGAAGCCAAAGAGCCATGCTCCAATTGGACGCATAAGAAAGCCAATAAAAAATATTCCTGCAGTTTTTAACAGTTGTGTAACAATATCTTCATCTTCAGGAAAAAATTGTGATGCAAAATAAACCGATGCAAAGGAATAAGCATAAAAGTCATACCATTCTACGAGATTTCCTGATGCACTGGATATGATAGCAAAAATACGTTTCCTTGTATCATGTGGATCTAAAGTTGCTTGGTTATTCATGAAGTATTCCCCTTTTAGATAAATAAATTTTCTGTTTGTTAAATTTGTTGACAATGTATAGCATAAAAATGCAATTGTATCATGATAATTTATTAGGAACACACTTTAATAAAACTTGTGATACTTTTAATTTTTTAAGGTATTTTATTTTTAATGAAACAACATAAATAATATTTATATTAATATATGTTATTTTTATATTATCAGTGAATAAATAAATTAAATTTTGATTGAATTATTGTATGGAGCATAACTTAAATTATACTTTTGGTAAGCATAAAATAGAATTTTATTTTATGATTATATCCTTTTGTATAGCCTAAAAACTTGAAATGGTAAAAGAATGAACTTGCAACTTAAAGTTCAGAGGTTTTCGTGTAAGATTTTCTCTCGAGTGATCAATACTGTTTTGAACTTATGGTGTATTGCATAAATCGTGTGCTTTTGGTTATCTTTTAAGGAAAGATTGTTTTTTTGTTTCATTGTGAATTATTTGCATACGAGAGCGTTTGCGAGGATATGATATTCTTTGTTTTATAGGCTTGATCTTGTTTCGTAAAATGGCGTTACTGCCGATTACATGCGAGATTGATGTATGTGTAAAATCTTTTTATGAATCATCTTAAATATCAAGGGAGTATGAAAAATTAAGGGCGCTATAAATAGTATAGCGCTAACAAATAGGATAATGATAGCGTGTTTTGCATTTTTATTAAGCTAAAGATTGTGGTTTACAATGTTACGCAGTCTTTGAGCTATTGAAACGGTTCATAAGGGGTATTTTTAGGCTTTTCTCGTACAGTTTTATCCGCATGGCTTTTCCCTTACTTGTAATGTGTCAGCGAATGGTTTTGATTGATTCAACATAAAACAAACTTGAAATGGAAAATCCTACGCTCCACAGGGTTTTAGTTAAAGTTGAATGATGCTAGATATATTATTATAAATCAATGTGTTGTGTAATATTTATACTGTATATGCGCTTTATCATTATGCCATTCATGGGGGCTATCGTGAAATGGGCTTGAGTATATTTGAGAAATATTTCTTCAAAAAGTGCAAGAATTCATAACATAGTGGTATTTTCTATTTTTCATGGGGCTTTGTTTTGTATGTTGGGCTACTAAAGAACGTATTAAACAAAAGCATGAGATAATGTGTCATTTATTATTGATAAAATTTCTTGAAAGATGATCGTTTGGCTTCGATTTTGATGAGGAATAGAAATATTAAAATAAAACAAATGCTTCTTAGCTTCAGTGAACTCAATTCAGCTCAAGAAGTATCTCTTCATAACGATATAAAGCCGTTTATTGTGATAAGCGATCTATACAGGAGAGAAAATTTCTTCTTTAGAGTATTTGAAAGGATAAAAATAAAAAATTGTAAACTTTAATTTTTGTAGAACAGATATAAAAAAAGCCCAGAATACTGGGCTTTTTTAACACCAAAAGTTAATGAATGTTGTCCCCTTGTAAATATCCTTTTTTGCGAGCATCGGGCATCAAGAGAACTGCAACGAATGCAATAATCATCATGCCAGTTATATAAAAATAGAAGATAGATCCGTGTCCAAGATCTTTTAATCCAAGTGCTACGTATTCAGCAGAACCACCAAACACTGCATTGGCAATAGCATAAGAGAGTCCAACACCTGTTGCTCGCACTGAAGCGGGAAACATTTCTGATTTTACAATACCAGAGATGGACGTATAAAAGCTCATAATGCATAGCATTCCAATAATGACTGATAGAGCAATCCATGTTTTATCAGTATTACCAATCACATGAAGTCCAGGAATTGTAAAGATAATAGACAAAACACTCCAAATAAGGAGTGAAGTTCTTGTTCCAATTTTATCAGCCATAAAACCAAATGCAGGTTGAAGTAACATGAAAACAAACAGTGCAACTGTCATGATTGTTGTTGCAGTATGTTTGTCAAAGCCGGTGGTTGTGATCAGATACTTTTGCATATAAGTTGTATAGGTATAAAATGTGAGCGATCCCCCTGCTGTAAAGCCAACAACTAGAAAAAAAGCTTTCCTGTGATTGCGTAGCAGCTCTAAAAGACTACCAGCTTGCTTTTTAGAACGATTTTCTTCTGTGGTTGTTTCATGAAGTGTGCGGCGGAGGTAAATTGCAACAATTGCGCCGCATCCACCAATGGCAAATGGAATACGCCATCCCCACGCTTTTAGTTGATCCTCTGTGAGATAAAGGGCGAGAATAAATATAACGAGACTGGCTAGAAGTTGTCCACCGATTAATGTGGTATATTGAAAAGAGCTAAAAAATCCACGGCGGTTTTTGAGGGCAATTTCGCTCATATAAGTGGCTGTCGTACCATATTCACCCCCGACAGAAAGTCCTTGAAGCATTCGGAGTAAAAGCAAAAGAATTGCTGCTGCCATTCCTATCGTTTCATAAGTAGGAAGTATGGCGATTAAGAAAGAACCTCCACACATCATAAAAACAGAAATAAGCATTGAGCGTTTACGTCCATAGCGGTCAGCAATAAACCCAAAGAGCCACCCACCGATTGGGCGCATAAGAAAACCAATAGCAAAGACACCAGCGGCCTTTAAAAGTTGTGCAACGACATCGCCGTCTGAGGGAAAAAATTGTGATGCAAAGTAAATGGATGTAAAAGAATAGACATAAAAATCATACCATTCTACTAGATTACCTGATGCACTGGACACAATAGCCCAGATACGTTTTCTTGTATCATGTGGTGCTAAAGCTTCTTGTTTTTCCATATTCGCTTCCTTCATTTCACGTTCATCCATTTTCGTTCATTATCCCTCTATGTTATTTTCTTAGAAGCTGTCTATAGTATTTTATCTTTTACATCAAAATTTTAGTCAGATCATGATAATTTCTTGTGTAAGATGTTTTTGGAAAAAGATTTGAATTATGTTTATAGGGATTTTACAGTTTTTATTTTCTATAATGAAAAGAATCGGACATAATAGCCCTATGAAATCATATCTTGCTCTTTTATCTCATGTTTTAAATCAGGGTATTGATCGGATAGATCGAACGGGTGTTGGGACGCGATCTATTTTTGGGTATCAGATGCGCTTTGATTTACAAGCGGGATTTCCATTGTTAACAACAAAAAAGTTACACTTACGTTCAATTATTTATGAACTTTTGTGGTTTCTTAAAGGCGATACAAATATTACGTGGTTGAAAGAGCATGGTGTCTCTATTTGGGACGAATGGGCTGATGAAAAGGGAGATCTTGGTCCTGTTTATGGATATCAGTGGCGTTCTTGGCCTGCTCATGATGGACGCCATATTGATCAAATTAATAATCTTTTAAAGATGATTAAGGAAAAGCCAGATTCTCGTCGCTTGATTGTATCAGCTTGGAACCCCGCATTAATAGAAGAAATGGCTTTGCCTCCGTGTCATTGTCTTTTTCAATTTTACATTGCTGAGGGTAAATTGTCCTGTCAGCTTTACCAGCGTTCAGCGGATATTTTCTTAGGGGTTCCATTTAATATTGCGTCCTATGCATTGTTAACGATGATGATTGCGCAAGTCAGTGGCCTTAAAGTGGGTGATTTTATTCATACGCTGGGAGATGCTCATCTTTATTCTAATCATTTTGAACAGGCAAAACATCAACTATCTCGTATACCAAATGCTTTGCCATGTATGCGCATAAATCCAGCGGTAACGGATCTTTTTTCTTTTAAATTTGAGGATTTTGAATTGCTTAATTATGAAGCGCATTCTCATATTAAAGCGCCGGTAGCAATATGACGATCTCTATTTGTTTAATTGCTGCTGTTGCAGAAAATGGTGTTATTGGTCGTGAAGGTGCGATGCCTTGGCATTTATCAACAGATTTGCAACGCTTTAAGGCGTTGACGTTGGGTAAGCCCATTATAATGGGGCGAAAAACTTGGGATTCTATCGGAAAACCTTTACCAGGGCGCACGAATATCGTCATTACGCGCGATTGTACCTTTAGTGCTGAAGGGGCTGTTGTTGCGCACTCTTTATCACAGGCTTGTTCTCTTGCAACAAGCGTTGCTTCTCAAAATGACCTAGAGGAGATTTTTATTATTGGAGGGGGTGAAATTTTTCAACAAGGGTTTCGTCTTGCTGATAAAATATTTCTTACAGAAGTTTTAGCTTCTATAGAAGGTGATTGTTTTTTTCCTATTGTTGATAAAGAAAAGTGGACTATTGTGCAAACACAAGATATTCCAAAAGGAGAAAAAGATAGCCATCCGACACGTTTTGTTGTTTATGAGCGGAAATAGTTTTTTGTAATATGAAGTGGAAAGGGTTTATCAGTTGCGTGATTAGAGATAAGAGGAACCCTATAAGCTTTAAGTGTAGGGTCGGTATTTGAATGAATGGTAGTCAGTTAAAGAGGTGATAATGCCCTGGACAAATCAAAATGGTGGTGGCCCTTGGAGTGGCGATAAAAACAAGAACAATGGTGACAAAAAAATATCCGCTAAGAATCTTTTTGGTTCTGGTGGCAATAATGGTGGCGGAAGTGGTCCCAATCTTGATGATATTTTGCGTAAAGGACAGGATCAGTTTAAACAATTTAATCGAGGAGGAGCTTTTATTTTGTTCCTTCTGCTTGCTGTGTGTTTTTTCCTTTACAAGTCACTTTATATTGTCCAACAAAATGAGCAAGCGGTAGAATTGCGTTTCGGTGTGCCTAAGGAAGGAATTATCGGTGATGGTTTGCATTTTCATTTTTGGCCAATTGAGACTTATATGAAAGTGCCTTTAACGGAAAAAACAATTGCAATTGGTGGGCAGCCTGGACAGAGACAACAAAGTGAAGGTTTGATGCTGTCGAGTGATCAAAACATTGTGAATGTCAATTTTTCTGTTTACTATCGCATTTCACAGCCAGGACAGTTTTTATTCAATGTAAATGATCAAGAAGGAACTGTTCGTCAGGTTGCTGAAAGTGCAATGCGAGAGGTCATTGGTTCAAGACCTGTTGATGATGTTTTACGCGATAAAAAAGAAGAAGTTGCTAATGATGTGAGAAAGATTACTCAGTTGACTGTAGATAAGTATCAACTCGGGGTCGAGATAAGTCGTGTATCGATCAGTGAAGCAGCTCCTCCTACCAAAGTTGCTGCGGCGTTTAATTCTGTTCAGCAGGCAGAGCAGGAACGGGGACGAATGATTGAAGAAGGAAATCGTGTGCGTTTTACGAAGATTGGTTTAGCAAATGGTGAAGCTTCCCGTACACGGGAAATCGCAAAAGGTGAAAAAGCACAAATGGTTGAAGAGGCAACGGGGCGTGCTGAACGTTTCCAAGCCATAGCCCGTGAGGCTGCAATTTCGCCAGAAGCGGCGCGTTACCGTCTTTATATGGAGACGATGGGGCGTATTTTTTCTTCACCAAATAAATTGGTGCTTGATCAAATTAATTCTCCTGCGGTGCCTTATCTTCCTTTGAATGAATTGCTGCGTAATAATTTATCAGAAAAAGCAAAAATAAAATCAGCACGTTCCACATCGCTCTTGGATTATCAGACTTCTGGAGGACGTTAATAATGCAGCAGTCTCGTTTTTTGTTTGTTTTTAGTACTATAATGATTCTTTTAGTTGTTTTGGGGATGTCATTTTTTATTGTTTATCCTCGTCAACAAGTCGCCATTAAGCGTTTTGGACAAATCGTTAAGGTAGAGTCTAATCCTGGAATTTATTTTAAAATGCCCTTTTTGGATAAGATGATTGTGGTGGATAATCGGTTGTTGCGTTACGATGTTCCTACGCAATCTGTGCAAGTTCGTGGGGGCGCTTATTACGAAGTGGATGCGTTCTTTATTTATCGTATTACAGATCCTAAATTGTTTTTACAGCGGATTGCTTCAGGGCGCCCGCAAATTGCTGCACGTGAAAATCTTGCACCACGCTTTATTGACGCTTTGCGGGCTGTTTATGGTAAGCGAGAATTTAAAGCAGCCTTATCGGATGAACGAGGAGCAATGATGGCTGAGGTCCAAAAGCAATTTTCTATAGATGCAGGTTCACTGGGTATTAGGATTGTTGATGTGCGTATTCGAAAAACCGATTTAACAGATGCTGTTTCAGAAGATGTTTACCGACAAATGGCAGCAGAACGGGAAGCAGCTGCCGAAAATATTCGGGCTCGAGGTCAACAAGAGCGAGATCGTATTGTAGCAGAAGCAAATCGTGAATATGAAGAAATTGTGGCTGCTGCAAAGCGTGATGCTGAAATTACGCGCGGTGAAGGACAGGCTGAAAGTATTCGCATTTTATTAAATGCACGAGAAGCTAATCCATCTTTTTATGATTTTTGGTTAGCGATGGAACAGTATAAGAATTTAGAGAAAACTCCGATGGTGATTTCACCAAATGAGGATTTCTTTTTTTATTTTCGAAATTCTTCGCAAGCAAAGAAAAGACTTTCATCAACAATGAGTCCTAGTTTGAATAAAACTGATTCAAAGTCCAGTGGAGAATAGGATGAAACAATGTGTGGAGGATACGCGTATGAAAAGTATGCTCTATCGTTGCTTGTTTTTATGATGGATGTAAGAGAATGTTAAGCCATACTGATTTTGCATATTTTGCGTAATAAATATTGAATAAGGCTCTTTGCGGCTTTGGTTTAAAGGCATGTCATGGGTAGAAGTGTCGTGAGTAAAAGTGAGTTTTTAAAGTCTTTTATCACAAGGTTTGTTGTTTGTGTGATTTTGTTTTTATCAGGATCAGCAAGTTTGTCTTGGGGGGCAGAGACAAATAAGACATTGCTTTCTGTTCCAGATTTAGCTTCTGAGCTTTTGGAGACAGTTGTGAATATTTCTACGGCACAGACCGTTGAAGGAACAGAACAGGATGAAAATACTTCGATACCCGTTATTCCCAAAGATTCATTGCTGGAGGAATATTTTAATGATTTTTTTACCCCTAAAGAGGGGGAAAAAAATAGTCAATTTCAAAAGGTTCGTTCTTTGGGGTCTGGTTTTGTAATTGATGCGCAAAAAGGGATTATTGTTACAAATTATCATGTTATCGTTGATGCTGATGATATTGAAGTTAATTTTACCGATGGGACAAAACTAAAGGCAAAGCTCCTTGGAAAGGATAGCAAAACGGACTTGGCGTTGCTTCAAGTGGATGCGGGAAGTAAAAAATTAAAAGCTGTGCGTTTTGGTGACTCAGAAAAAGCACGTATTGGTGACTGGGTTATGGCTATTGGTAATCCTTATGGTTTTGGTGGGAGTGTGACGGTTGGGATTATTTCTGCACGTAACCGTGATCTTAATGCTGGTCCCTATGATAATTTTATTCAAACGGATGCAGCGATTAATCGAGGCAATTCTGGAGGTCCGTTATTTGATAGAAATGGTGAAGTCATTGGCATTAATACAGCAATTGTTTCCCCTTCTGGAGGGTCTATTGGTATTGGGTTTGCTATTCCGTCGGATATGGCACTTTCTGTTATTAATCAATTGCGTGATTTTGGAGAAATAAGACGTGGTTGGTTGGCTATTCGTATTCAGCCGGTAACAGAGGATATTGCAAAAAGTTTAAAACTAGACAATGCTGTAGGAGCGTTGGTGGCTGGTAAAATAGAACAAACAGAAGAAAATAATGTCGATAATAGCCAATTGCAAACTGGAGATGTTATTCTTTCTTTTGGGAATTCCAAAATTAAGCATGCACGTGATTTGCCGCGTTTAGTCGCGGAGAGTTCAGAAGGAAGAGTTGTGGATGTTACTATTTTACGGAATGGGCAAGAGAAAACAGTAAAAGTTAAGCTTGGACGTTTGATTGAGACCGATGCCAATGAAGATGCAGAAGAAGAAGTTGATGATAAAACGAATAATGATTTGCCGAAAGGCGTGACAATGCAATTGATGGGAATGACGTTATCTGAATTGACAGAGGATTTGCGTCATCGTTATTCAATTTCAGATAAACTTCGAGGACTCGTGGTGACATCTGTTGCACAAAATAGTGCCGCGGATAAAAAGCGTATTCGCGTGGGTGAAGTGATTGTTGATATCAATCAGAGTGCTGTCACAACAATTGATGAAGCTAAAAAACGTCTTCATAAATTACGTGAAGCTGGGCGCAAAAATGCTCTATTCATCGTGGCGCGTCCAGATGGAGAGCTACGGTTTGTAACGATCCCAATGGATTGATGTTTAAAAATGAGTTTTTTATTAGCCTTAATATATGGGTATTTAGGTTACTTACTCATGGAGTATCTACTATTTTTAAAAGCCCATTTCATGATGAAGAGTATGGATTGTATAACATAAAATCCATTGGACGGCTTTATTTTTGCAGCTGAATAAAAGTGCAGGTTGGACAGTAGTATGTGCCGATTTTCAATATTGGAAAAGCCTTTTCTTTAAAATGTTATAGGGGGGATATTTGCCGTTTCTTAAGGTGGTTTTTATATCTTTGGAGTTGTGCAGGTGAATGGTGTTGATATAACGCCTTATGAGAGAGGGAGAAAAATGCGTAAGTCTTATGATATTGGGGGCTTGCATGCAGAATGCAAAATGTTCAACGGTTATAAATAATGTTTTATGTGAAAGAGATTTTCAGTGCTGTGTGATTGTACTTTTTGTACTGTAGAGGAGTTTTTCTCTTCAGTTTGAAAAAAGTCATTCCATATAAAAATCGTATGAGAAACAATCGCTTATCGATATATTGACATCTTTCTTTATAATGAATGAAAAAAATAGTGATAAAAAAGAAAGTGTGAAGAAGAAAGTTATTTTATTATAAGCCAGAGCAGTATGTTGTATTTATAGGAAAAAAATAAATCTGTTTGATTGTGTAGGTTTAGCTTAGTATTATTTTCGTACACGAAGATAAAGGGCTGTTTTAATGGTCTAATAGACAATAATGATTATGGCTATGGTTTGTTATTGAAGTATGATAACAAAAGATGCTTGGAAAATTCCTTTGATGTTGTTATTAAGCCCATTTTCTCTTTTTTATAATTTTCATAAGGGTTTTCTTTATCTTGAAGGAGAAGTCTTGTTCGTGTTTTTGTTCAAAGTTTTTACTTTATGATAATGGAGAGAAAATATAGGGGCTTTGCGGGCAGTCATGTATATTGCAATAAGCTGCTGCTTGGTAGGAAGTGCTATTTATGACACAGAGAACGATTACATTGATAGCAGGGCCCACGGCAAGTGGGAAATCAGAATTTGCTTTGCAAATGGCTCAAGAAAAAAATGCTCTCATTATTAATACTGATTCAATGCAGGTTTATAACGTTTTAAATATTTTAACGGCACGGCCTCCCGAGGCTGATACCGCAATTGTTCCCCATTATCTTTATGGTCATGTGAGTCCTACTTTGAATTATTCAGTAGGACAATGGTTGTGTGATGTTGAGAAGCTGTTGGTTACTTTTACGTCGAGATCCGTTATTTTTGTTGGTGGAACAGGACTTTATTTTCGTGCTCTTTTGGAGGGGATTTCGCAAATTCCTCATGTTCCAGATGTTGTGCGGCAGAAATGGCGTTTGCTGCTTGATAAAGAGGGAGCTGAAAATCTTTATCGCCAGTTGTTACAGATTGATGCTGTTGTTGCTGAAAAGATTTCTTCGCAAGATGGACAGCGTATTGTTCGTGCTTTGGAAGTTTACGATGCAACCGGTGAGAAGCTTAGTTGGTGGCAGAAGCAAAAAACAACACCTCTCATTGCTCCTCATTGTGCTGAAAAAATTCTTTTCATGCTTCCACGTTCTCTGCTTTATGAACGCATTCATAAACGCTTGGACTCTATGGTTGAAAGAGGTGCTTTAGAAGAGGTGGTGGCCATGAAGAAACTCATGCTTTCCCCTTCGTTACCTGCGATGAAAGCGATAGGTGTATCTGAATTCATGGCTTATTTGGATGGACATAGAAGCTTTGAAAATGCTCTGGAAGCAGTGAAAACACAAACGAGGAGATATGCAAAAAGACAAATGACATGGTTTCGTCATCAATTTGATGAAGAATGGGTACTGACTTCTTGATGAAAGATCTGGAGCTTTAAGAAGAAATTTTTAAAAAATATTAATTTTTTATTGACGAATGGTGTCAATGGAATTAGAAATTCTTCTATAAGGAATTTTTTTATATATTTTATGCATTAGAATAGTGGGGGTGATCATACAATATGTGTTGTGTAATAGGCTCCTTCGGGGTCTTTTTTTATGGGCTCCTTTAGGGGCTTTTTTATTGTCCTATCAAATAGGTGAGTGGGAAAAATGAGAAATGATCCAAGACAGCAAGAGAGTGCAGATGAAAAAATGATGTCGGGAGCTGAAATAGTCGTTCAGGCTCTTATAGATCAAGGCGTTAAACATATTTTTGGTTATCCTGGTGGGGCTGTTTTGCCTATTTTTGATGTTCTTTATCACCAAGATACACTCCAGCATATTTTGGTACGCCATGAACAAGCTGCAGGGCATGCGGCGGAAGGCTATGCACGCAGTACTGGAAAGGTTGGTGTTATGCTTGTGACTTCTGGTCCAGGAGCAACGAATGCTGTGACACCTTTGCAAGATGCACTCATGGATTCGATCCCTCTTGTTTGTTTTTCTGGTCAGGTAGCGACAACGCTGATTGGAACCAATGCTTTTCAAGAGGCAGATACAGTGGGAATTACAAAACCTTGTACGAAGGGCAATTGGCTGGTTAAAAATGTCAATGATCTTGCGGATATTATTCATGAAGCTTTCTCTCTTGCTCAATCTGGGCGTCCAGGACCGGTTTTGATTGATATTCCTAAGGATGTTCAATTTGCTTCAGGATTTTATAGAGCGCCTCAAGTTCAGAAAACATTACATTCTTTTCCATCGCTGAAAGGGAATAAAGGGAATAATTGTGAAGCTATCAAATCGGCTGTTTCTCTTTTAATGGAGGCAAAACGCCCTGTTATTTATTCTGGTGGTGGTGTGATTTCATCGGGAGGGGAAGCTGTACAGTTCTTGCGTAATTTGGTTCAATTGGGGGATTTTCCGATTACTTCAACCTTAATGGGACTTGGTGCTTATCCTGCTTCTGGAAAAAATTGGCTCGGAATGCTGGGAATGCATGGAACCTATGAGGCGAATATGGCTATGCATGATTGTGATGTCATGTTGGCTGTTGGAGCACGATTTGATGATCGTATCACGGGGCGCCTTGATGCATTTGCACCTCATGCGCGTATTATTCATATTGATATTGATCCTTCTTCAATCAATAAAATTGTCAAAGCAGAAGTGCCACTTATTGGCGATGTGGCACATGTTTTGGCAGATATAATGCAATATTTGCATGAGCATCAATTAAAGTTTGATCAAGAAAGTCGTAAAACATGGTGGCTGCAAATTAATCGCTGGAGATCACGCAAGTCATTGGCATATATGGAAAAAAAAGATGTTATCATGCCACAATATGCTCTTGAACGGCTTTATACTTTGACCAAAGATGCTCGTGCTTATATTACAACGGACGTCGGACAGCATCAGATGTGGGCCGCGCAGTATTATCACTTTGATGAACCAAAACATTGGATGACTTCTGGTGGTCTTGGAACGATGGGGTATGGTCTGCCTGCCGCGATTGGTGTTCAAATAGCGCATCCTGATGCACTTGTTGTATGTATTTCTGGTGATGCTTCTATTCAGATGAACATTCAAGAACTTGCAACAGCTATTCAGCATGACACACCTGTGAAAATTTTTATTTTAAATAATCAGTATATGGGAATGGTTCGTCAGTGGCAGCAATTACTGCATGGTAATCGTCTTTCTCATTCTTATACGGAATCGATGCCTGACTTTGTGAAATTGGCACAAGCTTATGGAGCGGTGGGAATTTATTGTTCAAAACCCGATGAACTTGATGATAAAATTCAGCATATGATTGACTGTGATAAGCCTGTTCTTTTCGATTGTCGTGTTTATCATTTAGAAAATTGTTTTCCTATGATCCCATCGGGATGTGCCCATAATGAGATGTTATTACCCGATGAGGCAAGTGAGGAAGCTGTTGCAAATGCTGTTTCTTCTGAGGGAAAAATTCTTGTATAAAATGAATATGTTAGAAAAACGGTGAAGGATGGTGATGATGAAGTCTTTAGAGTCTTCATCTCTGTCTCTTCTTTGTAGAGAGCTCCTATTATCCTGAGAGCTCATTTTATGATTTTCATTCTTTGTTTAAAGACATGGGGTATCTTATTATTTGTTCATCTAAAAAATGTTATAAGTTGTGTGTCCAATTATGTTTGAATTTGTTTGTACGCGATGTTTTTTTTAAAATTCATCTGTTCACATTAATAGCGATTTCGTTGCATTTTTTAGATAATACATTTTTGCAAGAAAAAAGCTACCGTGCTTGAAGGGTGCAACCATGCAAACCGTTATGCCTATGAAAAAAATAGAAAAGTTTATCACTATGTTTTGGTTTTGCATTATGAAATTACCCCAAATCTTTCTTTCAAAGTTTTGATCGAATTCCCCTAGCGGCTTGAAAGGAAGGGCAAAAATAACAAAGATTAAATGCAGCCATAGAAACTCAATAGGCCACCATAGTTTATAATCAGGTCGTAACCTTACCTGATTATGCGGGGGAAATCTGTACAGATGAGATGTATCGTCGATATGTCTAAACCAGAATAATACTCAATGTCATATCATTATCAGGACATTAATATTGAAAATCAAACACTCTTTGAATCCACCGCATTGGATTTTCATAACGATCAAATGATCCAAAAAATTTATCTCTAGAGTGTAGAGCCATTCTGTTATCAATGTATAATAGTCTTCTTGGTTGTAGATCAATTCTAAAAGATAACAGCTTCCTTAGCTTTTTTTGACTGGGGCTCTAACATGCCGAGATAAAAAATAGCGCTGATATCTGGGAATTCATTATCTCCTTGAACGAGGGGCACTTTACTTGTAGAGGTTATCTCATTTTTTCCATCTATAGGGAACATTGATTATATATAATTATCCCTTAAGCTCTTCAAATCCTCCTCACTTATAAATTTTAGTGCAGCATTTTCTATATGAAAATCTAACTCAACTTCAGATTCTAAATCTGTATAATCTTTTTTATTATCCTCTAAAGGATACTTAGTTAGTGACTATATGTTCGCCTTCAAACTTCATTGAATAAGGCTCTCCGATTAATAAAGAAAACATCATCATTAAATTTTTGCTAATATAGCCACTTTTACAAGACGTATCTAAATTATAAGGATTAGGTGACGTCTTAATTTGTCTGTCAATTGGAAGGTTTTCAAAGATTAAATATGGTCTAGGGATCATAGACACCTTTTGATTCATAAGAATTGTCAATACTTTATGGGCTAGCAGCGAAAATGCTATTTTTTTTAGCTCAAGCGAATATTCAATACCACCGTATGGATCATAAATAACATGGTCTAAAGCCTCCTAAAGTTTGTCTCTTTCGACATTGCTCAATTCAAAAGTATTTTCATTGATCATTATAGTTTCCTCCCCTATTATATTTCCCTACTTTTTTATTAAGAAAAGTGAAAAAACAATAATTAAAATCAGCCATGTTCGTAAATAACTATCGGTAAAATCTTGGATTACCAAAGAATGGTGGGCAGTAATCATTGCGATTTGATTGACAGACATGGCTAAACCCAGAGAAAAGCCAACGCTTTCTTTTGGCGAAGAGTTTACAATATAAGCAACCCAAGGGCCATACCATCCCATTCCAAAAAAACGAACCAAGCAGATAAAATAGTTAAATAAATTATGGATCCACTCATGCCCAAAATTAAGTTTAAAAACCCAAAAACGACTGCAATCATGTAAAACAAGACAGGAAAAAATCGTTCTTTTCTATAATGATCACTCCACGCTGCTAAAATAATTCTTCCTAAGGCACCAGAAGCCTGTGAAACAAAAAAATAAATACTTTTGTCTAAAGACAGGTGATAGATTCTATAAAAATAAATCGTTATAAAGATGGTTAAAACATATTGAACGATCACAAGTGAAACGCCTGAAAAAATAATATTCTTCATATGCGGCGCAGCCAACATTGCAAGACGAGATCTTACATTTGCATAGAACGAAACTCTTGCCTTGCTTTCTGGAATGATAGCGACAACTTTTGCTGGTGAGTGATAAAAAATAATAAATAGACAGCCACCTAAAAAAGAAACTATGGAACCGACCAAAAACGCACCTTGTACGCCATAGACAAGTGCACTAGCAGGAAGAACTATCCCAGCTAATGGCCCCACCTAATGGAGTCCTGCCTGCCTTATTTCCGTTGCTAGTCCATGCTGTGATTGTGGAAACCATGAAGCAACAGATTGAGCAGCACCAGGTTGAGCAGAACTGTAAAATCCCCCTACAATGAGCAAACAAACCAAAAGGGAAATATAGTTATTTGCGATTGCTCCAAACAAAAGAGCGAGAGAAACGCCGACCGCGCCAACGCCAACAATATAACGCTCGTTAACTTGTCCAATAATTCACCCGCTACAAGTAACCCAATAATAGGTAGGAACTGCGCTGCTGAAGACAGCAAACCTATCTGAGAGTCCCTAAACGAGAAATCCTTCTTAAAAAAATTCAGCTAAAGAACCAATCCCTTGAACAAAGAAGCAGGCTGATGTTTGAGAGATCGTGGCAACAAGCAATACAATCCATCTATAATAACTTTTTTCTATAAATTTATTATTGCGCACGACGCTCCCCTCCAATTAAAGTGTATTCCAATAAAGAGGCCTTTTTAAATAATGACTGCAACAATAAATTAGGGATTTTACGCTGATGATATAAAAATCTGTCAATACGATTGGTATTAAAAAACTAAGGAATATGCTTAATTGAAGGAAATAAGCTGTTATGTGTCGTGCAAATTTGATACGCTAGCATTATAAGATGAATTTTACAAATATTGGCTCAGCCGGCATTCAGCGCTCTTCATAAAAGACGCTATATTTTGGCAAGCTTTTTCAATATAATTCTCAAAGCTTTCTTCAGTCACATAGCCAAGATGCGGTGTGCAAAGAACTCTATCTGATTGCAATAATTTGCTCTCATATACTGGCTCGCTGTCATAAACATCCAGTGCAAAGTAAATTGAATTTTCCAAACTTAGTATTTTTTCTATCGCTCCTTTTTCAACCAAAGCTGAACGCGCTGTGTTAACAAAAATAGCATGAGGTTTCATGCGCAATAGATCATCTAATTGAATGATTTCTCTGGTTTTATCGCTTAAACGTAAATGGACGGATATAATGTCAGGACGTGTAAAAAATTCATCTTTTGAATGCGTAAAATGATAACCTAAATCTTTTGCTTCTTGCGTTGCACGCTCGCTTCCATAAACCAAGATGGACATGCCGAAAGCTTCAGCATATTGAGCAACCATTTTACCAATACGACCAAACCCGTATATTCCAAGAGTAGCCCCTTTCATTTGGTTGCCAAATGTTGTTTGCCATTGTCCTTTTTGCATATCAGACACAGATTTATAGAGTTTTCTACGCGCAGACATCATTAAGAGCCACGCAAATTCAGCAGCAGAAGTTGGATCTCCACCACCGTCTAATATTTCAATGCCTAAGTCTCTACACGCTTCTATATCAATATGTGAACCTATAGGGCCTGTTTGGCAGATTAATTTTAAATTTGGCAGTTTCAGGAGAAGATTTCTATCAACACTAGTCCGTTCTCTGATTAAGATAAGAATATCGATCTCTTTGAGCTTATCTTCTAAATCACATTCTTTAGCTAAATCATTTATAACTAGCACTTCATGTGATTTCATCAATTTTGTAATAGACTGTAATGTTAGGGTGGCTTTTTGATAGTCATCTGGAATTAATATTTTCAATTTAAATCTTCCGTTTCATTCATCAAATATTGGCGCTTATTATTTCATTGCTAAAATAACAAAAAAGCAATCTCATTGCTGATATTTTGACATAACGCCAAGTTTCTTAATAAATTATACCCTTTAATTTCATGTTTATTTCTAGCAATAAGAATAGCATTAATTAGTTCGTTTTTATAAACTTTAACACATTAAGACAGAAAGAAAAGTTTGACTTAGTCGATGGAGAATTGCGCTTTTCTCATATTCTAGAGGATGAACCTGAAGTGTTGCGCTGGTCTGAAACCGTGTCCCGGTTTTCTTATCATAGACTATCAAAAAGGCTATATTTACGAACCAGATTTTATTGTTGAACAGAAAAAGCGATATATTTGTACGAGATAAAGCGTGTCTCATAGAAGCGTGATGTCTTTCTTTATTCATTGCGATATAACTTATTTGTAGAATGAAGAGTAAATTTATTAAAATCATGATAAGAGGAAGAGAGGAACTTTATTGGTGTATCGTCATAGGATTAAGTCGTTTTGTTGAGAGCTATTTCTATTTCTGCCAAAAGATTTTTGATATATTTAATTATTAGTTCGCCATAGTGGATATACTTTATTTTTATGTGCAAGAAAGCTGATTGATTATGTAAAATATTATCCATAAAGTTACATTATTCTTATCCTGTTAAGGACATTTTTTCTAGCGATGGTTTTGCAATTGCAATGCTCTTTTTCTCATTCTCAATTTGGGTTAGAAAAAGCGTATATAGGTGTTTTTTTAATTTAAGATATACATATTCCATTGTTGGTAGTACTGTTGTAAAAAATGGTATTTTATTTGATAAGTATAAGGTGTTACCAAGGGGATCGATGTATAGATAAAATTTAGATTGTTACAATATCTTGAAAAAGCAATGGGTAAATAATTGATAATTGTGCTACGAAAGTTGTTAAATAGCCTATGTATGAAAAATTCTTAACGACAGTTTTTTTGATTATATTTTTAATGCTTGCTCTTTTTATGCGAATCTTATTTTGATAAATCATGCAGTTTTCACGGGAACAGGATAATGCATTGAAGGCTGTTGCTGCGTGGTTGAGGGAAGGGCGTTCTCCTCTTTTTCGCCTTTTTGGCTATGCGGGAACCGGTAAGACAACGCTTGCGCGCTATTTTGCAGAAACAGTTGATGGTTCTGTCCAGTTTGCTGCTTTTACAGGGAAAGCAGCGCAGGTTTTACGTTCTAAAGGTGCAAGCAATGCTTGTACGATTCATTCTCTTATTTATTGTCCGCGTGGAGAAGAGGAAGTTTCTGATGAGATTACAGGAAAAAAGTCTATTGCTCCAACATTTACATTAAATCGAAGAAGTGCTGCGACACAAGCTAAACTCATTATTGTTGATGAGTGCTCGATGGTCGATGAACAATTGGCACGTGATTTAATGAGCTTTCGAACACCAATTCTTGTTCTTGGCGATCCAGGTCAATTACCTCCTATATCAGGAGGAGGCTTTTTTTCCAATGGAGAACCAGATTTTCTTCTTTCAGAAATTCATCGGCAAGCGCAAGATAATCCGATTATACGTCTTGCTATGGATGTGCGTGAAGGACGCGATATTGCTTATGGTGATTATGGAGAAGCGCGCGTTGTGACGCGTAAAGAGGTTAATCAACAATTGGTTTTGGATGCTGATCAGGTCTTGGTAGGGATTAATCGTACACGCCACCTTTATAATCAGCGTTTGCGTATGTTAAAGGGATTTACAGCAGAGTATCCGCAAGCGGGAGATAAGCTTGTGTGTTTGCGAAATGATCCCCCTAAAGGTTTGTTAAATGGCTCTTTATGGAAGGTGATGACTTCACAGAAGGAAACAGTGAAACCAAGTATTAATCTTCTTGTGAAACCAGAAGAAAGTGAGCGTGGGGTAACAAAGATTAAACTTTTAAAAGCAGCATTTGAAAATCCTGATCAGGAAATTTCATGGCAATTAAAGAAGCGCTATGATGATTTTGATTATGGGTATGCGTTGACGGTTCATAAAGCGCAAGGTTCTCAATGGAATAACGTCGTTTTGTTTGATGAAAGCTTTGCATTTCGTGATATGTATGCACGCTGGCTTTATACGGGAATTACCCGCGCAGCAGAGCGTTTAACGATTGTTCGATAGAGAAAATATGTGTATCATCCAAGTTTCAGATGGAAAATGCCTTTTTTCTATCTTATTACACACTGTAGAAAAATGGAAATGGGCATGGCGGTAAAACTTTCGGTTAATCTTAATGCTGTTGCTGTTTTGCGCAACCGACGTAATCTTCCGTGGCCAAATATTAAGAATATTGGGCATATAGCGCTTGCCGCTGGAGCGGCAGGTTTGACAGTTCATCCACGCCCCGATGAAAGGCATATTCGTTTTGCGGATTTGCCAGATATATACGGCTTAATAAAAAACTCTTTTCCTCCTGCTGAGTTTAATATTGAAGGTTATCCAAGTGATCGGTTTTTGGATATCGCTGAAAACTATGCGGACCAGATTACGCTTGTTCCTGATGATCCAGATCAATCAACGTCTGATCATGGTTGGAATTTTGCTCATGATGCAGAGTTTTTAGCCCCTATTATTCGGCGTTTAAAAAAAAGAAAGATTCGTGTATCACTTTTTGCTAATCCTACTATCGATGGTCTTGATATTGCTAAAGCAATAGGAGCTGATCGTGTGGAATTTTACACTGGACCTTATGGTGCTGCATTTCAGGACAAAACAACAAAAGATCAAGAGCTTAATAAACTTGTTTTAGCTGCAAAAAGAGCGAAAGAATTGCGGTTAGGTGTGAACGCAGGGCATGATCTAACAATTATGAATCTTCCTGTTCTGGTCAAAAATATTCCTTGGCTTGATGAAGTTTCTATTGGTCATGGGCTTATTGCTGATGCGTTGGAATATGGAATGCATGAGACTGTTCAGCGTTTTATCCGGTTATTATCGTAATCTTTTTCTCTCTATAAAATTGGAAGAGAAATTTTTATGAAGCTTTGCCAATTTATCTTAGAAAAATAATATCTGTTTAGATAAATAGTCTTAGTGTGTATTATAAATACTCTGTTTTGGGTCGTTTTTTATTTTTTGTTTTTGAGTGTATGAGATGTTTTTTTATTCTTGGCATCCATTATGAGGAAGCTTTGAAATCTTCTTTTTGTGAATAGGCTTAAAGCAATAAGAGCTGTTGCAACATTGAGAGCAAGCAAATCGAATGGTGATATCGTTTTATCGCTTTATGAAGTAAAGAGGATGGATGTTGAGCAATAAATCTTAGATTATTAAAGTTTTAGGCTATTGAGGCTTTTTGAAAAAGGCTCGAGCGCATTAAAAGTTTTTTATAAAAGTGCTTCGTAAATAATACAATGGCGGTATGGGAGCATTCTGTTTCTCGTGAGAGGCGTGGATATTAAAGAATGTAAAAAGTAAAAGCATCTTTTCCATTATTCTAAAGATATTATTGTATATGCTTTCAGAGGTTGTATTAAAACAATACTTGTTATTTTCTAATTTTTCTTGCTATCCGTATTGATTTGGTTCATGTTAGAAATTGTATAAATTATATGTTGTATCTTAATTTTTAAGATATAATGTTTTGTTGTGCGATAGAAAAATAGAAGCTTAGCAGATATATTTTCTTTAGAAATATTGCTTTTTTGTAAGTACCATTTTTGTAGGACAGTGGTTAGAATTTATTTGGGGATCCGTATATGTTTTGGGAATGTCTGGGGACCACAGGTTTTTCTGTACAATATGTAAACTTTAAAGATTATTCAATTACTGTATTCTTATAAGCGGCGTTTTTTGTCTTTATGAGTATGTAATGCACTGAAGATAATGTTTCTTATTTAATAAAATTATCTGAAATTTAGTTTAAATAGAAAAAGAAGGAAGTGTTTTTATGCGTGTTTATTATGATCGTGATGCGGATATGAATCTCATTAAAGGGAAAAAAGTGGCCATTATTGGTTATGGTTCTCAAGGGCGTGCACACGCTTTAAATTTGAAAGATTCTGGTGTTCAAAATGTGCAAATTGCTTTGCGTGCAGGGGCGGAAACAGTTAAAAAGGCCACGGCTGATGGTTTTGAAGTGGTGAGCGTTGCTGAAGCAGCAAAATGGGCAGATCTCATCATGATGGCAACACCCGATGAATTGCAAGCTGATATTTATAAAGAGCATATTCATGATCATTTACGTGATGGGGCAGCAATTGCTTTTGCCCATGGTTTGAGCATTCATTTTGGCTTGATTGAACCTAAAAAAACCGTTGATGTTGTGATGATTGCTCCTAAAGGTCCAGGTCATACAGTTCGTCATGAATACCAACGTGGTTGTGGTGTTCCTTGCTTAATAGCGGTAGCACAAGATGCTTCAGGGCATGCTCATAGTGTAGCATTATCTTATGCATGTGGACTTGGTGGTGGACGCGCTGGGGTGATTGAAACAACATTTAAAGAAGAGTGTGAAACTGATCTTTTTGGTGAACAAGCCGTTCTGTGTGGTGGTCTTGTTGAACTCATTAGAGCAGGGTACGAAACTCTAACACAAGCAGGTTATGCACCAGAAATGGCTTATTTTGAATGTTTGCATGAGGTTAAACTGATTGTTGATCTCATGTATGAAGGGGGTATTGCAAATATGAATTATTCGATTTCTAACACGGCAGAATGGGGCGAATATATGTCTGGTCCACGTGTGATTACAGATGAAACCAGAGCAGAAATGAAACGTATATTGAAAGATATTCAAACGGGTAAATTTACATCGAATTGGATTCAAGAATATAAGGCAGGTGCTGCTCATTTTAAAAGTATGCGGCGTTTAAATGATAATCATCCTATTGAAGAAGTTGGTAAAAAGCTTCGTTCTATGATGCCTTGGATAAAATCTAACGCTTTGGTTGATAAAGAACGTAATTGAAGTTTCTCAAAGAGATATTTTGTCACGTTTATAATTTTATAGATAAATATCAAAAAAGGGTAACTCAAGTTACCCTTTTTTATATATTTTTTTGCACATAAGTTTTATTTTTTAATTTTTTGCATAATTCTTTCTTCCAAAAAGAAAATATACAATGCCTAAAAATATAAACCATGCTGGCGTGTATTTTAAAGCGATGGCAGTATCTGCTTCTAATGACAATAAATAAATAATAAATGCAAAGAAAACGAGAAGCACCCAACACATAATGACACCTCCTGGCATTTTATAAGGAGAGACAGTATGCTGGAGAGGACGATTGCGACGATAGACGATATAGCTAATCAAAATGATAGACCATACGAATATAAATAACGTTGCAGCAATCGTCGTAACAATTGTAAAAGCAGCTATGAGGGTTTGAGATAACGATACAACCGCATAACCTAATAAGATGCATAGACATGAAAAGAATAATGCGTTAGCTGGAACGTGATTGCGAGAAAGTTTGCCTAAAAATTTAGGAGCCCCTTTTTGGGTTGCTAGTCCATAGACCATACGACTGGTAGAAAAAATTCCACTATTTGCTGAAGAGGCGGCTGCTGTTAGGACAACAAAGTTCATCAAACCAGCAGCAGTTGGAATACCAATTAATGCATACATTATTACAAAAGGGCTTTTTTCCGGACTGATTTGATTCCAAGGCGTTACAGACATAATAACAAGGAGTGAAAAAATATAAAAGAATACAATGCGGACAGGTATTGAATTAACGGCTTGCGGTAGGGCTTTTTGAGGCTCTTTTACTTCAGCTGCGGCTGTTCCTGCCAGCTCAATGCCAACAAAAGCAAAGATAACAATTTGAAATCCAGCAAAAAATCCTGTAATTCCTCGTGGAAAAAGATTTCCACCATTCCATATATTGCTAAGGGAAGCAACCGTACCGTTTGGAGAGACAAAACCGGTGAAGATCATATAAAATCCCACAACAATTAAAACTAAAATTGCTACGATTTTGATAAAACCAAACCAGAATTCAAGTTCGCCGAAAAGTTTTACGGCGACGAGGTTAAGGATTAAAAAGGACATAAGACCAATGATAACAGGAATCCATGGATTGAGTTCGGGCCACCAAAACTGTGCATAAGTGACAATAGCAATAATTTCAGCTGTTCCAGTGACAATCCAACACAACCAATATGTCCAGCCGATAAAAAAACCAGCACATGGTCCTAGAAGATCAGTCGAGAAGTCAATAAAAGATCGGTATTGTGTATTAGAAAGCAATAATTCTCCCATCGCACGCATGACAAAGTATAGAGCACAACCAATAATCGCATAAACGAGGAGGATTGAGGGACCAGCTACACTGATTGTTTTTCCTGATCCCATAAAGAGACCTGTTCCAATCGCTCCACCAAGGGCTATAAGTTGTATGTGGCGATTATGTAGTCCACGTTGCAATTTCTTCTTAGGTTTTTTTTCTAAATTTTGTTTGTTCATTTTTGGGAAGTTCCCTTTAGTTATTTTAAGATAAAAATTACCCTAAAAAAGGTAATCCTTTCTATCGGAACATGATATGTTTGAGGAGTAAAGGAATTTTTTTCTATTATTTTATATAAATAAAGAAAAAATTTTATTAATTAATGCTATAACTATTTCTATGAAATTTAATGTCATATAAATTTTAGTATAAAATTTAATTTTTGTATATTTATACATAGTTAATTTAAATATATATTATAATTATATTAATAAATTAGTATTAATTATAAATAATATATCTATATTTATTATAATAATTTATTTTAAAAGGAAAAAAATAGTTTAATAAAAATTTTTATTATTATAGATAGCAGTTAGGAGATATTCCATTGAGAGGTGTATTTTAAATCTTGAAAAAAGCTATATAGAAAATTTAAGGGAGTGTTTTAGGTAAAATCTAAATATTTTTAGTAAGCGATGTAAGTGAAGGTTATAGCATCTTTAGAAAATAACTCGTGCTTTATCCTATTTATGCCGTACAACAGTGTTGTTTAGAGCAGTGCTAAGGCATAGAACATTTTACCTATGAAGTATTTTTAGAATGGTGGTGTATTTAGAGCAGGGTTTACCCATAGAGCCTTAAGGTGAACCATATCAGCGGTTAGTAGCATCTCTTCCTGAACAAGTCAGATTGTTTACAAACCGGTGCTGGGAGGAAACTTTTTATTTTGAGGCGGGGGGAGGAGATTAAGGAGAAAAAGGGCAACTTTAGTTACCCTTTTTTTGAGATGTTTTGTATAGATTTTATTTGTTTTTTGGAGAAATTCTTTTCCTTATAAATATAAAATACATTATGCCTAAGAAAATAAACCAAAAGATACTGTATTTTAAAGCTATTAGGGTATCATGTTCTAATGTCAACAAATAGAGCATGAAAGCAAAAAACACTAACACAACCCCGCACACAATGGTACCTCCTGGCATTTTGTAGACGGATTCAGCATGTAGATGAGGGTGATTGCGACGATATACAATATAGCTAATCAAAATGACGGACCATACGAATAAAAATGCAATAGCTGAAATACTTGTCACAATTGTAAAGGCACTTATGATGCTTGGAGATGATGATGCAATTGTGTATCCTACTAAAATACATAGGCAAGAAAAGAACAGAGCATTGGCTGGAACATGGTACTTGGAAAGCTTCCCTAAAATTGGAGGAGCGCCTTTTTGGGTTGCAAGTCCGTATATCATGCGGCTGGTGGAGAAAATACCACTGTTTGCTGAAGAAGCCGCTGAAGTGAGAACAACAAAATTGACCAACCCAGCAGCTATTGGAATGCCCGCAAGCCAAAACATCGAGACAAAGGGGCTTTGATCTGGAACAATTTGATCCCAAGGTGTAACTGACATAATCACAGCAAGAGAAAGGATGTAAAAGAGAACAATACGCACCGGTATTGCATTAATTGCTTTAGGGAGAACTTTTTTAGGGTCTTTGACTTCAGCTGCCGTTGTTCCAGCAATTTCAATCCCAACAAAAGAAAAAATGGCAATTTGAAATCCGGCAAAAAAACCTGTAATTCCTCGGGGAAATATATCTCCACCATTCCATACGTGACTGAGAGAAGCAACAGTACCACTTGGAGAGGTAAAGCCTGTAGTAATCATATAAAATCCAACAATAATTAACGCTAAAATTGCTACGACTTTGATAAGACCAAACCAAAATTCCAGTTCCCCGAAAAATTTTACGGCAAGGAGGTTAAGGATTAAAAAGAAACCAATGCAAGCAAAAACAACAATCCAAGGATTAAGTGTTGGCCACCAGAAATGCATATAGTTAATGATCGCAATAATATCTGCAGCTCCAGTCACAACCCAGCTTAACCAATAATTCCAGCCAACAAAAAAAGCGATTCCCGGTCCTAGCATATCGGTTGAGAAATCAATGAGAGATCGATATTGTGAATTAGAAAGCAATAATTCACCCATTGCGCGCATGACAAAGTATAGGGCACATCCAATAATAGCATAAACGAGTATGATGGAAGGGCCGGCTACACTAATTGTTTTTCCTGATCCCATGAAGAGCCCTGTTCCAATAGCCCCACCAAGGGCTATAAGTTGCACATGACGGTTATCTAGACCACGTTGTAGTTTCTTCTGAGGATCATCTTTTAAATTTTCTTTACAGTTCATTTTTTAGGGGTTCCCTTTAATTATTTTGAGATTAAATTATGCTAAAAAAGGCATTATTTCGTATCGAAGCATGATATAAATGAGGTGTAAAGGAAAAAAACATTTTTTATGATTTTGTGTGGATAAAGAAAAGAATACGGTTTTGAAAAAAGATAATATATTCCTCTTAAATAAGCTGACAGAGATTTGAATTGGGAGTTTGTTTGTTATTTTGATAACAAATAAATGGCTAAAAAAAGGCCTCATCTTAAGGGGCCTTTAAAGTTATTTTGAAAAGTTATTAGTTTTTTATAACTTTATAAAATTTATCTTTTATAATTAATATGTTGTTATTGATGATAGAGAGAGTTTTAAGTTTTCTAAAGTAGCATTAGAGAGTTGTCATCTTAAGTATAGAGAAAAGTCTTTAGTGATAGAAAATAAATGATTTCTAAAATCACTGTTTTATTTTTATGATGCTATCATAAGTAAAAAGGGGGGCTTTTTTTACAAAGGAAAAGAAGGACGCTTTAGCTTTCTTCTTCTAAAGTGGTGAATAAGAATTTCATTTAGATATTGATAAAACGTTGCGATAATTTCATATCGCTTACATAAAAGTTTTTGAGACGACGATAAAAAAGCAACGTTTTTCAATTTTACAGAGAAAATAAGAAAGAATTCAAGATTATATAAGCTCTGTGAGAGGTTTGACTATTCATAGTGAGAGACAACATCATGAAAAGATTACTCTGTTAGCTTTGCAAGCTTTTATCAAAAGAGGAAGTGTTATCCAAAGAAAATGAAAAAAGAAAATAGCGATAAAACTGTTCCTGTTGCACTATTAATGCATCCTTTTATTTTTTCTTTTTTAAAGTGGCGCTTGCGAATGATATAAAAATGGTCATTAAAGTAAACCATGCAAAGATGTTGAAGGAATGTATCGTTACAAGTTCAAAGCCTTTTTTAATGCTACCGCCAGAAGCTAAGAATTTTGGAAAGGCTGCTATGTAAAATATTGATACTTTGGGATTTAGTATTTGTGTTAAAAAACCGTCCATATAGCTGGTAAAAAGCTTTGTTTTACCGACAATGCTTTTTTCATATCGTTGATATTTTTCTTTTGAATTTAAGCTATGTATTCCAGATTTAATCGATTTAAAGCCCATATATAATAAATAGCAGCTTCCCATGAGTTTTACTAAAAGGAAGAGCGTTTTGTTGTTGAGAATGAGTGCTGATACACCTAATATGGAAAATGCTCCATGCGCATATGTTGCTGTACACAACCCTAAAACGTTCAAAAATGCATTCTTTTTTCCCAATCTCGTTGCCTTATCGATGATAAGGGCCATGTTTGGTTCCGGTGAGATGACTAAAAAAATGAAACAATGAAAAAGGTCAGTATTTGATGACTCATTTTACTTTTAGCTCTGAAATTAATTGATCTTCAAGATAGAGTTCTATTCTGTCAAATTTAGAGAGTTTTCCTACACCCTGTGGAGTGCCGGTGTATATGATATCACCACGCCTTAGCTGAATGTAGTGACTTAAAAATGATATTATTTTCTCAAAGCTAAAGATCATATTTTTCGTATTGCCAACTTGTCTTGTTTCGTTATTCAACTTCATTGTAAAGGTTATGGAGTCATTCATTTTTTCTTTTTTTATGAAGTCAGAGACGTACGCGGCTCCTTTAAAACCTTTAGACAAAAGCCAAGGAAGCTTTTTTTCTTTTAATTTTGTTTGCAAATCTCTCGCTGTTAGATCAAGACCTATTGCTACCGCATCATAACATTCCTTAGCTTCACTCTCATTGACCATAAAAGTGTCCTTTGATATTCTGAGCACAATTTCAGTTTCAAAATGTATTTCTTTGGAAAAATTAGGAAGATCAATTTGGTTTCCTAACACAAGTGAACTATTTGGCTTGCTAAATATAACAGGTTCATCTTCAACAACATTGCCAAGTTCATGAGCATGCTCTACATAATTGCGTCCAACGCAGTAAATATTATTAATCATAGGAAACCCCCAAGTTTTTCTTTTCCTTTTATATAAAAAAGATATCACTGTGGAAACAATATTTTTTCTTATATCGATATATGTGATTTTAAAAAATATGTATTATGTAGATTAATAACCAATTTTGATGATAAATAGTCAGCATTGTCTCTCCAAGCTTTAATGAGAGGGCGGCTATTGGTGGCTCTACGGGAAGAACATTAAGGAATGTGTGGAACTCAGGATTTTTGCTTAGATATTTTCCTAAGCAATTAAAATCGCTGAGTATTTTATTTTTTTGGGTTCACAAAGATAGCTTTTTTCCTATTCTTTTTGAGGCGTTTTGAATGAATCATTGCCATATGTTTTGTTGGTAAGAGGGCTGTGTAATGATACCATATCAGATTATTCTAGACGTGCATTCATATCTTTTAAAAGTTTGAAATTGGGTAATTTAGCAAGACATTCATCAGTATGTTGCTCATAGAGCAAGAATTTTGAACCCAAAAGATTTTAACGTCCTAATGTTGCTTTTCCTATTTTTCCAAACTCAATGGTTTTATGTTTTGGATGGAATATTTTAAGATTTTTTCTTGCCATGTTTTATCATATTTTTTGCTAAATCGTTGGTGGTTTCGTTTATACAAGAAAGGGTGTTGGTAAATTCAATATCGTGTTTTTTAGCGCTTCGTAATTTACTTGGTCATAACCGATAGCAAATCGTTCTACTATTTTACATTTACACAATTTCTTGGCTGTTTCCTCTGTTATTTTTGCATGCCAGATCAATAAGATATCAATTTCCTATTTTAATCATTAAGAAAAAATTTCTTACATCACCTGATGGATCAAAAGAATTAGCTTTTTTCTGGGGAAACAAGTGGAGAAATAAGAATTTTAGATATATTTCGGCGTTCCATTTCAATCACTTTAAAGCGTAAACCATCCGTTTCAAAACTTTCTCCCTCATTTGGCAAATGACCAAACTGCCAAAGCATAAAGCCTGCCAGAGTCGTATAACGATCTGCCTCATCAACAAGATTTCGTCCAAGATAACCACTTAAACGGCGGATATCAGCATATCCCTCTACAAGAAGGCTGCCATTTTCGAGTTGTTCTGCGATCATGAGCTCTTCATCATCATCAGGAAAGTCTCCTGCAATAGCTTCAAGAATATCGGTTGGTGTTGCAATTCCTTCAAAAGATCCGTGTTCATCAACAATAATTGCAAGCTGAATAGAAGAATGACGTAATTGCTCCATCAATCGTAAAACACTTGTGTTTTCATGAACAACAAGGGGTTCTCGCATCGCTTTTTTCCAATTAATTTTTTTACCTTCAGCCAAATTTAAAAGAAGATCTTTTGTCAATGCAACGCCAACAAATTCATCTACTTTTTCACGTGCAAGAATTAAGCGGCTATGTTTAACCTTTTGTAATTCTTCACGCATTTCATTTTCATCAGCATTTAAATCTAACCATTCAATCTCATTGCGTGGGGACATGATAGAGCGAACAGGGCGATCAGCTAAATCAAGAACACCACGAATCATCTCCTTTTCTTCTGGTCTAAACAACTCAGAAGCTGCAGCCTGTTCAGCAATGACATCTACAGTTTCAGCAAGATGGCTATCTTTACTTCCCCCTCCTAAAAGCCTTAAAACAGCATCAGCGGTTCTACTGCGTAGATCATTCGTCGTAATCATTTTTTCTCGGTTACGACGTCCAATTTGATTAAAAGCTTCGATGAGAACAGAAAAACCAATAGCAGCATATAAATATCCCTTTGGAATATGAAAACCAAACCCTTCAACAATGAGTGTAAAGCCAATCATCATCAAAAAGCCAAGACAAAGGATGACAATGGTGGGATGACGATTAATAAAACGCATAAGAGAGCCAGAGCCACACATCATTACTCCCATAGCAGCAATGACCGCGATATACATAACGGCTGCCTGTTCTTTTGCTATCATCCCTGTTGCGGTAATAATACTATCGAGTGAAAAAACCGCATCCAGCACCACGACTTGAACAATTACTTGCCAAAAAACAGCATAAGCAACGCCTGCTTTTCTTTCATGCGATACGCCTTCTAACCTTTCATGCAACTCTAAAGTTCCTTTTGCTAGCAAAAAGGCTCCACCACCAATTAAAATAAAACTATGCCAGCTAAAGACAAAAGATGAAAATGAAAGAATGACCGTATCGAGTCTCATGACCCATCCAATAACGGTGAGAAGGAAAAGCCGCATGATTAATGCTAAAGTAAGACCTATCAAGCGCGCTCGGTCACGCAAATGCAAGGGCAATTTTTCAGCTAAAATTGCAATAAAGATAAGGTTATCTATTCCTAAAACAATTTCGAGAAAAACCAACGTGATCAAACCAAACCACGCATGGGGATCAGTGATCCATTCCATCATTTCTCACCCTTTAAAAGCTCAAAAGCGCGCGATTGACAAAAAAAAACATGGGATTTTATTCGTGCGTAGGATCATGAACATTGAATGTAAAAAACTTATATTCAAAGGAAAAAACAGAAAAATATTGCTTAAACGCATATGATTATTGACAAAACAAAACCATATCCCATTCCGCTGGCAACGACAAGAAGGTTCCTCTAAATTTTGCTCGGGCATTATGCTCGATAATCCTCCAACGATAGATTCTGTATAACAATCAGAACATTTATTTATAGAGCCTCTTATAATGGGTTTATTTTTATATAAGATCAAGTGGTGAATATCATATTTTAAACCCTACAGACAATAAGACTATATAAAAAACAACAAAATATCTAGACATCCATCCTTAGGAGCGTTATAGAAACGCTCATTCTCATCTTTTGGGAAGTTTATGGGTGATTAGCTCAGTCGGTAGAGCAGCTGACTCTTAATCAGCGGGTCGTGGGTTCGATCCCCTCATCACCCACCATTTATTTTGTACATAAATAATTTATTGATTGCGTAAAATTTTTTAAGATATAAGAGGCTAAATGAAATTCGGGAGTAAGAGAAAGCTTACACCACCATACACTTTTGGCTAGGCTCCAATGTTATCTCGACAGCTCTTGGTTTTGAAACGATTCAGAAGAGGCATTTTTAGCCCTTTCCTTGTACAGTTTCGCTCCACACGGCTCTTCCCGCTTATAACGTGCAAGTGAATGGTTTTGATTGATTCAATATGGAAGAAATTTGAAATGAGAGAATCTTACAGTATTCAAGGTTCTAGTTCCAGTTGAATAACGATAAATTATATTTATAAATCAATATATTGTATGTTATAGAAACGATTATTTTCTACTCGGGTATATTCAGGTTTATGGGAATTATTTTGAGGGAAAATAGATAAATATTGCTCTATTTTTACTTAGAATAAGCTTCTTATAAAGGGGGGATTCCAAGTCTGAAGGTAAAAAAGATAAAGACAAATAATAATTCTATTAATTCACCTACGCAATTAAACTTTAGCATGAATATATCATTTATAAGTACACAAAAAAGAGACCATTGATAGCCTTTTATTTATTCAGGCGGTTTTTGGGCGGATCTTTTCCAATATTGTTGCGCTTCAAAAATGGCGACCACAAATAATGAAATGATGAGTGGTATGATCAAATAAAGTATTCTAAAGACAATGAGTGCTGCGATAACATCGGTCGGATTTACATTGGGCATACCTGTTATGAAGAGCGCTTCAAGAACGCCTACGCCACCTGCTGGTGCATTGGAGAGAAGCGTTATTGTAAAAGATGCTAGGAAAACACCAAGAACAGAAATAAAATGAATATCTGCATTGTAGGGGAGAACAGCATAGATAATTCCTGCTGCTCCTAAAAGCTCTAGGGGGCTAATGAGGAGCTGTTGAATAACGATTTTTAGCCGTGGATAGGAAAGCTGAATTTTCTTGCCCAAACGTAAAGGCTTCAATTGAAGCCAGCTACCAAATGTATAAAGTGCGATGCAACCGAGTAAAATTGCTCCGACTATCGTTCCAAGCCAATCAGGAAGCTCTTCATGAATGAGAGTAATAATTTGCGGTTGCAGAACCAAAACGATCCCCAACAGTAAGATTGTGCCAATGGCAAAAGTAAAAGAGCAAAAACCTACTAATATGGCGATTTCTGTTCCATTTAATCCTTTCATTTTATAGGCGCGATAACGCACGACAGCACCAGAAAAAACTGAAGCACCGATATTGTGTGAAAGAGCGTAAGTTGTAAATGAACAGATAGCGATAAAAATCCAAGAAATTTTATGGCCTAGATGTTGCAAGGCAATGCGATCATATCCAGCAAGAGCAGCATAAGCAAGGAGAGAACATAAACAGGCTAATAACCAGTGCTGTGCATCTAAATCGCTCAAACGTCCCAATACGTCTTCGAACGAAATGGCAGAGAGCTTTATATAAAGAATCCGAATAGATATCAGCATTGCTAAGATACCAATTAAGGGCCATATAAATTGCTTTATTTTCACGCTTCTTTATCCATTTTATGTTTTCTATAAATTTTCATGATTATGCATATTTTTTACAGACCTTTGTTCTGTTATATGCTCTATAATGCCATTGGCAATTTCTTCATCATCCGTTACTACAACATTAGCACCTAAATCAATGAGATAAGATGTTTCTGTGTCGGACAATGCATGGGTGATTATCTGGATATCCTTTTTCATATCACGTATATTCACGATACATTCTCCTACTTCAATGGTACTTCGCATTGTAATAACAACTTTATGTGCATTATTTATATTGGCTGCGTTCATGATTTCTTGTTGAATGATATTGCCGCAAATAGCCTCAAAGCCATCTGAAATTGCTTTATCAACAAGGCGTTTTGATTCTTCCACAATCACTATAGGTTTATCTTTATTTATTAAAGATAATGCAACACACTTACCAATACGTCCATAGCCAATAATGACGATATGGTCGTTTTTTAAGGTCATTGGTAAAAAATCTTGGTCAGGATCTTGTGGATCAATATCAATAATTGTTTGGGCATTTTGTAAAGAAGCAGAAAACTTTTCTAGATGTTTTTTAATTTTATTACAGGCAATGAAAACAAGAGGATTGAGCAAAATAGAAAAAATTGCTCCTCCTAGAATTAAATCATGAGCGTCATTGTTTAAAAGTCCTAAGCTTAGACTTAAACCAGCAAGGATAAAGGAAAATTCTCCGATTTGGGCTAGGCTTGCAGCAATCGTCAAAGCTGTTGCATTAGAATAGCGAAAAGCTTTAACGATGAAAAAAGCAACAGCAGATTTTCCAATGACGATAATGAATAAGGTTGCTAAGAGAGGAAAAAAATGAGTCAAAAGTTTTTCTGGATCAAATAACATGCCCACAGAGACAAAAAAGAGAACAGAAAAGGCATCGCGCAGGGGTAAGGATTCTTCAGCTGCACGGTGACTTAATTCTGATTCGCTCATGACCATACCAGCAAAAAAAGCACCAAGAGAAAGAGAAACCCCAAATAAATGAGCAGCTCCGAAAGCTACGCCTAGGGCAATAGCAAAGACGCTAAGACGGAATAATTCACGTGATCCCGAGTGTGCGCTCATTTTTAAGAGCCATGGGATAACGCGTCGTCCAATGACGAGCATTAGTGCGATAAATATAATTACTTTCAAGATGGTGAGACCAAAAACACCCCAAATACTTAAATCCAACCATTGAACGAGAGGGTCTAATGTTTCTTTGTTTGTACTGTTAAGGGTGCTTGCCAAGGATGGGATGAGAACAAGTATAAGGACCATTGCTAAATCCTCAATAATCAACCATCCAACGGCAATGCGTCCTTTTTCTGTTTCAATAAGATGACGCTCTTGTAAAGCGCGGAGAAGGATAACAGTACTGGCTATGGATAAAGCAAGGCCGAAAATCAAACTTCCACTAAGGCCCCATCCCATAATCAGACCAAGGCACAAGCCTAGAAGAGTAGAAAATGCCATTTGTGCAATAGCTGCGGGGACAGCAATTGCTTTGACAGATAAAAGGTCTTTTAAAGAAAAATGTAGCCCAACACCAAACATGAGCAAAATAATACCAATTTCAGCAAGTTGGTTGATAATAACGGAATCTATTTTAAATCCGCCTGTATTGGGCCCCACAATAACGCCAGCTAACAAGTAGCCCACAAGGGGGGAAATTCGTAAACGGCTCGCAATCATTCCTAGGAGAAATGCTAAACATAAACCGGCAACAATGGTTGTGATAAGTGGTGTGTCGTGGAGCATGGATTATTTACTATTCTTGATCAAAAAGCGAATGAATGAAATGCCTCTTATTTCTTTGAGGAGGAGGAAACAGTGTATCATATGCATTAAATTAAAGGACATTTTTATTTTGCTTTAATATTTACACGACTATTCCGTTCACGCCACCAATTTCCTAGCAGGAGTAAAATAGGAGCAGCAATAAAGATAGAAGATGATGTTGCAATAATAATCCCAAAGACCATGGGTAATGCAAAATTATGAACGGCGCTTCCACCCCATATCGCCATAGGAAGCATAGCAAGAATTGTTGTGGCTGATGTAAAAAAGCAACGGATAAGAACCTGATTAATGGACAGATCAATCAGTTCGCGCAACGGCATTTTTTTATAAAGGCGCATATTTTCACGCATCCTATCATAGACAACAACCTTATCATTTATAGAATATCCAACAATTGTTAAGAGTGCAGCAATGGCTGTTAAATTGAAATCAAATTGAAATAAAACAAAAAAGCCGATCATTTTTGTGGTGTCTAGAATGAGCGTGACAATGGCTCCAATAGCAAAGAACCATTCGAAGCGTAACCATATATAAAGAGTCATGGCAATCGCTGCGAGAATAACAGCCGTAAACGCAGCTGTAGCAAGTTCTCCTGAAATTTTAGGGCCAACAACTTCTATTTGATCAAATGTGGTATCAGGATAGATATTTTGTACAGCTGTTTTGACCTTATCAATAGCGATGGTTTGTTGTGCTTCGCTTCCACTTTGTTTTTGCATGCGAATGAGTACAGTATTTTCGTTATCGATATTTTGCAGGGTAATTTCACCAATATTAAGGGTAGAAAGCTTGGAACGCAGGGTTGCTAGGTCCGCTGGTGCTTTCGTGGTAATGCTCATTTGGCTTCCGCCAATAAAATCAATTCCGAAATTCAAGCCAGGCTTAAAAAAGAGGAAAATTGAGGCTATTGATAAAATAATTGAGACGCCGATACCAATGAATCGCGCTTTCATAAAGTGAAAAGTTGTATTTTGGGGGATAATGTTGAAAGCAGAATGAATATGCAATTTTTTAATTTTCCATTTACGAACAATCCAAATCATGATGATGCGTACAATGGTGATATTTGTGAACATGGAGATAATAATACCAAGCAACATTGTTACGGCAAAACCACGAACGGGTCCGGTGCCAAACCAAAATAGTAAAACAGTTGCTATAATTGCCGTAACATTTGCATCAACAATGGTTGCAAAAGCCTGTTTAAAACCACGATCTAGAGCTGCAAAAGCACTTACACCTTTTCGACTTTCTTCACGGATACGTTCATTGATGAGAATATTCGCATCAACGGCAATACCGATGCCTAAGATAATACCAGCAATACCAGGTAGGGTCAGAGTCGCTCCGAGCAGACTGAGAGCTGCAAATGTTAAAATCGTGTGGAGTGCTAGTGCTATATTGGCAATGAGTCCCCAAATCCGGTAGAGAAGAAAAATAAAAATTGCAACAAGCATAAAGCCGATTATGCCAGTGTAAAGTCCCATTTGGATGGCATCAGCACCAAGATTTGGACCTACCGTTCTCTCTTCAATGACCGTGAGTGGGGCAGGGAGGGATCCAGCGCGAAGTAGAGCCGCTAAAGTTGAGGCTTCTTTGGCATCAAAGTTTCCTGTAATTTGACCTTGTCCATTGGGAATAACACTATTGATGGTAGGAGCGGTTAAAACCTTATTATCTAGAACAATAGCAAAAGGACGGTTAATATTTTGTCGTGTTATATCGGCAAATATTTTTGCACCAACGGAATCGAGCGTAAATGAAATAATAGAACGTCCTGGCATTTGCGGGTCGAAACCAGCGCGGGCGTCTTTAAGGACATTCCCATCTAAGGCAATTTGATCATAAATTGCATAACGTTGTGTTTCATCCGTATATCCAGGAAGGATAGAAACACCTATAGGAGGATTATTGGGGTCCACATTAGCAGGAACAAGATGAAAACTCATCTTAGCGGTTGTGCCTAAAAGATCTCGCAGTTGTTTTGGATCTTGTAACCCAGGTAATTGGACCATAATACGATCATTTCCAACCTTTTGGATTGCTGGTTCTGAAACACCAACTTGATCAATACGGCGACGGATGATTTCTAAACTTTGTTCAATAGCGTTGCTTACACGGTCTTTTATACCAGCTTCCGTTAATGTGACGCGAAGAGTTTTATTTTGAGCACTGATCATGATATTATGTTCTGTTGTGCCAAAGCTACTGTGTATGGGGATTATTAATGTTTTTAAAGCAGAGAGTGCTGTTTCGATTTGTGATGGATCAGAAATAAGGGCAACAACACTATCTTCAATGATACGTACACTTGATGTGCGTATTTGTTTTTCACGCAGTGTGTTGCGTACGTTGCTCAAAACGATGTGTAATTGATCGCGTTTTAATGTTTTGCTATCAACCTCGAGTAGGAGAGAAGAGCCTCCTTGAAGATCAAGACCAAGGGTTACACGGGTGTCGGGCAAGAATCTGGAGTTTTTAATTTGTTCGTGTGAAAATAAATTGGGTAAGGCAACATAAATGCTGCTTAAAAGGATGAAGCAATAAAGGGTAGTTAACCAACTAGGTGTACGCATGATGTATTCCGCTAATAGGCAATTTAACAGTTATTCAAAGTTAAAAGCACAAGTAAAATAAGATGATCGTTTTATAATTCAAGGAAGAGGATTAGGTGTGTTCATTGGGAGGAGCACGTTTATTTGAAAAATATTGCATTCGAAAATCACGAAGCCGTATGTCAATAGCTGGAATCTTTATTAAAAAGAGATTTAATGTTAGGATTTTTTGAAAGATCTTTATAAAAATAGATTCTGCATGGAGTGTTACAAGCTTTTTGGTTTCAGTTATGATAACATTCAATTGGTCATGCTTGTTTTGTAAATCAAATCTATTTGCTTTAATGATATTATTGGTGTGTGATTGTTTGGTTAAATAAGCACGCGCTCCTAGGTTGCTCGTTAAAAACATTCCCAGACTGGATAGAAAAAACCAAGTCATAAAAGGGAGCAAATTTTCTTTTTTGCAATAGAGGTACAAAAAAAGCATACAAGAGGTGCCTTCTTTAATCTTATTAAGTTCAGCTTACGATTATTCTTTTCTCTTATTATCAGTATTATAGGATAAGGAAAAGCTTTTATAAGATTATTCTACAAAACTTGAAAATATCTGCCTTATACTATATCTAAAAGAGGAGGTGTAAAATCCTTTTTGTGCATATAAGGTAGACATGTATTCATTTTGTAGAAAAAATACCCATATACTTTTCCTTCTTTTGGGGATTATCTTTGTTTTTAATTCTGGCGCATGGGGAAATAGGGGAGCACAAAATACAATTGTCGAACAAACAATAGCTTCTTATTCAGTTGATGAAATTATTCAACAACAACAGTTGATTATTGAGAATCTTGAAGAAAATACTGAAACTTTAAAAAGAGATTTTGACAGGAAACTAGAAGATGAGCGTGCTTTGGAAGAACTACGCTTACGTGCACAAGATATCAGTGAACGTGCTCTGGAGGCTGCATTTGTTTTGCGGTCGCCCCTCAATGAGATTAATGCACTTCTTGATCAATTAACCGAGCTTCATCATGATGTAAAACAACTGAAAAGCTCAGTGAAGGAATACACTTACTTGATAGAGCAAAAAGCTAAAATTAATAGTATTATACTTCGGTTTGAAGCAATTTTTTTGGCGACAAATAGAATAGCGGAACTTTCTATTTCTCAATCGCGTGAGCTTTTTAAACGCACACTGACAGATAGGGTTGAATTTTCAGTCCCGATGATTAAACATCTTGTCCAGAAAACAAAAGAGGCTTCATCAGATTTTCTTTTGTTGTTGAGTTCTTGGTGGGATTTTATATTTTATTTCAAATTGTTACAACTTTTTCTTTGCTTTTTGATTCCACTTTTTATCACTTTGGGACTTTCATATTTTTCTCGTAAGATTCTTATCCATGTATATCGCCATTTTACCAAATCTAACGAGGAAATATCTTATTTACAACGCTTATTAATCGCCTTTATTTCGGTTCTCTTACCTTTGCTTATCTGTGTTCTTTGCGTTTATCTTGTGTTGTTTTTGTTTCGTCATTTTAATTTAGATCCAGGTAAGCTGACCCCTGTTTTTAATATGATCGGTTGTCAAATTATTTTAGTATTTTTAATCAATCGCTTATCAGTTGTTCTTTTATCATCAAATATGCTCCATATCCGTCTTTTCAATGTTGCATCATCGTCTGCTTATCAATTGGTGATTTTATTCACTTCTTTAGGGGGCGTTTTGGCATTTGATGCTGTTTTTGATAGTATTTATCAAATTATTTCAGCGCCTCTATCTTTGACAATTGCTAAAAGTTTTATTGCTGTTTTTCTTGTCGCGGTATTGCTGTTTATAATAACATTTATCCCTTTGCGGTTTCGTCGTAGGCGTTTTCAAGAAGAGAAAAGAGAAGCATATTTTTGGCCATTTTATATACGCATTCCTTTTATCGGCTTGGGATTATTGCTCTTTGTGTTGAATTTTTTAGGCTATGTTGGTCTCGCACGTTTTATTATGCAGAAAATTCTGATTGGTGGAGCATTTTTAATTTTCATGTATTTAGGCATAAAAAGTGCTCAATCACTTGGAACTAAAGGACAATTTATGAAAACAGCTGTTGGTCATTTTTTGATACAGAGGTTTCATTTAGAAGAAAAAATGATGAATCAATTGGGAATTGTTATAAGCGTTTTTCTCAATTTGATTGTTGTTGTATTTTGTGCAATGCTAATTGCTGTACAGTTTGGATTTTCCTATTCTGATTTGAAAGCAGTTTTGTGGCAATCGGTGACCGGTTTTCAGATCGGAAATATGACTCTTTCTTTGATTTCTCTTGTAACAGGAATTATTTCTTTTTGTGTCTGTTGGTTCCTTATTCGCCGATTTATTGGTTGGTTAGATCATGTGGTGTTGGCCCAGGGAGAATTTGATTCTGGTATCCGTAATTCTATCAAAACAGTGATAAGTTATGGGGGCGTTGTTGTGTCTGCTTTGACAGGATTATCAATGGCAGGTTTGGATCTTAGAAATTTTGCTCTTATTGCTGGAGGGCTTTCACTTGGTATAGGTTTTGGTTTACAAAATATTGTTCAAAACTTTGTCTCTGGACTTATTATTTTAGTTGGAAGACCATTTAAAATAGGAGACTATATAGAATCCGGATCAGTAGGAGGGGTTGTTAAGCGTATTAGTGTGCGTGCAACAGAACTTGAGACCATTCAGCGTAAAACGATTATTATTCCCAATTCAAGCCTTATTAATAATAACGTTAGTAATTGGACACGACGCAATAAAGTAGGACGAATTGATATTCCAGTGACTGTATCATCTAAGGTTGCTCCAGAGCATGTTGTTGAAATTTTGTTAGAGATTGCTGCTTCGACAGAAGGCGTTTTAAAAAATCCTATCCCACAGGTGAGTTTTACGGCATTTGATCATAAGAGCTTTTCCTTTAATTTGGCTATTTATGTGCCTAATATTACCGCACCTTCTCATGTAACCAATACTCTCCGATTTGTCTTATATAAGCGTTTTGTTGAGGAAGGAATCTTAGAATGTTGAGATATATTTATACTTTGATGACAGTTACTCTGTTGAATATCTCTACCATAACGACTTTTGCTGCAACCGTGAAGAATACGGATTTAAAGATACATTCTCTCATTATTGTCGAAGGAAGTGTACCTTCAAAATTTTCTTTAAATACCTATCAAACAATAACAATTTGTATGAAGGGATGCTTTATTACTTTTCCTAATAAAGACCGTTTCGTAATAAAAGCAGACGATAATATAGAAATCAGTAGGGGAAGAGCAATTTTTAAATGAAATGATTGAAAACTTTTGTTTAGAGATAAGTTCTAAAAGAATAATGATATTCCACGTATTAGTAATCTTATTCCTTTGAAAAATGCTAGGAAAAAAGAGATGATTTTAGTATAAAATAGATGTTATTTTATATAGAGAGATAATCTATATTATGAATTTTTGATATAAGAATATTGAATTATATTTATAATGCTTTTAATAAATATTTATTTTATAAAATTTAAGAATTTATATCATTAAAATAACTAAAAATATTCTATTTTGTGTTTTTATTATGTTATTTTAATACAAAATGTTTTTATATTTACTTGTATTTAAAATATATAGTTTACATTAAATATTTACTATTTTAATTATTAAAATTTATTTGCAAAACTTCAATTTTGATGTAATGATATATTTATATAGTTATTATTTAATTTAACTGTATAATGAGTACTTAACTATATAAGGAGTACTGGCGATTTTGCGGCATAACATAATAGGCATAATATTTTATAAAACTTTGTTTTTCTAAATGTGATTTTTTATTATATTTAAATTTAGCAATGGGGTATAATTTTATGAATACAAAAATTGTAACAGCATCTTTTTTTTCTTTAATTTCACCTTCTATACTACAGGCTGCAGATGTGGTGGCTCCGGAGGAGCCAGTACATGTTGCTTCAGCAATTGTTGCTTCTTCACCTTTTTCTTGGGCAGGCTTTTATTTTGGAGGTCAAATTGGTGGGTTTTCAAGTAAGACTTCTGGAACAACGCGTGATGTTGATATTCCTCTCTTTCCTGATGAGAAGAGTAAAAATAAGCCATGGGTGCCCCTTGAGAAACAGTATACGCCTGAACTTTCTGGGTTTATAGGTGGTTTATATGCGGGTGTTAATTTTGATCTCGGTAATAATTTTATTGCTGGGCTTGATACGGATATCCTTTTAACGGAAAAAAAGGATACAAAAACGAAATTTAAGGCTGAGAAATCGGGCGTTGAAGGAACTAAACCTAATGGATCGGGTTCTAAAGACACAGAAGAGAGAAGTCTTAAAGAGGAAAGCTTTTCCAATGGAAAGGAGCAAGACTTTTTTCGATCTGCTTCAGAGGATAAAGAAAAGAAAAGTAGTTTAACTTTTAATCATACGTTCAAACAAAAATGGACGGGTGCTACACGGGTGCGTGTTGGATTTTCTGCGGGGCGTGTGATGCCTTATATTGCTGGTGGTGTCGCTTATGGACAGTTTGAAGATATTTTATCTACAGTTATTACGGGAGAAGAGCCTTTTAATAAGACAGAGGATGCTAAGAAAACGATGATTGGTTATACTCTTGGTGGTGGTGTTGATTTTGCAATGACAGATAATTTTATTGTACGTGCGGAATATCGTTATTCGGATTTTGGTAAAAAGAAATTTAAAGATGAGATTGAACTTAAGTATAAGACGAATGATTTCCGTGCAGGAATAGCTTACAAATTCTAATTTTGTGGAAATGTGGAAATAAAGAAGCTTAAGTTTAAGAGGTCCTATCTTTGATAGGGCCTTTATCTTTTTAAATTTTATGCATTTTAAATGCTATTTTATGATGAAGAAGAAGTCTTTGACTTTGAGTGACGATGAGGAGGTAAGGAAAAGTTGCTCAGATTCTTAACTATTAAGAATGAATTTTCTTTAATTCATAAGGTATGGCCAAAATTTGCTTACACAAAAAGGACGATTCGTCTTTCGCATTCTTACAGTTTCATTTGATAATATCGTTATAGTATTGTTTAAAAATTGTTTTTCTATTCAAATGATTAGAAAATAAAAAATGCATAGAATGGTGCGGACGGCGGGACTTGAACCCGCAAGGTCTTCGACCGGCAGATTTTAAGTCTGCTATGTTTACCGTTTTCATCACGTCCGCGATGAGTGTTCTCTCATAAGCTATATCTTTTATTGAATCAAGAATTAATGACAAAAGAAAAAAAAATCATTTTTTTAAGTGAAATTTTGACTGACAATGGTTTTCTTTATCGCTAGAAGAAGCTTGTATAATGTAAACAAAGTATGAAATGATCAGTGTTATGAGTAAATTTATTCAAGACGTCACAAAAGCTATGGTGGGATTGCATCATGTATTTGCTGAAACACCCCTTCAAAGAAATGATTTTCTAAGCCAAAAATATGATGCAGAAATTTATTTGAAGCGTGAAGATTTAACACCGGTGCGGTCTTATAAGATTCGTGGTGCTTTCAATTTTGTTTCAGAAATGTTGAGTAGTATATCATCCGATTCTGTATTTGTGTGTGCTTCAGCGGGGAATCACGCGCAAGGAGTCTCTTTTGTTTGTCGTTATTTTAAACGTAAAGGCGTGATTTTTATGCCTATGACAACGCCACAGCAGAAAATTGAGAAGACACGTATTTTTGGTAAAGAGTTTATTGATATTCGTTTGGTTGGTGAAACATTTGATCAATGTTATGAAGCTGCACAATCCTTTGTCGTGGAGAGCGGTGGTGTGATGGCGCCTCCTTTTGATGATATTCGCATTATTACTGGGCAGGCAACAGTGCTCTGCGAAGCTGCTTTGCAATGGAAAAAACTCAATGGAGAAAGTGAGCCGGATTTAATGATCGTACCGGTAGGGGGAGGTGGTTTAGCAAGTGGGGTGAGTAAGTTTTTACGTGAATATGGTTGGAACACAAAGCTTCGTTTTGTTGAGCCCCAAAGAGCTGCAAGTTTGCTTGCTTGTTTGGAGAGTGGAAAACGGGTCAAACTGGACAATATTGATACTTTTGTAGATGGGGCTGCGGTGGCTGAAATTGGTGCATTAAACTATACAATTTTAAAGCATTTTTCTCCTGATAGTGTTATTACAGTTCCTGAAAATCGCGTTTGTTCTACGATGGTTGAAATGCTTAATGTAGAAGGTGTGGTTCTTGAGCCGGCTGGTGCTTTATCGATTGATGCGCTGAACAGTATTCCACCTCAAGAGTTAAAGGGTAAAAAAATTATTCTCGTTATTTCAGGAGGTAATTTTGATTTTGAGCGTTTGCCAGAGATTAAAGAGCGTTCTCTACGTTTCCAAGGCTTGAGAAAATATTTTATTTTTAGTTTTCCGCAACATCCTGGTGCATTGCGTCATTTTCTTTCCACATTATCACCGGATGATGATATTGTGCGCTTTGAATATCTTAAAAAATCAGCGAGAAACTTTGGTTCTGTCTTGGTTGCGATTGAAACAAAAAGATACGATAATTTTCGTCTCTTAGAGGAAAAGTTTCAAGTGTTAGGTTGGCGCTATCGTGATATTACTGATGATCAAACATTATTTGATTTTGTTATTTGAGAAATTGAAATTTTACGAAAACGAGAAATATAAAAATGAAATCTATTTTTTATTTTGTGCTGAATCTATTTTTCTTTTTGATTGTTCATCAACAGAGTTTAGCATCTCAGCCAACGACAATACAAAAAACTGAACTATCCAGAATAGTTGTTGATATCAATAATGCTATAAAAAAAGGGGATTTTTCACTTATATCTCATTATATGCCTGAGCGGCTTTATAAAGAGATGGCACGTCGATTGAATACAACAGAGGATGCTTTACGGAGTGATTTTCTCCAACAGTTGCATAGGCAATTTGAGAATTTGCCTTCTGGTGCTTATCGTTTAGATAAAGAAAATATTGAGTATCTTCAAACAGATGACGGTACTTTATATGCTTTAATTCCAACGGCTCTTGAGATGAAGGATCGCATTATTCAATATAAAACTTTGGCGATTTTTGATAAAGACCAATGGTATTTAATTTATGGAGGTCAAAAAACTTTACAAAATTCAGTTTTTCTCGAGATTTATCCTCATTTTATTAAGGTACATTTACCAATGGAAACAGTTATCAAGAAATAAACGATTTAAATATTTTTTGTCGTGATAAATGTATTTGGGAAAGCCCTTGCTTTTTTATCATAATAAAAGGATAATAAGGATAAAGGTATTTAAGCTGGTTTGTTGGCTTTTTGTAAAGTGAAAGTATATACCTTTACCTTAATTTCAAGGTGCTCATGAGTTGCGCAGGTCGCTTTTCAAGCGTTGCTTCGTTTAAAATGTCAAGGATTTCTCTTGCGCGGATTCTTGAGTGAAGAATTCAGCTGGTTACTTCGTGAAAGTGCTTCAGTTGAGGGAAGATTTTATTTTGTCTATAAAAAAAGAAGATGTTTTTACAAAGTTAGGTTTGCCTACTCTTTTGGTTAAAAATTTACGCATTTCTGGAATGAGTAAACCTAAGCCTATACAAGAACAAGCTATTCCAGTAATGTTGAAAGGACACGATATTTTAGGGATTGCACAGACAGGTTCTGGAAAAACCTTGGCATTTGGCTTACCTATTTTAAGTCAAATTTTAACTTTGGGTGATAAACGCTGTCCTAAAACTGCGCGTGCTTTGATTTTAGCTCCAACGCGTGAACTTGCTGTTCAAATTGATGAAGCAATTCGCACTGTGGCGAAAGGGGCGCATCTTTCGACATGTCTTATTTTTGGGGGAGTATCACGTTTAAAGCAAATTAAACGTATGGAAGCAGGTGTGGATGTTTTGGTCGCGACTCCAGGGCGTTTGAGAGATCTTGTTCGTGACAAATGTGTTGATCTTTCTCAATCTCGTTTTTTGATTTTGGATGAAGCAGATCGTATGTTGGATATGGGGTTTATTCATGATGTTAAGCAAATTGCAAAGCTTTTGCATCCAGAGCGTCAGACAGCACTTTTTTCTGCGACAATGCCGAAAGAAATTGCTGCGCTCGCAAAGTGTTTACTCAATGATCCAGTTAAGATTGAAGTTGCTCCTCAAGGCACTACAGCTTTAGAGATTGCTCAGAAATTATATTGTGTTCCTACCAGTGAAAAAAAGAATGTTTTAAGTAAACTTTTGACAAATCCAGCTTTTGATTCGGTTATTGTTTTTACTCGAACGAAATATGGGGCTGATGCTGTCACCCGTCATTTAGCAAAAATAGGCTATTTGGTTGCAACAATTCATGGTAATAAATCACAAGGTGCTCGCCAATCTGCTTTAAAAGCTTTTCGTGAAAGATCGGTACAGATTCTTGTTGCAACAGATATTGCTGCTCGCGGTATTGATATACCAGGGATAAGCCACGTTATTAATTATGACTTACCAGATGAAGCTGAAAGTTATGTGCATCGTATTGGGCGGACAGGACGCAATGGGGCATCTGGTGAAGCTCTTACGCTTTTTGACGAAAAGATAGAAAAGACTAGGTTACGTGCTGTAGAGCGCTTGATTCGTATGAAATTGGTGTCTGAATCTGTTCCAGAACAATTTGCAGCATTTCCAGAAAAGCTAAATGTGCCCCAAAGTGGGGAAAAAGAAAACAATAAAGAGCGTCGTTTAAAAAAATCTAAACGTCAGAAGCGGTTTTTAGGTCGAAAAGATGATGCAGCACAGTTACAGAGGAAGAATTCTTCATCTCCAAATGAGAGACATAAAAAAGCAAAAGCAGCAGTAAGGCGTGCGAAGTCCCTTCGTTTCCGCAAGTCAGTCAAGAAGGCTGCTTAATAAAATCTTGAAAAGAGATCATGTTTTGGGCGTTTTTTTGCTTTTATTGATTTTTCTTCAATTAAAAAGAGATATACAGCCTTCTTGCCAAAATAAGAGAGATTTTCATTTCTAAAAAATGAAAACCTTTGATAAAAATCTTTTGAAAAGAAAGTCTCATTGTAGAGGTAATTATTTATTTGCTTTATTATTTTCATTAAAAAATATGAGTAATGATAACTGATTGTTTTATAAATTAAATAATCCACCTATATTGTGAAGTTTTCTCATTTCGAATCTGTTTATATTGATCCATTAAAACTATTCGTTTGCATGTTACAAACGAGATTATCGTATGGATAAAAAATTAAGCAATCAATAAAATGATTCTTGTCACTTCTTGCAAAGACAAGGAATATTTCTAACATTGAGCGTTAGAAAATAGTATGATGGTAGTGACTTTTATTGTAAGTCAAAGATGGTGCTCATCAATGGATTTTTATACCATTTACGGGAGCTATTGTGAAACGGGTTTGGGGGATTTAAGAAATGTCTCTCAATATATGGTAGATGCACAATACAATGGATAAAAATGCTAGGGGAAATGTTCATGATTTTTTGAGGGCTTTTACAGCATTCTCAACAACTTAGATTATTATATTGTTTGCACTGTAAAAACACTCTTGTTTAAGTCTGTGATATAAAGCCCATAAAATTTACGCATTCAGTATTTTTATGACAGGGTAATGACTATTCAAGGCAAGGGGCTAATTGTAGAGTTTATGAATTGATTAGTAGGAGGAATTTTCTAGATAAGAAGCTGGGTTTTACAAACTTTTTGGTTGGGAGTTTTTGCTTTCAGGGGGGATTTACGGGGTATATGGCGATAATATAGATGATTTTGATTATTGTTCTTCCATTTTTTTAAATGCTTGCTTCAAAAGCAAATTTTTGCGCTTAATTGTTTTATTGAGTAAAAATTATTTTTGGGTTGGTAAACAAAGATTATACGGGAGCTTTTCATGACTGGTAGCATTGAACAATTCTCTCTCATGAAAGAAATCGTAATTTATAATCTGCTAAAAATTACAGTGCTCTCTGATAGAGGGAGCGGTAGTTTGAAAAAGTAATTATTTTGAAATTAATCAATAAGAAATAACTTATACAATAGTTTTCTCTTTAAAATGACACAATTGTTTTTTTGGCTCATTACAAAAAGGACCCCATAGGACATTGCATTTCTACTTTATTTTTATTGCAAAAATCCTATTCTCTCACTTTTATTTACGCATCCTTCACGTTTAAAAATGCAAATAAAAACGATTCTATGGGTGGATTAAAAAAGAAGTGGCTCCCCGGGCCGTTCTAATTGATTTTAATAAAATCAACATATTAATAAAATATAAGGGAATATTGTAGGTATTGTTTTTTTTAAGTTTTTTTTGCTTCTATCCCTAACTTTTTTGGAGCTTTTTTATAGCTTCAAGAGCTAATCTTTTACGATCTGCGCTCTTTGTATAAAGAGATGCCATTTTATCTTCTGTCCAGCCAAAAATTGCTTTCAATTGTGAAACTGTTGCACCAGAATTTGCTGCGCGTGTGGCTGCTAATTTTCTCAATCCATGGGCTGATTTTTTAATACCTGCTGTATTACATGCTTCACGAAACAGGTTGCCAAAACTTTCTTTTACGAGCTTATTTCCATTTTTCCCGCAAATGAATGTTTCATTTCCAATAGGACCAATTTTAAGGGTTTCTGCTAATTCAGGCAAAATGGGTAGAAAAACATCTGTTTTAAATTGGCTCTTTTCTGTTTTCAGATGAATGATATTATCATTAACATCTTTCCAACCAATGCGAACGGCATCACCACGGCGTAAGCCCGTATACAAAAGAACATCAATCCAAACCCGTTCATGGGTACCATGTGACCAGCGTTGGTAATATTTCTCAACATCATCTTCCGTCCAAACAGCGAATCCATCTTTATTGCTAAGAGCTGGTCTTTTTACTCCTATTGTTGGATTATTTTCCAAAAGTCCTTGGTCAATTGCCCAATTAAAAAGCCCATTAAGAGCTTTCAAAAAATTTTGAGCAGCTGATGGTGTTTCTTTACGCCGTTCAACACCGGCTATAATATGTTTTTTTTCAATTGCTTTGTATGGAATATTTCCTATGCTATCACATACCTTCATAAGGAGAAGTTCTCTTTGTCTTTTAGTAGCTTTAGCAAGGCAATACCAATCAGAGCTATTAAAATATTGTTTAAGCAGCCATGCAAATGACCCTTCAATCAGTTTTCCGGTTTTCGGTTTTGGATGGATTATGCCTTGTAATTCGGCAAGTGCGCTTTTGTAGTTGTCAACAAACTCTTGCGTTCCATAGGTTCCGCGTATTCTAATACGTTTTCCATGACCGATACGTACATACCATATGATTTTGTTATGGCGTGTGACTTCTTTTAGAAGATAGGGGGGGCGTGGTTTAGGCATAAGCAATTTTACATCTTAGAGAGTGCGATTTCGTAATATTCATTCTTTGACAAATCTAGAAGTGTGTCTGGGTGGTTAACTGAATTTGGTATTGGAATATCTGCTTTAAGATAGATAAGCAGTTCACCGGTAGGTTTGATTTCTATGAGTTCGCACCCTTGCTTTTTAGCTTCTCTTAAAGCGCGTGCAATGGCTGCTTGCGTTATGATAGCTTTACGAGGCGCCATATTTCTTCTCCTACATTGAGACGCAATTCACTCGTGTGGTGAGTCACGAATTGATTAAAATTGTTAGGAAAGGGTGGGGGGTGCTGGTAGCGCGTAGCACCCCCATAACTTCATGCGGCTTTTGTCGAGATCTTTATTATCTCTTGTTCTATTTCTGCTAAAAAGTTTTCAACCGCTTGATTAATCTGTTCAATTTGCTTTTCATCACGGTGGATACGTTTGATTTTCATACGCAAGTGAGATGAATCCCCCGCAAAACGCGGGTCATAACTGATAAAATCGCACCATTTGCGCTCTGTACAAGCCATTTGGAATTGCATTTGTGCAAGATATTCTGGTTTGATCTCATTATTGATAAAGAAACGCATGTGGGTAGTTGATCTTGGACATTTGATTTCAATTAATCCGTCTTTATCAATAAGCCCATCAGGGCTTGCCCCCGCCATTTGGATTGTGGGGTGTTGGATAAAGCCGCATCTTGTGACTTCAGTATCATAAATGAATGCATATTCTCTCAAAGCATCTTCTTCATGTTCAATTCCCCATCTCATATCTTCAGTTTCATAATAGGGGTTTGCTTCGCCTATTAAGCGCTCTGTAATGAGTTTAATTTTATAATCTTCATATTTGCTTGTAGGGGTTCCCTTTGCTGTTTTACTAATAACGTTGTAAATATTTGAAGCGGTGACTTTTCCTAAACGGGCTTGAAACCATTCTGCTGTTCTTTGTTCCATTTCACACCGCCATTTCTTGTTCTTGTTGAGTTGGTGCATATTCAATATCTTGGATATGAATATATTCGGCATCTTGTATAGACGCGTTTATTTGCTCTTGTTGCGTGTGAGATTGTAGAGCTCTTTCTCTTTGAATATTTTTCCTTTTTTCCAAAAGCGCCAAAACCTCTTGTGCTTTTTCACAAGACAGATCTGTTAGGTTTTTTACATTTGTGTAAGAGAGAAGATTATTTTCATTGGTTCCAGTCTCTTTAATTAATTCTTTGATTTGTTCAAGCATGTCATAAGAAATAAGTTGTACTGGTGTGGTATTATTAATACGAGCCGCTTCATCTTCTTCATAAATACCGGAAAAACCGAAAGCATAGCGAGCACATTGTATAGTTGCTTTATGACGCAACATACGTGCTGGATATTGGTCCCATGGGTCACTTTTTTCTTTCTTACATTCCTTTAAATATTCGGTAACCTCGATAGGATCTTTAATGCCTTTGAGACGAATAGCGCATTTGATAGCAATGAGATTACCATCTTTATCGAGTTGATCTTGAAAAGTCATGCCATCAAATTGAGGATTAGATTTAATGATTTTAATCCACCCATCAATAGAGACAACAGGGATAATACCGCCGCCTTTTTTAGGGAATGCATAGATTTCTTTTGTTAATGGGTTTAATCCATAAGTATTGGCAACAGAGATAAAAGCAGCGAATTCTTCATCAGAGAAGTTATGATTGATACATGTTTTGATAATTGTTTTACGAAATTCATCATGAGAAAACCCATATTTTTTTGCCATAGTGGCTAATTGTGTATTTGTCATTATTGTTTCCTTGATTTGCGCGCAATTCCCCCGTGGCGTGAATCACGCTTGTGTTAAAAGTTGTTTGGTTTGGTTGTTAAATTTTTATATCTTGAAGAATTCTTGTTCTGTCGCGAATGTGGGCTTTCCCATAAATGTTAGCAAAACCATAAACTTTGGCATGGTCATAAATCTTGGCACGACCACGAACCACGGCACAACCATAAACCTTGGCATGATCATAAACCCATGCACGACCCAAAACGAAGGCGGTCTCATAGATCTTGGCATTTCCATAAATACGTGCATCACCATAAACCTTAGCGCCGCCAAAAACTTCTGCATTGTCATAAACCATGGCATCACCATAAACCGCGGCATCATCAGAAATCACGGCATTTCCAAAAACCTTAGCATTTCCAAAAACATATCCACTGTCAAATGGTCTATGCGAACCCGCTACCCAGCAATTTCCCTCATGGCTTAGGTTGTCTTCATGTTCTATAAATCCACCTAGATCACCTTTTTTAACATCTCCAAAGTCTCTCAATGCTCTAATTCGGTGAAGTGTTTTTCTACCAACTTTGATTGTCTCATCAGTCAGTTCGTACTTCTTTTCCATGATTACCCCCTACCTTAAACAGAGTCGTTTTCGGATTCTTCTGTATTTCCAGTTACTTGTGCATCACCATAAATACAGTTGTTGCCATAAACTTTGGCATTCCCCAAAATACTAGCTTTGTCGTAAATCTTCGTATTACCGGAAACATTTGCTTTACCGAAAACTCGCGCATTGCCATAAATATTGGCATTGCCAAAAACTTCGGCATTGCTATAAACCCATGCATTTTCATAAACCTTGGCATCATCAGAAATCACGGCATTTCCAAAAACCTTAGCATCACCATAAACCTTGGCATCCCCATAAACACGTGCATGGTCATAAACCTCGGCATTACCACAAACATGTGCATCATCAAAAACCCATGCGTTCCCATAAACACGGGCATTATCAAAAACCTTGGCATGACGACAAACATTGACATCATCATAAACCAAGGCATCACCAAAAATCTGTGCATGACCATAAACACGAGCATTATCACCAATCCAGCAATTGCCTTCATGGGATAGGTTATCTTCTTTTTCTATAAAGCCGCCTAAATCACCAGCTTTAACATCTCCAAAGTCTCTCAATGCTCTAATTCTATGAAGTTTCTTAAAGCCAGGTTGAATTTTCTCATCAGTAAGTTCGTATTTTTTTTCCATGATTTATTTCCTTTAAGTTAGAGTATTCCTTTGTCGCTCTTGAAAAGAACGGCATTGGTTTGTGTTGTAATTTTTTGAAAAGAGGGGGCGCTCTTAAAAACGCCCTCTGTAGTGTGTATAATGAGGGTAATTTGGAATGACATCTGAAAGAGTTAAACGGTGCTGCTGTTCATAAGTCCCGTATATTTCATCTTCATATCGCTGCTGTTCGATTTCTTCTAAAAAAAAATCGTATGCGCTACTGTCTTTAACAAAGTCGTGAGGTATGTTTCCATTAAAGCAGTCTTCTTCACATTCTTTAAGATAGCATTCGGCAAGATCTTCAGAGATATCTTCACAACGATTAGTCGTTGGTTCGACACGGAAAATTTGCACAGCATTATCGGCTTGGTCGATAAATTTGATCATGTCCTTTTCTTCTAAGAAAGGACCGGATTTCGCGAGATTTTGTTCTTCATTTTCGCAGATGACTAAGAGAATTTCATCAGAATTTATAAACACTGGTTTGTTCACAAACGCCTCCATAGAGCCTATTGGCAATGGTTATTTTTTACGATATGGGATATTCGATACCAAAACGGTAATTTAAAGTCAATACCAAAATGGTTATTTTTTTATTTTATATTTTTTTAGAGTAGAAAAAATGGATGAAAAATGGTCAATTAATACGCAAATATTAGAACTATGGGATAAATTGACAGAAGATGAAAAAAGAGAGTTTATTCTTTTTTATCTTGATAAAATGAAGAAAGGAGATCAAGAAGTTTAACCTTATTATCGTAGCTTAGATGCTCTAACATATCTTCAATTTGTTCATCTAAGCTATTAGGCTTATTTCCCGAAAACAACAGTTGTTTGGGGGTAATTTTTAAGTGTGGCGCCAAACGTACAGCCCACTCCTTTGTTAATTTTCGTTGTCCATTTTCTAAACGAAAAATTTGTGGCTGACTAGTCCCTACCAATTCGGCTAATTCTTTTGAAGTTAAACCTACTTTTTGTCTGAAAAATTTCAAATTATTCATGATTCTTATCCTAATTAAAAAAAATATCCTTTCAAATGCCAATATGGTAAAATATGCTTGTCTTAATAATACCGATATGGTAAAAAGAGGAATGTCTAAACTAAAACTGTATTTATCAAAGAATAATATTACTTATGCCGAGTTTGCGATTTTGGTAGGTGTTACACAAGCATCTATAGCACGCTATGTGAATAAGAAGCGATTTCCGCATCCTAGGATAATACAAAAAATAGCAGAAGTTACTGATAATTACATAAGTCCTAGCGATTGGTATCAAGAGAATTTTTCTTCAATTTCTAAAAGCCGCGGTGTTGATCACACTGGCGATAGTTTACAGCATTAAGGAGATGAAAATGAGTTTAAATGAAATGATAGCGATAGTTGTGTGTGTCGTATTTGGAGCATTGCTTTTATGCGGAGTGATGTTTCGTTTTGCTTTGTATTATCGCGCTCAAGTTAAAAAGCTTAAAGAGAAAGTTGAAGGTCAAGAATTGCAAATTAGGGTTTTAAAAGAAGAATTCAACGTAGCTAAGAAGACCATTGATAAGCGTCATGAGGATATACAAAAGTATAAAGACGAGTTTGAACAGAAAAATGCAATTATAAGGTCCTTAGAAAAAGAAGTTAAATCACGTAGTGAAGAAATTAAAACACTGAAACAAAAGATAGATGATTCCAAAGAAACATTAAAAGGGAAAAATTATCGTATAGATAGACTAACAGCAGAAGCCCAATTACACGATACAGAAATTAAAGAACTGAAGCAAAAGATAGATGAGTATGAAGAAGTATTCAAACGGACAGAAAAAGTCGTAGATAGACTAACAGCAGAAGCTCAATCACGTGATGAAGAAATTGAGAGGCTTAAAGACGAGCTTAAGCAGCGTGGTGAATCTGTAAAAGAAAAGCCTCATAAAAATAAGAAGAAAAGTAAGTGAGGAGAGAGAGATGGAAGATACAACGATATTAGTGATTTTAGCAATAACTTTGGCTTTCTACTATTATTTCAAAGCTTCTAAACTGGCAAAAGAGATAGAATTAAGAGATGAGTTAATAGCGTCACAAAAAGCGTTGATGGAGGGACAATTAGCAGAAAATGATAAAGAAATTAAATGGTTACAAGAATTGCAAGAACAAAAAGAGCAGGAACGTTTACAGAAGAATCCTAAAGAGCAAGAATGTGTGACGTCATATAAAAATATTAATGACAATCTTCAAGAGTCTGAAGATGTTCGTGCGCTTGTAAGAGAGTTTGTAAACAAAGCTCCAATTATAAATAAATATAGTGATGAAAAAGATGATGATAGAGCACGAAAGATATTGCAACAATTGAGGAAGGATGAACAGACAAAGAATGAAGCAATTGAAATTATTGAAGATTTCAATAGATGGTTTATGGCAAAACAATCGGTTACAGTTGCAGAAGCCAATCAATGGGATAGGGCACAATATTTATCATTTCTTCTTATGAAACCAAAGCCAATGACATGGGCCGAGTTGGCTGAAAAAAGCCCTGAGGAACAACATCGTTATTCATCATGTTGGAAAACGGTTATTTATTGAATGGAAACAGCTTGGAATACAACAGATCGGATAGTTTATTTCTTGGTTTAATATTAAAATATTCGGGGCAAAAAGTCACTTTTTCTGGTGGATTTAAAGGATTTACGGCAGTGTGCTCCATAGTCAATATTAAAGGAATTTCTGAGTTTCTGTCTATAGGAAAAACACGAATAATTAGTCCTAATAGACCAGAAGGTTTGAGGCTAAATGGATCAATATCGCTATGTATGGGTGGATCGACTCGAGGTTTCTTTAAGCATAAGTGTTTTTCCTGTTGAGGATGGATGTAATGTAGTGTTCCTAATGATTGTGGCGAAAGTTCGCGATAGCATGCGGACATAAAGATAAAAAGGCTATTATCCTGTATGCTGATAGAGTTGATTTTAATTGTTTGTTTTGTGGGGTTTGTAATGATTAAAGATACATATATTACTGGAAAGATATCATTAGGATTATCACTTATCCATGAACTGTGTGTGGTAACACGGAGCTTTTTTTCTTCTAAAATCTCTAATTGTTTTTCCAGAACTGTGGCAAGCTTTTCCATTGATATTGCTTGTTGTTTAGTTGATTTAGCTATGTCCACGGCATTGGCTAATTCTGTTTCAAATTTTTCTCGGTCTTCTCTTCTAAACTTTGCAGCTTCTATTCGATCTTCTCTTCTCAATTTTGCAGCTTCTATTCGATCTTCTCTTCTCAATTTTGCAGCTTCTATTCGATCTTCATTTCTTAAATTCAATGTCTGTTTAATAGAACGAAAAGAAAAAATTGCGGATAATAAAGCACCAACCGAAGAAAGTGCAGAAAAAAGGGTAGGGTGTTGTTCTATCCAATTTAAGCATACCTTCCAATTAAGGAACATAATCACTATTCCAATTAATGTAAGGAATATACTCCCGTATTTATATACGTTTGCACGCTTCAACATCTTTCTTTACCCGCTTTTAGGAAAAAACAATCTTATAAAACACATTATGTATGGAGCGGTGCGGTGATTAACACGATTCTTTGTTTTGATCTAGGTACGAAGATGGGGTGGGCGATACGAGGGGGAAATGGTCATATATTCAGTGGTACGATGAGTTTACAACCCCGTCGTTTTGAAGGCGGGGGAATGCGTTATTTACGCTTTAAGCAATGGCTTAATGAGATAAAGCATACAGCAGGTGATATTGACGCGGTGTATTTTGAAGAAGTGAGGCGTCATGTTGGAACTGATGCAGCGCACGTTTACGGTGGTTTATTAGCAACATTAACGGCGTGGTGTGAACATCATCAGATACCTTATGAGGGCATTCCAGTAAGTACGATTAAGAAAGCGACGGCGGGGAAGGGGAATGCGTCAAAAGAAGAAATGATTAAGGCAATGCGTGCAAAGGGTCACGCGCCTTGTGATGACAATGAAGCAGATGCTTTAGCAATTTTACATTTAGTTAAAGAAAGGGAATTGGGGTATGTCCAGTAAATTACCATGGACAAGGTTTTTTGCAGATAAGTGGGCAATGGTTGTTGATTATTTGCCTGCTGTAGAGGGCAATATTTATATGCGATTACGGTTACGTATGTTGCGTACTGGTGAACCTCTTTTTTATAATATTAAAGTTTTATCTCATTACACTGGTTATTCAGTGAAGAAGTTTGAAGCAGCGTTAAATGTTTTGCTTGAAGAAGGATACCTTGTTCGTTTAGCAAACGGTCGTTTGTGGAATTTAGATGTTGAGGAAGAGCTTACTAACTCTCATGAGAGTTTAGAAAAGGCATCAAAAACATCACGGTCAAAGAGATTATCGGAGAGAGCAAAGAAAGCAGCGCAGGCAAGATGGGATAAACATGCAAATGATGCTTGTGATGCTTGTGATGATGCTCAAGTTATTGAAAATACTAATAAAAACGATGCTAAGCATGCTAAGCATGATGCTTGTGGTATGCTTAATGATGCTAAGCATGCTAAGCATGATGCTAAATCGATGCTTAATGATGCCTATATATATAACAATAACATTCACATTAACAATAATATTAACAATAACAAAAAAGATAAAAATATTATTTTATCAAAAAAAGAAATTGATTTTGAAAATTTAGAAACAAACGATTTGGTTGAAAAAGCAATCGAGAGTGATGATGTTCAATTAGAACAAATCAAAACGATAGAAACCAAACAACCAATCGTTCACGAGCAAAATATCAATCTTTCAAACGAAGCTAACAACCGATGGCAACTTAACGAAGCGATGATTGAGAAATTGCCTTCACGAAAAAGTAAAAAGGTTGGTAAACAACTTTCAGAAATCCTTGACAAGGTGATGCCTGCTTGTTTTCCAGAGAAAGCAAAATTTTTTGAAGAAACAAAGAAAACGAGGGAAAAACAAGAAGTTGAAAGAATACTAGAAGATTTCAAACCCGATTTTCAATACGCAATTGATCTAGGATTAACGCATGATGAAGCGTTATCAGAGTTTAAAAAATTTGTACGCTTTTCAAAAGCCCATCCATGTCGAAATGCACATGAACGCAATTGGCAAATTGCTTGGGATAATTGGATTACGCATCCAAAATATGGATTGGCAACTAAGAAACACGTAGAATTAGAATTGAAAGAAGCATTAGAAGTGAAAGTATCATATGAAAACGCATGCTATAAACCACTGTCAAACATCTTTGAAAACAAACAGTCAAAAAGATTTAGCATACTTCCAACAGCAATCTATGCTTAAAGACACTTAAATAATGGAATCGTATTTAATCGCATTCGAAAAACAGCAAAATAGTGAAAAGAGCTGATAGTTTTGAGAATAGATATGCGTTTAAATCGTCAAAAAGGTACCGTACAAAGCGATTTAAAGATTTTATGATGAAAACCATATTGAAATTTAAAACGCTTCTGCACGGTCCATTTTGAGGCAAATAAACCCATTGGTAAAGTTATGGATTTAAGCAAGGGGATATTAAATCAGATGTTTTTAAAAAAACGTAAACAGCCTATTCAAAAGAAGTTTGTAGCAACGGCGGTGGGGCATGCACCATGGGGAACGAGGGTAGCAGAGTATTTTTATAATCTTTACGAATACGAAGATGGAGAGAGAGAATATGAGGAATTTGATGGTGGACAGTATCATGATCATAAGATGCCTGACAAAGTTGATTACAGTACCAAGGCTCAAGTGAAAGCGTGGATATACGGAGGTGATTTACCAAAAAGCGTATTGAGTTATGAGGCATTGATAGATGAGGTGAATTCGAAAATCAAAAAACGTACAGTGAAAGCAGTGAAAACTTATGATGATATAGACAGTGAGTTAGAAAAAGCACTTGATATTCAATTGTGTAGATATCAAAATGAAAAAAAGTGAAAAAAATAAAAAATACGTATTGACTTTAAAGAAAAGGTCGTTTATTAAGGTTGGCAAGTGATCAAAACACTGACCAATAGCGGATAAACCACGAAAAGGTTTCTCCCATTTCTTTAAAATACTGACTTTCTTTTATGCTGTCATTGGCATATAACGATTATGTCGGGTGTAGTTACGCCATAAAATACCCCTATGGGAAAAGCGTAGCAACGGACTATTGGCCGTGTTTTGAGCGCCCGGCGCCCTTATGGGTTGTCAATCAAAACTCCAACCAATAGGTGTTAAAATGCATTCTAAAGAAAAAAACGACATCAAAATAACCACTGATTTCTTATGTGATTTGTGGATGGCAGTGTTTAAAGAAGCTAATAGTGAAAATATTGATTGTGAAGATGGATATCATGTTTCTTTAGTGGAACTTATGGCAGATCTTGAAAAGGTCTTGGTTTTTAAATTACAAAACGAAATTCCTAATTTTACAAGAATTTTAGCAATCATTACAGAGTTTGGTCATTCTGAACCAATTAAATCAATAGCTTCTCTTTTGAAAGCTTATAGTCCCGATTTGAATAATGTGCATAGCCTAAATGAGGCTGCTTAAATGACGCGCGGGCGCGGCGGGGGCGCCTTCTTTTTAAATTTTATTAAATTTTTAAGGAAAAAAAGATGTCGCAATATTTAATTAACATAAATCAAACTCAAATCGATGGTGAATTAGTTCAAACTGTAAATGCTCGTGATTTGCACGCGTTTTTAGAGGTAGGTAAAGATTTTTCTACTTGGATTAAAGATCGTATTAATCAGTATGCATTTGAAGAGGGCAAAGATTTCATAAAAACACAAGATTTGCGGTCCCCAAAATCGGGGAGCGCAAAATCTAGAGCTGTTATTGCAATTAATTATCAGCTCACATTAGACATGGCAAAAGAGCTTGCCATGGTAGAGCGTAATGAAAAAGGAAAACAAGCCCGTTTATACTTTATCGAGTGTGAGCGGCGTGCAAAGCAGGCAGTAACATCACAGCAAATCGATTACTCAAGTCCGCAGGTAATGTTAGGTGTATTAACTCATCTAAAAAACGAAAATGAGCGTAAAGACATCATAATTGCAGAGTTAAAACCAAAAGCAATAGCTCTTGATGGTTTAAAGCGTTCCGACGGCTTGTTTGGTATTACAGAGGCAGCAAAAATATTGGAAGTAAGACCTAAGGATTTAACAGATTATTTGCGAAGATATGGTTGGGTTTACAGAAGAATGCCAAGCAGTCCTTTATTACCATATCAAGATAAAATCCAAAAGGGATTAATGGATTGCACAGCCATTACTATTCAAAAAAACGATGGTACAGAAAAAACCGTACCGTCAACAAAGATTACATCTAAAGGATTGGCTTGCTTAAGAGAGCAAATTTACGGAAATATGCAATAATTAAAAAAAGCCGTGTCTTTAAAGACGCGGCTTTTAATACAAACCCACAATAGAGTAATGATAATAGAGGATTCTTATCAAAATCAATAAAACTATTAGATAGTTTTATATCAAAACGCAAGAGAAAAGTCGCTTTTAAAGCTTCTCTAAAGCTGTTGTTTTTTCACAATTATTATGGGTTTGTTTTAAACTGATTTGTAAATTTAAAGCGTCTAAAACACTAAAGAAAGTAGAAAGCCGTGGATCACCTTTTTTACTTAAAGAGCGATAAAGAGATTCACGATTTAACCCTGTCTCATGAGAAATTGCAGTCATTCCCTGTTTACGTGCAATAATTCCTAACACATATGAAACATACCCACTGTTTTTAGTTTCTAAAGCATCTTGTAATAATTCTTTAAAATCTTCAGTGGTTTTAAAAAATTCGCTAGCATCAAATGGTGTTATTTTCATTGTTAATCTCTTTTACTAATTGAAGGGCTCTTTCGATATCCTTTTGTTGGGTCGATTTATCGCCTGCGTTTAATAATAAAATAATCTCTTTCTCTCTTTTTACAAAATAAATTCTGTAACCAGCCCCATAATGGATGCGTAATTCACCTATGCCATTGAAGAACTTAACATCACCCAAAAGTCCATATTCAAGACGCAAAATGCGCATAGCAATCTTCTTTTGCGCTTGTTTGTCTCTTAAAGAGTTTAACCATTTAGTGAAGTATATCGTTTTCTTAATAATAAACATACGTAGCTTATAAACAACAAAATAAACAATGTCAATTCTAATCTTTTATGTGAAAATATCTTTTTTAATCATTGAAAATATTGTAAAAATACTTAAAGTATGTTATGATCTTTCCATCGTTTAATGGAATTTACAAATATGCTTAATAAAGTGATTTTAATTGGTCATTTAGGTGCAAATCCAGAAAGTAAAACAATGTCATCTGGCGCCGAGGTGGTCAATTTTCGTATAGCAACGTCTGAGAGCTATACAGATAAGGCTACCAATAAGAAAGTAGACAAAACAGAATGGCATTCCGTTGTGGTGTTTAATCCACATTTAGCAAAAATAGCGCTTCAATATCTCAATAAAGGCAGCAAAGTTTATATCGAGGGGCAGCTTCAAACGCGTAAATGGCAAGATAAAAACGGTATTGAACGGTTCGTAACAGAAGTCATTTTGCCTAAGTACAAAGGCGACTTAAAGCTCTTAGATGGTAAAAATGATGATAATCAAGAGCCGTCATCATCTGCTTATGACAGAAGCATTTACAGACCTCTTGATACACCCCATATCGTTATGAATGATGATGTTCCTTTTTAAACGAAGGCGGTGTTGTGAAAAAAAACAAAAAGAGGGGACGCCCTAAAATCATAGGGCAAATAAGAGAAGCCAATGGGCGTATATCGCGCTCTAAAACACTTCGTGAAGCTGCTGATCAATTGGCAATAGAGATACGTGCAAAGCGCTTCGGTTTAACCCTACACGAGGCAAAAAATCCACTTTCTGGGTCTTATATAGGTCGGCTTTGTTTACAAGGCGTGCTTACACAAGAGCAATATGACGCCGCGCAACAGTATTTACAGATAAGAAATAACTACCTTTGTGCAAAGGGCTTGCCTAATGCGATTTATGACGAAATGCCGTCATCATCTGATGATAAGGCAAGAGATAAGTGGGTAGCATTTGCAACAGAGCAGTTTATCAACATGCAAGAGGCACTAAAAGAAGCCCAATGCCTTTATAGACAGTACAGTCTTTATGCTGCGCTACAGTATCTCGTGATAGAAGATCAAATGCTACCGCATCTTGTGAATTCATTACGCGTTGCTCTTAATACGCTTCAGAAACATTTTGCATAAAATTATGTAATTATTGACGAATATCTCTGAGAAGCTTATATAATATCTCCATTTTATAATCTTGTTTCTCAACTTCTTTCTTAGTTTGAGCTATCAAATTTTGAATTCCGGAAAGGCGTTCTAGAATTTCTGTTACCTCCGCATGGTTTTTAGATTGTTTTGCTTTATTTAAATTTTCTATTTCAGTTATTTCATTTGCCATATATTCAATTAATTGACGAGATTTTCTCATTCGTTCTATGATTATATCATGCCATTGTTGCATCATGCTGGCGTGTTGTTCAATCTTATGCTTTGACAAACGTGAGGTATTCGCGAACCATAAAGTGTTGCGGAAAGTACTTTCCCACCAGTTATCTACATGAAACATGTAATTACGGAGCGCGCTCTCTCGTTCTATAATTTCTTTCGAACAGAATAACTCGTTTGGATTAGCATATCCGTTTGAAGGGGATATAAGAGACGTTGTAAAAAGTGCTACAATTAGTACGCTTCTAAATAAAGATTTTTTTATAAACATTATTTTTTTACCTTTAATTTACACCTTATTTGTCTAACCGATTCCCTTCAAAATTATCAATATGTGTTATTTTTATGTTGACAAAGTGTAGCAAATCGTATTTAATGACCTTACTGTACTTAGGCGTATTGTGTCTAGAGAGGGAAATGTACAGTCGAAAATCCCCGCATTTGCGGGGTTTTTTATTATCTGGAGGGTGTATTTTATGACATCACAAAATACAGAACAGGTTTCTCAAACAAAGAAAAAATATAGACCACCAAAAGCAGGTCAAGGGCGTGTCAAAGGTGTCCCAAATAAGAATACACGCCTTTTGAAAGAAGCAATTCTTAAAGCCGCTGAATTAGCAGGCAATAAGTATGGCAAGGAAGGACTAATCTCTTATCTGGAAAAGCAGGCAATAAGATGCCCCGCGGCTTATTTAGCGTTGCTTGGCAAGATCTTGCCTTTGCAAGTGACAGGGGAAGATGGGGGGGCGATTAAGATCATAGGGCGTGTAGAAATTGCTCCTTTAACAATGAATGACGACAAGACAGATTAAGATTGTACCAAAACTTATACCGATTTTTACAGGAGATGCTTTGGTACGAGCGGCTTGGGGTGGACGAGGGTCTGGGAAGACAAGATCATTTGCCTTGATGGCTGCTTTAAAAGGCTATCAATTTGGTATGCAAGGAATATCAGGGACTATTCTTTGTGCGCGTCAGTTTCAAAATTCGCTAGCAGAAAGTTCATTGGAGGAGATTAAGCGCGCGATTGAAGCCCATGACTTTTTAAAGAGCTATTACAAGGTAGGGGAGGCTTCAATTAAGTCAAATGATGGTCGTATAGCGTTTCAGTTTTCTGGACTGGACCGCAATATTGCAAGTATCAAATCGATGGGGCGTATTTTGCTTTGTTGGGTTGATGAGGCAGAGCCCGTTACTGAGACAGCTTGGCAGACGCTTATACCGACTTTACGTGAAGAGGGAGAGGGGTGGAGAGCAGAGTTATGGGTCACATGGAACCCGTTGCGCGATAATGCACCGGTTGAAAGGCGGTTTCGCTTTTCAGACAATGAAGCCATTAAGCGTGTAGAGATCAATTGGTTAGACAATCCGAAGTTTCCCAAGATCTTAAATGAAGCACGGCTTGATGATTTGAGAAACCGCCCCGAGACTTATAAGCATATATGGGAAGGGGCTTATCTTACAGCGGTTCAAGGTGCTTACTATCAGAGGGAAATGTTGGCAGCCGAGCAAGAGGGGCGGATAGGGCGTGTTTCTCGTTGTTTCTCGT
>NZ_NJGE01000002.1 GCF_002777915.1 Bartonella tribocorum | reverse complement strand
ACGCACGGTTTGCATCTCATTGTGAAACACCATCGCTGGAGCGACAGACATAGACAAAACTGCATCTGTAGAAGGCGTGGTTAAAAAGTCAGAAACTGAAAGATTCTCATCCACCTGTGGAGAAGGTTGATCTTTATGAACTTCTTTATGAACTGGACGCAAGGTCATTTGATCCGATAAAGATTGAGAAGAGGCTGAAACAGCAATCTGTTGTTTCTCATCAGAAAGAGGGCGAGAACCTGTTGGAGGGAACACCACATGCGTCTGTTTTTCTTGAGAGGAAGATACCGAAACTCTAGAGACATTTTGTGCTTCTCTTAAATGACGTGGAGGGCGTTGCTTGGGTTTCGTTTTTGGAACAGATTTACGAGAACCGGTATTTTTTCCTCTAGAAGAAGCGCCTTGATCAGATAGTGTAACAGGAACTTTCGTTTTCTTTTTTGCACACTGTGTCTCAGTATTTGAATGTTCCGTATCTCCAGAAACTCTCGCTAAATACCAAGTTGTGGAACTGCCACTAGAGCTAGCACATCTAGTTCTCTTCTCCAAATGATACTGATAGGTTCCGCCATCGACAGTTGTAATTTCCTTACCAGAGTGATCTGCCAGAGTAAAATTAGCGCCTTCATCGTGGCTTCTATCGGTAACTAACGAAAGCTCAGTAACAAAACCATTCCTTTGTGAGAGAGGACCTGTAATCTCACGACCAGAATCTGCAACGCTTATTTTGTGATTCCCTGCCCCCTCACCAATCGTCAAGTAATCACTCGCATCCCACGTAGCACTAATATTGAATCGAAAATGTAAATTCCCTGAAAGCCTCTCGACATGAAGAGAAATATGACGTGGATCATACGGAATAGAAGTAAAAATAACAGTTCCATTCTGTCCCCCTAAATCTTCAATTTCAATCTGAGGTTTCTCTCCTATATTCCGTTCACCAACCTCAAATATTGTTTCGTCAACTCTTCCTCTTATAGGAATATTTGTCTTATGAGTATGATTGGTCCTATCACCAGCGAATAAATAAAGTTCTCCGTGATCATTGACTCTTACGTCTCCAACAACTTTTTGTACACCAACATGGAACCACGATTTGGCAAAATCCGTAATTGTTAAAGTATCCACAAACCCTTGAGGATATACTACTTGAATAGCCTGCCCCTTCAAAGTAGTAGCATAAGACTCTCCATGCGCTAAAACGTGCTGTCTACCATTCTCTGAGACATCTGTATACATTGCGCCTCCCCCCTCTTTTCTTTCTCCCGTATAAAGATTTTGTTCTCCGTTCCTCCCTACTTTCGTATTCCAAACCATTGCCCCATCATACACATTCTGCTGTCCCACTGCTCCACCATCTCCAGAAACTATGGCACTATATGCACTAGTTTTTTTTACCACACTTCTAAGATCAATGTTTTTTTCTTCATGAACAAACTGCTTACCCCCAGTAACTTTAGCATCTATTGCAGTTCCTCCACGTGTCACTATTTGCATCGCCCCTTTTTTAATAGTGGAACCTATAGAAGTTGCTCCATTTTCAACAATCTCAACACCACCATCTTCAATCTTAACATTACTGCTGAAAATACGAGAAATCAGTGCTGAACCTTTTGGTACCTCTGCTCCATTTCCCACATGTTCTAATCTTGTTAGCCCTTTACTGCTCTCAACTGCACTTGCAACTTGCACAAGACAACTACTGATCATCAATACTGAAAAACTTAACTTGTATTTATACCTCATTATCCACACTCCACTCTCAATTATTTAGAAAAATATCCCGCGGCTACGTAGGTAACGCGTCTTAGATTGTATCGTAATGTGTTTTATTTATGTCTAAATACAATTTTTTAGTGTATTTTTTTATTTTAAACAATTATAAGTTGTAAATTTATAAAGCACTAAAAATTCTAACTTAAGGTGGAAAAACTGAATAAAATTTAAATTATTCACTTGAGTTCAATGAACAATTTGCAATATTTGAAGTTATAGATGAAAAAACGCTCATGCTTTTAAAAGAGAGTATAAAGACATCCCTACTGTTTGAGATAGTCTCTACACTCTCGAGAAGACAGAGTGGTGCATTGTCTTTTTAAGTTCGGAAAACAATAACGTTTGTAAAGTTAATAAGCCGTTTAAAGATAGACTTAGAAATTATAGCGCAACCCTAAAATACCTTGAAGAGCATTTTTAATCTTATGTCCTTTGAGGTAATGTGCTTCCGCATAAAGTGTTAGTTTATCATTGACCACACTGTTTAAACCAATTCCCAATTTACCCGCACTACCCGATAAGTCTGTGATAAATTTATGCTGATTATTAATTGTCACATAATTATTATTGATATTCTCACGCAACCAAGCTGCCATTATATAAGCTGTTAGTGAAGTTTCTGAATTCACAAAGAATTCATGTCCCGCCGTCAAGCCAACTTCACTACGAAATGAAATTAATGGTCTTAGATCACCGATCATTCCATTGGAAAGTTTTATTTTTTTACCTTCAACCTGTAAACCTGTTAGCTTGATATAAGGCTGCATCCAAGTGTTTTGCGCTGGTTCAAAATAACAACCAATCTCAAATGATCCACCTATCGCCCACTGATTATAACGACTTTGAATCGTTGAACCATTCGTTGATATGGCTTTCAAATTATCTCTATAATAATTATATTTCAAAACACCATCCATATACCATCCACGATGATCAAAATAGGTTGCGTACGTTCCAATACTATAAGAGCTCAGACCACTATCCCCCCCCCGCGCATGAGAAACACGTGCTTGATCATAACTACCAAAACCACCAATATATAACTCTCCATGCCTTAATTCATTCAATTGATCAGCACCAAGAACTAAACCTGTTTGCCCAAGCTTAAAGTGTGTATGGCCTGCTGCAATGCGCTCTCTGCTCTTAATCCCATAAGTCCATAGCTCGATATCTTTCCTATTTCTGTTCCAAATTTTTCTACCATTCCGTACAATTTGTAATTCATTGTTAAAAATGACTCCAGGAACTACGGCCAACGTTAACAGTGCATCCGTAGAAGGTGTTGTTGCTGTTCCACCAGGATTGAACGGATTTGTAGGATCTGTAACAGAGCTTTCTGGTCCACTGAGGCGGCTTGCAGATAAAAACCAAACTTTTCCATTTTCATCCTTTCTTTCTTTCAGTCCATACATATAAGTTCCACCATCAATGGCCTTAATGTTTTCACCCTTAAGATCTGTCAATGTAAAATGCGCTCCACCACTTTGATCCGTAATTAAATCCCGCTTATTTGAAAAAGGTTCCGTGATTTCAACGCCAGAATCAGCAACACTGATCGTATGATTCCCATCCCCTTTTTCAACGAAGAGATAATCACCACGGTTATGAGCAATGGTGGTATTGAACGCAAAATGTAAATTTCCTGAAAGATTATTTATATGAAGCTGAGAATAATATGGATCAGAACCCGTAAATGCAAAAATAACACTTCCCTCACCACTTAATTTTTGTATTAAAGAGCTTTTTCCATCAAACTCATCCGTGAGTGCGTATAATTTTGTATCTTTTCCATTTAAAATAATATCCTCTACTCTGGTGTGATGTTGATCATTACCAGCATAAAGATGAAGCTGCCCAGAATGATTTACCAATGTTTTGCCTTCTAATGTCGCTCCAGCATGCACCCATGATTTTGTTTCATCATTCATTGTTAGATTTTTTACAAATCCATCAGTATCTATTTCCTGAATAGCGTTCTCATTTAAAGTAACTCCAAGAGCCTGACCGCCTTTTAAAATACGCTGTTTACCACCACCAAAAACCTCTGTGTCAAACGCAAAACCATCATTTTTTGTGCTTTGAGATTTTTTTCCAATCTCTTGCACGCCCCCTCGCATGACCTTCGTATTCCAAACTTTACCCCCATCATATACTTTTTGCTGGCCTAATATTTCATCTTGACCATAAATGACAGTATGAGAAGCAATACTCCCTTTAACCTCTCCTCCAACATCTCCTTCACCGAAAACAAGCTGCTCACCACCATAAATTTTAGTTCCCTCTACTTTTCCTCCATTTCCAACACTTTGTTGTCCACCTTCTTTAACGACAGCATTTTTAGAAAAACCTTGTTTTCCCTTTAAAGCCTGAACATTTTCAATTCCACCATGTTCAATTTTACTATCCTCACTGAGACCTCCTGCATACACATAAAGCTCTGCACCATTCCTTACCGTATTATTGATGGATCGTCCTGGTCTATCAATCTCACCATCATTTGAAATGTAAGCCGTACCTTTATTATCAAGGATATAATTTTCGAGCAGTGCGCCATCTTTAATAGAGATAAGTTCAGGCTTTTTAAGAAACGTAGTATTTTGTTCATGTGCATTATAACCAACATTGTTATGATGGCTGCTGTCAAACTCCTGTTGACTTGCGAATACTCTAGTATCCCTAACAAGCGTAAAATTGCTAGGCTTTTTTAAAAAGCCTAATTCATTGCGTGTTCTTACAATGCCATCATTCGATGCTCCAAGGATGCATCTTCCCATTTTCATATCTTCATTGTATTGATCCTGAAATACTGGGGCATTTTCATAATTTGAAGATTGACAAAAAAACGGTGCCCCCCTCTCACTTGCAGCAGCAGCCTGTACAAAACAGCTGCTCAACATGAGTGCCCAAAAATTTCGTTTCCATTTATATTTTGTAGCCATATCCTCCCCCCTCTTCACGTCTGCATAGACACCAAACGTAACTAGCTCTACAAAATATATTTTCAACCTTAGATTGTAACAATTCTTCTGAGTAGCCTCATCACTTTACTCAAAAACTGTTTTTTACCATCTCTGCAACGCATTTTTGATCGGAGATATAAGGGAATCCCTGCATTTCTTCAAAGTTTTTTCATCAAAGAAAAAAGTAACACATAATAAACTATAATATAAATAAAGAGCACACAATCTTTCATGAAAAGTGAAGCTGTATGCTCTGAAGAGTTATTCACGCCTTATTAAAGATTTTTAAAAACAATTATACCTTTAAAGATAATCAAAAAATATCCCTATCATTAGAAACTATAGCGTACCCCTATAATGCCCTGAAGAAACTGTTTTGTTTTACGCCCTTTAATATAATGCGCCTCACCATAAAACTTCAACTTCTCACTCACTAAACTGCTGAAACCTATCCCTAATTTACCCGCATTCCCTGATAAGTCCGTGCTAAAGGGATGTTGGTGATTAATCAACGTTTGATTGTCATCTTTATGCTCTCGCAACCACGCTGCCGTAATATATGCAAGAGATGAAAAAGCCATACGAGAGCCAAATTCATACCCTAAAGATAAACCAACCTCACTGCGTAATGAAGTGAAGGGACGCAGCTCACCTACCATGTCATTCGATAACTTAATTTCCTTATCCTCAACTTTTAACCATGTAAACTGTCCATAAGGCTGTAACCAACTGCTCTTCGACGTCTGAAGTCGATAACCGGCTTCAAAGGAAGTTCCAACAGCCCATTGCGTATAACTGCCTTCAATCCCTAATCCATTCGTTGAAACACGCACGGTTTGCATCTCATTGTGAAACACCATCGCTGGAGCGACAGACATAGACAAAACTGCATCTGTAGAAGGCGTGGTTAAAAAGTCAGAAACTGAAAGATTCTCATCCACCTGTGGAGAAGGTTGATCTTTATGAACTTCTTTATGAACTGGACGCAAGGTCATTTGATCCGATAAAGATTGAGAAGAGGCTGAAACAGCAATCTGTTGTTTCTCATCAGAAAGAGGGCGAGAACCTGTTGGAGGTGCTCCTTTAATCACTTGACTTTCCAGAGTTGAAACAATTGAAGAAACTGAAGATTTTTGACTTAAGTTGGGGCGCTTTTCTCTTTGACGTGGCAACTTAATCGTGTGCTCTTCTGTATTTGTAAGAGTTGAAAAAGAAGAAACCGGTTGATTTTGGTTTAAATGCCGCGCAGATCTGCTTCTACTTCGTGGCAAACTATCAAGAAATGAAGAATTATCAATAGAGATTGCAGATAAATACCAAACTTTTCCATCTTCATCAGTTCTCTGTTTTAAACCATACGTGTAAGTTCCACCATCAACAATTGGAATTTTTGCACCAGAAAAACTTTGTAGAGTAAAAGATGCGCCTCCACTTTGATCCAAAATTAAATCAAGTTCTGCTGACGAAGGATCAACAATTTCAATACCAGAATCTACAACACTTATTGTGTGAAAACCACTCCCATTCTCAATAAAGAGGTAATCACCTTTTCCTTCTGCAAGGCTAACATTAAAGTTAAAATGTAGACTCCCTGCTAGATTATCAATATAAAGTTGAGAGTAATATAAATCATCTTCAGAAGAGGTAAAAATAACTTTTCCTACACCGCTTAACTGCTGAATATGTGTACTTTTGTCGCCAAAGTCACCAGCAATGGCGTATAATTGCGCTTCTTCTCCATTTAATGCAATGTTTTCTACTATAGTTTGTTGACCATCATCTCCAGCATCAAGATGGAGTCTTCCAAAATCCTGAACTTTTATTTCTCCTCCTAATACCACACCAGCAGAAACCCATGAATTGGCATTCTCTTTAATCGTTAGATTCTTTACAATTCCACCCGCATAGACTTCTTGAATACCACCAGTATGTAAAATAACTGTATTTGCTTCACCTCCTGCTAAAACACGCTGCATACCCTCTGAAAAGACCTCTGTATTTACGGCTAGACCACCGGCTTTTTCTACAAAGTTATCATCATCAGGAAACCATTTAGCAAGAGTTTGCATTCCTCCACTCATCACTTTTGTTCCCACTGCCATTCCATCATCGTATACATTCTGCTGTCCCAGTATGTCTCCTTGACCATAAATTGTTGTATCATAAGCACTGCTCCCAACAATTCCACCATTCACATATCCATCCCCAAAAATCAGCTGGTTACCACCGTAAATTGTAGTCTGCAATGCTGTTCCTCCTCCTTCTACCTGTTGTTTTCCCCCCTCGTAAATAATCGTAGACTCTGAAATCCCCTGTTCCCCGATAATCTCTGAACCGCCATTTTCAATTGTTGTATTTTTACCAAAACCACCAGCCTCAACATAAAGTGTTCCAGATTCCGAAACGGTAGTGTTAATAGACTTTTTAAGAGAATCTTTCTCTCCATCATCAGAGATATAAACGACCCTGTCGTCACCAAGCAAAAAGTTTTGTAAAATGCCTCCTCCCTCACAAATACTGAAATTAATGACATCAGAGATACTAAAATCTTTTGAAGATATCATATTTTCTTCTTTTTCAGGAAACTTATCTATAGGTGACTCCGCATGAGGTGAGGGGGGGACAGGAGTAGAAGTTGTTTCCAACGGCGCCAAATACCAAATCTTTCCTCCATTCTGATCTTTTTTCTTTAGCGCATACATATATGCTCCACCATCAATCGTACTGGTCTCTTCACCAGAAAAATCCGTCAGAGCAAAATGAGCATTTCCGCTTTTTTCATGAATCAAATCAAGTTCAAGGACTAAATTTTGTGTTTCTAGAGAAGAATTGGCAATTTCAATACCAGAATCAATCACGCTTATTGTGTGATGCCCTTCCCCCTTTTCGATAAGGAGATAATCACCGCGCTGCTCACCAAAATTGGTATTCAGCCTAAAACGTAAATTCCCTGAAAGCTTACCAACTTCTAGTTTAGAGTAATGCGGATTAAATATGGTAGAAGCAAAAATAACACGGCCATTACCACTTAGATTTTCAATCAAAGAACTTTCGCCATCCATCTTAGAAGCAATAGCGTACAATTTTGTATCTTTGCCATTTAAAACAATTTTTTCTACTTCAGTACGAGATTGATCAGCACCAGCATAAAGATAAATTCGTCCAGAATCATGAATCATAGTGCTTCCTTCTAATGTTGCACCAGAATGTAACCATGATTGTGCTTGATCCTTGATTGTTAAATCTTTTACGTACCCCCCCAAATCTATTGTCTGAAAAGCAGTCCCTTCTAAAAAAACGCTAATCGCGATTCCCCCTGCTAAAACGTGTTGTTGTCCACCAGAAAACACCTTCGTATCAAATGCAAAACTGCTATAATCGTCTAGCTCCTGTTCTACATAAAGATTTTGTACCCCTCCTTCCATGATCTTTGTATTAAAAACCTCTCCATCATCATACACATTCTGATATCCTAGTGCCCCATTTTCACCAGAAATAATGCTGCCATAAGCTCTACTTCTTACCACCGCACCCTTAATATCAGACTTTCCTGAAACAAACTGCTCTCCACTATAAATTTTAGCCCCTTCAGCTTTTCCACCCTCCTCAACCTTTTGTTTTCCGCCTCTCTGAACTATACTATCCTGTGAAAGACCTTGTGTTTTAATAAGCTCAGTACCGCCTCTTTGAATTGTCGTATACAAGCTAAAACCACCGCTATAAACGGAAAGCTTTCCACCATCTTTAACTGTATTACTAATTGAAGTTTCTCCATTGCTATCAATCTTCTCTCTGCTACTCTCAAAGCTAGGATCCGCAATCGTAACAATCATTCCCTTTCCAATTATGAATTCTGTGAGATCATTCGATAATGGAGCCATAACAGATGGTTGCAAGCTAAAATCAGAAAATAAAGAGGTATTTGCCTCATCAACAGCATAATTCGCATCTAAATACCAAATTTTACCAGTGCCTTTATCGTTTCTATGTTTCAAACGATACCTATAGGTTCCGGCATCAATCGTTTCGATTTTTTCACCAAAAGTATTTGTCAGAGTAAAATGAGCGCTCCCAGCGTGATCAGAAATTAATTTATGCTTTTTGTGAAAAGAATTTGTAATTTCACGTCCAGAATCAGCCACACTTATTGTGTGAGAACCAGAGCTACTTTCTTTAATGACAAGATAATCACTAAAGTGCTTGGCAAAGTTGACATTAAAATAGAAATGTAAAGAACCTGAAAGATTATCAATATTAAGTTCTGAGTAATGTTTACCTGTCCCTAAAGACGTAAAAACAACTCTACCGTTTCCCTGTAAATTATGGATATTAACGTGAGATTTTTTGCTGTTATCTTCAGGAGCAATAATATATAGTTTGGTATCTTCTCCATTTAAACTAAGATTTTCTACTTCTGTAACTGCTTCATCATTTCCAGCATAAAGATAGAGGCTGCCAAAGTCATAGACATTTGTATTTCTGTCTAATATTGCACCAGCAAAAGCCCATGAGCTTGCTTGATGATTAATTGTTAGATCATCCGTATATCCAGAATCATATATCTTCTGCGTAGCTCTATCGTATAAAGTAACTTCACTCGCATTTCCTCCTGCAAAGATATTCTGAATCCCATTTTTAAAAAGTTGGGTATTGAGTGCAGAAGCCCCCTCATTGATTGTAAAATCTTCCTCTTCTGTATCAGCTGTATCAGCATCTTCTGAAAAGCCATTATGAAAATTCTCTTGACCGTCAATATTCTGGACACCTCCTTTCATAACCCTTGTGTCAACAGCAATCCCCCCACTATAGATACTTTGTATTCCTAGCATTCCATCTGCAGCATGAATTTCAGTGCCATAAGCACTACTTGCCTTATCTTCAAGCAACAAACCTTCTCCAAGGATCATCCCTTTACCAAAAATAATCTGCTCACCACCATAGATTTTAGTCCCTTCAGCATTTGCACCACTTTCAACAATTTGTTTACCCCCTTTTTTAACAACGGCATATTCTGAAGTGCTAAGTTTTTGGATAAACTCAATCCCACCATGCTCAATGATCGTATCCCTACTCACACTTGCTGCATCAATGTAGAGTTTTCCACCTTCTTGAACCGTATTATTGATGGAATAGGCAGCACCTTCATAACTAAAGCTATTTATTTCAGAACCTTCAGAGCCACGGTTAGCAATATAAATAGCAGCACCATCGCTTATTATTGAATTTGTGAGAACTTCAAAGAGTAGATTTTCTGATTCCTTCCTTTCCTCTTCTGAAGACTTCCTTCCTTCTAGTGTCTTTTCATGCACTATCATTTTTGCCCCCTCTTTTTTTTCTTTTAATCCCCTCATTCTTGATAACAACTTTGGAGTTTCTTTTAGATATTCATTGATACCTACTGGTGTTAATAGCTTTTCTTTTGGTGTCGATACTCGATCTGCACTCGCAATTTTGATAAAAAAACTGCTGGTCATTAACGCACAAAAACTTAATTTCAATTTGCGTTGCATTCTTCACACTCCATAATTCCAAATTTAAATTCCCCATTTAGAAAAAAGTGCATAGACCAAAACAACATTCTGTAATGGTTCAACCTCATGTTTTTTAAAGCTAATAAAACATTCGATGATTAAACTCTGACAGATCAAATATACATCATGTGTTTTTAAATATATGCACAACTAAAAGATTTAATTTTTATTGTATGCAATTAAAAAGTGTTATAATTATATTCATAAAAAGATTTTTTAATATTTTTGAGACACTAAACACTGATCTACGAATAAGATTGATCTCTCAATAGATAAAAATTGGCCTTAAAACTTTAAAGGAAATAGCACTATGAACGAGAGCAGCCTTTATGGCCAAATATTTCCACCTTTTACAGCATTTAAAATAGCTTCTTTATTCTATTCAATTTTGATAATCTAAAAAACACATCATTGATGTTCATCAGTCCATTATCATTGTTTTAATATATTAAGAAACTTCATAATATCGACTCGACACTGATATGAAATTTTTATAATTATAGTTGGTTAATTCATATTTGATTTGCCATATACTGAAAGGGACATTCTATTCATGTCTATAAACTTAGAAATGCAAGGCATAAGCAACAGAAATTCCCCTCGTCGAATTTTGTTTGCAAGCCTTATTGGCCCAACAATTGAATTCTTTGATTTCTATGTCTTTGCCACTGCCGCAGCTCTTATATTTCCTCATGTGTTTTTTCCAACACAAAATGATCAGATTGCTATTTTACAATCTTTCCTGATTTTTGGAGCAGCCTTTTTTGCTCGGCCCTTTGGCTCGATTGTCTTTGGACATTTTGGAGATAAAATTGGAAGAAAAGCAACACTTATCGCCTCTCTTCTCACAATGGGTCTTTCAACAGTCATTATTGGTTTTCTTCCCACATATGAGACCGCTGGATGGTTTGCGCCCTTCCTCTTAACCTTGTGCCGTATTGGACAGGGAATGGGATTAGGAGGAGAATGGGGAGGAGCTGTTTTGCTCGCAACAGAAAATGCCCCTCCAGAAAAGCGGGGATGGTATGCAATGTTTCCCCAATTGGGTGTTCCAATCGGTCTATTTCTATCCATTGCTGTTTATTTAGGTCTGTTATATTTTCTTGATCATGATGCACTTGTCGCTTGGGGATGGCGCATCCCTTTTATTGCCTCAGTTGTTTTTATGATTATAGGATTATGGGTTCGTCTTTCAATCAATGAAACTGTTCAATTCAAAAAAGATCTTGAAAGTAAAGAACGTGTCAAAGTTCCTATCATCGATGTCTTTTTAAAATGTCCACGAATCTTATTTCTTGGGGTATTTTCTGGTATGGCAACATTTGTTTTGTTTTACTTGGTTACAGCATATTTGTTAAGCTATTCAACAAATCATTTGCAACTGTCATATTATCAAGCGCTTCAAGTCGAAATTGTCGGTGCTATTTTTTGTGGAATTTTTACGATCATTACAGGAAGACTTGCTGATCGTATTAGGCGAAGAACTTTGATGATTTGGATTACAATCATCACCGGTATCTACTCTTTTGCAATTCCTTATTTCTTAAATTCTGGAGTTATAGGAGTCCTTGCAATGTCCGTCATTGGTTTGTCTATCATGGGCATGATATACAGTCCTCTTGGTGCTGTTTTGGCTTCACCATACCCAACAGCCATTCGATACACGGGTTCTTCTATTACTTTCAACTTATCTGGCATCGTAGGAGCCTCTCTTGCACCTTATATTGCAGAATATTTGGTGCAACATTTTGATACGTCTTATATCGGCTATTATTTGCTTTTTGCTTCTTTTATTTCACTGATTTGCTTTGTTGGGTTTACAGATGATGAGATATCCAATTAGGATATAAGAGCGAAGAATAAAATAAGGACTGGCAGAAAAAGTGCTGCCAGTCTCATTTTAAAAGACATAGGTTGCGGTATACTCCACCACAATATTCCCGCAAACAATACACTCAAAAAGAAAAATAAAAAATCGGCAATATTGCTCATATCAGCAACAAAAAATACCCCTGATAAGATATGCGTTGTCCCCAACCACGAAACGCAAAAAAAAGCCAACATCACAGCCCATAAAACAAGCAAAATTCGATCAATAATCATCATCATGCCGTTTCATTTTTTTAATTATAGGCCATGTCTTTAGCATGCCTAAGAAAAAAATAATAATAAAGACCCAACGCCCTCCCCCTGATCCTTCCGCAATAAAAAGTGCTGGATTTACGATTCCTACTAATCCTATCAAAACCATAACAAAAGACACGAGGCGCATTAAACTTGTTTTTCCCAACAACGATCTTCAGTCTGTTGCCAATAGGTTAATTTATGATTTTCCATTTTATATTTTTTCCACTGTGCCCGAGCATAATTCAACTGCTCATCATTTCTACCATCAAATAGCACGACAAGTCGTTGGTAAGCATCAATATCCGAACAAACAGCCCCTTCTATGAGAAAACGAATCTTTGAATCATTTGGATTTTCTTGTCCTGTAGTCAGAAAGACAGGCTGAAGATTTGAATATTGATCACACTCCGTTCCATGTCCAATAAATGACTCATCAGCATAAACCCATAAATGCATATCTATAGAATCGCGCTGTTCTTTACTCACACATTGTATTGTTACCTTACCAAAACGATCCAATGCCCGCTCTACAAGCGTTGGCAAAATATCTTTCAACGTTGACTGCGTCAAATGATAGAATAGAATATCCAACCTCTTAAGCCCTCATTATTCTTTATAAAAAGCTAACATCTTTTTTAGAAAAACCTCTATATCCCTCATATAAAAGGGAACGGTTCAAGATATAAAGCTCTTTTTCGATTAAGATGCATTATCTTTTTGTCCGCGGTTTCAAAAAACTCTTTAAAAGATAAAATTTTTTTATTTTCAACGTTAATAAAAAAGTTTTTCAGTTATTTTCTAGATTCTTTGTAGACTATCGTTGAAAATAAAATATAATGTGTGGAAAAATTAAAGGGAATTTAACGAGCAATTTTATATCATTTATTTACTAAAAGCATCCAATCCACGGAAAGGGTGTTGTTTAAACTTTATTACATTTTAACCAAAAGCAGTAAAGATATTTGCTATTAAATTAAAGACTGAGGGTGTTCCCCAATTTATGCGTATTATTGAGTTCTACATCCTGAAACGTGTCTTTGTCTTGTTCAGTTCTGTTATGATTGCAGCAGTGGGCGTTAGTTGGACAGTGCAAATTCTTGCACGGATAAATTTTCTCACAACAAGTAAACAAACACTTTTCACAGTCTTGCAATTTTCACTTTCATTGGTTCCTTCTGTTGTTTTTATTGTCATTCCATTTGCATTAGTGATCGCAATTACAACCATCCTTTCAGCAATGAATCAAGACTCTGAACTTGCTGTTATTAATGCTTCTGGGTTTCCTAAGAGTACGGTTTGGAAACCTATTCTTTTTCTTGCTATTGTTGCATCATGTATTTCCTTTTCTATAGCTAATTTTGTTGTTCCTCAAGCGCGTCTTAATATGCGACAAATGCTCGCAAGTGCTCATTTTGATCTTATTAATCTGTTCATTAGTGAAGGAAGCTTCCAAAAACTTGCCAATAATCTTTACATAGAAATTGGTGAACGGAATCCAAACGGAACACTTGAACGTCTTTTCATTGCCGACCAGCGTGACCCTAAAACTGATCTTTTTTATTATGCAACAAAAGCCTCCATTGTAAGCAATCAAAATGGTCGTTTTTTAATCCTCAATAACGGTGAAATAGAAAGAGTCAATCATGAAAATAATAGCATTTCAATCGTTCAGTTTAGCGCATATACCTTTAGCTTAGGGGAATTTATTCCTAGTGATAAAATTCCTACTCTTTACCCAAAAGATCGATCTCTTTCTTATTTACAAAATCCTGACCCAAAAGATTCCTACTATCAACGAAAACCACTCCAATATAAAGCTGAGTTTCACCGCCGTCTAACACAATGGCTCTATCCAATCGTTTTTTCACTTATTGCATTAGCAGCGGCAGGAAATGTAGGCTCCCATCGACAAGCACGCCACTTTGCAAATTTTTTGGCAATTTCTCTTTCTTTTCTGGTCTATTGGATAGGGTATTTTTTCGCCGAAAAAGCAAAGAACGATCTTGCATATGTTCCTCTCCTTTATATTACGCCCATAGGAACAAGTATATTTGTCTTTTTTATGCTTTTAACGAATCATAAAATTAGACTCCCCGCAAAGCTTCATGAGATACTTCAAATCATTTTTCAAAAAGTAGTGAACAAATTTGAACATCGAAAACCTCAAGATTCTCTGGATAAAATATAATGATTGGGTGGACACTTGGACGCTATTTTTTTATACGTTACCTTAAAATAACTTGTTATTTTTTGGGGAGCATTTTTGTTCTTGCTCTTTTAATCGATTTTACAGAAAATTCTGGGAGGCTCCCTTCCCTTCCCCATTATACAGCAAAGGATGCATTTCTTCTCTCTGTTTTACGCATCCCTTTTATTATGCAACAACTTATCCCTTTTATTGCACTCTTTTCTGCAATGGCAACCCTTATCTCGCTTAACAAAAAACTTGAACTTGTCATAACTCGCTCAATTGGTGTTTCTGCATGGCAATTTCTTATGCCTGCTTGTTTGGGCGCTTTTCTTTTGGGATTATTTTCAATTCTTCTCATCAATCCAATTGCTGCATGGGGATTTTCTCAAGCAGAAAAAATGATGACTGAATGGCGCAATAATAATGTCCTAACATCTCTTCAGAATACGCGTATCCACTGGTTAACACAGCGTACAGATTTAGGCAGAACAACCATTGGTGCTAAATTTATCACTGACCAAGGACTTTCTCTTCTCGATGCAACCTTTGTACAATACAAAGACGACGCAACCGTCAAAAATTGGATTAACACCCCGAAAGCAACCTTGACCAATGGTGCTTGGCTATTAACAAATGGAACAATTTATAAAATAGGGCATCCCCCTGAAAAATTTATCGCGTTGAAAATAAAAACCAATCTAAAACCTGAATTTTTAACGGAACGTCTAGTAAACCCCGCAACGATTCCATTTTACCAATTGCCCCAAAAAATTATGATCGCACGTTCATTTGGCTATTCTGCTCATAATTTTGATATGTATTTACAATCTTTGATTGCCTTACCGGTATTACTTGTGGCAATGACTCTCATTGCAGCAACTGTATCTTTAAATTTTACGCGTTTTGGGCAATCCAGAACGTTGATTCTTGGTGGCGTAATAGCTGGGTTTATGCTTTATGTTATTTCCGTACTTGTTCAGGCTTTTGGTAATGCTGGATATATTCCACCAATTATTGCTGCTTGGACACCTGTTGTTATTGCATTATTCTTGGGAATCTCTTTTTTACTTCATAAAGAGGATGGCTAAGTGAAAGCGTTAACAGGTAAGAAAATCATTTTAGCAAAATTAAGTGCTCTCGCTTTTAGAAGTGTTATGGCAGTTATCTTAGGGGGAGCGTTGCCTTATTGCGCATACGCTCAAAGCCTTATGTCTCCTCCTCAAAGTCGCATTCAAAACCCAGAACGTCCTCTTTTGCTCTCTGCGGACGAACTCATCTACAACCGTGATAAAAACACTGTTTCTGCACAAGGGAATGTTCAAATTGAATATGATGGCAATAAAGTTATCGCTCAAAAAATCATTTACAACCAAAAAACAGGACGACTTATAGCACAAGGAAACGTTGAAATTACTCAAAAAGATGGTAATAAAATTTATTCCAATCAAATTGATATGACTAAAGATCTTGGCGAGGGTTTTGTAAACGCCTTGCGTATTGATACAGCCAATAATGTGCACTTTGCCGCTCAAAATGCTACACGCAAAAACAATCAGATAACAATTTTTGAAAATGCAACCTATACAGCTTGTGAACCTTGCTCTTATAAACCAGATAGAGAGGTCTTATGGAAAATTAAAGCCAGAAAGATCATATGGAATAATAGCGTTAAAAAAATTCGGTTTGAAAATAGCAGTTTTGAAGTTTTTGGTGTACCAATTATAAAATTTCCAAATTTTGAGCTCTATGATCCAACTGTCAGGCGTGCAAGCGGTCTGCTTACGCCTCATTTTTTCTATACTAATTATCTTGGTATGGGAGTAAAAAATTCTTATTTCTGGAATCTTGCCCCCCATTATGATTTTACGCTTTCTTCTACGGTTTACACTCAACAAGGGCTTTTAACTGAAGGGGAGTGGCGTCAGCGTTTTAAAATGGGCAATTATAACATTCGCTTTGCTCATATATATCAAATGAAACCGCATAGATTTGACAATGATACGATTGATGCACAGCTTAAAAACCGTTATATGCTAGCAACAAAAGGGGATTTTCGTATTAATTCACACTGGACGTATGGATGGGATATTTTTGCACAATCCGATCGGCATTTTAGTCGTGCCTACAAACTTGAAAACTATAGCAATCCTACACAACTTTCTCAAATCTATCTGAATGGTCTTGCAGGAAAAAACTATTTTGACATGCGTTTTTATCATTTTAAAATTCAAGATTCGATATTGAATGATCCTCATTATGAACGTCATTCTCAGCAAGCATGGGTTCTACCACACATCGATTATTCTTTTACACCAGATGAGCCTATTTTTAATGGAGAGCTTACCTTTCACAGCAATATACAATCAATTTACCGCCGTCATGCCGACTTCAATTCATCCGACTGGAACGAGAATCCTCTCAACACTGTAAGACTTTCTGGTATGGCTGGAAATAGTTTTCGTTTAACAAATGAGCTTCAGTGGAAAAAGCGCTTTAATACACACAATGGTCTCATATTAACCCCCCTTCTCTCTCTACGGGCCGATATCCTTACAATCAATGGACAAAAAAATCATGCTACTTCTGTAGAACACGATGCCTTATCCGCAATTGGAGGCTCAAAAATTCGTGGTATGGCAACAGCAGGGTTGGAAGTACGCTATCCCTTCCTTATTACAGCTAATCATTCTACACATATTATAGAACCAACCGCCCAAATTTTTATACGCAATAACGAACAATATATCGGACAACTTCCTAATGAAGATGCACAAAGCTTTGTCTTTGATGCAACCACCCTCTTTCAACGAGATAAATTTTCTGGTTATGATCGGGTAGAAGGTGGTACAAGAGCTAATGTAGGTCTCAGATATTCTGGAAGCTTTAATGACCATTGGTCTCTTTATGGTCTCATTGGACAATCCTTTCATCTGGCAGGAAAAAATTCTTTTGCTGAAAAGGATCTTGTTAATGTCGGTATTCATTCTAGCTTAGAGGCAAAACGTTCAGACTATGTTGCCATGTTTGGTGCAACCCATAAAAACGGATTTTCCTTAGAAACGCGTGGACGCTTTGACAAAAAAACAGGAAAAATCCGCCGTAGTGAAATTGAAGCATCACAAAAATGGAAATTTTTTTGGGCCTCTGTACAATATGCTTATATCGCAAGCCAACCAAATTACGAATATCCAAAAGAGCGCCAAGAAATTTCTTTTCAAACGGGCTTAAAACTGGCAGACTACTGGTCCATTAATAGCAGCGCTGGTTATGATCTCGTGTCCAACACATTTATAAAACGAGGCATTAGCTTGAATTATGCAGATGAATGTTTCGGGCTCACATTCGGTTATCAACAGGTAATGAATCCAGGGAGAAAAACACCCTTGCAAAACTTTAATTTCTCTCTTTCATTACGCACAATCGCAGATATTGGAAAAAATATAGATTCAAATTTATAAAGAGAATGTATAAGTGATTTAACTTATTATTGTTTTTATGAAAAAAAGTGTATAGTTTAAGTTATTGATGGGAATTAATAAACAATGCGAAAGCCTATTTACATGAATAAATTGAAAAAGCGTGTTCTTGCTTTATTTTATATTACGTCTTTGAGCGTAAGCAGCCTGCTCATAAATGAATTTTTGATTTCCTCGGCCTTTGCGCAGACTGCTATTGTTGTTACAGTTAATGGCAATCCTATCACAAACTATGATATACAAAGGCGTGTTGCTTTTCTCAGATTGCAACAAAAGCAAGGCAATTTGGTGGCACAAGCTAAAAAAGAGCTTATCGACGAAGAATTAAAAAATATTGAAATAAAACGCCGTAATATTGAGGTAAGCAAGGATGAAGTTGATAAAGCTTTTGAGAATTTTGCAACGCAAAATAATATGACACTTGATCAGCTCAATCAGATTCTGATCCAAAATGATATTACTGTACAACATTTTAAAAATTATATCCGTGGACAAATAGGATGGGGACGTCTTGTTAGTGCACGTTATCAAGCTCAAACGAGTATGATTAGCGAACAAGAGGCTGTGCGCAGAATATTAAAAAATGGTGGTGTTAAACCTTCAACCAACGAATATACATTACAGCGCATTATTTTTGTTATTCCTGCCCATCGTCGTTCAGAAATCTTTGAAAGACGTCAAAGAGAAGCAAGCAATTTCCGCGCAAATTTCCGTGGATGTGCAAATTCTCACAATCAAGCAAGAGGTATTTTAGACGTTACGATCCGCCACTTAGGAAAGTTTCTGGAACCTCAACTTCCCAGCGCATGGGAGCAAGCTATTCTTGCGACACCTGCTGGGAAAATGACAAAATTACAAGAAACGTCTGATGGTATCGAAGCAATTGCTGTTTGCAAAATAAAAAGGGTTTCTGATGATTATGTCGCTCGGCTGATCTTTTCTCTTCAAGATAATAAAAACAAAAGTCCCAAAGAACTTGAAGAATTGAGTGAAAAATATTTAGAAGAGCTGCGACGCGTAGCTCGTATTCAGTAATGACTGCTCTTGTTGTTAGTGGTGGTGATCCAGCCGGAATTGGTCCTGAAATAGCTCTAAAAGCGTGGAATTTGCGTGTTGCCTGTCAAGTTCCAGCTTTTGTGCTCATCGCTGATCCAGATGTTATTCGTTCGCGCGCTCGTTTTTTACAGATCGATGTTGAAGTGGAATCTGTTTTAACTACCACAAATCCTATCAAAAACTTTCAAAACGCTCTCCCTCTCATACCGTTAAAAAACAAACAAAGTGATCAATTAGGTTTTCCTTCTCCAACCAATGCTGCTGGAATCATTGAGGCTATTGAGCGCGGTGTTCAATTGATTCAAAGTGGATATGCTTCTGCATTGGTTACTTGTCCTATTGCCAAAAAGAATCTTTACGATGCTGGATTTAAATTTCCAGGTCATACAGAATTTTTAGCTGATTTGGCCCATAAAGCTTTTCATAAATGTTATCATCCAGTTATGATGTTAGCAGGACCTCGATTAAAAACGGTACCAATGACTGTTCATATCCCATTCAAAGATGTTCCTTTACAGCTGACCCGTCATTTAATCATTCAAACGGCCTTCATTATTGAATGCGATTTAAAAACACGATTTAAAATAATGTCACCTCGGCTGGCTGTCGCTGGTCTTAATCCTCACGCTGGAGAAGAAGGTGCAATGGGAAAAGAAGATATTGAAGTTATCACTCCTGCTATTGAATATCTTAAAAAGAAAGGTCTTAATATTACAGGTCCGCTTCCTGCCGATACAATGTTCCACGAATGCGCAAGAAAAACATATGATGTTGCTCTTTGCATGTATCATGATCAAGCTCTCATCCCTGTTAAAACATTAGATTTTGATACCACCGTTAATGTCACATTAGGTCTACCTTTCATTCGTACGTCTCCAGATCACGGAACTGCTTTTAACATTGCGGATAAAGGCATCGCTTCTCCGGAAAGCTTTATTGCTGCTCTTAAACTTGCAAATCAACTTGCACAAAATAATTCGATACCATGCCAATAGATAATCTCCCTCCTCTGCGTGAGGTCATTGATACATATGGGTTACAAGCTCATAAATCTTTGGGGCAAAATTTTATTTTTGATCTGAATTTAACATCTAAAATTGCGCATCAAGCAGGCAATATAGAAGGAAAACCTGTTCTTGAAATTGGTCCAGGCCCTGGAGGGCTCACGCGCGCCTTGCTAGCAAAAGGTGCTATAGTAACAGCAATAGAGCGCGATGAGCGCTGCATACCGGCCCTCTTAGAAATAGAAAAGCACTATCCAAATAAATTAAAAGTTATTTGTAATGATGCACTGAAACAAGATTTTTCAAAACTTTTTGAAACAAGCCTAGAAAAACCACGCATTATTGCCAATCTTCCCTATAACATTGGAACGCAACTCTTATTAAATTGGCTGTTAGTGGAACCATGGCCTCCTTTTTATGAATCAATGACATTGATGTTTCAACGTGAAGTTGCCAAGCGAATTACAGCAAAACCTCAATCTTCTCATTATGGACGTCTTAGTGTCTTAACTGGCTGGCGGACCATGGCTAAAATTGCTTTTGATGTCCCTCCTCAAGCATTCATACCAGCGCCTAAAGTAACTTCTTCTGTTGTTCATATCATTCCACGAACTCAACCCCTTGTCTGCTCCGCACAAAAACTAAGCTTTGTTACAAAAACCGCTTTTGGACAAAGACGAAAAATGCTTCGTCAAAATTTCAGAACTCTTGGAGATGAAATGCTTTTAAAAAAAGCAGGAATTGATGAAACACGCCGTGCTGAAACACTTTCAATTTCTGAATTTGTGACTTTAGCGAATTTGATAACCTAAAAAGTACAAATTTTTCAAAACAACAAAAATATTAATCAATCTTTTCAGAAATAAGTTCATCAATAAAAGTTTCAAGAAAAGCACATCTCTCGCGTTTTGCGGTTTCAGCTAAATAAATTGACCTAATAAGAGATAAAGACTGATCTAAATCTTCATTAATCACAATATAATCATAAGAATGCCAGTGCTTTAGCTCCGTTCGTGCATTTTCCAATCGTAAATTGATGATATCTTGACTATCCTCTGCTCGACGATGTAAACGCGAAACAAGCTCTTTCATTGAGGGTGGAAGAATAAAAACAGATACGATGTCTCCTGGCATCTTTTTTTGCATTTGCTTGGTGCCTTGATAATCAATATCAAATAACATATCACGACCGGCACTCAATGTATTTTCAACGGTTTCACGTAACGTACCATAATAATTCCCGTGTACTTCTGCCCATTCAATAAATTCATCTCTCTCACGTTTATGGTCAAACTCTTCCTTTGAAATAAAGTGATAGTGGAGTCCATCGACTTCACTGGAACGCTTTCTCCTTGTGGTTACACTGACAGAAAGCTCTAATTGTCCATCTTTTAAAAGTAACCTCGAAATTGTTGATTTACCAGCACCAGAAGGTGAAGAGAGAATAAATAAAAAACCGCGGCGTTGATTTTTTTTTAGAGTATTCAATTCACTTTCAATGACTGTCATTATACCACTCTATTTTGTATAAATTTTTCTTCAAAATTTGAACGATACATTATCTCAACTTTTCCCTAATCAATTTTTTTAGCAATTCTCAATATTATTCTGCACTTTTATTGAGATAATTTATCAGAAATATATTAATTTCTTTCTTAAATATTTTGTATCTATACGCTCATTCCACTTGTAACATACAAGAAAATCATTTTTATCATTCTCATCAAAAGTTTAAGCAGAAAAATCTCACTAATATTTGGAGCTCTCATTTACGATGCCAAAAGATACGCTATCATTATAAATTAATGTCTTGCCTTTAATTCTCGCCATTTGCGAACATTCATATTATGCTCTTCTAAGGTTCGAGAGAAAACATGTCCTCCTGAACCATCAGCAACAAAATAAAGCGCATCACTGCTTGGTGGATGTGCCACCGCTTTCAAAGAATCGCGACCTGGATTTGCAATAGCTGTTGGAGGCAAACCATTAATTTTATAAGTATTATAGGGTGTTTCCTTCTCAAGATCTGAACGGTAAATTGCACGACCCGATGGCTTTCCTTTTCCTCCAAAAAGACCATAAATTACCGTTGGATCCGATTGAAGACGCATCCGCTTTGCAAGGCGGTTATAAAATACTGCAGCAACCATTGGTCTCTCTGCAGCAACGCCTGTTTCTTTTTCAACAATTGAGGCCAATATGACAAATTCATCAATTGATTTAATGGGTAAATCAGGTGAACGCGCCGCCCATATCGCATGAATTAATTTTTTCTGTCCCTCATACAATCTGTTTATAATTTCTTTGCGCGTTGTCCCCCGAATAAAGCGAACAGTATCCGTCATCAAATAGCCTTCTGGCGGCAAAGTTTTTGGAAGCTCTCCAATCAAGATTTCATTTGTCGCTAATCGATCAAAAACTTGTTGAACCGTTAAACCTTCCGGTACTGTAAATGTATATTCAATGGATTTTCCTTTCACAAGAATATCCATAATATCTTGCATTGAAGCATAGGCTGGAATTAAATATTCACCAGCCTTCAGGTGGCTTGTGTTTTTGTGATAACCAACCCCATAAACAAAAATATCTGATGATCGAATGAAACCACGTTTTTCTAGCAATGAAGCAATTTCACGAATTCCTGTGCCAGGACTGATAAGGACAACTTGTTCTTCCTCAATTTTTCCCTTTTCTTCGAAAATACTTTTTCCAACATAAAGAGGAATACTTATGCCAAAGAGAATAATCACAATCAGCATGAGAAAAAAATGACCAAGAATAACCAACGGATTACGGACGATAGATGACTTCTTTTGTTTTTTATGTGTTAACATGCCTAATGATCTGCTCAATGATTTGAAGAGGAATCATTTATGTCCTTTAATGATGTTCCATTTTCCACATAGGACATAACCTCTCAATAGCGATTAAGGACAATATTATAATTTCTTATTCACCTTATAATAAAGGTGAAAATTCAAAAGTAGAAATTAAATAAAAATACTTAATTATCCCCTAAAACGTCGCATCACCAATGATGCATTTGTCCCACCAAATCCAAAAGAATTTGAAAGTATCGTATCAATCTTTCGTTCACGTGGTTTGTGCGGGACAAGATCGATTTTCGTTTCAATCGATGGATTGTCAAGATTAAGTGTCGCTGGCGCTATGTTATCGCGTATAGCTAAAACACAAAAAATAGCCTCAGCAGCACCAGCTGCACCAAGTAAATGCCCGATAGAGGATTTCGTTGATGACATAGAAACTTGTGGTGCATAACTTCCCAGAACACGTTCAACAGCTGCTAGCTCTATGGAATCAGCCATCGTTGATGTACCATGAGCGTTAATATAATCAAGTTCACTCACATTCACTTGTGCACGCTTAAGAGCGGCCATCATACTACGCTGTGCCCCTTCACCACTTTCTGAAGGCGCTGTAATGTGGTAAGCATCACCCGATAAACCATAGCCGATAACCTCAGCATAAATACGTGCTCCTCGTTTTTTTGCATGTTCCAGCTCTTCTAAAACAACAATTGCCGCTCCTTCCCCCATCACAAAACCATCACGATCAGCATCATAAGGACGTGAAGCTCGTTCAGGATCATCATTGCGGCAAGTAGAAAGAGCTCTACAAGCAGCAAAGCCCGCAAGAGATATCCGATTTATCGGAGATTCAGTTCCCCCTGCCACCATGACATCTGCATCACCGAACATAATCAAACGTGCCGCATCACCGATCGCATGGGCCCCCGTCGAACAAGCTGTCACAACCGAATGATTAGGTCCTCGTAAGCCATATTGAATAGACACATAACCAGAAGCAAGATTAATCAAACGACCTGGAATAAAAAAAGGAGAAACACGGCGCGGACCTTTATCACGGAGTGTATAACCCGCTTCAACAATGCCCTCAATTCCCCCAATCCCCGAACCGATCAATACCCCTGTACAAATCTGATCTTCATCACTCTTAGGAAACCATTCAGCATCAGAAAGTGCTTGGTTAGCAGCAGCCATTGCATAAACAATAAATGCATCAACCTTCCGCTGCTCTTTAGGTTCCATATACAAATCAGCATTATAGGTCCCCTCTGTTCCATCCCCTAAGGGGATACGCGCCGCAATCTGGCATGGCAAATCAGATACATCAAATTCAGTAATACGCCGAACACCACTTCTTCCTTCAAGAAGTCGCTCCCAACTATATTCAATATTACCAGCTAATGGAGATACCAATCCTAAACCAGTAATAACAACACGTCTCATAATTTCCAACCTTGAACTAAACTTCAGCTCTCAAAGCTCTCTTTTCAAAAGAGCTCCGAAAAATACAGGCAAAAGCAATGAATGCCTTTGCCTTTTAATAATCATGCAGAAGCTTTATCAATGAACTTGACTGCATCACCAACTGTGAAAATCGTTTCGGCAGCTTCATCTGGAATTTCTACACCAAATTCTTCTTCAAAAGCCATAACAAGCTCAACCGTATCAAGGCTATCAGCCCCTAGATCATCGATAAAGCTCGCATTTTCTACGACTTTATCAGCATTAACCCCAAGATGTTCCACAATAATTTTCTTAACGCGCTCTACTGTATCACTCATGTTGAAATCCTCGAATTTATATTTTCCTATAATTTGGTTAACTATATCGGTTCATCTAATCAAGTAAATAGATGCATTCCTTTAAAAGATTTTAGCAATGATTTAAAACATCCTGTGGATATTCCCTATAAAATGAACCAATCTGACATTCCGACATCAATTGATAACGACCATGTTAAAGAAATAGCGCATCTTTTCATTCCAATCGTTACTATCTAAAATAATACATCTTATAAATCAATGTGGAATACAAGAAAATACTTAAATCATTGCCATTCCACCATTAATATGGAGTGTTTGACCTGTCATATAGGCCGCTTCATCGCTCGCTAGATAAACAGCAGCAGCGGCTATTTCTTGCCCACTCCCCATACGCTTCATTGGAATCGCAGCCATAATGGCTTCTTTTTGCTTTTCATTAAGCTTATCTGTCATTGCCGATTTAATAAATCCCGGAGCAATACAATTAACAGTAATGTTTCGTGAAGCAATTTCTTGTGCCAATGCTTTGGAAAAACCTATCAAGCCCGCTTTTGCAGCACAATAATTCGTTTGTCCAGGATTTCCAACAACACCAACAACAGATGTAATATTAATAATCCTTCCATAACGACGACGCATCATAGAATGTGTTAATTCACGCGCCAAAAGAGAAGCAGCTGTTAGGTTAACTTCTAAAACATCATCCCAGTCTTTATCTTGCATCCGCACAAAAAGACCATCCTTGGTGATTCCTGCATTATTGACCAAAATATCAATACCATCCATTTCTTTTTCTGCAACTTCAGCCAATTGTTTAATTGATTGACGTTCAGAAAGATTAGCGGGAAACACAAAAACATTCCGCCCTAATTCTGCTGCCACTTCTTTAAGCTTGTCTTCACGTGTTCCATGAAGACCAACAATGGCTCCTTGTGCGTGGAAACAACGTGCAATTGCCTCACCAATTCCTCCCGATGCCCCTGTTACAAGAGCCTTACGTCCTGTTAATCTAAACATTTTTTTTAAACTCCTTATAGATTAAACGCCAAGCATTTCTAGCGCTGATTCTATTTCATCAACTGTTCCAATTGTTATCCCCCTTATATCCTTGTTAATACGGCGTGTTAAACCTGTTAATACTTTTCCAGAACCAACTTCAAAAAGCGTGTTGACCCCATTAGTGCCAATCCATTCTATTGTTTCACGCCATCGCACTCTCCCAGTCACTTGTTGAACAAGAAGAGCAGCAATACGCTCAGGATCGCTTTCTGGTGCAACAGAAACATTGGCAATCAAAGGAACAATAGGGGCAGTTTTGTTAACAGCCAAAAGTGCTTTCTTCATGGCATCAGCAGCAGGCTGCATTAAAGACGAATGAAAAGGTGCAGAAACCGGAAGAAGAAGTGCACGTTTTGCACCTTTTGTTGATGCAATCTCTAGCGCTGTCTCAACGGCTTTTGCCACACCTGAAATAACAATTTGCCCACCACCATTATCGTTGGCAATCTGGCATAGTCCTTCTTCAGAAACAGTTTCGCAAATTTCTTCCACAACGTGCTCTTCCAAACCGATAAGTGCGGCCATAGAGCCTTCACCAACCGCAACAGCAGCCTGCATAGCATTGCCACGAATGCGCAAAAGCCTTGCCGTATCTGTAAGACTCAATGTACCAGCAGCACAAAGAGCCGAATACTCGCCTAAAGAATGACCGGCAACAAACTTGATCTTTTCTTCTATACGAAGCCCTAATTGTTCCATCACACGAATGACAGCCATAGATACAGCCATTAATGCTGGTTGTGCATTGGTTGTTAACGTTAAAACATCTGCTGGTCCTTCAAAAATGATCTCTGATAATTTCTCACCCAAAGCATCATCAACTTCCTCAAAAACCATTCGCGCCGCAACAAATTGTTCTGTAAGCGCCTTCCCCATTCCTACAAGTTGACTCCCTTGCCCTGGAAAAATAAAAGCTGCACCCATTAATCGACTCCTTAATTGTGCCATTAAATGATTTTCTTTTGACCTTATTCATCCGCAAAAAGTCAAGACAAAGTGCTTTATTTAGAACGAATATCTCTTTTCAAATTATATTTTAAGGGCGGAATTTGATATAAAAACTTAGGAAAATAGGGGGCCATAAACTGAATAACACCCAAACTTATCAGACTTCCTAAAACTATACCTGCTAAAATATCAAAAGGATAATGTACCCCCACAAAAATGCGAGACCAACAAATCAAGCATAAAAATACCACAGCCAATTTAAAAGGACCTTTGTATCGGTAAAAATAAAAGTTTGCTGTATAAGATGCAATGGTTAAGGCGTGATTACTAGGAAAAGAAGCTGTTGGACGATGTTTAATCAGTGGTGTTGTCAACCCTACAACAAATGGGCGTTGATGAAAATAAATGAGAGAAATGAGATAACCTATAAAAAGAGCCGTACAAATGCTCATGCAAATGCTTAGCACGACACATCGTTCCCTTTCTCCACCACAAAACCACAATGCACAAAGATGAAGAGGAATAATGTAAATTAAAAACTTTGCACAAAAAATACTGAACAAAACTAAAATTGACCAAGACTGATGATTGCCGACAAACATCTTAAAGAGCGTAACATCAATCTGGTTTAAAAAATCCATTTTTCTCTCCTTTATCTGTATGTTACAGTACTATCTTTTTGTAGAAGAGGGAAATATATTGAAAATATATCAAGATTTAATAAATCTATTTTTTTATGGGTATAAACTTGCTATTTTAAGAAATAACCTGTAGATGTGAAATGTTCGTTGCCGGCACTTTAGCTGGAGGTTGAACGGAGGGCTGCAAAATACCAGTAGGAAATACAATGTTTCCGGCCTCCCGTGTCTCCGCTCTGAGATGTCTCACATTGTAAACGCGTCCTTTCTTCTTTGGATTTCCCAAAAAGACAAGTCGCAGAGGCTTTGCGCTAAAACCGGTAAGATTTAATTGAAGAAAGGCAAAACAATGGCTCTTTATGAACATATGTTCCTTGCCCGACAGGACGTTGCACCGCAGCAAGTTGATGAACTTTTGAGCCTTTACAAAGGTGTCATTGAAACGCACGGTGGAAAGGTTGGGCGTGTAGAAAATTGGGGACTTCGTCCTCTTGCTTACCGGATTCGTAAAAACCGTAAAGCTTATTACGTATTGATCAATATCGATGCACCAGCTGCAGCAATTGCTGAAATGGAGCGTCAAATGCGAATCAATGAAGATATTTTACGCTACATGACCATTCGTGTAGAAAAACATGAAAAAGAAAAATCTGCGATGCTTTCACACCTTGATCGCAATACGCACTTTGGTCAGGATGAAGAGCGTTCTCGTTCCCCACGTCGTCAACGTGAAAATGCTATAGAAGGGGTCGAATAATGACTGATACGAATCAAAACTCTGCACGTCGCCCTTTTCATCGTCGTCGTAAAACATGCCCTTTTTCAGGGGCTAATGCGCCTAAAATTGATTATAAAGATATAAAATTGTTACAGCGTTATATTTCTGAACGTGGGAAAATTGTTCCTTCACGAATTACAGCTGTTAGTCAGAAAAAGCAGCGTGAATTAGCTAATGCTATCAAACGCGCTCGCTTTTTAGGCTTACTTCCATACGTTATAAAGTAGACGATCAAGACATTCTAGCAACTGGAGAAGCTCTCTAGTTGCTTTTCTTATATGGTTTAGAGAATTAGAGAAATAGCTTACTGTATCCTATATTAAGCACTTAAATATCAAAGTTGAGGAATTAAAATGCCTCTAACTGCAGAAAGCAGGACAGCAATAAATGAAAAAAAATCGTACTTATGAGATATTAACCGGTGTTTTAGCGGGATTGTTTGCTGTTGTGATAGGAATGGCAATCATTAGTGTTGCTAATATCGCTCCCTATTTTTCTCTTTTTCTTGGCTGCTTTCTTTCATTGCCAATTTTTATTGTTGCATTTAATCAAGGAACATTTGCCAGCTTCGCTGCCTTAATAAGTGCAACTGTTATTCTTGCCATAGCTACGGATATCTATATTGCTGTTGGGCTTATGCTGTTATCCTTTCTTCCTGCTGTTTATGCCTCTTGGCTTCTTGGACTTGCGCGCCCAGCGCAAAAAGAAAACACACTGATATGGTATCCATTATCATCCATTATTTTTCATTTAACCAACTTTATTGCTCTTATAGTCACTTTCATTGGACTCTATGTGAAAGCTGCGATAGGCACCCCTCTCATTGCAAAAAAGATTATTGAAAATATAGTACAAACTCTACAACAATTGCAGTCATTAAAAGAAGATGATATACTCAATGTCCGTGAGTTTTTAATGGCGCATGCTGCAACTTTAGCTGCTATTTCCCTGACGATTTATAGTTTGATTTTTCTCATTGGTAATCTTTATTTTTCAGTGATAACAGCCCGATATATGAAGTGGCTGAAAAGACCTCGAGATGATTGGAGTGCAACTTTTCGCCTTCCAATTTCTGGAATTGTTATTTTCATCGCTGTTTCTATCGCGTCAATGACTGAATTGAGTGATTCTCTTAATTTGGGGACATGTGTCTTTAGCTCTGCCTATACTGTTATCATATCAATTAGTGGTCTCGCATATCTTCACAATATCACAAAAGGCGTCAACGGTCGGGTTATTATCCTTTTTCTTGTTTATATTGCTATGTTAACTATCGTTTTTTTACCACCTATTTCTCTCATGATGGTTTTGATGGGTATTTGGGCGGCTATTCAATACAATTTTCAATCACACAAAAAACTTCCCTAAATTTATTTGTTCGAAAGGAAAAACTATGGATATTATTCTACTTGAGCGCATTCCTCGTCTTGGTCAGATGGGTGATATTGTCTCAGTGAAAGATGGTTATGCACGTAATTTTCTCTTACCTCAAGGTAAAGCTTTACGCGCAAATGAAGCTAATAAAAAACATTTTGAAACCCAACGTGCACAACTTGAAGCACGCAATCTTGAACGCAAAAGCGAAGCACAAAAAATTGCTGACAAACTTGATGGTCAATCATTTATTGCTGTTCGTTCTGCTGGTGAAACAGGACAACTTTATGGATCTGTGTCAACCCGTGATATTGCTGAAATCATAACAGATGAAGGCTTCTCTATTGGGCGAAATCAAATTGAGCTTAATCATCCAATAAAAATGATCGGTCTTCATACGATTACTCTTAGTCTCCATCCTGAAGTTCAAATTTCTGTGGTTATTAACGTCGCACGTTCCACCAGTGAAGCACAACGCCAAGCAGAAGGTGAAACTCTTACCTCTGCTGAAGAAATATATAACATTCAAGACGAAATATTAGAAGAAAATCAGGAAGAGTTATTGATAGAAGAAATTAATGACAACGATATAAACACTCCTCATCAAGAAGCTTAATTGCTCCTTTTGTTTTCTGTTTTATATCTTTTATTCCATTTAAAATATTGGCCATAAAATACTCACGCTTTTAAATTGAGTATTTTATGGCTGTCATACATAAAGAATCTAATTTTTATGAAGAATTAGAAATATATCATCTAGAGATATTGCGTGCCCAAAATGATAATATCACTAAGAGGAAATGCTCTTATTTCTCCAGCATAAAAGCAAAAATAATCTAAAATTCTACCCTTAAGGGGAGAGTTTGCATGAGGGGTAGGTTTATTATATCCTCACGTAATCTACAATGATTTCAATTATAAAGAAGTTATTCTACTGACACTGGTATTAGAATTTTAAAATCACATAATTTCAAAACACTTCAATTCAGAGTCTAGGAACCTCCATTTTAAAAGTCATCTATTATAAAAATAGAACATACGAAATAGATGTTATATAAATAATACGCGAATGATAAATGAATAATTAGAAGAGAATTTTTAAAAATGATATGATTTTAACTTAAAATGAAGCTTTGTAGCTCTATTCTTTTAATATACGATTTTAAATTTATCGCCTAAAGTAGCTAGACTTGGAATTTTATGGGAAAATATTATGGAAGAAACTAGCATTGTTAATATCAGTTCTTCGAAAAAAGAAGATTCCCCTTCTTTTCGGCAACTTCCGCATAATATTGAAGCTGAACAAGCATTACTTGGTGCCATCTTTATCAACAATGATTCTCTCGACCGCGTTTCGGATTTTCTAAAGCCAGAACATTTTTTTGAGCCGTTGCATCAAAAGATCTATGATATTTTATCTCACCTTATTAAAACAGGAAAACTTGTAGATCCAGTTACGATTAAGCCTCATATCCAAATGGAAGAGAAAATTGGAGATATTACTGTATACCAGTATGTTGTTCGCCTAGCCAAAGAGGCAGTCACCATTATTAATGCTGAAGATTATGGACGCGTTATTTACGATCTTTTTATCCGTCGTTCTTTGATTAATCTTGGAACTGAAGTTGTCAATACAGCCTTTGATGCTCCTGTTGAGCTTACGCCTGCACAACAAATTGAAACTGTTGAAAATCAGTTATTTAAGCTCGCAGAAAAAGGGAAATATGGAGGCGGATTTGAAAATTTTAATGAGGCTATAAAAAAAGCACTTGATATGGCAAGTGCTGCGAAACAACGTTCTTCACAATTATCAGGGATAGCCACCCATATTAAAACACTTGATGAAAAAATGGGAGGATTACAAGCATCTGACTTAATTATTCTTGCGGGGCGCCCTGGTATGGGTAAAACTTCGCTTGCGACGAACATTGCCTTTAATATTGCCAATGCTTATAATCATAATGGTAATACCGAAGAAAATGAAGGGGGAATTGTAGGATTCTTCTCACTTGAAATGTCCTCAGAGCAGCTTGCAACGCGTATTATTTCTGAACAAACAGAAGTCTCTTCTTCTGATATTCGACGTGGTCATATTTCAGATGAACAATTTTCAAAAATCATCCGTGCGGTAAACCAACTCCAAAAGGCTCCCCTTTATATTGATCAAACTGGGGGAATATCAATTACGCAACTGGCTGCCCGTGCACGACGCCTCAAGCGACAACATGGTTTGGACGTTTTAATTATCGATTATATCCAACTCATGACAAGTAGCTCAAAGCGCTCATCTGAAAATCGTGTTCAAGAAATTACAGAAATTACGACGGGGCTCAAAGCCTTAGCCAAAGAGTTAAATATCCCTATTATCGCTCTTTCACAGCTTTCGCGACAAGTTGAAAATAGAACAGATAAACGTCCACAACTCTCTGACTTACGTGAATCTGGTTCTATCGAGCAAGATGCCGACATCGTTCTATTTGTTTATCGTGAAGAATATTATTTCAAAAATGAAGAACCAAAATTAGGCACTCTTGAACATGAGAAATGGCAAGATGAAATGGATAAAATTATGGGAAAAGCTGATGTTATTGTTGCAAAACAACGTCACGGACCGACAGGAATCGTATCCCTTGCCTTTCAGTCTGATTTCACACGCTTTAGTGATCTGGCAGATAGCAATTATCTTCCAGAACAAATTGGTTAAATCATCATGGTACGGAACCGTCTTCAATTTATCTGTCAAAATTGCGGAACCGTTCATTCTCGTTGGGCAGGGAAATGTAGCGCTTGTGGTGAATGATATCTCTTATTAAAGAGTTATTTTTCGATGATTTTAACCGTCATTAGCTGTCATTATTTGACATCTAAAAAACTCTCGAACAATATTAATCTTAATAATACATCTTTTAGTATTGCAAGTAGGACACATATATCTAAAATTCATAGCTACTTTAAATGTTGCTGTATTGTTCCTTCTTTTACAAAGTCTCCTTCTCACAAGACAATCATTTTCTTGTTATGAAATCCAAAAGAAATTGCTACTGTTGCGCAAGGCAAGCTATTATGTAAAATATCAGAAAATTTTCGCTTCACAGGACAATCTCTAATCTTTTAACAACAATACTTTTTAATCTGTCTGAAAAAACGACCTTCATTACCGCATATAAAAAAACAAGCTGTGTTTTAAATATTACAGTACAGAGAAAATTCTATAACATGCAAAATATTCTTGATATAAAATTGTATAAAAATTGATATCTAAACAAAGGGAAAGTATATAATTATGTTAGAAAAAAAAGAAGACTGCGATAGTGGATTTGACAGTCTTGAGAATGCCATCAAAAAAGTTATTGATATAGCAAGTGCTGCGAAGAAGCGCTCTTCGCAAATATCAGGGATAGCGACTCATATTCAAACACTTGATGAAAAAATGGGAGGATTACAACCATCTGACTTAATTATCCTTGCAGGACGCCCTAGTATGGGTAAGACTTCGCTTGCGACCAACATTGCCTTTAATATTGCCAATGCTTATAATCATAATGGTACTACCGAAGAAAATGAAGGTGGTGTTGTAGGATTCTTCTCACTTGAAATGTCCTCAGAGCAGCTTGCAACACGTATTATTTCTGAACAAACAGAAGTCTCTTCTTCTGATATTCGACGTGGTCGTATTTCAGAAGAACAATTCTCAAAAATTATTCGTGTGACGGAGCAACTCAAAAAAGCACCCCTTTATATTGATCAAACTGGGGGGATATCAGTTCCACAACTGGCTGCCCGTGCACGACGTCTCAAGCGACAATATGGTTTAGATATTTTAATTATCGACTATATCCAACTCATGACAAGTGACTTAAAATATTCATCTGAATATCGTATGCAAGAAATTACTGCGGAATTAAAAGCCTTAGCCAAAGAGTTGAATATCCCTATTCTTGCTCTTTCACAGCTTTCGCGCCAAGTAGAAAATAGAACAGATAAAAGCCCAAAACTTTCAGATTTAGGTGGATTTGGTTCTATTGAGCAAGATGCTGACATCGTTCTATTTATTTATCGTGAAGAATATTATCTCAGAAATGAAGAACCAAAGATTGGTAGCCTTGAACATGCAAAATGGCAAGATGAAATGGATAAAATTATGGGCAAAGCTGATGTTATTGTTGCAAAACAACGTCACGGACCAACAGGAATCGTGTCCCTTGCCTTTCAATCTGATTTCACACGCTTTAGTGATCTGGCAGATAGCAATTATCTTCCAGAACAAATTGGTTAAATCATCATGGTACGGAACCGTGTTCAATTTATCTGTCAAAATTGTGGAACCGTTCATTCTCGTTGGGCAGGGAAATGTAGCGCCTGTGGAGAATGGAATTCTCTTGTTGAAGAAAATATAAATGGTGGCATAGGAAGTGGTCCTAAGCAGAATACGCGTAAAGGACGCATTGTTGCCCTTACATCTCTTTCTGGAGATATCCAAGATGCTCCACGTATTCATTCTGGTATTGCTGAACTGGATCGTGTTACCGGTGGGGGCTTTGTCCGTGGATCAGCTCTTCTTGTTGGGGGTGATCCCGGTATTGGAAAATCAACATTGCTCACACAAACAGCTGCTGCTTTATCACGCAAAGGACACAATGTTATCTATGTCTCGGGTGAAGAGGCTATTGCGCAAATTTGTCTGCGCGCGCAAAGGCTTGGAGCTCATAATACAGAGGTAAAACTTGCTGCTGAAACCAATGTTGAAGATATTCTTGCAACCTTAAGCGAACATAAAAACCTTGATATGGTGATTATCGATTCGATTCAAACCCTATGGTCAGATACAGCAGATTCAGCACCCGGCACTGTCACACAAGTCCGTATTGGCGCGCAAGCTATGATACGCTTTGCCAAGAAAACAGGTGCTGCTGTTGTTCTTGTTGGTCATGTTACAAAAGATGGGCAAATTGCTGGTCCTCGGGTCGTTGAACATATGGTTGATGGTGTTCTCTATTTTGAGGGTGAGGGAGGGCATCATTATCGCATTCTTAGAACTGTAAAAAATCGCTTCGGGCCAACAGATGAAATTGGTGTCTTTGAAATGTCTGATAAAGGATTACGCGAAGTGATAAATCCCTCCGAATTGTTCTTAGGAGAACGTAATGAAAAAGCTCCAGGCGCTGCTGTTTTCGCCGGTATGGAAGGAACTCGCCCAATATTGGTAGAAATTCAAGCGCTTGTTGCTCCTTCTTCCCTTGGAACACCACGACGTGCGGTTGTCGGATGGGATGGAAATCGTCTTTCTATGATTTTGGCCGTTTTAGAAGCCCATTGCGGCATTCGTTTTGGGCAGCATGATGTCTATCTCAATGTAGCAGGTGGATATCGCATATCAGAACCCGCTGCTGATTTAGCTGTAGCCGCCGCTTTGGTATCCTCTCTTGCCAATATTCCTTTGCCAACGGATTATGTATATTTTGGTGAAGTCAGTCTTTCAGGAGCTACCCGCGCTGTTGCACATTCAGCCCAACGCATCAATGAAGCAAAAAAACTCGGCTTTCAAGGGGCATTTCATCCCACAACAACAACCGAAATGATGAAGTCGCTCAATTTTCAACAAAAAACTTTTTCCGACCTTCCCGAGCTCGTTGCCACACTTACTGCAAGTAAAAAATGGTCTGCATCACAGGTAGAATAATATAGAAAAAACTCTATAAAATACAAAAGATCCTTGCTATAAGAAAAAAAAATGGCATAACAAAAAATATATTTGTAGATTGACTTAAAAGAACACAAATTTAGGTATAAGGAACAAACAAATGATCATAACAATCCTTGATGGAATTGTCGTAGTAGTCATCCTGTTGTCCGCTTTTCTTGCTATGCTTCGAGGGTTTTCACGTGAAATATTATCGTTGGTTTCTTGGGCAATTGCAGCTGTTACGACACTGTTTTTATTCAAACCGGTCTTACCTTTCTTTGAACAATATCTCTCTAATAAAATGATTGCATTGATCACAACATTGGTCACAATTTTTATTATTGTTCTTATTATTACTTCAATTATTACAATGAAAATCTCCGACTTTATTATTGATAGTCGCATTGGTATCCTCGACCGCACTATTGGTTTTGTTTTTGGAGCATTTCGGGGTTTACTGATTATGGTCATCGGTATGTTGCTAATTAATGCCCTGATTAAACCCGAGCACCAAGCGAACTGGTTAAAAGATGCTAAAACAAGGCCTATTTTAGATTCTCTAGGACAAAAAGTTTGGGAAATACTCCCCAAAGATCTTGGATCTGTTCTCGAAAAGGCAGAAAATTTGTTTAAAGATAGCAATAAAAATACGCATGAATAACACTCTCGTGAAAAGACACTTTTAAAAAATAGGGAATAGCTTTTCATGCAGAAAGAGAACTAAATAATGTAAAATGTGATATGAATGATTCCTCCATATCACAAGTGAAAGAATATGATGATAAAAAGCGATATTTCCTGCCAAGAATTTTCATTAGATGATGATACCCTTCATGAAGAATGTGGGGTTTTTGGTATTCTTGGGCATGAAGACGCTGCAACATTAACAGCTCTTGGACTCCACGCACTTCAGCATCGTGGGCAAGAAGCAGCTGGGATTGTTTCTTACCATAATAAAATATTTCACCAAGAAAAGCATTTAGGTCTTGTTGGGGATCACTATACAAACCCTGCAACACTTGCACGTTTACCAGGAAATCGCGCTATTGGACATACCCGTTATTCCACAACGGGAGAAGTGGCATTACGCAATGTTCAACCCCTTTTTGCTGAATTGAAAGCTGGCGGCATTGCTATTGCGCATAACGGTAATCTTACCAATGGCCTTACATTGCGCCGTGAACTCATCGCTTCTGGTGCCATCTGTCAATCAACATCAGATTCAGAAGTTTTTCTTCATCTTATTGCCCGCTCACGTTATGAATCGTCCTCTGATCGTTTTGTTGATGCGATTCGGCAAGTAGAAGGTGGGTATGCTATGTTAGCGCTCACACGTACAAAGCTTATTGCAGCACGCGACCCCATAGGAATTAGACCTCTCGTGATGGGGGAACTTGATGGTAAACCTATCTTTTGTTCTGAAACTTGTGCTCTTGATATTATAGGAGCGAAATATGTCCGTGATGTTCAAAATGGAGAAATCATCATCTGTGAAATACAAAAAAATGGGGAAATTACGAAAAAAATTATAAAACCAGAAAATACAAAACCAGAAAAACTTTGCTTGTTTGAATATGTTTATTTTGCCCGTCCGGACTCAATCGTTGGAGGGCGTAGTGTTTATACAACACGTAAAAATATGGGAATTCGTTTAGCTCAGGAAGCCCCTTGTGAGGGTGATGTTGTGGTTCCTGTTCCTGATGGAGGAACGCCTGCTGCAATTGGCTATGCGCAAGAAATTGGAATTCCTTTTGAACTTGGTATTATTCGTAATCACTATGTTGGGCGCACTTTTATCGAACCAACACAACAAATTCGCGCTTTTGGAGTCAAGTTAAAACACTCGGCAAACCGTCCTGCGATTGAAGGAAAACGTGTTATTCTGGTTGATGACTCGATTGTACGGGGAACAACATCTCTTAAAATTGTACGAATGCTTCGCGATGCAGGAGCAAAAGAAGTTCATATGCGCATTTCTAGCCCTATGATTTTTTATCCGGACTTTTATGGTATTGACACACCTAAAGCTGAAAGCCTTTTAGCAAATCAATATCCAGATTTAAAATCTATGTGCAATTTTATTGGAGCGGACTCTTTAGAATTTCTTTCAACGGATGGATTATATCTTGCTGTAGCAGGAGAAAAACGAAATAACGCCGATCCACAATTTACTGACCACTATTTTACTGGATATTATCCTACGCATCTGGTTGATCAAGAAAATCTTTCCAAAATTCACCAATCATCTGTTCTTAAAACAAGAGATTAGTGATGACAAAATGTGACTTTAGTCTCCATGGGCGCGTTGCACTTGTTACTGGTGCATCAAGGGGGATTGGCTATTCTTTGGCGCTCGAACTTGCTGCACGCGGGGCTCATATTATTGCTCTTGCACGAACAGTCAGTGGACTTACTGAATTGGACAATAGAATTCGAGAAAAAGGGGCTCATGCAACCCTCGTTCCACTGGATTTGCATCATATGGAAAACATTGATACCCTTGCACTCTCAATTGCCAAACGCTGGAAAAAACTTGATATTATCGTTGCAAATGCAGGAATCCTTGGAACACTTTCACCAATAGCCCATATAGAAAACACGGTATTTGAAGATGTCTTCCAAATAAATCTTATCAGCCAATGGCGCTTAATAAAAGCCGTTGAGCCTTTATTACGTGAATCTGATGCCGGACGAGCCATCCTGTTATCGTCAAGCGTTGCGCATGTTGCGCGCCCTTTTTGGGGGGCTTACGCAGCCTCTAAAGCGGCTTTAGAAATGATTGCCCGCTGTTGGGCAGAAGAACTCAAACAAACCCCTATTAAGATTAATTGTGTCAACCCTGGAGCCACACGCACAGCCATGCGTGCTGAAGCTATGCCTGGTGAAGATCCACAAATGCTCCCCTCAGCACAAGAGGTTGCAAAAAAAATAATCCATTTGCTCTCTCCTGATTTAAAGGAAACTGGAAAACTCTTTGATGTCCGTAAAAATCGGTTTGTAGATTATCATAATCCTCATTGATCATCATCTGAGACGTCAATAGTTGAATCACCCTCTTTCCAGTGCTTCTCAACAGAAGAATGAAGCACTTTATGATTCTTGGAGAGCTTTAGCATCAGACTTTTTCTCTTCTAAAGCAGCGCGTTTACTATAAGCGATAAAACTGCAGGGGAGAAAAATTATATAGCCAACAGCCGTAAGCAATAAAGTTTCCCATGTATAAGTCGCAAGAAAACCAACATAAATGACAATAACCAACATGCACGGTATAACGATATCACGCCTCAAATTATGATCAATTGACTTTGCGTTCCACACTGGCAAACGGCTAATCAAAAGAAAAGAAATAATTACAGTATAAAGACTAAAAAACAATGCCCATCCCCTATTGGGAACCAAACCAAGGGCGCCTAGATACATAGGCAATAAAAGGAGTAACGCTCCTGCAGGTGCAGGAACACCAACAAAATAACTTTTCTGCCATTGAGGTATATCGGTGTTATCCAACATCACATTAAAACGCGCTAATCGTAAACAACAGGCAACACAATAAACAAGAGCTGCAACCCAACCAATGTGGTATGCTTGATTTAAAATAAAGGAATAAACAATAAGTGCAGGAGTAACACCAAAATTTACAATATCAGCAAGAGAATCCATCTGTGCTCCAAAAGATGAACTTCCATCTATTAAACGCGCAATACGACCATCAGCACCATCTAAAACTGCGGCCAAAAGCACCATTAAAATAGCAGCCTCATAGCGATTTTCAAAAGCTAAACGAATGCTGCTCATCCCTGCGCAAATGGCTAAAATAGTAATGATATTGGGAATAACATACCGCATTGATGTTGGTGAACGTCGCCGATTTGCAACATCATCATGCTGTCCCTCAGGATTGAATGAAGAAAATGGCGAAAAATTTTTCATTGGGTGACCCTAATCGTATCTGAAGTCCGTTATAGCACTCTTATCATCAAAAGAACCCAAAACTGTCTCTCCAGCAATGGCTGTTTGTCCAACTGCAACACGTAATTTCATTTCAGTTGGTATATAAATATCAAGGCGAGAACCAAAACGAATCAATCCAAATCGCTCTCCCGTGATAACAGCATCATTTTCTTTTGACCAACAAACAATCCGACGGGCAAACATCCCCGCTATTTGTACGATACCAATTTTTCCATGCTTGCTATCAATGACCACTCCATTACGCTCATTAAACTGGCTAGCCTTATCAAATTCTGCATTGGTAAACCGACCTGGATGATAAAGGATAGACTCTACTGTACCACTGATAGGAATACGGTTAATATGGCATGAAAAAACATCCATAAAAATGGATATACGGATCATTTCATCCTTCCCTAAACCTAATTCTTCAGGTGGCACACAAGATTCCACAAATGAAATACGCCCATCTGCAGGCGACATCACCCAATTTGAATTCAAAGGGATCACACGATCTGGATCACGGAAAAAGTAGATACACCAGACTGTAAGAATAAGACCACACCAAAACAACGGACTCCATATCCAGCCAAGAATGAGCGAAATAACAAAAAATGCTACAATAAAAGGGTAACCTTCTTTATGAATCGGCACAAAGCTATTATGGACAGATTGTAGAATACTCATATAATTTCCTATTCATCGTAAACTTAAACAAGCAATAAATCTTTTTGTTCCCCTTGTCTCTTTTTATGTATTTAATCAATCACTCCATATAAAGATATAGATTACATTTTACCCTCCTTATTTTTTTCGATTAACAATAGCCACCTCATCTTCTTGACGCATTTTACGTAATTTTTCTTCAGCTTGCGATGCTTCAAGCTGCTTATTCCACATTGAAGCATAGAGACCTTTCTTTCGTAAGAGCTCTGTATGCGTCCCATTTTCAATAATACGACCACTTTTAAGAACCAAAATTTCATCAGCATTGATAACCGTGGACAGACGATGCGCAATAATCAACGTTGTTCGTCCACGGCTTACAATATCCAATGCTTGTTGAATCTCCTGTTCTGTCGTCGTGTCAAGAGCTGCTGTTGCTTCATCTAGAATAAGAAGTGGGGGGGATTTTAAGAGTGTCCGTGCAATAGCCACACGTTGTTTTTCGCCCCCTGACAATTTGAGACCACGCTCTCCTACCATAGACTGAAAACCTTCCGGTAACATCTCAATAAATTTTGATATTTGTGCCATTTCAGCCGCTTTACGCATCTCTTCATCGGTCGCACTTGGTCGCCCATAGCGAATATTATAGGCAATTGTATCATTAAATAACACCGTGTCTTGTGGGACCATGCCGATCACTTCACGCAAACTTTTTTGTGTTATGTCACGAATATCCTGCCCGTCAATTGTGATAGACCCTGCATCAACATCATAAAAGCGAAAAAGTAATCGAGAGATGGTTGATTTACCTGCACCCGATGGACCGACAATAGCGACTGTTTTTCCTCCAGGGACTTCAAAATCAATATCTCTGAGGATCTGACGCGTCGAATCATAAGAAAACTTTACCTGATGAAAGCGAATGGTCCCATGGCTTATCTCTAACGGTTTAGCATTCGATTTATCAACGATCTCCTGCTGAACATCTAAAAGATCGAACATCGCTTCAATATCCGTTAAACCTTGTCGAACATCACGATAAATTGAACCAATAAAATTCAGTGGAATGGAAAGTTGCATTAAAAGAGCATTAATAAAAACAAAATCTCCTAAAGTTTGTGTCTTATAAAAAACTTCATAAGCTGACATCAGCATCATGATTGTCATGCCAATACCAAAGATAAGAGCCTGACCAAAATTAAGCCAGCTTAATGATGTCCAAATCTTTGTTGCGGCTTTTTCATAACCTGCCATGGAAGCATCGAAACGATCAGCCTCTAGAGTTTCATTGCCAAAATATTTGACCGTCTCAAAATTCAAAAGAGAATCAACAGCGCGCGTATTCGCCTCAGTATCTGCTGTATTCATTTGCTGCCGAATACGAATACGCCAATCACTCGCCTTAATAGTAAAAAAGGTATATAATAAAACCGTTATAACGACAATGAGAAAATAATACAGTCCGTAGTTGATGTAAAATACAAGAGCGGTTAATATAAATTCTAAAACTGTCGGTACGGTATTGAGAATCGAAAATCTTACGATTGCTTCGATTCCTTTTGTACCACGCTCAATCACACGAGAAAGCCCACCAGTCCGGCGTTCTAAATGGAATCGCAAAGATAGCTCATGAATATGTATAAAGGCTTTATAAGCTAATTGACGCACAGCGTATTGACCAACAGTCGCAAAAAGGGAGTCGCGTAATTGATTTAATCCAGCCTGCATCATACGTGCAACATTGTATGCCAAAACAAGCATGACGGGAATAATCCAACTGGATGGAAACCATTCAGGAAGCTGAAAGTTTGAATCAAGCATATTCGTAGAATATTTAAAGAAATACGGTACAGATATAAGAACAAGCTTAGCCAAAACTAGATAAAATATTGCCCATAGTACACGTATTTTTAGATCACGCCGATCGACCGGCCACATGTAAGGCCATAAATTGTAAAGTGTGTGCAGAGTTTTCCCTGTATCTGATGATACAGTTTTTGTCATTTCATTGCGTTTCATAAAGCTCTTACTTTTCTATCATCCACACAAACAGGCAAGACACCCCCCTGTGGTTGTTTATAAGTCTTTTATGCTTCCGATAAGCGATACCTACTCATTGTTTGAAGTTAGACTGTTTTTGAAAAAGGAACAAGAAATAATCCGCTATACAGTTTATTATTTTGATCTGTATTCTCATACCACTCTGCTGCAAATAAATTTTCAACTTTTACATGCTTTTTTTTCAATTCTGCCTGAAGCCACTTTTTTGTTTTACCAATCTCTTTAAGACCATCATCAATAACTTCACCATTTTCTACGACAATTATCGACTTCTTCCCCTCTTCCTTTTTAATAACAGTGCAATCACCATTGGTTTCCAAATGCACAAAAGCAGCTTCATGTAAGTGACACCCTTTAAGACGTAACATCGCAATGAGATCATTAACATTGATCCCTAAATTCTTAATCTTATCCATTTGAAAGTCCCCATCGAAAACCAATGTGACATTCCGCCCTGCAATAAGACGGCGAAAAAAAACTGAATAGCGTGCCCAAAAATTAAAGGAGGCGATCAAGGCTTGCCAAATCAGTAAAACAAGCAATAATTGAATACAGCTAATATTCTGATTATAAATGACTCCTCCAATAATACCTCCCATGACAAAATTGCTGACCAAATCAACGGGTGTCATCTGACTCAGACTCCCTCGACCCGTCGTTCTTAAAATAAAGAGAAAAGCAACAAGACCTACAGCCAGCTTAAGCGCAATATATCCGTAATGATATAAAAATTCCATTATATTCTCCCTCTAATTTATGAGAACTGCCGGAATAGGAAAATTAGAATCTTTTTATTTCCCACACAGTTATACGCTTACCACTTTGTGGATCCTTACTATCTTTTAAGAGAATCCCCTCGGCTGCAAGCTCACAACGAATTGTATCCGCAGCTTCCCACTCTTTATTATGGATAAGCCGCAGTCTTTCGGCAATGCGCTGATCAATAAATTTTGAATCAAGAGACGTTTTTTTTATAAATAATGGGCAGTCTATTTCTTTAATCCATTCTTGTCGTAATAGCCCTAATACATTCATCCCATTAGCAAGAGCCAAAGCATCCCTTGCTTTATAGAATTTTCGTAAAATCGTTAATGCTTTTGGCGTATTAAGATCATCACTGAGGGCGTCTATTAGAGTATTATCAATCGCTTCGTTTTTTTCCATCATACTCTTTTTACTGCGAAGCAACTCATACCAACGATACAGCTCACTGCTCGATTGTATTAAACGCTGCTCTGTCCAATTTAATGGTTCACGATAATGCGTTTGGAGCATCGAAAAACGTGCAGACAAACCCGCCCAATTTTGCTTCATCTCATCGGTTAACACACCATTAAATTCCGAAAAATTATTCTCTAAAACAGAACGAATGGTTATGAAATTGCCAAAGCTTTTCGACATCTTTTTACCTTCAACTTGTAAAAAACCGTTATGCATCCAAAAATTCGCCATTCGCTCTGTCCCAAAAGCTGAACAACTTTGTGCAATCTCATTTTCATGGTGAGGAAAAATTAAATCAAGTCCACCACCATGGATATCAAAAATATTCGCGATCGGATCATTACAAGTTAAACCACCACCATAGGGCGCTAATAACTTTGCCATTGACATGGCAGAACATTCAATATGCCAACCTGGACGACCTAAAACAGGAATTCCGCCTGGAGATTCCCAACCTGGCTCTCCTTCCGCAGAAGGCTTCCATAAAACAAAATCCATTTCCTCCCTTTTATAAGCGGCAACATCGATACGCGCCCCTGCCCTCATTTCATCTAAAGAACGATTTGCAAATGCCCCATAATGGGGAGGATTTTTTATGCTACTTATAGAAAATAATATATGGTTTTCCGCTTTATAAGCGTGCCCCTTTTCTAGTAGTCTTTCGATGAGCGCGCGCATCTCCTCTAAATGCTCCGTTGCGCGCGGCTGGCTGGTTGGCAATAAACAACCGAGCGCTATTGTATCTTGTTGAAACTGAGAATATGTGCGTTCTGTCAATTGACGAATAGCGTCATTCAGTGACAAGTTTGGATACTCACACGTAGCGCGTGCATTAATTTTATCATCAACATCTGTAATATTACGCGCGTATAGAACATGATTATTGCCATAAACATGACGTAATAAACGAAATAAAATATCAAAAACAATGACAGGGCGTGCATTTCCTATATGCGCATAATCATAAACTGTTGGGCCACAAACATAAAGACGTACTTTTGTTGGATCTATTGGTATAAAATTTTCTTTTTTACGTGTCAGCGTATTATAAAATCGCAATTTACTCATCATTATACTCCGTAAATGATATGACGCACTGCTCCTTTAGATGTCTCTTATCTCAAATGATCACATTAGGCGATTTAGACTAAAATTTTTACCTTATCGTCAATTCTTCTTCCCCTATTGTCAGTGAAGCTGTACCCATCATTTATCATAAAAACAATCTCTTTTATTTGATTAGACAACAGCATTCTATAGATAGAGAGCTTTTCTCTCCTTAAAGAAAACAACTTTAGACAAAATTTCATAGGGAATAGAATATTTATACAAAAATAGATCACAGGAAGCAAATCTTAAAATTTTAACCACACAAAGCTTCGTCAATATTTTCAATATTCCACAATGGGTTTCTTACTGTCTCTTACGCCCTATATTTTATAACCAGTCATTGAGAATAATGTCGCAATTAACCCTATTTTTAAAAATCGTTTTCATGACACAATTATTTTATCTGTACAGAGTTTTATTCAAAGAAAGCAATAAAAATAATGCGTAATGAATTGAAAAAAATCATTCTTTTAATATTTCTTGTCATTTCAATCCCAACCTTCGCGCAACAACCTCCACCCTATGAGAAAAAATTACTTCGCCTCGCAGAAATTTTGGGATCACTGCATTCTCTCCAAAATCTCTGTGAACCTCCAACAAACCAATGGTATGATTACATGAACGCACTGATTGAAGCAGAACACCCCATTCCACAAAGACGCGCTTATTTTTATGAAGCATTTAATGAAGCGTATCGTGCTTTCTCAGAAAATTATCATCATTGTACACAAGCAGCCATTGAAGCCAATCAAAGATACTCTGAGGAAGGAAGAGCTTTATCTGAAAGCCTTCTCATGCATTATAACAACTAATTTGTATAAAAAGCATCTCCTTCGATTTAAGCAATATAAATGATGCCCCTTCACAAGTGAAGAGATCAATAAATTTCTTTTGAAAAATAAAGAATTTTTTGAAAAATAATCCCTCGCTATGCTTTTATTCTTGTGCGGCCTTTTCTCTGTAGAAAATCATTCTTTGGCTGCCGTCCTCCTTAAAGGATGAAGATTCTTAATCCAATCTGATTTGTAAATAGCCCAAGTGTTCGTGCGTCCCACTTATCTTCTCACTCATGTGATGTACTTTGAGACTCTATTCAAAATCCTAAGAACCTTTATCACGCACTTAAAAAAATATCTATGTGTCGAGGAAGCTCGATATACCCTATATCACATCATCGCTCTATAAAGGATGGTGTTTTTGTGATATAATAAGATAAAGCTTATGCTGTTTACGCCAAAGTTTCTATAAATTTAACAGGCTCACCTTGTGAAGGTGTGACAATTTCACCTTCCCACATAACACGCATACCACGAATAATAGTCCCGACAGGCCAACCTTTAACTTTTTGACCATCATAAGGTGTCCAACCGGCCCGCGAACCAATTAAGCTATTCGTAATAACTTCTTCTCGCTTAAGATCAACAATGGTCAAATCAGCATCATATCCGACAGCAAGACGTCCTTTACAGCTTATACCAAAAATACGACTAGGGCCATGGGAAGTGAGATCAACAAAACGCTCAAGGGATATTTTTCCTGCATTCACATGGGTTAACATAATTGCTGCCGTTGTCTGTACTCCTGTCATTCCTGAAGGTGAAGAGGGATAAGATTGAAGCTTTTCTTCCAAAGTATGAGGCGCATGATCTGAGCCTAAAACATCAATAATCCCTTGTTGAACACCGTACCAAAGAGCTTCACGATGGCGCGGTTCACGAATAGGTGGATTCATCTGGATTAATGTACCAAACTGCTTATAATCATCAGCAGTAAGAGTCAAATGATGGTGTGTCACTTCAATTGTTGCAACATCTTTATGTTTTTTTAGAAAATCAATTTCTTCTTCTGTCGAAAGATGTAACACATGAATGCGTGCTTTCGTCTCATGAGCAATTTTTACCAAACGCTGCGTACACTTTAAAGCGGCAATCTCATCACGCCAAACTGGATGTGAGGATGCATTCCCCTCAATACGCAATATTTTACGCTCTTTAAGCCTTTCCTCATCTTCAGAATGAAAAGCCGCACGACGGCGTGTATTTTTCAAAATAAGGCGTACACTTTCATCATCATCGACCAAAAGATCACCGGTAGAAGACCCCATAAAGACTTTAATTCCAGCGGCACCAGGAAGTCTTTCTAATTCAGACAATTCATGAGCATTTTCACGCGTTCCTCCAACCCAAAATGCAAAGTCACAATGCATTCGATGAAATCCGCGCTTAACCTTATCGCTTAATGTTTCTTCTGATATTGTCAATGGATTGGTATTAGGCATCTCAAACACTGCTGTAACCCCTCCTAACACAGCAGAATATGAACCACTTTCCAAATCCTCTTTATATTCATTGCCGGGCTCACGAAAATGCACTTGACTATCAATAATTCCCGGCAAAATATGAAGCCCCGTACAATCAATCACCTCACCAGCCGAAGCACATGTAAGGTCGCCAATTTCAGCAATGCGGCCATTTGTAACACCAATATCACGCTTGCTTCTTCCATCATGATTTACAAGTGTTGCACCTTTAAAAATTGTATCAAATGTTTTAAACATAGGCAGGCTCCTTACATATTGCTCACTTATCGATTATGTAACTTTGAGCAGAAAGGCAAGAACCATGATTGAAAAACAAAATGCCATTTGCTTAAAAAACCGCGGAATTATTCAAATTACAGGCGAAGAAACAACAGATTTTTTGCAATCCCTGATCACAACAGATATCAAAAAAATCAGTCTCCAAGAAATTTTTCCTGGAGCCCTCTTATCGCCACAAGGAAAGGTCCTTGCTGATTTTCTTATCGGTAAAAGAGAAGATGGTTATTTTATTGATATTGAGATGTCTTTGGCCGATACACTCTACAAACGTCTATTGCTCTATAAACTGCGTAAAAAAGTAGAAATTACTCAACCATTACAAGATCTTGTTACAGTTTCTTGGAAAAATGAATCAGATACTTTAAACTTTGATTCAAGTTTTGTTGATAAACGCTTCCCAGAACAAAAAAAAATAATACGAATCTACGGTAAAATTCCTTTTTTAGCTTCAGAAGATTATGATCCATGGAATCAATTGCGTATTCGTTATGCAATTGCAGAAAGCGGTCAAGACTATGAAGTTGGCAAAGTCTTTCCTCATGATATTAATTACGATCAAATCAATGGACTTGCATTCAACAAAGGGTGTTATATTGGACAAGAAATTGTTTCACGAATGCACCACCGCCGCGCAGCACGCCGCCGTATTTTAATTATAAAAAGCCAATCTGATCTCCCCCCTCAATCGAGCATTGAAGCAGAAACAAAAATACTTGGCCACTTGGGAACATGTGTTGCAAATGAAGCTCTTGCTTTAATGCGTATTGACCATGTCAAAGATGCTATGGATCATAATATTCCCTTTACCGTAAAAAACATTCCTGTCACCATACATATTGCTGAAAATATGAATTTTACCTTTCCTGAAAATACTGTAGAAAACACGCATGGCTAAAGCTGAATTATTAAAAAATGGAGAAGCACGCGCTTGGCAAAGAATGCTCTCTGGACGCAGACTTGATCTTCTCAATCCTTCTCCTTTTGATATTGAAATTGAAGATATTGCCCACGGGCTTGCTCGCGTAGCACGTTGGAATGGTCAAACACGAGGAGAGCATGCCTATTCGGTTGCACAACATTCACTTTTGGTTGAACAAATATTTCAAAAACTTTTTCCACAGTCGCTAAAGTATGAATGTCTCTGTGCTCTTCTTCATGATGCACCAGAATATGTCATTGGCGATATGATTTCACCCTTTAAAGCTATCATAGGAAAACAATATGAACGTATTGAAAAGTGTATCCAAGATGCGATCCACATGCGCTTTTCTCTTCCTGTTGATCTTTCTCAAAAACTTTTAAAAAAAATCAAACAAGCCGACCGTATTGCTGCATATCATGAAGCGATCATGCTTGCTGGATTTAATACAGAAGAAGCCCTTCGCTATTTTGGCTCTCCCAATAATATTTCACCCGATGATCTTCATTTACACCCCTACTCTACACAACAAATTGAAAACGCATTTTTAATTCGCTTCAATGACTTAGATGCCCCAAAACTATAGACTCTTCACATTGTTGATTTCTTGTCATTACAGACTCATCACACTGATGTATAATAATTCATTGTTTTTCATGATGAATGAGAGCCCCGAATATCCCTAGGATTCACTCATTTCAGACCATCTTATACTAAATCAATCAAAATCATTTGCTTGCATATCATACGCGGGAGATGACTTATGTGGATAAAAACTGTACAAGAGGATTAAAAATGCCGCTTCTGAACCATTTCGAGTGCCAAGCGCTTATCGCATATTGGGAATTGGCAAGGTGTGTGATGATTCCCGCTTGCTTTTTTATGAAACGTAAAGATTATCGTGCTTTATAAATTCTTCCTAAAAACTTCACTATTATACCATTCACGAGCACAGCCTCGAGAGTAAAATTAGGTTCTAAATATTTCTTTTTTAAAAGCACATAAATTAGTACCTCAATGGCGTGCGTTCTACTTTACTGAGACGATTGCTTCCATTAAAGTAATGGAAAAAGCCATAGCTAAAATTGCATACAAAAATACACGAAATAATGCACATTCATTATAAAAATAGACAAATGTTCTCTTGTCGAGCGTTTCACCTTAAACTAAAATCTATGTCAGTTTATAAACTTCCTTTTCCGCTGGAAAAGCACGAGATGTAACATCTTCTGCATAGTTTTTGATTGCGGTTTCCATGGCTTGTTCAAGATTGCCATAACGGCGTACAAATTTTGGTACATGGGAACCATAGCCTAACATATCTTCCATCACCAAGATTTGTCCATCGCATTGATTAGATGCACCAATACCGATGGTTGGGATAGAAAGCTTTTTGGTAAGTTTCACCGCTAAAGGCTCGACAATTGCTTCTAAAACAATAGCAAAAGCACCGGCATTTTCAATCGCTGCTGCGTCCTCTTCAATTCTTTGCCAATCACTTTCTTTGCGTCCTTGTGTTTTGAAGCCCCCAAAACGATTCACTGCTTGGGGAGTAAGACCAATATGTCCCATCACTGGAATGCCCCGTTTACACAAAAAATCTATTGTTTCGGCTATATAAACACCACCTTCAAGCTTAACAGCCCCACATCCCGTTTGTGCCAGAATACGTGATGCATTTAAAAAAGCCTGCTCTTTACTTTCCTCATAAGAGCCAAAAGGCATATCGATAACGACAAGAGCTTTTTGAGATCCACGTACGACAGCCTGCCCGTGCAAAATCATCATATCTAAATTAACAGGAAGTGTTGTCTCGAACCCATACACCACCATACCAACGCTATCACCAACCAAAAGGATATCGCAATAGGGATCAGCAATCCGCGCAGTATAAGCTTGATAAGCTGTTAAAGAAACAATCGGCTGTTGCCCCTTTCTTGCGCGTATTTGAGAAGATGTTATACGCTTTACCATTGTATGTGCACTCATTTTCCACCCTTCTCTTGCAATATGTATTGATCAATCAGCCTTACCTCACCAAAACGGACAGTAAGGAGTAAAACTGCTGGTTTATTCAATTTTCCTTTGACCACGCATAAAGTTTCCATATCCCGTAAATCTATTGCTTCAATGATTGCACGCGTTTCTTTTTGTAAAGTATCACGAACAATTTTACATAACTTATCAACAGACCGTTCACCTTCATGGTAAAGCTTTTCAGCAGCTTTTCCACTTTCAGGAATAATTTTAGCCGCTTTACGATCTTCTAATGTTAAAAGTTTATTGCGTGAAGAATGCGCAACACCATCTGCTTCACGTAAAATAGGAACTCCAACAATTTCAACAGGAAAAGCTAAATCTTCAACCATACGCCGAACAATTAAAATTTGTTGAAAATCCTTTTCTCCAAAAAAAGCCTTATCGGGCTGAACAATATTAAAAAGCTTAGCAACAACACTCGTTACACCACAAAAGTGCCCTGGACGTAATTTTCCCATCAAAATACGTGATAATTTTTCCACTTGCACAATTGTATCATTTCCCGTTGGCCACATTTCATCGACAGAAGGAGCAAAAACACATTCAACACCTGATTTTTTTAATAAAGCACAGTCGCTCCTCAAATCTCTTGGATATTGAGCAAAATCTTCATGAGGTCCAAATTGCTTTGGATTGACAAAAATAGAAACCAATACGCGATCACACATGGCTTTTGCACGTTTTACTAACGCAAGATGCCCCTCATGGAGGGCCCCCATCGTTGGAACAAAACCCATCGAAAAACCTAATCGTCGTTCTTCTGAAATATAGTGACGAACTTCAACAATTGTCTTTAAAATTTTCATTTTCCCGTTCTATTTAATTATTATCAGATCAACAAATGAATGCCTGTATACCAAATCGACGCTCAAACAACTGTATCAAATTCATGCGCACTGATGGCAGTTTTATATCTCGTGGCTCCCAGACATGACGCATAAGAAAAAATCCCGTTAAGTTAAAACCATTTATTATATCTCTAAAATCCGCAGGACGAGTTTCTCTTTGCACAAGAAACTGTGGAAGAATAAGAAGTTTTTTTTTCCAAGGTTCCCCTGCTTCTTCACAGACAGCCCGACCAGATTTTGGCGATACATAATAAAGCTTTTCCTGACGACCTGTTGCAGCACAACAAGATAAATCAAGACCAAAACCCAGTTCTTCAAGAAGCCGCATTTCAAAACGTACCAGCAATTCTGCATTGATAAATGATTCATCAAAATTCTGCATAAAAAGATGTAAAATATCATATAAAACGGGGTGCGGATCACGCTCTGGAAGAAGCCGTAAATGAAAAGCAATCAATTGCAAAGCATACAGTGCTTCTGGTAGACAAATTAACCGTGCTGCATGGAGACCAAGCGCTTCAAGGCGAAAAAGTCCTAAATGTTCTTCTAAACGTGCACTCCATTCAGCCTCTACAAAATTTCCTGGCTGAAGAAGAGCTGCCATACGACGCGAACATCCTCCTTTTACCACGCCCATATAACGACCACGTTCACGCGTCATAATCTCAAGAATAACACTTGTTTCACCATATTGGCGTGCCCCAAGAATAACAGCTTGTTCTTTCCACTTCATTTTATTTTAATTATTTTAAAAAATCTAATCCCATTTCGCGATAACGTTCTGGATCGGTATCCCAATTATTGCGCACTTTCACGAAGAGAAAAAGATGAACCTTTTGATCCATAATTTCCATAAGCTCCTTGCGTGCTGCTTGACCAATCGTTTTAATTGTATCGCCTTTTGCTCCTAAAACAATTTTCTTCTGACTCTCACGCTCTACATAAATAACTTGATTAATTTTAACGGAACCATCTAAACGCTCTTCAAAGCTTTCTGTTTCAACCGTTGAGGAATAAGGCAGTTCATCATGAAGACGAAGAAAAAGTTTTTCACGCGTGATTTCAGCAGCAAGATGACGCATAGGCATATCGGAAATTTGATCTTCCGGATAATACCATGGCCCCTCCTGCATCATGTTACTCAATGCATGAAGTAAATCCTTACAACCAGAACCGTTTAAAGCAGAAATCATAAATGTTTGTGCAAACTTTACACGTTCATTGATTTTAGTGGTTAACGCTAGAAGAGATGATTTAACAACTGTATCAACCTTATTTAGAACAAGAACTTTTTCTTGTTTCATAGTGTTTACAATATCTAACATCATCTCAACTTCATCCGAAAGACCACTTTGAGCGTCAATTAACACAAGTAAAACATCAGCACTCTTAGCCCCTCCCCAAGCAGCAGAGACCATGGCACGTTCTAAACGCTTATGGGGACGAAAAACACCTGGTGTATCGATCAATACAATCTGCACATCATTATGAATGACAATACCGCGGATTAAAGTTCGTGTTGTTTGTACCTTATGCGTTACAATTGAAACCTTTGTTCCAACCAATTGATTAACCAATGTCGATTTACCGGCATTAGGCATTCCAATAAGCACAACAAACCCAGAACGCGTTTTCATAACGTCACTCATGATCATTTTTTCCCACAGTTTTCCAGACACCCTCTCGTCGCAAAATTTTTTCAGCTGCCATTCTTTCGGCATATCTTTTAGAGCTCCCCTGCCCAACTTCTGAAGCAAAACCTGAAATACTGACCTCTACCATAAAAACAGGATCGTGATCTGGACCTGAACGTTTGATAACCTGATAATGTGGTTGTGCATTGCCTTGGATATGCGCCCATTCCTGTAACTCTGTCTTGGCATCACGTCGACCAGCATCCATTTTCTTTGCCCGACTTTGCCAATATTTTTGAATAAAAGGACGAACGCTTTCCAATCCTCCATCAAGATACATCACAGCAATCAAAGCTTCCACAACATCTGCATGCATATTGATGAGTCGACGCCCTTCAAAATTTCTTATCTCAAAACCAACTTGGATCATATCAGGCAGCCTCATTTCGCGTGCAATATCAGCACATGTCTGCGCATTGACCAGATGATTTAAACGGACTGATAATTCACCTTCACTTGCCTGAGGAAAAAGTTGATACAGCATCTCTGCAATCAAAAGCCCTAGAACCCGATCACCTAAAAACTCTAGTCGTTCATAATTCCCCTGTTCCGAATCTTGTACACTCGCGTGTGTTAATGCTCTTTTTAATTTCTCTTCATCTTTAAAACGATGCCCCGTCAGCTTGGAAAGCTGATCAATCATGAGACGTCTCATCGTTGTTTCCTTGCTTGATAAGCGGCAAATCATGAACCGTATTTATGAAAGAAAACAAACGTTTCCAACGCACATCAAATGGCCAGCGCCAAAGCTGCCAAGCACTTGAACCATTGCTGATAGAAAAGAAAATTACGCTCGCGCGACCAATAAGATTTTCTTCTGGAACATAGCCTACATCCAAACGACTATCATCTGAATTGTCGCGGTTATCACCCATCATAAAATAATGTCCTTGAGGAACTTCAAAGACTTTTGTATCATCAACTTTTGGGATGAAAGCTAAATCAAGCGTATCGTAGCTAACACCATTAGGCAGTGTTTCACGATAGACCTCAACAGGATAGTTCACTTCCGTTATATCAGAATTATCAATCTCCCCCATAAAGTGACGCGAAACAGCCTCATCATTCACATAGAGGACACTTTGACGAACTTGTATACGATCACCTGGTAGCCCAACAACGCGTTTTATATAATCGATCTTCGGATTACTTGGTAAACGAAAAACGACCACATCTCCCCGTTGAGGTTGAGATGCCCAAATACGTCCAGAAAAAAGCGGAGGAGAAAAGGGGATAGAAAAACGAGAATACCCATATGCATACTTAGAAACAAAGAGATAATCCCCCACTAATAAAGTAGGACGCATTGAACCGGAAGGAATACTAAAAGGCTGGAAAAAAAGTGTCCGAATAAACGCTGCTAAAAGCAAAGCCTGTACTAAAACAGAAATTAATTCAAGAATCCCACCTTTTTTTTCTTTTTTATGCACTTTATCTTTTTGGACCATCACCAACTGCCTTCTCATCACAAATATAACTTTTCCCATCATAATATTCAAATAATAAAAGCACAATCTCTCACGCCATCTATCCACGTGGAAGTGCTTCAATAATAACGAATGCCTGCGCCCAAGGAAAATCATCAGTTATGCTGAGATGAATAACCGCATCATGATGAGGAGGTAATAACTTCTGAAGTTGCACTTGCGCACAATTTGTTAACTGCATGATTGGTTTCCCAGATGGTAGATTAACCACCCCCATGTCTTTCCAATTGATACCACAAGCGATTCCCGTCCCTAAGGCTTTAGCACACGCTTCTTTAGCAGCAAATCTTTTTGCATAAGAAGAAGAACTTTTTTTGAGGTTTTCGGATCTATTCCTTTCAATATCCGTAAAAATACGTTGGATAAAGCGCTCGCCATAACGAACCAACATTCTCTCAATCCGTCGTATATCAACCAAATCATTTCCAAGACCAACAATCATCAGATATACCCCGATCTTTCTTACGATGAACGCTTCTTTAAACGCCTTTTTTTTATAATCTTTTGATATCGCTTTTGTTTAAAACGAACCGTTGCTCTGTAAACACCTATATAAGATAAACCACCAAAAACAACACCTAAAAGAGTTCCACCTAAAATCATAGGACTCATAATTGAATCCCACGCACCTTTAAAAAGCAGAGAAAAATTTGACACTGTCAAACCATTAAATAGAGCACGAATTTGAGAAAGAGAAATCTCATTGACATCACTAAAAAGCGATAAACAAAAATACCCTACTTTATAATCAGCCATAACAATCAATAAAAACGTGAGTGGATTAGAAAAAACCGTCCCAATGATTGCAGCCGCAAAGTTTGCACGCAAAATCCAAGAAAAAAATATTGCCAAGATAATATGCACCCCAAAGACAGGGGAACAGGCTAAAAAAATGCCTATAGCAAACCCTAACGCAACTTCATGCGGTGTTGCTGATATCCGCAAAATACGTTTATAGATATAAGAAAATGAGCGAGAAAATGAACGACGTGGCCATAACCAAAGTCGAATACGCGTTACAAAATCTATTGGTTCTCGACGACGAAAAAGCATATGACTCTCAATACACATCTGATGATGAAATAATCTATATTATCCAAATTAATCTTTTTAAGTTTTTGCATAAAAAAAAATAGAAAAACAATTAAATATTTCGACTGCCTGGCTTAATCGCTGGAAGAACAGAAAGATCTGCCGGAAGTGCATCACTCGCATAAGAGGCTATCTCGTATTCAGCAAGCGCAATTAATGGAACGCCAACATCAACCTTGCCACCAGAACGATCAAGGATACACGCACTTGCCAAAATCTCTGCTCCTGCTGCTGCCAACGCCTCAATAGTCTCACGAATAGAAAGACCCGTTGTTACAATATCTTCGACAATAACAACCCGTACGCCCTTCTGAATTTCAAAACGACGCAATTCAAAGACGCCATTGACACGCTCTACCCAAAGAGAAGGAACACCAAGGTGACGTGAAGTCTCATAGGAAGGGATAAGACCGCCAATTGCGGGACCAACGACATAATCAATTGGTTCTGTGATAGATTCTTTTATTTTTTCAGCTAATCCACGACAGAGCTTTTCCGTCAAGTCAGCATGCATAAACACCTTCGCCTTTTGCATATAAATTGCACTATGGCGCCCCGATGTTAAAATAAAATGCCCTTCTAGAATAGCATCTGCTTGTTTAAAAATATCAATGACATCTTGTGTATTCATTGCAAAATCTTTCTTGTTATCCATGAACCCGCCGTACTGTACTGACTGAATCTGCTTTTTTTAACTGAGAAAAAATACGATTCAAATGTTTTAAATCCCAAACTTCTAAATCAATCATCATTTCTGTAAAATCTGGTGCTGTACGGATAAAAGATAAATTTTGGATATTGGCATCGTTAGCAGAAATTATTTGCGTAATTTCAGCTAAAGAACCAGGATTATTTACAGCCAAAATATTCATCCGTGCAGGAAACCGTTCATTCATTTGGGCATCAATATCCCAGCGGACATCAATCCATCGTTCTGGTTGATCGTCATACGCCATCAAAGCCGAAGACTGTATTGGATAAATAACGATCCCCGCGCCTGGTTGCATAATACCAACAATCCGATCTCCAGGAACAGCTCCTTCTGGTGAAAAACGTACAGGAATATCTCCACTGGTTCCTCGAATAGGTAATGCTTTAGATTGATGATTCTCAATCATTGTATCCTTTTCATTTTCTGGAACTTTAAAAATCATCCCTTGAGCATTTTCAATATTAAACCACCCTTCTTCTCCAGGCTTAAAAGATGACTTTTGTACAACACGCTCTTGATAATCAGGATAAACTGCTTTAATTACATCAGCAGAAAATAGCTCTCCACGCCCAACAGCAGCCAATACATCTTCTACATCTTTACGTGCCAAACGTGGCAAAACTTTCTTCAAAACATCTTTTGAAAATTGTTTTCCCATATATTCAAAAGAACGCTCAAGAATACGATATCCTAAACCCGAATATTGCTTACGTACCGCTGCTCGGCTTGCACGTCGAATAGCTGAACGTGCTTTCCCTGTGACAACAAGAAATTCCCATGCAGCTGGCGGAATTTGAGCATGTGAACGGATAATATCAACTTCGTCACCATTTTTTAATTTAGTCATTAAAGGCATAATACGACCATTGATTTTTACACCCACGCAAGAATCACCGATATCTGTATGAACAGCATACGCAAAATCAATAGGTGTTGCGCCTTTAGGAAAAGCAATTAATCGACCTTTTGGCGTAAAACAAAAAACTTGGTCTTGAAAAAGCTCAAGCTTTGTATGTTCTAAAAACTCTTCCGGATTATCACCATCAGATAAAGATTGTATCGTTTGACGCAACCATGCATAGGCATTCGTTTCGCTTGACAATTTCGAAGTCGAATAATTGGAACCTTGCTCTTTATATATGGAATGGGCAGCAACCCCATATTCAGCAACTTCATTCATGACAGCCGTTCTAATTTGCAATTCAACGCGTTGTCTCGAAGGTCCCACAATGGTTGTATGAATAGAACGATAATCATTTTGCTTTGGTATAGAGATATAATCTTTAAAACGACCAGGAACCATCGGCCATGTCGTATGGATAACACCAAGAGCACGATAACAATCATTCACGGATTCAACAATCACCCGAAATCCAAAAATATCCGATAGCTGTTCAAAAGATAATGCTTTACTTTCCATTTTGCGAAAAACTGAATAGGATTTTTTCTGACGGCTTTTAACATCTGCTTTAATGCCATTTTCCAAAAAAAGTTTTGTCAATTCATTCTCAATTGTGGAAAGCAAATCACGGTTGTGCTTCAATAATTCAGAAAGTCTATTGGTAATCGTACGATAACCTTCTGGATTTAAATAAAAGAAAGAGAGATCCTCTAGTTCCTCGCGCATATCCTGCATACCCATACGGCCCGCAAGTGGCGCATAAATATCCATTGTCTCCTCAGCAATTCGTCGACGTTTATCGTCTCGCATAACACCAAGGGTACGCATATTATGAAGGCGGTCTGCAAGTTTAACTAAAAGGACACGAACATCATCAGAAATGGCAATAAGAAGTTTACGAAGATTTTCTGCCTGTACAGCTTTTTTGGAGACAAGATCAAGCTTATTAAGCTTTGTAAGCCCTTCAACCAACTTCCCAATTTCAGAACCAAAAAGCTGATCAATTTCTGCTCGTGTAGCACTTGTATCTTCAATTGTATCATGCAAAAGAGCAACAGCAATCGTTGCTTCGTCCAACCGCATATCTGTTAAAATAGCAGCAACTTCTAAAGGATGAGAAAAATAAAGATCACCTGACGCACGCTTTTGATGTGCATGCTTTCTCATTGCATAATCATAAGCTCTGTTTAAAAGAGCCTCATCTACGTCAGACTTGTAACGCTGAACACGCCCAACAAGCTCACACTGACGCATCATACGAGCATATCCTTTATCTTTTCACGCCTCTAATCCTTATTGAACACATCTTGTCAATAAAAGACAAGAAAAATAATTGCTCCTTACATAACAAGGCATCTTTACCCCTGTAATATTATCATATTATCCGGCGCAATTAATAATCGTCACTTTTTTCTGGAACAACCAAACCTTCAATTCCTGCTAAAAGCTCTTCTTCTGACATATGATCAAATGAAGTCCCTTCTTCTTGCGATGAAGTATTAAAAACACTTTCAGCTTCACTTGAATGGGTGATAAATTCACTTGCCATTTCCGGCTCATCTACTTCCACATGCTTTTGCAGCGAATGAATAAGATCCTCTTTTAAATCAGCAGGCGACAATGTTTCTTCTGCTATTTCACGCAAAGCAACAACTGGATTTTTATCATTATTCCGATCAACTGTAATCTGCGCCCCTTGTGAAATCTGACGCGCCCGATGACCTGCTAAAAGTACCAATTCAAAGCGGTTATCAACTTTATCAATACAATCTTCTACTGTTACGCGGGCCATTTATGCTTCTTTCTCAAATAAAAAAATTAATAGTGGATAGAGGAGTATATACAATAATCGAAATAAAACACAAGAAAAACAACACAAGCTTTCATATTTTTTGCTTAAAAAACTTATTTGAGAAAATTCTTGGAAACTTTATAAAAAATGTATATCCTATTCATGTTCTTTATCAAAGCTTCTTTTTAAAAATTTTCCAAATAGCAACAGCTTTATGCTCACTTTTTATAATAATATATTTATGAAAGACAGAATTTTTCCTCTAAACATCACTCTGTATTACACTCTTATTCATCGAATAAATGACTGAAAGATTGCCTTTCGTTACATCATAATCAGCTATAAGCTTATATTAAATTTTCTTCCAAAATAGTTTATTGATATTTTAGGTTGTTTATCAAAACATGACCCGCCATATACGCTATAAAAGACTCAAAAGAATAAAAACGATTGATGCCTAACGCCATGAATAGCCCATTAACTTCGCTTTGCCCAGAGCCACCCCGAAATTGCAATTTATGCCCTAGACTCCATCAATTTATCGCTGACTGGCGTGTGAAAGAACCACGTTGGCATAACGCACCAGTACGCCCTTTCTTTCCCTATAAAGGTGCAGACACAACGCGCCTTCTCATTGTTGGCCTTGCTCCTGGATTACGCGGCGCCAATCGAACTGGACGTCCATTCACGGGTGATTATGCGGGGCACTTACTTTATTCTACTTTGAAAAAATTCGGGTTTGCCCAAGGAACCTTTGAAGAAAGAGCAGACGATAACCTTGAACTGATTGATGTTGCAATCGTTAACTCTGTTCGTTGTGTTCCACCAGAAAATAAACCCACCGGTGCAGAAATTAACACGTGCCGCTCTTTCTTTTCACCTCTTTTAACAAACCTTCCCAAACTTAAAGCCGTTATTACCTTAGGAACCATTGCACACCACTCAACCATACGTGCTCTTAATGCAAAAGTTTTAGCTCACCCTTTTGAACATGGTAAAATCAATAACGTTGGAAGATTGCGCATTTTTTCAAGCTATCACTGTTCTCGTTATAATACGAATACTGGTCGCTTGACAGACGCCATGTTTCATCAAATTTTTCAAGCAGCAAAAACATACTTAGATCAATGCTAAAACTATTTTAAAAAGCACTATAAATGAAGGACAGCCCTATCGATCATCCATATCTTTTTAAAAGTCTTGCTTTTTCACGTCCCCAATCTCGTTTTTTTTCCGTTTCACGCTTATCATGAAGTTTTTTCCCACGTGCTAAAGCAATCTCTAACTTAACGCGTCCACGTTCATTAAAATAAAGTTTAAGGGGAACAAGTGTCATTCCTTCACGGGACGTCGCATTAAAAAAGCGTGCCATTTCACGTTTTGAAAGCAATAACTTACGCAAACGTCGCGGCTCATGATTAAAACGATTAGCCTGCGTATATTCAGGAATATAGCTGTTTACTAACCATAATTCTCCATTTTCAAAACTAGCATAGCTTTCAGCAATATTAGCATGATTAGAACGTAAAGATTTCACTTCCGCTCCTTGAAGAACAAGGCCTGCCTCAAGATTATTAAGGATTTCAAAATTAAAACGTGCTTTACGATTGTCAGCAATTATTTTCCGTACGGGCGCGTTCTTTTTTTTATTCATGGCTTTGTCAATATCTTTTTATGCTTTTAAAAGACCAGCATGACGAAGAGCTGCATCAATAATCTTCTTTGTGCTCTCTGTTAATGGAACAATCGGAGAACGCACAGTCTCACCACAAAACCCCAATTTTGCAGCAGCATATTTAATACCTGCCGGACTAGGTTCAATAAACACAGCACGATTGAGAGGCATGAGGCGATCATTTAATTCTCGTGCTGTTTTATAATCACCACGAAAACAAGCGGCTTGAAGCTCTGCGCAAAGTTTTGGAGCAACATTGGAGGAAACTGAAATACACCCGACACCTCCATGTGCATTAAAACCTAATGCTGTACAATCATCACCGGAAAGCTGCACAAAATCTTTGCCACACTTTTCACCTTGTTCACTCACGCGCTCAATTCTGCTTGTTGCATCTTTAACACCAATGATATTATTAAAATTTTGATAAAGATCTCTCATCGTTTCCACAGCCATATCGATAACAGAACGACCCGGAATATTATAAATTATAATCGGAAGAGAAACAGCTTTGGCAATGGAAGAAAAATGTTTATATAAACCAGACTGATTGGGTCTATTATAATAGGGGGTTACAACCAAAATGGCATCTGCACCAGCTTTTTGCGCATACTGCGCAAGCTCTACAGCCTCGCTTGTGCTATTGGATCCTGCTCCAGCAACAACAGGAACACGCTTTGCGACCTGCTCAACACACAATGCTATAATTCGCTTATGTTCTTCATGACTCAAAGTTGCTGATTCACCTGTTGTCCCAACAGGGCTTACACCGTTAATCCCTTGTGTGATCTGCCACTCAACAAAATCACAAAACGCTTTCTCATCAATTGCACCCTTCTGATCAAACGGTGTGATAAGCGCAGTTATAGCTCCCTTGAGCATGATAAACTCCCTATAATGTTCGCTTTTATTTTTTTTAATAATCGCCTTTATAAACTTTAAATAGAGCATAATCTTGCTCTATCATTGAAGCAAGATGAATTTCAAAAAAAGCCTCCATAAGATAAACATGTCCCTCCTTATTAAATTTCGAACGTTGCTTTAAAATAAGCTGTCTGTATTAACGGGTTTTTCATGCTTGTGTTCTATAAACCCTTAAGTTTTTGCAAAAAGCAAGGTCCCAAGGTCTTTTCTCTATGCGTGTGTTTTCCACCTCTCTTTTCGTATCAACCTTTACTGCACTTATACTGGCAATAAGAATCTTATTTTCAAGTGCCTATGCACAAACACCTCTTTTACATGGAAAAACACCTATTCCTTCGACACGTCCTATCCCCTTTACTGTTAAACAAGAAGTTCAAGAATCTCTTCAACAAAGACACACAACATCACACAATACAGCGACACTCAAGCAATTAAAAGCTGGGCTAGATGCTCTTGCAAACAACAACATTGCAAAAACAATAAACCTTCGTAATTCAATGGAAAAACATAGCCTTGATCGTCATATTTTGACATGGGCGCTGGGGCTATCAAACCAAGATAATATACCAAGCTTTGAAATATATAATGCCATCAACATACTACAAGGATGGCCCGGTATAGAAACGATGCAACGCAATGCAGAACGTGCTTTTCTTAACGAAACCAATGTCACACGCACCATCATCCAAAAATTTTCTCATCACCCCCCTCTCACAGCACAAGGCATGGCTCTCTTCGCTAAAGCACTTATTGCAACCGGACAAGTCAGCCATGCTCAACATGTTATTGCACCATGGTGGCATAAAACACCGCTTAATGCAAAAGAAGAAGTGTTTGTTCTTAACAATGCAAGCGCTGCTTTAAAACCTATTGACCATTTAAAACGCATGCAGTTTATGCTGTATGCACATCGTTTTGATTCAGCGGCACGCGTTGCAAAATTAGCCCGTGCTCAATCTCTTTTTGATGCTTTTGTCGCCGTTGAAAAAAATGATCCTAGAGCGACAAAAAAATTACAAGCTATAGAGAGAACATGGAAAAAAGAGCCTCTCTTCCAGTTTACTCGAATGCGCCATCTTCGGCGAACAGAGCAATATGATGCCGCCGCAACACTTATGATGAAAACATCAAAAGATACTCTCCATCTTATGAACCCTCATTCATTGTGGAAAGAGCAACGCGCCCTTTCTCGAGAAATGCTCGATTTAAACAAACCCCAAATAGCTTATCAACTTGTTGCGATGCACACTGGCATGACATCTGCATTAGCTGTTGATGCTGAGTTTCATGCAGGATGGTACGCACTACGGTTTCTTCATAACCCTAAATTGGCAATGCAGCATTTTTCACGCATTCCTCAACTCTCCTCTTCACCTTTTTCTGCATCACGTGGATATTACTGGATGGGGCGAGCAGCAGAAACGCTAGGAGAACACAAAAATGCCCAGCATTACTTTCATCGCGCAACTCATTTTGGTGCAACTTATTATGGCCAATTAGCCGCTGCACGACTCAACCAAAAAAAGCTTAATATTTCTTTTCCTAAACCAACAACCGCTGAACGACAGCATTTTAGTGCACGACAAGCGATCAAAGCAATTCAACGTATTGAAGAAGCCGGCTATGCTGACTTTGCTAAAGTTTTTTATAGAGAACTTGGAAAAAAAATAGAAAGTCCCGGTGAATTAGCTCTTCTGGCTGTTATGGCAGAAAAAAATGGTGACTATTATACCAGCCTCAAAATCGGGAAAATAGCTGCTTTTCAAGGAAAAAATGTCGGAGCACTTTCTCATCCTCTAGGTGCCATACCAGCTTCTACTCATATTTCTGTAGAAGAAAAATCGCTTATCTATGCCATTGCACGCCAAGAAAGCGAATTTAATCCAACAGCCATATCAAAAGCAGGTGCACAAGGGATACTTCAATTGCTTCCTACAACAGCAAAAGCACTCGCAAAAAAATATTCAATCGCATGGTCTCATAAAAAATTTAGCAATGATGCTCGCTATAATGCAACATTAGGGGCCCATTTTCTCAATGAGCAATTAGAACGTTTTAATGGATCCTATATCCTAACTCTTATTGGCTATAATGCTGGCCCCCGTCGGGTCGATGAATGGATCAAACGTTATGGCGATCCTCGAGGACAATCTCTTGATGACGTCATCGATTGGATTGAACGTATCCCTTATACAGAAACGCGCAATTACGTGATGCGTGTCATGGAAAATTATGGTGTCTACAAAGCAAGACTCACTGGGAAAATAGATATAAAAACCGACCTGCTTTCTGGTCGATGGAAATAATATGTCTTAATCTTCCCCCAAGAGCATTGCATTCTTAAAAGCATTTTTATTTCGTCCTAAAGAGTATCCACATACAGCCTTACTTTTGAAGTGCAAATCAGTGATTTTAATCGATTCAGTATCAATAGAGTTGAAATAGAAAAAATCCTGCACTATTCTGGGCTCTCATTCCAAATAAAATAATGAATTACCTCCTATAATAAATCATTATATTGCACAAATAGTGCATTTAGTGCATTTCTTCTCAAGAAATAAATAATAATATCAATAGAGGTTATTTAATGTAAGAAGAGTGAAATGAATAGCATATCCTTTTACTGTTGTTTATTCGTCAACATTCAAATCTTATACAACAGCATATTTTGAGGGAGTTTTTCTGCTTACAATATTTCTATCCCCAATAGGCGTGCATTATTATATATCTCGTTTGAAGCATCTCTAAAGCAAAAAGACAGACTCATTGCGTGAGAAAACCTTAAAGATAAAATATTCTCCTGCCCCTTTCCTTTTCATTCAGCTTTACGACTTTCAAACATATCAATATCTTTTAAGATATGCAGATGAAGCTTTGCCTTTTATTTCTCTCATTTTTATATAGTAATAGTAAGATCATATCCTTCATAATACAAAGCAGGATATCTAGCCAAAATAGATATCTTTCTTATGTCTTTGTTTGTTTTAAAAAGACATTTTTTAAATGTTTCTAAGTTCATTTCACAACGGTGAACCTGAAAAGTGCTTATGAAAATCCTCTCACGAACGGTATAAAAATTATTGCCTTTAATGAGATAAAAGCTATAGCCCTATCATCCCCGAATACCCAATGTTGCGACAGCCCTTTCATTTAGAGCATTCATAAGAAGTATGCTAACTCCTAAAGTTTTTATCCATGTTGTCCCTTGCGACCATATTTAAGCGAATGGTTTTGATTGATTCAACATCAAAAAGATTTGGAGAGAATTATATTTTATTCAAATTGTAAAATGGTGGGCAATCATTCTCAATCAATATATTATCTAAACAGAGCTTCCCATAAAAATCAGCTAAATATCAAAGATACTCTGATTGTTTTATTCACTTTTGATGGTGGTGGTGGTGGAAAAGAACCAACGCGTTGAAGGGCTGCCATAGCCAATCGATCAAGTTCTGGATCTCCAGCAGAAACAACGACACGGCTAGAAAAAATACTCCCCCGCTCATGCACCCTAAATTCTAACTTCACCGTTCCTTTTGCTCGACTGGTACGCTGTCCTACAACATAATTTTTTTGCCGTTCTAATTGCGACTGTACCTTGGCCAACCACTCCATTAACACCATATCTTCAAGCCCTGCTGTACTGCCGCTCTGTCTGGCATTAAGTGAACGGACGGCCTTTACAGATGGCTTCTTTACAACTGTCTTTGGTATTGTTTTTTTCTCAAAAATTTTATCTTCTACTTTTTGAGGAAGGGTTTCTTCCAAAGATTTTACTGTGAAATCATCCTTTTCTACGGTATGCTGAGCCTCTTCCGGTTGAATTTCATCCACGGTTTCCGATATCTCTGGCTCTTGCTCAGCAAGATCTGGCTGCAATAGTTCTGATTTTGTGTTGACAGTTGATAAATCTGTATCATGATCTGGATTTGACGAATCTATATCAGCATCCAAATATACACTCTCTTGGGCAAGAGTTAGCATGACAGTCGATGAAAGCATACCGTTACTGACACCAGTCTTTCGAAAATAAAACTGTGCTCCCAATGCAATATGCAGAGACAGAGCGCCAACAAACGCACTAATCCAAAGAGTTGATAACTGCCTCGTATTTGCAAAGTTCATCGTTTCTTCCGCCGCTATTCTAAGTGTAATATTAGTAATTCATCTCATTAAAACAAGCTATTTTGAAATTGCAACTTTTTTCTTGACTGATTTTATCATGTTTAATATGGTTTCTCTGTGATTTTATGTTGTTAAATCATTCCTGCTTTATTGGCTAATTTTTGATCGGGTTAAGCCAAGTGTTTTTACGGGCATTTTTATATGTAAAATTTCAAGCTTAAGAGAGGGGATGTTAAAGAAAAAGGTTATGATGTGTTATGCGAATAAGACGAAAAAATATCCATAAGAGCTGTGTGATTTTAGGCGCGTTGTCGGTCTGTATACCTTCATTTGTTTTTGCACAAAACAGCGATAAGAATGTTGTGACTGAGCTCAAACCAATCCTTATTAAAGGAAAAAAAATAGAAGATGCTTCAAATTCAATAACCATTCTAACTGATCGTAAAACCAATAAGAATATTGATGAGAAACAAGTAACAGATGTTTATGATGTGAGTCGTCTTAATCCTTCTGTTTCCTATAATTCAGGAAATAACAGTTTCGTTATTCGTGGTTTAGATGCAAACCGTGTTCTTACGACAATGGATGGTATTTCTCTTCCATGGTTTGATGATATATTCCGTGGTGGAGGTGGAAACACAACTTTTGACTTTAATGCTCTTTCTACGTTTGATACTATTCAAGGATCAGATTCTAGTCTTTATGGTTCTGGGGCGCTTGGGGGGGTAATTGCGTTGCGTACCCTTAATCCTGAAGATCTTATCGTGGAAGGAAAGAACTGGGGAAGCCTTATAAAGGGCGGTTATCATTCTGTTGATAATAGCTGGCGCGTTAATCAAGCTTTTGCTGTGCGTAATTACCGAACATTTTTGCTTTTCCAAGGGTCTTATGTAGAAGGTCATGAGCGCAAAAATATGGGAACAGTGGGAGGATATCAAGAACGCACGCGTAAAAACCCTTCTCACTTTGATAAAAATAACTTGCTTTTTAAAATTCATCAATATTTGAGTGATAACCATCGGCTTGGTTTTACTGCAGAACGTTTTGGTCATAATAGTAACACACATTCATTAAATGAATCTAAAAGATATGCTCTAGGTTCCGTTTATGATCGGGATAATAAAATTCGTGAGCGCTTTTCTCTTTCTTATGATTATAATGGTAATGGTGATGCCGTTCTTGATGCGTTTAGAGGGCTGCTTTATTGGCAAAGGCAATCAAGTCGTCACGTTTTGACTGGCTTTCGTGTTTCAGCCCCTAAAGGGGATTACTTGAGAGATAATTTTTTGCGTAATATCAATTATGGTTTCAATGCGGATGCACTTAAAAAAGTGGATTTTGGCACTGTAAGCCATACGTTAAAGTTTGCAACGAATGTTTCGTCATCTAAATTTCATCACTATTTGTTAGGCAAAGACAATTGCCATGTGAAAGAATATGCGAGAGGATGTCTTTTCGTTCCTGCTAATCGATCAGATTCACCAGACACAAATGGTTACAATTTAGGTTTTGTTTTTGAAGATGAAGTTGGGTTCGTTGATAATCGTTTTCGTGTAACGCCGGGGGTTCGGTATGATTGGTACAAATATATTCCTCAGAAAACGCCTTCTTATGAGAAAGCATTGATTTCTGATAAATTCCCTTCAGAAAGAAGTGGATCACGCTTTTCTCCTAAATTACGTATGGAGTGGGATGTTCATAATCAAGTAACGCTTTATGCTCAGTGGGCACAAGCTTTTCGTGCACCACGTATTCCAGAGCTTTACGTCTCTTATATCAAACCTTCTGCTTATTACGTGAAAGGAAATTCTGATCTTCAACCAGAAACAAGCAATGGGTATGATGTTGGTCTACGGTATGGAAATGCAAATTTCGGTGGCTCCTTCAATGCCTTTATCAACCAATATAAGAATTTCATAGATACTGAGGATAAAGGTCCGTCAGAGGAATTCAAATTTGCGCGTCGGCATTACATGAATCGTTTCCACGTGCAAATTTTTGGTGTTGAAACAAAAGCGCATTTAGTTCTTAAAAATGGTTTTCATAGCAATGTTGCCCTTGCTTATTCACAAGGAAAAGATCTTGATAAAAAGGAATATCTTAACTCAATTCCTCCTTTGAAAGCGGTTATCGGTTTAGGATATGCAAAAGAAGTTTGGGGAAGCGATATTATCCTTACTTTGGCAGCCAAACGTGATAAAGTAGCTGAAGCATCTGATTACCAAAAAATTCCAGGATACCATGTTGTCGATATGACAGGATGGTGGAAACCATTCGGTGAAACGGGGCCTGTTCTCAGAGCTGGTGTTTATAATCTTTTCAATACAAAATATTGGAATGCATCAGAACTTCCTTCAGGTAAAAGTTCAACACCAAAAGATTATTATAGCCAGCCTGGTCGTAACTTTAAGGTGTCGTTTGTACAAAAGTTTTAGTCACTTCTGTTAACGATTAGGTCAATAAAATCGTATCGATAAAAGGATCAATTATTGTGTTTCTATTTTCAACATCTTTAAAATTACAAAGGTTTGATAAAAAAGTTTTAATTCTTTCTGTTTTATCGTTTTTTGATTGTTCAGCTGTTGGCAATAGAGCGTTATTTTGTGGTAGATCGAACTCTTAAAAGAGTTTGATCTGTTGCCTTGGAATTGTGAATTTTGAGAGTTAGTTTTTGAGTTAAGTAACATAAGGTAAAGTCATGGCACATACAGCTGAAATGATTCTTCGTTTGCGTGAAGAAAAAAAAGAAATGCGAAACCGCGATTTTGCGGTTTCGATTGGTATATCTGAAGCGGAACTTATTGCGGCCTATTGTACCGTTGGAAAAGCAAAAAGACTACAAGCTGATGTTTCTACTCTCTTGGAGAGTGCTCCTCGACTTGGGACTGTCATGGTCTTAACGCGAAACGAACATGCTGTTCACGAAATAACAGGACGTTTTGAAAAAATTGTTCAAAACGAACATATTCCTATCACGCTTGGTGAAATTGATTTGCGTATTTTTACAAAACAATGGAAGTTCGGTTTTGAATATGATGTCATTGTTCATGGAAAACCTACAAAAAGTCTACAATTCTTTGATCAACATGGCGTTGCTATTTTTAAAATCTATTCTAAAGATATGACAAATATGGAAGAGTGGAATGAGCTTGTTGAGAAGCTTCTTCTTGAAGACCAATCCTCTGCTCTTGACATTCTTCCCGTTTCTCTTCCAGTCCAGTGTGATATAACAGAATTGGATATTGAAAGCTTTCGGGATCGTTGGCGGACAATGACAGATGTACACCAGCTTCACAACATTATTTCCGAATTTAAGCTTAATCGGCATCATGCTGTAAAACATGTTGGCAATGAATTTGCCGATGAATTACAGATAGATGCTGTTGAAATGATGCTTAACCAAGTCGCGCAACAAGAACTGCCAATTATGTGCTTTGTTGGTAATAAGGGATGTATTCAAATCTTTAGTGGGGCTGTAAAAAATATTAAGCAAATTGGGCCTTGGCTTAATGTTCTGGATCCAGGGTTTGACCTCCATTTACTCATGTCTGGGATTGCTCGTGTTTGGCATGTTCGCAAACCTACTCGTGATGGTTATGTCAGTTCACTTGAAGTTTTCGATAAAAATGATGAGATGATCGTTCAATTCTTTGGCTTGCGCAAAGAAGGCCAAAAAGAGCGTGAGGATTGGCGTTCTTTATTGAAGTCTCTTCCTCCCTATCAAGAATCAGTCGTCGCTTAGAAAGATAAAATATGCTTATACTTCTTTTACGCAGACGATTAAGTTGTTTTCTTCTTTTTATACTGCTTTCTTTTAGCTTCTCTTCTCAACAAGTCTTTGCTGAACCTACCACACAATTTTCTGAAAATGCACGAATTGTCTCTATCGGTGGTTCTCTAACGGAAATTGTTTATGCATTAGGCGCTCAAGACCAGCTTGTTGCCCGTGATAGCACAAGTGTTTATCCTAAAGAAGCCCTCAAACTTCCAGTGCTTGGTTATATGCGTGCTCTTTCTCCTGAAGGTGTTTTGTCTCTGGCTCCAGAAGGTATCTTGCTCGTTGAAGGAAGTGGCCCTCCTTCTACAATTGAAATTCTCAAAAAAACATCAATTCCTATCGTGATCATACCAGAAGACTATTCTCGAGAAAGTGTCATAGGAAAAATTCGTCTCGTTGGAAAAGCCATCCATCGTGAAGCACAAGCTGCTGCATTAATTCAAAAAGTGAGCCGCGATTTTGTAGAAAATGATGCTCTTTTGGCAAAAGTAACGAAACCAAAGCGTGTCCTTTTTATTTTGTCCGTGCAAAATGGGCGCGTTATGGCATCTGGAACAGATACAGCGGCTGATGGTATCATAAAACTTTCAGGGGGTATCAATGCCATTACTGATTATAAGGGGTATAAACTTCTCAATAACGAGGCGTTATTGAAAGCAAATCCTGATGCTATTTTGCTTATAACACATAGTGGAAGATCTATGAATCTTGAAAAGCTTTTAGCTATACCCGCAATTCAAGCAACAACTGCCGCAAAAAATCATGCTATTAAACAAATGGATGCTATGTACCTTTTAGGATTTGGTCCACGCACTGCATACGCATCAAGAGAACTTATTCATATGCTTTATGGTGCAAACCAAAACGGTAAAAACGGATAGAATTGGTAGAGAATCCATCCATGTTTTATGCATCTGAAACAAAAAAAAATAAAAAAATAAATCGCGAGAATTTGAGAAAAATACTCTTATTCAGTCTAATAATATTCCTCATCTTTAGTATTTTAAGCGGACTTTTAAATGGTGCTTCAAATACTTCTTTCTTTGATTTTCTTTATAGCATGTTTACACAAGAATTTTCTGTCAGTAGTAAAACACGCGATTATCTTATATTTATTGATATCAGGCTTCCTCGCGTTATCTTAGGATTATTGATCGGGGCAGCTTTGGCTGTCTCTGGTGTTCTAATGCAAGGACTTTTCCGTAATCCTCTTGCAGATCCTGGTATTGTAGGTGTATCAGCAGGAGCCGGTCTTGGTGCTGTTTTAGCAATTGTTATTGGTTTTGCCTTTCCCGTTTCATTTGCACCTTTTCTAGAGCCATACAAAGTTATTATAGGCGCTTTTTTGGGTGGGCTTTTATCAACAATTGTTCTCTACATCATAGCGACGCATCATAACTTTACCTCTATTGCAACCATGTTGCTTGCCGGTATCGCCCTTGGTGCCTTAAGCAGTGCAGTTGTTGGGACATTAATTTTTATCGCAAATGACCAACAATTACGCGATATCACTTTTTGGAGTCTTGGCTCTCTTGCGGGGGCGACATGGTTGAAAGTATGGCTTGTTCTTCCTTTTATCTTTATTGGTCTTCTTTTTTCCCCCTTTTTATCACGAGCACTTAATGCCCTTGCGCTTGGAGAAGCCGTTGCTGGTCATATCGGTTTTTCTGTTCAACGCGTTAAAAATATTGCTATTCCCCTTGTTGCTCTTATGTGTGGAAGTGCTGTTGCTGTCAGTGGTGGTATCGGTTTTATTGGTATTATTGTCCCTCATATTTTACGTCAGCTCATTGGTCCTGATCACCGCTATCTTATTCCTTATTCTGCTCTCTTGGGAGCAGCATTGCTTATTTTTGCTGATACGTTTGCACGCTTAATTGTTGCTCCCGCAGAATTGCCAATCGGAATCGTAACAGCACTTTTTGGTGCCCCCTTTTTCCTATGGATTCTTATATGCAAACGAGGGACAGACTTTTCATGATTGAAGCGACAGATATTTGCGTTCAGCGCGGAAAAAAACAGATTCTTAGCCACATTAATCTTCAAGCTAAAAGTGGAGCTTTTACCATCATTATCGGTCCCAACGGATCAGGAAAAAGTACTTTTGTCAAAGCATTGAGTGGGGAAATTCCTTACAGTGGAAAAATAACCTTAAATGGTTATGATGTACGCCAAACAAAAACTTGTGAAATGGCAAAAATGCGAGCCGTTTTACCACAATCAACGACACTCGTATTTCCATTCTTAGTCCATGAAGTTGTAGGGCTTGGTCTTTCTGTAAACCAAATTACCATTACCAAAGCCGAATTACAAAACCTTATCCAAGAAGCTTTAGAGCGCGTTGACCTTTCTGATTATGGAAACCTGTATTACCACCAATTATCAGGTGGAGAACAAGCGCGTGTACAACTTGCACGTGTTCTTTGCCAAATCTGGAAACCCATTTATAATGGAATTCCTCGTTGGATGATATTAGATGAACCTATTGCTAGCCTCGATATTCAACATCAAATTATCGTTATGGATATTGCAAAACAATTTGCCCATTCTGGTGGTGGCGTTCTTGCTGTTCTTCATGATCTCAATCTTGCGGCACATTATGCAGATAACATGATCTTGCTCAAGGAAGGAGAGGTTTATTGCGAAGGAAATGCAACTCATGTTTTGACAACACAAAATCTCCACGATGTTTATCATTGTTCTTTAAACGTTTCTGAACTACCTAAAGAAGATATCCCTTTTATACTCCCTCAAACAGCATCCTCCTATGAAACGAGATCTCAAAAGTTTTCAACTTCAATCTAAAAATTAAAATTCATAGAAAAATAAAACATGTAAATATTAAAGAGTCTGTTTTATTTTTAAATGAACTCATTTTTGTCCTTTTTATAAAAATCGAACACACCGTATTTTAGATAAAGCCGCCTATTTAAAATCTTTTAAAATTTTACGTGCATAGAAATATTGGAGATTTTGTTTTGCGATTAATTTATATAATATAGATATGGGTTCTTCTGCTCTTTCAATAACTTATTTTATAAAAATAATCCAAGAAATATGTCCAAACTTAGATGTATTATATTTTCTAAATTCCCAATAGAAATCAAATCCCTTTCTTCAATTTATAAAATATTTATTTATGGTTTTAATGGCATTATTTTTTATGACACATATGCTTTAACTATTTTTATAAATAGACAAATATTAATTTATAATGATTACTGATACACCTCTATAGTAACAGTATATCAAATCATGTTTTTGACTTTTCTCCCTCTATTTACAAATTGTTTTTTGCCTCTTTCAAATGTTGTAATAAGATAGTTTTTTCTTCACATGCATAAAAATAACGCGGAATTGCTCCGCGTTAATAAAATTATCAAAGTGTATAGGTACTTTATTCCCCGATCATACTCATGATTTTATAGCATAGACAACTGTTGTATTAACGGGTCGCGTTTCTGTCTCACCCGTATGGGAAAGAGTTATCTTGTGTGTATGTGCACCAGAAGAATCTGTTGTCCCTTTCAGGGTTGCATTATAGGTATAATAATTGGGTAATCTCCCGATATTACCAGTTGGCCATCCAACTCCTTTATACTCAAAATCGTGCACATGCGCTCCTGATTCTTCAACGGCCCCAATATGCGTATGTGATTTTATGCTATCTTGTTGTTCATCTGCAAATTTTCTATCCTCATCTAGACCCCGACCATTATCAAAGCCACGTAAAAACATGCCTCTAAAATCAGGAACTTTAAAAGTTGTATCGCTATCTTTTCCCCATTTATCACCTATAGCCTTGAATAACTGCGGATAATCTTCACGCTTATAGGCCTTACCATCACATAAAAGCCAACCATTCGGTATATTTTGCATAGCAAATGTTGCAATGAATCCAGCAGGAAAACTTTCTATCTTTGGTGGTGTAGGATTTAATAAATACCAACCCTCATGCTCTTTTATTAAAATATCATTATTGTACACTATTTCATAAATACCATCTGTTTGTAGCTCTCCCCCTTCTAACGGTATAACCCCCGCAGCGGTGGCTTTATAGATAAGCTTTTCTCCTACATTATTAACAGTTATTGTTGTCGTACCAACATTCACGCCACGAGCTTTAAAACGCACGATGATATCATTGTTGTATTTCTTTATCGGTGAAACTGTCTTTAAGGTAATTAATGTTGTTTTATCTTCCGCATTTACCATAAAGTGTGAGTCAATAGATCCACCATTATCTGCAAGATATTCACGCACGCGCTGCATCATCGCTCGTGCACTGTCATTGACAGAACTAGGCGGCTGACCTTCTGCCCAATTAATAATATTATCTGAATGAGCATTTTCATCAGCCTTTAGCGACCAATCGTAAATATTAGACATTATAAATCCCCCATTATTTTCATCGCTTTTCTCATAATTTCTTGTTCTGTGCTCTAAAATGGTCCTACCGCATTAGGGCATCATAACCACTGCACCATCCGTATTTTAGGCATTCTTTCTCTCTTCACTCCTTCTCATTTCATAAGCTAATTTCATTAAACTTTTTTCATAACATTAGTTTTAATGCTTCCACTTCTAATGTGTAATATCGCCACCTCATCTGATGTTACTTGATAGCTTTTTTATTGCTTCACTATCGTTATAGAGTTGTATTTTTAAGTCTTGCATCTTGTTGCAAAGCTTACAAATATTGTTCAAATTTTCCCTTATTATGGATTTCATATAAGCACTATTGAATGCAATAACTTATCATCTGCATAGAAAGTTTCTGATTTAAATTTTTAATGAAACATTTTATTTTTCAATATGTTAAACTTATCTTTTGACGATGATTTCTATTAAAAACTCAAAAGTTAGCTTCAAATTCTTTGCATGCCTCATTATGTTTTTATTTACATGCAGATACTTTGTTCTATTTCATTCAATTTATTCCTGAAATTATGTTATGAGATCAGCACCTATGTTTTTTGAATAGGCTGATTTCAACCTCAGTGTATCATAGAGAACATATTTGATATGATAATTACTTCCCTTCAGTGAACTGAAACACTAAGAAAAAACACAGAATTTCCTCAGATATGAAGGTTGTACCCGATCTGGATATTAAGAAGCATAACCTCGCCCCCCAAGCCTTTATAAACAGATTTCGCAAATTCTTTAAAACCAACGCCCCGTAACCGCTTGCTCTCACTTACTGAAAACAGCTCTCTCTATATGCGTATTTTATTATATGTATATTTTTTTTGCAAGAACAATAAATCCTTCTCAAAATAATCTCGCAATTATTGGTATTCTCCTTCAATTCATTACAATATCAAAGTAAGCATTCTCGAAACTATTTTGCTAATTCATCTGTCTCATCAACCCAAACAAAAAATGCTTCAGCAATTTAACATTTGCTATCCCCTCAACTATCAAAGATAACTTCTTGATATTATAGTTTATCACTTCGTAATACCTATTTTTATTCTTTAAAAATACACCAAAATCGTTAAAAATATATCTTTGTGATTGACAATATCCGTATTTAAGCCAATCATATCGGTGCTAACAAAAGTGTTTTACATGGGGGGAGTGCAGATATTATTTAGATATTGCATAAATCTTTTCAAAATAAATTTTCTTAAGCTTTGTTGAAGATCGCTTACTATAAAATGTTATAAGCATTTCTTCATTCAGGAGCACATGATTGATCATTTGAATATATCCCCATACCACCTTGTTTTTGAACTCTGTGTTTAGAAGGAAAAAATTTGTGCCTAAAAATATTCCATCAATCAGTTGCAATCCCTTGCCCGCCTCACGCAAAATTTATCAACAAAGTCCTCTCTTTTCTGATGTGCGTGTTCCATTGCGTGAAATTTCATTGACCGATGGGTGTGGTGAAAAACCTTTAAATGTTTACGATACTTCTGGTCCCTATACTGACAAAGAGGCAATCATTGATCTTACAAAAGGCTTACCCGCAATTGGCTCATCTTGGCTCTCTAAGCGTGCTGATACTGAACCTTATCCTGCGCGCTCAGTTAAACCTGAAGATAATGGATTAACGAACTCTCCTATACCAGCCTTTGAAAAAAAACGACCTATTTTACGAGCCAAAAGTGGTAAATCAATTACACAAATGGCATATGCACGTGCAGGTATTATTACGGAAGAAATGGAATATGTTGCTATACGAGAAAATGAAGGGCTCGCAATAAAAGATCAACAAAAAGCGCAATCAAATCCATTGGGTGGAGAAATACCAGAAATTTATACTGCGGAATTCGTTCGGAATGAAATTGCAAACGGACGCGCTATTATTCCCCAGAATATCAATCATCCAGAATGCGAACCCATGATTATTGGACGCAATTTTCGTGTTAAAATTAATGCCAATATTGGCAATTCCGCCGTAACATCTTCTATGGCAGAAGAAGTTGATAAAATGGTTTGGGCTATTCGTTGGGGTGCTGATACAGTGATGGACCTCTCAACAGGGCGAAATATTCACAATATTCGTGAGTGGATTATTCGAAACTCCCCTGTGCCCATCGGAACTGTTCCTCTTTATCAAGCACTCGAAAAAGTACAAGGTGTTGCTGAAAATTTAACTTGGGATATTTTCCGTGATACCCTTATAGAGCAAGCAGAACAAGGCGTTGATTATTTTACTATTCATGCTGGCTTAAGGTTACCCTTTATTCCGATGACCATTGATCGTGTAACAGGTATTGTTTCACGAGGCGGTTCTATTATGGCAAAATGGTGTCTTCATCATCATAAAGAAAGCTTTCTCTATGAATATTTTGATGAAATTTGTGATATTGCGAGCACATATGATATCTCTCTTTCCTTAGGAGATGGATTACGCCCCGGCTCTATTGCTGATGCTAATGATGAAGCACAATTTGCCGAACTTAAGACTTTAGGAGAATTAACAAAAATTGCTTGGAAAAAAAATGTACAGGTTATGATTGAAGGACCAGGGCATGTTCCAATGCACAAAATTAAAGAAAATATGGAACAACAGCTTGATCTCTGTCATGAAGCCCCTTTTTATACTTTGGGACCTCTTACAACTGATATCGCTCCTGGTTATGACCATATTACATCAGCAATTGGTGCAGCTATGATTGGATGGTTTGGAACCGCTATGTTGTGCTATGTAACACCTAAAGAACATTTAGGGCTTCCCGATAAAGATGATGTCAAAACGGGAGTCATCACTTATAAAATCGCTGCTCATGCAGCTGATCTTGCAAAAGGTTTGCCTAGAGCACAGTTGCGCGATAATGCTCTTTCACGTGCACGATTTGACTTTAGATGGCATGATCAATTTAACCTGTCTCTTGATCCAGAAACAGCTTGTGCCTTTCATGATGAAACAATGCCGAAAGATGCCCATAAATTGGTACATTTTTGTTCCATGTGTGGACCAAAATTCTGTTCTATGCGTATTTCCCACGATATTCGTGATGCTGCTGCACTCCAAAAAACAAAAGGTGAAGGTATGGTTGCTATGGCTGAAAAATATCAAGAAAGTGGTGATCTTTATGTTAATGTTGCTCAAAAAAAGAGAGTAAACAGTTGAAGAATATTCTTATCAAAGGTGCGGGGGTCGGTGGTTTAACGGTTGCTTTTATGTTACAACAAAAAGGCGCTCATGTTACTGTGTCGGCCCCTCCTTCTTCTCCTATAGGAACGGCAAGTTGGTATGCGGGAGGAATGCTCGCGCCTTACTGTGAAAGAGAAAATGCTGAACAAATTGTTGAAGACCTTGGTGTACAAGCCATAAAATGGTGGTGCAAAATATTTCCAGATCTTGTTATACAAAAAGGAACTTTAGTGGTAGCCCCTATGCGCGATAGAGGTGAACTTGAACGATTTTCAGAACGGACACATTATTATAGAGTTATAAACGATGAAGAAATAGCGCGCCTTGAACCTGATCTTGCAGAACATTTTAACCATGCACTTTTTTATGAGAATGAAGCTCACCTTGATCCTCGTAAAGCACTTATTGCTTTAAAAGAACACCTGATAAAGAATGGTGCATGTTTTGTTGATGTCAAAACATCTGAAACAGATTTTGATATGATCATTGATGCAACAGGAATAGCACGTTCAGGAAAAGATAAAAATATACGGGGGGTGCGTGGTGAAATGCTGCTCCTACGCAGTAGGGATATTAAACTTTCCCGCCCAATTCGTCTTCTTCATCCCCGTATTCCGCTCTATATTGTGCCGCGGCAAGATAATATTTTTATGATTGGTGCAACGATGATTGAAAGTGACTTTGATGGTGCAATTTCTGTGAGATCAATGATGGAATTGCTCAACGCTGCCTATACATTGCACCCAGCTTTTGCTGAAGCAGAAATTATTGAATCTGGTGTCGGGGTTCGTCCAGCTTATCCTGATAACTTCCCTTCTGTATACAAATATGGTAATCACATTTCTATGAATGGATTTTATAGACATGGTTTTCTTTTATCTCCAGAAATGGCAAAACGAGCAATGAAATTGGCATTGGAGTAAAACATGCAGATATTTGTTAATGGTGAAAAACTTCAAACAGAAGCTACTTTTCTTAATCTCTTGCTTGTGGAATTGGGATATGAAGGGAATTGGCTAGCAACTGCTGTTAATGCTGAAGTTATTCCTATAGAGGCGCGCGACCAATTTATTTTGCATGAAGGAGATAGAGTAGAGATTTTAAGCCCAATGCAAGGAGGTTAATATTCATGTTGAATCTTTATGGACGCGAATTCTCATCCCGTCTTATGTTAGGTACAGCACAATACCCTTCCCCTGCAATTCTGCGTGATGCCATTTATAAATCGAATACAGAAATTATAACCGTTTCATTACGCCGAGAAAGTGCTGGTGAAAAACAAGGAAGGCAGTTTTGGCAATTCCTTCAAGAGCTTGATATAACGATACTTCCCAACACCGCTGGTTGTTACACTGTTAAAGAAGCGGTGACCACAGCCCATTTAGCACGAGATCTCTTTAAAACCTCTTGGATTAAACTCGAAATTATCGGTAATTCAGATACCTTACAACCCAATGTTTTTTCTTTAATTGAAGCAGCAAAAATTTTAAACAGTGAAGATTTCAAAATCTTTGCCTATACAACCGATGATCTCATTGTTGCTGAAAAGCTTCTCGATGTTGGTTGCCGTGTCATTATGCCTTGGTGTGCCCCTATTGGATCAGCAAAAGGTCCTCATCATACCGATGGGCTGCGTTCTATCCGTGCTTACCTTCCTGATGTTACTCTTGTTATTGATGCTGGCATTGGGCGTCCATCCCATGCGGCTGTTGCTATGGAACTGGGTTATGACGCAGTGCTTCTTAACACCGCCGTTGCTAAAGCAGGTAATCCTGTTTTAATGGCTGAAGCATTTTCTAAAGCTATTCAGGCAGGGCGTATGGGATATAAAGCAGGTATTCTCGAAGCACGCAATGTAGCAGTTCCTTCAACGCCCGTTATTGGTAAAGCGGTATTTTGATGAAACTGGATCCATTTTACCTCATCGTTGACAATGCTGATTGGATTGAACGCTTGGTTCCTCTTGGTGTCAAACTCATACAATTGCGTATGAAAAACGAAGACCTTCAAACAATTAGGCAACATATCAAGCGCGCAAAAAACATTTGTGATCAATGGGGAGCACAATTAATTATTAATGATCATTGGAGCATAGCCATTGATGAAAAATGCAATTTTATTCACCTTGGACAAGAAGATCTAAGCAATGCAGATCTTCCTGCAATACGTAGAAATGATATAAGATTTGGTCTTAGCACCCATGATGAACATGAATTAGATATCGCACTCTCTGTTCATCCTGACTATATTGCTCTTGGACCTATTTATCCAACAATCTTAAAAAAAATGAAATGGCAACCTCAAGGCTTAGAAAAAATCAAACAATGGAGAAAATGGATTGGTACTTTACCTTTTGTTGGCATTGGTGGTTTAAACCCAGAACGCGCAATAGATGTTTTGAAAGCAGGAGCTAATAGCGCGGCTGTTGTCACCGACATTATCCTCCATAAAAAACCCGAAGAGCGGGTAGAACAATGGCTCAAGGTGACCCAACCATGGCGTTGACACCCTCTATTCTCATTGTTGCAGGCACTGATCCAACAGGAGGCGCTGGTATTGTTCGTGATATAGAAACAGCTGCATATTTTCACATCAAAGCAAGTTTAGCGATCACTTGTGTGAATGTACAAGATGATCATCACGTCGCTGAAATCGTGCCCATGAATGAGAAACTTATCGCCGCGCAAATGCGTAACGCTTTAGAGGCTCATTCCGTCAATGCAATAAAAATTGGCATGACAGGAAATCAAGAAATTATAGCAGCAATTTGTAATGTGCTTAAAGATTATCCCCATATTCCAGTTATTCTTGACCCTGTACTGATTGCTTCATCAGGAGGAAAACTAACGACAGAAGAAATCATAGAAATTATGAACAATCAGCTTCTCCCATATGTTACTCTTTTAACACCCAATAGAGATGAACTTGCTCTTCTTAGCCAAACCCCACTGGCATCTCACCATGAAGAGGCAGTACAACAAGCAAAAAAACTTTTGTCATTGGGCGCTCGTGCTATTTTAGTAAAAGGCGGGCATGCAGAGGGGCCTCTTGCCATTGATAGCTTCATTGACAAAATGGAAGTCATCAATATTTCTGCTCCACGTTTAAAAGGAACAATGCGTGGCACAGGGTGCATTCTCTCAAGTGCTATTGCAGCCCATTTGGCACTCAATGAATCTCTTATTTCAGCTGTAAAAAAAGCAAAAGCATATACCCACACCTTGCTTTTAAATAATTGTAAAAACAGTTTTTAAATAATACTCACTTATATCAAAGTAATATTTATGTATTTTTATCCAAAATAAATAGTATTTTTAAATAAAAATCATAAAGAGAAATATGTCATTCATACCACTTGCGTTCCGTAGAGAATTCTTTTACCTTGAAAAAACTAGTTTGTTTAAATAGCGCAATTTAAACAGATTGTACATTTAAAGATGTATATAATCGCAAACATTCGCATTTTAAGATTTGTCTTTTTTTGTGAAAAGAGGAAATGCTGTTAGCGTTTTTATGCATGAACAAACATATTTATAAAACTTGAAGGATAATTTTGTTTGATCTATAGTTTTTAGGTCATTAGAAAAAATAAAATGTTAAATCAAACGCCGTGCTCAATTTCCTATGAAGAACTCTTAAACTTTTATAAAGAAAGTGGTGCGGATGCTGTCTTGGAAGATTTACCTATTGATCGTTTTAAGCAATCTGTTTGTTCAGAGAAAAAATTAACATCTGTTGTGAACGTTTCTCGTCATCAACAAACATTCCCCTCAACATCTTCAACCGTAAAATTAGATCATCAGCCGCTGTATAACTCTAAGGCTATACAAAACGAACCTGAAGCTATAGAGAGCGCAAAAAGAGCCCAAACACTTGATGAATTAAAATCTGCTCTTCTTGCATTTAATGGCTGTTCATTAAAATTGACAGCCAAAAACACCTGTTTTTCAGATGGAACAGCAGGAAGTCCCCTGATGCTCATAGGCGAAGCCCCAGGACGAGAAGAGGATATACAAGGCATTCCTTTTGTAGGAAAAGCAGGGATGTTACTGAATAAAATTCTCGCATCAATTGGCTTAACAAGAGATAATGTGTATATCGCCAACACTATTCCTTGGCGTCCACCAGGAAATCGGACACCAACACCAAGAGAAGTTGCCTTGTGCCGCCCTTTTATTGAACGACACATTTATTTAGCGCGTCCTCGTGTGCTTATAGCACTGGGAGGCGTTGCTGCACAGTTTCTGACCGGATCTCAAAGTGGGATTATCCGAACACGAGGGAAATGGCATATTTATGAAAGTGAGGATAATATAAAAATACCTGTTATGCCAACTTTCCACCCTGCCTACCTTCTTAGAACCCCTAGTCAAAAGAAGCTTACATGGATAGACTTCTTAGAAGTAAAAAATCGCCTCGATAGTCTTTTGTAATTCTTTAATCCTATCTTGCTTCTGAAATTAAACACTTTCTTTAACTCTTAAAATATGAATGGGAAAACTATGGAACAGCCAACAACATCTATTTATCGTTTGGAAGACTACCAACCAACCCCTTACACTATCCCCAAAACACAACTTTCTTTCCAATTGGCACCCACAAAAACCTATGTTACCGCCCTATTGTCCATTGAACCCCGTCACAATACAAAAGAATTCACACCTCTTGTACTTTCTGGAGATGATCTTACTTTAATTTCTGTTGCGATTAATGGTGAGACATTAGCCCCAAACACTTATAAAGTCACGCCTTCACGTTTAGAAATTACAACGCCACCAGCGGTTCCTTTTACATTAAAATTGGTTACGGAAGTGAATCCTGAAAGCAACCGCCAACTTATGGGGCTTTATCTTTCAAATGGTGTTTATTGCACACAATGTGAATCGGAAGGGTTTCGTCGTATGACTTATTTTTACGACCGCCCAGATGTTCTTTCTACCTATAAAGTGAAAATTGAAGCAGACTCCCAAACAGTCCCAATCTTGCTTTCAAACGGTAATCTCGTGGAAACAGGAACTTTAGAGAATAATCGCCATTTTGCCATTTGGGAAGATCCTTATCCTAAACCATCCTATCTCTTTGCTTTAGTAGGTGGTGATCTTGATAAGTTAGAAGACCATTTTACAACTGTATCTGGACGACGTATCAAGCTTGGTATTTATGTAGAAAAAGGAAAAACTAAACGCGCTGCTTATGCAATGGATGCTCTCAAACGTTCCATACGTTGGGATGAACAATGTTTCGGGCGTGAATATGATCTTGATGTTTTCAATATTGTTGCTGTTTCCGACTTTAACATGGGCGCAATGGAAAACAAAGGACTTAACGTTTTTAATGATAAATATGTTCTTGTTGATCCTGAAACAGCAACCGATCAGGACTATAGAAATGTTGAACGTGTCATTGCCCATGAATATTTCCATAACTGGAGCGGTAATCGTATTACCTGTCGCGATTGGTTTCAGCTCTGTTTAAAAGAAGGCTTCACTGTTTATCGTGATCAGGAATTTTCATCAGATCAAAATGTACGAAGCCTACAGCGAATTAAAGATGTAAAAACATTAAAAGCAACGCAATTTGCCGAAGATGCCGGACCTCTCGCTCATCCTGTTCGCCCTCGTCAATATAGCCAAATTAATAATTTTTACACCACAACTGTTTATGAAAAAGGTGCTGAAGTTGTTCGCATGATACGGACTATTTTAGGTCCCTCTCTGTTTCGTAAAGGTACTGATCTTTATTTTCAACGTTATGATGGACAAGCTTGTACAATTGAAGATTTTATCTCTTGTTTTGCTGAAGTGTCTGGTCAAGACCTCTCTCAATTCATGCTGTGGTATGAACAAGCTGGAACCCCCAATATAGAAATCGATAGTCATTACAGCAATGGTGTTTTAACAATTCATGCAAAGCAACATATTCCTGCCACCCCACAACAAAACACAAAAAAGCCCATGCTTATCCCTATCGTATTTGGCTTGTTAGGATCTCATGGAGAAAGCCTTGCTTATGAAGCGGAAACAGGTATTCAATCAGACATTATGCTTTTATCCAAGGAAAGCCAAACCTTTACATTGAAGGGGCTTCGTGAAAAACCCGTTTTATCACTGCTGCGAGATTTTTCTGCGCCAATCATTCTACACACGCCATTCAATGAAAGTGAACTTATTTTTCTTGCACAACATGATGACAATCACATCAATCGCTGGCAATCTCTTAACCATTTAATGGTGCAAGCTTTGACTCAAAGCATTCAAGATAAAACACAGACAAAAGCAACACTCCCTTCTGCTTTGCTAAAGCTCATTGAAACAATCATAACAGATGAAAACTTAGAGCCTGAATTTCGTGCCTTCTGTTTAAATTTACCTAGTGAAGTTGAGCTTGCGCATACAATCGGTACAAATATTGACCCAGATCGTATTCATTATGTCCGCAATCAGTTTTTAGCTTCACTTGCACAAACCCATCAAGAGCTCTTAACAAAATTCTATGAGCAGATGCAAACCCTAGAGCCCTATTCACCAAACACTGTACAAGCAGGAAAACGAGCATTAAAGAATATCATACTGGATTATCTTTCCATTGCTGAGAACAATCCAAATCGTGCGGCGACACAATATGCAACAGCTGATAATATGACTGACCGAATGGCAAGTATTGCTGTTCTCGTAAAGCGTTTTAATGAAAGTAAGCAGGCACAAAATGCTTTAAATGATTTTGAAAACCGCTATCGGCATGACCCTTTGGTCATGGATAAATGGTTTTCGGTTCAAGCAATGGTTGCTGGTGCAGAAACACTTGAGAATGTTCAAAAGCTCATGCAACACCCGCTATTTTCAAAGGATAATCCTAACCGTGTACAGTCTTTGATCGGTGTCTTTGCATCTCACAACCCCACAGGCTTCAACAGGACGGATGGAGCATCTTATCATTTTCTTTGCCAAATCATTTTGGAAATTGACAAAAAAAATCCACAGCTTGCTTCCCGATTATTAACAATGATGCGCTCTTGGCGACAATTAGAACCCATTCGGCAACAAAAACTTGAAACGGAATTAAAAACAATTGCTTCTGCACCAAAATTATCAAGTGATGTTGCTGATATCATCAATCGTCTGCTCACTTGAAACAAAAAAATATTTTAAATCAATATACTATAATATTTTTGAAATAAATTCTATAAACATCTCGATCATCACTAAACCGATAAACAGGCACTCTAAACCTGTTTATCGGTCATGTTTCAAATACCTTTTCCTTTTCATATTCCACATTCATAAAAGTAAAATACTTTTTTTTAAAAAAAAGACTGGACAGAAGACTCCTGTTTTGATTCACTGCGCTCTCATGGGGTTTACTCATGAAGATCGAAGCAGTTTTTAAATCACATTATTCCGTAATTAAAGGAACAAGAGATGACTAAATTGGACGCATATAATGCGCCAACGGAGATATATGCTGATTCAAAATCGAGCGCTCAAAGTCATAAAGCGCAGACAAAATCTATTCATCTGTTTTCTGGCTCTGACTATCAAAAACTTCTTTTTATTGAACCTTGGTTACGACGCTCACTGCCATTTTTCATTGTTGCATTTCTTATTGTCCTTGCGGTAATTCGTTTTGTATCAATCCATGATTGGCGCAATACAATTGATAAAAGCACGCGTTCTACCCTCACGCTCTTAGCTTCTCATATTACCAATACAATTGATCGTGACTTATTGGCTGTTTCTCAGAAAGGAAAAGTCTCTACCCTTTCTCATAGTCATTTACAAGATATTCTCGCCACTTTTCGCAATCAAGATTTTATTAATCCCAGCGCTCTAATCGCCATTGTTGATCAAAAAGGCCATGTCTTGGCTTCATCCAGTTCAGAGATCGTCTTAGGAAAACCTTTGCAAGATTTTATCTCTGACAGCATTGCTTTACAATCTCTTGGACAACGCGCTGGAATTATGAAAATCACAATAGGCAAGGACACTCCTGCTCTTGCTTCATTTCACCAAACGGAAAATGGGCAATATGGCGTATTCATTAGCGAAAAGATGCAAGATAGCGCTATAAAATGGCGCAAATTTTTTTCGCTTAATATAGCCCTCTTCATTGGAACGAGCAGTATTATTCTTGTTCTTCTTTATGCTTATTATAATCAACTTTTACGAGTCCGTAAGACAGATCTTGTTTCAGAAAAAATTCAAAACCGTATTGATATGGCAATGATGCGGGGGCGTTGTGGATTATGGGATTGGAATATGGCAAGTGGACGCGTCTATTGGTCACGAGCAATGTACGAAATGCTTGGCTATGTCCCTCAAGATGCATTGCTCTCAATTTCCCAAATTAGCGCCATTATCAATCCCAATGATGCCAATTTTTTTGACCTTGCTCAAGAATTAATGGGAGGCAAAAAAAAACATATCGATATCAATATTCCCATGCGTCATGCTGATGGTCATTATGTATGGATGCGATTTCGTGCCGAAATTACTGAAGAAGAAGAACCCCATTTGGTTGGTATTTCTTTCGACATTAGTGAACAGCAACAATTGGCTGAACAAACAGCTCAAGCTGACCTTCGCATCCGTGATGCGATTGAAAATATTTCAGAATCTTTTGTCTTGTGGGATGCTGAAGAACGTTTAGTCATGTCTAACAGCAAATTTTGCGAATATGCCGCTATTCCTAAACAAATTCTACAATCAGGGATCCAACGTGCAACCGTCGAAGCCATGGCCCGCCCTGCACTCAGTGAATATCCCCTCAAAGATGATGGTGCCGGTAACTTAACCAGTATTCGCCAAACAGCAGATGGTTGTTGGCTTAAAATTAATGAACGGCGAACCCAAGATGGAGGATTGGTTTGTATTGGTACTGATATTTCTGAGCTTAAACAGCAACAGGAAAAATTTGAAGACAGTGAAAGACGTCTTTTTTCTTTTATTCAAGAACTCAAACGCACAAGAGGAAGTGCTCAACAACGTGCAACAGAAGTTGAAAAACTTAATAAAAGTCTGAAAGCAGAAAAAGAGCGTGCCGAAAGTGCTAATAAGGCTAAATCAGAATTTTTAGCCAATATGTCTCATGAATTGCGCACACCTTTGAATGCTATTCTCGGCTTTTCAGATATCATGTTACAATCAACTTTTGGCCCCCTTGGTTCACAACGTTATAAGGAATATATGCATGATATTTACAATTCAGGGACCCATCTTCTAACCCTTATCAATGATATCCTTGATATGTCAAAAATCGAAGCTGGACGATTTACACTTGATTGTAAAAACACCGATCTTGAACCCATCATTAGTGAAGCAGTACGAACACTAACGCCTCAGGCTCAAGAAAAAAATATTGCTGTTACAACAAATATCACCCCAGAACTTCATGCTGAAGTTGATGGGCGTGCAATGAAGCAGATTTTCCTTAATCTCATCTCTAATGCCGTTAAATTTACGCCTTCTGGTGGAAATATTAATGTTTGCGCTTTCAAGAAAAAAAATAACCTTATTTTTAAAATTACAGATACAGGTGTTGGTATTCCGCAATCAGCCATCAAAAAACTTGGGCAGCCTTTTGAACAAGTTGAAAATCAGCTTACTAAATCCCATACGGGCTCAGGTCTTGGACTAGCTATTTCACGCTCCTTATTAGAACTACACAAAGGGAAACTTGAAATTACTTCAAAAGAAATGAAAGGAACAACGGTAACGATTATAATGCCCATCACGCAAAATTAAATTTGTTTTTAATTTCCTCATTTTGTTCCCGTTGTAGCAAAATCTGTTTCCGTTTAACGCCCCAACGATACCCTGAAATAAAACCATTTTTACGCACAACACGATGACAAGGAATGATGACAGCCAATTCATTACGTGCACAGGCATGAGCAACGGCACGAAAAGCATTCGGCATACCCACACGGCACGCTAATTCCTCATATGAAATTGTTTCACCACGTGGTATACTACATAATGCCGCCCATACTTTTCGTTGAAAAACTGTACCATTTATATCTAAGGGAAAATTATATTTCTTTACCAACTTAGGCGTTTCTATCATGGCTATAATATGAGCAACTTCTCTCTTAAATACATTGTCACCCACAACTTGTTGTGCATCACCAAATCGTACCATGAACTCCTGTAACAATTGCTCTGTCGTATCTCCTAAGGCGATATGAAAAATCCCTTTTTGAGATTTTCCCACCAAAAGCTTTCCTATGGATACATCTTTAAGACAGAATATTCTCTTTTGGGAAATGTTCAGCATTTTAACTTTCTCTATAATTAAAGAAGTTTTGAACATTATCTATAAAATAAAGAGAGAGTATTTACTATCTTTTAAATCCAAACATGATTATCCTGAAATTATCTTCTTCGTTATTGTACTAAAATACACTCTCACTATTTTATGGAATGGCATCATACGGAGATTGGCTTTCTTCCTACCTTTTAAAAGTCAAGACTTCGACCAGCGCCGCTCTATCAACAATCTAGCCTCTTCTCTCACAGTTTTCAACTTCAACCACTTCAACTATGGTTCACTTCATAAACTCTTATGATAAATCCTAGATTGAATTTTATCACACATTCTAACAAAAAACACCTCATGTATAAATTTGCGTGCCCCATATCGCCCTCTAAACAGCAATATTTTACGAAATAACACAATAAGTTTTCCATTTCATGTTACGAAACTCTATCGAACTATAAATAATGGTTCATGTTTTATTCCCTAGGAATGCTTGAATATTCTTGCTCTTCGGAGCACTCTCATTTTCTCATCAAAGGTTATCTTTTTGATATACTGATAAGGTCACTCAACCTAAAAAAGAAATTTATCTTTAATTTTATGAAAAAAAGCATGGAAAAGGTATTTTAGTGCTTACTTTCTTTGTCACTTAACTTATAAAATAACTGTAGCCTCAGAACTTAAATATTTTTCTTGCCACAATCGTACACGGATATTTGTCATAGGAAAAAGCCATGCCCAAACGCACAGATATAAAATCCATTCTTATCATCGGAGCAGGACCTATTATCATTGGTCAGGCATGCGAATTTGATTATTCAGGCACACAAGCTTGTAAAGCGTTAAAAGAAGAAGGATACAGAATTATTTTGGTCAATTCTAATCCTGCCACGATTATGACAGATCCAGATCTAGCGGATGCAACTTATATAGAGCCCATTACGCCTGAAATCGTTGCCAAAATTATTGCCCATGAACGCCCCGATGCCCTTTTACCCACGATGGGAGGACAAACTGCTCTCAATACTGCTTTATCATTAAAGCGTATGGGTATTTTAGACCGCTATCATGTTGAAATGATAGGGGCCAATGCCGAAGCTATTGATAAAGCGGAAGATCGTGCTTTATTTCGCCAAGCGATGGCAAAAATCGGTTTGGAAACACCGCGATCTATGTTAGCCAATGCGACAGAACTGAAAGAAGAAAATCGCCGACAACATGCAAAAACGCGTGCTGAACTTAAAGAAAAACTTTCTGGTGCAGCCCTTGACAAAGCCCTCGAAGAACTTGAACGCACCTGGCGACAGACCGAAGCTGATCGCAAACAACATTATATTGCCCATGCAACAGCAAAAGCAGTCCAAGCGCTTGATGTTGTTGGGCTTCCAGCTATTATTCGTCCTTCTTTTACCCTTGGTGGGACTGGCGGTGGAATCGCGTATAACCGCTCTGAATTTTATGAAATTATTGAACGGGGGCTTGAAGCTTCTCCTACAACAGAAGTTCTCATTGAAGAAAGTGTTTTAGGGTGGAAAGAATATGAGATGGAAGTTGTTCGTGATAAGAACGACAACTGTATCATCGTTTGTTCTATTGAAAATATTGATCCTATGGGAGTTCATACCGGTGATTCGATCACCGTAGCCCCTGCCCTCACCTTAACCGATAAAGAATACCAATGTATGCGCAATGCTTCGATTGCTGTCTTGCGTGAAATTGGTGTTGAAACGGGAGGATCCAATGTACAGTTTGCTGTCAATCCTGAAAATGGGCGTCTCATTGTTATTGAAATGAATCCGCGCGTTTCTCGCTCTTCAGCGCTTGCTTCAAAAGCAACAGGTTTTCCCATTGCCAAGATAGCAGCAAAACTAGCCGTTGGCTATACACTTGATGAATTAAAAAATGATATCACAGGTGGTGCAATACCAGCATCATTTGAGCCTTCTATTGACTATATTGTGACAAAAATTCCTCGTTTTGCTTTCGAAAAATTTCCTGGGTCATCACCTGTTCTGACGACTGCGATGAAATCTGTAGGAGAGGTCATGGCCATTGGACGTACTTTTCAAGAGTCATTACAAAAAGCACTCCGTGGACTTGAAACAGGACTTACTGGTCTTGATGAAATTGTCATCCCAGAACATGCTGAAGGTGATGAAAAAAGTTCTATACGCTCAGCCATTGCCATCCCAAGCCCTGATCGTCTGCGCTATATTGCTCAAGCCATGCGTGCAGGCTTACCCTTAAATGAAATTCACCAAATCAGCAAAATTGATCCGTGGTTTTTAGAACAAATAGCCTCCATCATTGAAATGGAGCAGCGTATCCGCATCCATGGCTTACCCCAAGATGCAGATAACTTACGTATGTTAAAAGCTATGGGATTTTCAGATGCGCGATTAGCCACCCTTACCGGACAAGAACCCGATGATATCGCCGCTTTGCGTAAATCACTGAATGTTAAACAAGTCTTTAAACGGATTGATACTTGTGCTGCTGAATTTTCTTCTCCTACAGCCTATATGTATTCAACATATGAAGTCCCCTTTACCGGCGTAGAACACTCTGAAGCACATGTTTCTGAACGCAAAAAAATTGCTATTCTAGGTGGTGGTCCAAACCGCATTGGGCAAGGGATTGAATTTGATTACTGTTGCTGCCACGCGGCTTTTGCACTGCGTGATGCAGGCTTTGAAGCAATTATGATTAACTGCAATCCTGAAACCGTTTCAACTGACTATGATACCTCTGATCGTCTTTATTTTGAATCTTTAACAACAGAAGATGTTATCGCTATTTTAGAAACAGAACAAGAAAAAGGCGAACTCGTTGGAGTCATCGTTCAATTTGGCGGACAAACACCATTGAAATTGGCAAGCGCTCTTGAAAAACACAACATTCCCATCTTAGGGACTTCACCTGACGCTATCGATTTAGCAGAAGATAGAGATCGCTTTCAAAAACTGTTATTTAAACTTAATTTAACACAACCTAAAAATGGAATTGCCCACTCTATCGAACAAGCACGCCTTATCGCCCATGAACTAGGCTTCCCATTGGTTGTACGTCCCTCTTATGTTTTAGGAGGACGTGCTATGCAAATTATTCGTGACGAGCGAAGCTTGCAAAATTATTTACTTGAAAGTGTTCCTGAATTAATTTCAGAAGATATCAAAGCCCGTTATCCAAACGATAAAACAGGACAAATCAATATATTGCTTGGTAAAAATCCGCTTCTCTTTGATACCTATCTAACAGAAGCCATTGAAGTAGACGTTGACTGTCTCTGTGATGGAAAAGAAACACTGATCGTTGGGATTATGGAACATATTGAAGAAGCAGGGATCCACTCCGGTGATTCAGCATGTTCTTTACCAGTCCATACACTCTCCCATAGCATAGTCGCTGAATTAGAGCGCCAAACCAAAGCATTAGCGCAAGCACTTCATGTTCGTGGCTTGATGAATGTACAATATGCCGTTAAAGATGAAACAGTTTATGTCTTAGAAGTCAATCCCCGAGCTTCACGGACGGTTCCATTTGTTGCAAAAACAATTGGTCGCCCTATTGCTAAAATGGCTGCACGTATTATGGCAGGAGAAACGCTGCACAATGCTCTTCAAGCTTATAGTGGATTGCCTTCTTCTCAGAAAAAGCAACATATTGCCGTTAAAGAAGCCGTGTTTCCTTTTGCCCGTTTTTCAGGTGTTGATACGCTTCTTGGTCCAGAAATGCGCTCAACCGGTGAAGTTATGGGAATTGACTATGAGTTTGCGCTTGCTTTTGCTAAAGCCCAACTTGGAGCTGGTGTAAAACTCCCTAAGGAGGGAACTTTATTCGTTTCTGTAAGAGATGAAGATAAAAAACGCATCTTAAATCCTGTAAAACGTTTAAAAGAGCTTGGCTTTTCTGTTGTTGCCACAAGTGGAACACAAAAGTTTCTTACCGAACATCATATTGAGGCAAAAAAAATCAACAAAGTTTTAGAAGGACATCCCCATATTGAAGATGCTATTCGTAATCGTCAAATTCAATTGATTTTTAATACAACCAGCACAGCCAGTGCCATCTCAGACTCCAAATCATTACGCTATGCAGCACTCATGCAAAATGTCCCCTATTATACAACAATAGCGGGTGCTAAAGCCGTCGTAGAAGCAATCAAAGCACTCAAAAAAAAGCGCCTTGAAGTACGTTCACTACAAAGTTATTTCAATTGAATTTCTTGCTATATGGAAAAGCATACGCTTTTTGATACTCTTTCTCAATTTTTTCTTTGTGTAAAAAACAAGCTTTAATAGCAATTAAAGCTTGCTTTTTATTCTAAAGGCTCCTATATGAGTTTTATCGAATTTTCGGTTACGTGACTTTCTTTCCTGTGCACTCTGCACTTTTGACGAAACCTCTCCCACCTAATTTCGATCTACAACCGTATTGAAGAATTATAGCTTCAGTACACAATATAATTATATATCTAAGGAGTTTCCTATGTCTACAGGAACAGTTAAGTGGTTTAACACAACAAAAGGTTTCGGATTCATTCAGCCTAGTGATGGCAGTGCAGATGTGTTTGTACACATTTCTGCCGTTGAACGTTCTGGTCTAAGCAACCTTAATGAAGGACAAAAAATTTCTTATGATGTTCTTCAAGATCGTCGTTCAGGAAAATTTGCCGCTGGCAACCTTGCAGCTCTTTAAAGTTTAAATTCTGCAATATTTTATTTAAAAATCTTCGTCTATAACGACGAGGATTTTTTTTATTTTGTAGAAAACAAAATTGGCCTTAATAAAAGAAAATACTGCTTTTCTATTTTGCACAATTTATCAAGATATTCCTATTCTTCTTCTAAAACTTTTATAATCCTTAAAAGAAGAATTCCTTGTTAAAATTCTCAAAAAACAGCACTATAAAAAACCGTGTCAGAGTATTTTAGAAGTTTTTTATTGCATACAATATAATCTCTTATAGAATATCTTTAAAGCAATAACTATTTATTGATATAATACAAGGATTTTAAATTATGGCTTTTATCGCCGACAAGCTGTCTCGTATCAAACCTTCTGCAACAATTGCTGCTTCCCAAAAAGCCCGTCACTTAAAAGCATTAGGGCGCAATGTTATTGCTTTGAGTGCTGGAGAACCAGACTTTGATACCCCAGACAACATCAAAAACGCAGCCATTGAAGCCATTCGAAGGGGAGAAACAAAATATCCTCCTATATCTGGAATTCCAGAATTACGTCAAGCAATTTCTGCAAAGTTTAAAAGAGAAAATAACCTTCTTTACCAACCAGAACAAATTATTGTTGGGACCGGTGGAAAACAAATTCTCTTTAATGCTTTGATGGCAACGTTGAATAAAGGAGATGAAGTCATCATTCCATCGCCTTATTGGGTGAGTTATCCAGAAATGGTCGCGCTTAACGAGGGTACACCTGTCTTTTTAGAAACAAAAGCGGAATTTTCTTATAAACTCCAACCACAAGAGCTAGAAGCTGCTATTACCCCCAAAACAAAATGGTTTATCTTTAACTCTCCTTCAAATCCATCGGGAGCCGCTTATACACATGATGAATTGAAAAAACTCACGGATGTTTTAGTAAAATATCCTCATATCTATATCCTTTCCGATGATATATATGAACATCTCACGTATGAGGATTTTACCTTTGTGACTCCCGCTCAAGTAGAACCAACGCTTTATGAGCGTACACTCACAATGAATGGCGTTTCCAAAGCCTATGCAATGACGGGCTGGAGAATCGGTTATGCAGGTGGTCCACAAGAACTCATTAAAGCTATGGATATCATTCAAGGACAGCAAACATCTGGCACGAGTGTTATTTCACAATGGGCTGCTGTTGAAGCACTCAACGGGCCTCAAGACTTTATTGTTAAAAATAAAAGTATTTTTCAAGCACGCCGTGATCTTGTTGTTGCCATGCTAAACCAAACTCCCGGTATTCATTGTCCAACACCCGAAGGTGCTTTTTATGTTTATCCTTCTTGCGCAGGACTTATTGGCAAGAAAACACCGAATGGCCAATGCATTCGGAATGATGAAGACTTTGCTCTGGCACTTCTAGAAACAGAAGCTGTTGCTGTCGTCCAAGGGTCTGCTTTTGGACTTGGATCAACTTTTCGTATTTCTTACGCAACATCAGGAAAATTACTTGAAGAAGCTTGCACACGTATCCAACGCTTTTGCAACAGTTTAATTTAAAGTTTTTAACATCATCTCTTGCGATTATTTTTTGCCCAATGTCAATCTATCTAATAAAATACCGAAAGCTATATTAAAAATAGAACCTATCGATTCAGCAAAGGTATTCATGAATAAACATAATAAAAAATAGAAGCTGTAGATATAAAGATCAAAAAACAGCGATTAAATAAATAAATCAGTCTATTGTTATGAAAGATGAAAAACCTGTTTAGCTTTTCTCTATCCAATTTATAACACTAAGAAAAACTTCGTACTTTTAAAACAATCGCCCTTATAATTAAACTGCCTTTACAATTAAACCTTTTCTATTTATGGGGCTTCCTTTTTGCCTGAAAATGAAGAAGTGTCTCTCCCTCTCCGTTGTGTAAATAGTTTAATTTCTCTTAAGTTTTCGCTATTAATCACTTAATTGACTTTATAAATTTTATGAACAATCCCTCAATATTCGCCCTCATACTCTCATAAAAAACACTTCATCTATAAAGTGTTACATGCTTTACAGCACGCCCATAAAGACAGAGTTTTTATGGTACCACAGAATAAATCTCTCTCAAATTTATCGTTGAGCTTTAGTATCCTTAAAAAATTTATTGGATATCCATAAATTTTGAAATCTTTTCTTTATCAATCTTCCCATGTATTGCAGTTTATAGGCACTCTTTTAGGAATAAAAAAAAGCCGGACAAATGCCCGGCAAATTTAGAAAATCTCCAGAGATAAAATCAATCTGTCAGATCTTCGTAAGGGAACACTCAAGAAAATGCAATGGGAGGCAACATAATCAAGAGATAGTGTTGTATGTCATTTTATAAGCAGAAGCACAATAAAGACTTAAGCGTATCTGCTATGCAATAAACACATAGCTTTAATTTTTTCTCAATCTTGGACCACTCTCCTTGAATTAAATAAAAAGAGGTTACCCTCGTACCATTGTCCAATTTTCTATGTTATAATAGCCTTCACATTTGGACGCATTTATAAAAAATATTTTATCCTTTTCTGCAAGAGTATTTATTCACACAAACGCCTTCTCCCGTATGACCTAGAATGCTTTCAGCGACCTCATAAGGAGCATCGGTTGTTTCAGCAAGCCAATTCTGTCAACTAGAGTAAAACCCATGCAAATAAGCTTTAAGTTTATTTTTCTCATATACTTTGATGTACAACTATCAGCAAAGTGACCACAAGCTCTAACAAAAAAGTCTTTGTGAGATGGCAGACACGCTTGTTTTAAAATTTCTAATACCTCTCATGATAAAGGCACGCGAAATTTTGTTATACAATCGATCTTTCATATTCTCAAATCAAGGATGATAGAGATATTCACCTTCAAATCTGATTTTTATGAATATGACATAAGGGAAAAGAATGTCGCCCCCTGTAAGAATAAGTAAACGCAAAATCAGTTGTGGTTACGGCTGTTATTTGGCAAAGTATTTTGTAAAAAGTCGAAATATTTCCCCAATCCATTGCCGGTATGTTTTGAGTTTTATAGAGTTGTTTACTTAAGAAAGTCCGTGCTTATTTTGCTACTTATAGATCAACATCCAAATCTAACGCTCCACAGCATGTTTGAAATAAATCTTAAGATGGTTCAGCGCTTTACGAGCTGTATTAGCTTTTATATGCTAGTCAGCTTTCAAAAGTCTCTAGAGAAATATTCTTTAAGTAACAGAAATTGCTTATTGCCTCACGCTTTTGTTTATCGCATTCTTTAATGCGGTCATAACCTTCATGTAAATACAGATCATTATTGCATTGCATACTCATGCACTTTTTTAAGGGATATCTCTAAGGCATCCATCCTATCTCGCGATAGCGCCCTGTAAATGTTATAATGATAAAGCCATTTCCCTCCGCATGCAAAGGAGCAAGACAGCACTTCCCACTCTTTGCTAGCCCTAAAATATTTCAACGGCCCTTGGCACTTGAGACCGTTCAAAAGAGGCATGGCTTTCTTGTACAATTTTTATCTACATGTTCCCCCCACTTGTGACGTACAAGCAAGTGATTTTGATTGATTCAATATGGGAAAATTTGAAACGAAAGAATATTACGAGAGTCTTAAAGTCAAAACGACTAATTATTTCTTATAAATTAAAGCAATGAATATTAAAAAGACCACTGACGCGCTTTTAAAAAAATATAATCTCTAAAAGCATTCAACCTTGCCAAATTCTTTAAATTATAGGGATAACAAAAAAAGGTATCAAAAGAAGGAATATCAACCATATCAGGAAAAAGACGTACCAAGTGCTCATTATTGTTGACAATATAATCAGGCAGTACAGCAATCCCAAGATCACGCATAAGCGCATTCTTGATTGAGATGATATTGTTGATTTGTAGGACCGAAACGCGCAATGATCCATCACTTCTACCAGCTTTTTCCAACCAATTTAAACCCGACAAATAAGGGGGAACCGGTTCACCAAACGAAATAATACGATGCTCATCGAGCTCAGACAATTTTTCAGGTTTTCCATAATTTGCAATATACTTTTCCGAAGCATAAACATGCATATGAATTGTAAATAATTTTCTTTGTATAAGGTCGGGTTGCTGGGGTTGATGGAGACGAACAGCACAATCTGCATGGCACATCGTCAAATCAAGCTCTTCATCGGAAAGCAAAAGCTGAACCTGCATATCAGGATAAAGACTAAGAAATTCTGGCATACGCTCTGCAATCCACCCAGCCCCCATTCCAAAGGTTGAAGTCACACGTAAATGCCCCGTTGGTTTTGCATAGCTTTCACTCAATTGCAAACGTACACTTTCAAGCTTCATCAAAACATCATGCGCTGTACGATAAAGAGTTTCTCCCTGTTGTGTAAGAATCAAACCACGCGCATGACGCTGGAATAAAGATACCCCAACTTCTTGTTCTAAAGCCGAGACCTGTCGTGAAACTGCTGATTGGGATAAATGAAGCTTTTGGGCAGCATGCGTAAAAGATCCCGCTTCTGCTGCTGCATGAAAAACCCTTAACTTATCCCAATCCAACGGTGGCGCCACAATTAATTCTACCTCTAGATTCTCTCTATTCTCAATGAATTATGAACGCTTAGATAGATCTAAAAACCGTTCTGCTTCTAATGCTGCCATACATCCCCTTCCCGCGGCTGTTACAGCTTGGCGAAATGTTTCATCTGTTACATCCCCCGCAGCAAAAACACCAGCAATGCTTGTTGCTGTTGAATCCGGTGCTGTCCATAAATAGCCGCTTTGTTTTTGTTTCAGTTGTCCTTCAAATAAAGAAACAGCAGGATCATGCCCAATGGCAATAAATATTCCCTCTGCTTCCACTTTCATCTCATAACCTGTTTTAACATTTTTCAAACGTGCCCCTGTTACAACAGCTCCCCTTGCCCCCTGAGCTGGAAGCCCTATAATTTCTTCGACTACATGATTCCAAAGAACACGTACATTATTACAAGCAAGCAACCTATCTTGCAAAATTTTCTCTGCCCGAAACTGTTCTCTCCGATGAACCACGCTTACACTTTTTGCTATATGCGATAAATAAAGGGCCTCTTCAACAGCTGTATTTCCTCCTCCTACAACAATAACATCCTTATCTCGGTAAAAAAAACCATCACATGTAGCGCAAGCAGAAACACCACCACCCATAAAGGTCTGTTCACTTTCTAAACCAAGCCAGCGCGCTTTGGCTCCTGTTGCAACAATCAGTGCATCACAAGAATATTGGGTTCCTGAATCCCCATATAAGACAAAAGGATACTTTAATAAATCTGTCTTTGTAATCGTATCATAGATAATTTTTGTCCCCATATTCTCAGCTTGTTTTGCCATTTGTTCCATCAACCATGGTCCTTGAATGGGGTCAGCAAAACCTGGATAATTTTCGACATCCGTTGTAATTGTCAATTGTCCACCCTGCTGTAAGCCTGTCACTAAAACCGGCTGGAGCATTGCTCGTGCCGCATAGACCGCCGCTGTATAACCAGCCGGACCTGAACCGATAATCAGCAGACGAATATGCGATTGTACCATTCAATCCCCTTCATTTTTTACAACTTAATAATTCTATAAATTATAACGGAACGTAGTCTTTTAAAAAAATATTTTTCAATAGTCTCAATTATGTTATATACACTTCTTTTTAAGTTTTATGAAAAGGTCTGATGACCAATTCATCAAGGCATGCTGATGTTAAGAATTAATCTTTATCCTATAAAAAGAAAAACGTAAATTCTTATGAGCACAAAACCATAATAAAAAAAGATACAAAGATAGGGAACGGTCATTTTTCAGTTTATTATCAATGTCTGTGCACGTTTTGCGTTAATCATGGGAGGAGCGATGCTTTTGCCAATTTTTGTGGATTTGCACGACAACAACCATAATTGGATAACCTTTCTCTATTCTTGTGCCATAACCACCATGTTAGCGACGCTGATTCTTTTAGCAACGAAGGGGGCTACTTGTCGTTTTTCAGCACGGCTTGGCTTTATGCTTACTGTTTGTCTGTGGCTTACAGGAAGTATCGTAGGTGCCTTACCTCTTTATCTTTCCCCTCTTCCCATTTCTCTAGCAGGAGCCATTTTTGAATCTGTCTCTGGAATTACAACAACAGGCTCTACAGTCCTTTCTGGTCTTGATCATTTATCGCGAAGTATTTTGTTATGGCGTTCTATTATATGCTGGATTGGGGGTATTGGTTTTATTGGTTTAGCTCTCTTGCTTTTGCCTTCACTGCGTGTGGGTGGCGTACGCCTTTTTCATATGGAATCATCGGATAAATCTGAGAAAATATTGCCTCGCATCAATCAAATTGCTAACGGAATTATCATCGCTTATGTTGGACTTACATTGGCTTGTATGCTTTCTTATTTCGCTGCGGGTATGAATTTATTTGATGCCATTAACCATGCGATGAGTACAGTAGCAACAGCTGGTTTTTCAACACATGATGCTTCTTTTGGCTATTTTTCTGATACACCAGCCATCTTAATTATTTCAACAATCTTCATGTTGCTTTCTGCTTTGCCCTTCGTACTTTATGTTAAATTAGTCCTTCCTGGACACTCCAAACGCTTCCTTGATCCACAAGTGATTGTTTTTCTCCACATCGTTCTCCTTTTCAGCTTTGCTTTAGCAGCATGGCTACGGTTTCATGATCATCGCGCTTTCCACTTGATTTTCCTTGATGTCATTTTTCACCTTTCATCCATTATTAGCACCACAGGTTACAGCGCTGAAGATTATCAACTTTGGGGACCATTTGCGCTTGGAATTTTCTTCATTGTTTCTTTTACAGGTGGATGTGCTGGTTCTACTTCTGGTGGTATAAAAATCAATCGCCTCATTATTCTTTGGCGTATTACACAAACAAATATAGAAAAACTTCTTTCTCCTAATGTCGTTGTAAAGGCGCGCTACGATCACTCAAATATATCAAATGATGTTGCTCAAGCCGTTTTGTTTTTTGTTTGTCTTTATATGTTCTGCCTTGTTATCGGCACTGCATTTTTGCTGACAACCGGTCTTGACTTCACCTCTGCCTTTACGGGCGTCTTAACAGCACTTTCAAATGTTGGCCCAGGCTTTGGAGATATTATTGGTCCCGTTGGTAATTTTTCTACAATCAATGATAATGCTTTATGGATTTTAAGTTTTCTCATGTTAGCTGGACGTCTTGAAATCATAACAATATTCGTCCTCTTTATTCCCGCTTTCTGGCGTGAACAATTCTAATGCATAGAGCATTGTATTTTACCATGATAAAAAGGCGTGAACAATATGCAAAATAATATTCAATCTTCAATCAATCGACTGAAGGTTTCCTAAAGTTTCAAATAAAATGGATACATAGAACATCCTTTTTTACAAATAATCTCTCATGAAAAAATATGAATATTTGCTGATAAAAATGTTTTTTTCTAATAAGTCATCGCCTTATAAACACATGCCATTTATTACAAGCTTGTTAAAAAAACATCTCACAATGCTCTTCACCCCCATTACACCACAGTCTTCATGAAAATTATAAAACAAGCATTATTACTTTTACTTCAATCACAAGCTGCAAGTCGGTACCACAAAATAAGATATAAATAGCACCACCATACTATTTTCTTTCTATTAATGTTATACAGCCTGTATTTCAGATAATTTATAAGAAATCTCTTTACACCTTATCTTCAATAGTTTTTATCCACCATATGCCATCTTCCAATTGTGATATGCAAAAAGATAGTTCTCATTGATTTAATATCAACAAATTTGACATGAGAAAATCTTATTCAAATTGAAGAGGTAAATTATCCATATGAATCAATATATTGATCTTAGACCTATCTTATTATGAATTTATTGAAAATATGTATGACTATTTTATCCATAGTGATACCGTCATTTTCTTTTTTAAGATAAGAAAGCATTTTTTTGCTATCTATTTAAGTCTTACAAAACGAACAATATCAGAACAACACCTTTAAGATAGTGCATAAATCTCTAGTTTTGAGTTAAAGCATTATTTTTTTATTCCCAAATATCACTAGAATAAAAATAACCTTTAAGGAAAACACTTTTTATCATTCCTCAAGAAGATTTTTGATATAATACTAAGAATTAAGATATTTTTTCCGCAAAAAGTTCTTCGTAAACACTTTCAATATCGCTTGCCTCTTTTTCCAAAGGAAAATGCGTACGAACATACATTAAAGCTTTCTTTCCGGCTGCCAATGTTTTTTCTACATCAGCAAAATAAGATTCAATAGCTGCCGTTAAAGCCGGACCATCTCCTGCTTTTACAACCGTTCCTGTTTCCTCCACCACCAATTCTTTATATGCTCCCGCATCACTGGTCACAACTGTAACCTGTGATGCCATTGCCTCTAAGGGGGTTAAACCAAAACCTTCTGTACGAGAAGGGGCAACATAAAGTGACAGGCGACGATACCACAAAGGAATGTCTAAAATCTCACCAAGAAAAATAATGCGCTCTTCTAACCCCGCTTCTGCAATTTTTTGGCGTAATTTTTTTTCAAATTTATAATGTTGCTCCGTCGTTCGACCAGCGATAAGTGCTGTCCACTCAGGATAGTGGGGCAATAATGCTATCATTGCCTCGACAAACAAATCTGTTCCCTTTGAGCTGCGCACACGTCCAAAACATCCTATCGCATATTTTCCTGGAAATCCTGTCGAAGCAAAGTAATCATCAAGAGTCTGTGGAGGAGTAAAACGCCTCACATCCACCCCATGCATAATAACCTTATGAGGAACTTCTAGATAAGCGCCCGTATGCGTACTGGTCGCAATAATCCTATCCATACGGCGAATCAACCATTTGGTAAAAGGCTTATGATGGCGTTGTGAAGCCGATGTAAAGATAAGTTTCAGCTTCATTTTCAAGATATCACGCAAAAAGATTCCACAAAGCATCTCGATATTGCGCCTTGCATGCCAAATACGAAACGACTTCCCTTTCGGACTTTTCCAAAGTCCGAAAAGGTCTCTAAAAGCAAGAGCCGGCAATTCTTTTGGTAATCCACCCCCCAGAGTAGATATACGCACCCCTTGTTCGCGCATCAATGGAACAAGCTGAATAATCGTAGATGTCACTCCCGACAAACGCCTTTTAAAGTGAGGCGCTATAATCTCAGTTTCTTCCAAAGACACACGCATAACAATTTAGATGTACTGAACCTTAATGATTTCATAATTATGCGCACCACCAGGCGCATTCACTTCAATCACATCCCCCTCTTGCTTGCCAATGAGTGCGCGTGCAATCGGTGAAGAAATAGAGATTTTACCAATCTTTACATCAGCTTCTTGATCCCCTACGATCTGATACACCTTTTTTTCTTCAGTATCCTCATCCAAAAGTTTAATGGTCGCTCCAAATTTGATTTTGTCGCCTGAAAGACGAGAGACATCGATAACCTCTGCCCGCGCGATATAATCTTCAAGCTCATTTATACGCCCCTCATTATGACTTTGTGCTTCTTTAGCAGCATGATATTCGGCGTTTTCTGACAAATCACCATGGGCACGCGCCTCAGAAATTGCTTCAATAATTCGTGGACGTTCCTGTTGTTGACGCCAACGCAACTCTTCTTTAAGACTTTCAAAGCCAGCTGTAGTCATCGGAACTTTTTCCATAATCCGTCCCTTTCTATTACACGGAAGGTTTAATAAAAATACAAAAAACGGCTTCCAAAATTGCTTTTGGAATCCGAAAACTACGATCTTTTCTATTATATAGTACAGTATCTCTGTTTTCCATATAAAAATAAATAAAGGAAACAAAACATGCATTAATAGTGTTTAAAACATCTCATTTTGGTGTTTAAAACGTTAAACTCTACTCTCCCTTAAAATCTCATAAAGAAGAAAGAATTGTAATTTTTTTTATTTTATCATAGTCTAGCAAAAGAAATCATATGGTATACGAAGAGAGAAGGATTATTTCTAAAGAAGTTCTTTGCAGAAAAATGAAAATTTTCGTCATTTTTTTCATGTTGGGCCCTTTATTTTTAGCCACAACAATGTCTAAGGCAGCAGATGCCTTTGTGACAACGAATCTTAATTTTAGAACAGGTCCCAGCACTCAGTATGCACTTTGTGGCTTAATCTCTGCTGGAGAGTTGGTTTTTGTTAAAAATTGTGAAGGAAATTGGTGCCATATCCAATATAACGCTCAAATAGGCTGGGTGTCATCTCGTTATCTTTCATTTAAAGATGGAAATGATCTTTATCACACATACACAATGTCTTTAGTTGAAAAACCGTAGTCTTTAGTTTCAAAACAGACCCCATATGATTATTCTCCATAACAACCATAATAGCTTATGCCCTCTTGAAGATCATCATGGTAGGAATGCAATAGTGTCACGAACAAGCACCAATATGCCCCTTCCCAAGAAACCTTTCGCAGAATTATTCCTCTCATAGAAAAAACTTGATCAATATCCTCATGAATATTCCAGTAAACCAAAATAAACCTGTTCAATAATATTTTTCTGTTATCGTAATAAAATTGTAAAAAATAGTATTTCCTTTAGAATCACCAGCGCTTTTCTATCAAAGGATACAACAATGAAAAATGGTGTTACTGCAACCGTAGAAGCTCTTTCTGCTCTCATTGCTTCAGGTAATCCTCTTTTTAAGAATGGTGCATTATGGACACCTCACCGCCCTATTCCTCCTGAAAAATCTGAAGGTGGTATTCCGTTTCAACTCGAAACATCCTTTAAACCGTCGGGAGATCAGCCTCAAGCCATTAAAACTTTGGTTGAGGGAATTAAAAAAAATGAGCGCACACAAGTGCTTTTGGGGGTTACTGGCTCAGGCAAAACCTATACAATGGCGAAAGTCATTGAAAAAACACAACGTCCAGCTCTCATTTTAGCCCCCAATAAAACTTTAGCAGCACAGCTTTATGGAGAATTTAAAAACTTTTTTCCTCACAATGCTGTCGAATATTTTGTTTCTTATTATGACTATTATCAACCAGAAGCCTATGTTGCACGCTCTGACACTTATATTGAAAAAGAATCCTCTGTTAATGAACAAATCGACCGCATGCGCCATGCTGCAACACGTGCTATCTTAGAGCGTGATGACGTTATTATTGTTGCATCTGTCTCCTGTATCTACGGGATTGGCTCAGTAGAAACCTATACGGCCATGACTTTACAAATACAAAAAAGGGACAAACTTAATCAACGAAAATTCCTAGCTGATTTAGTTTCTCAACAGTATTATCGACAAGACATTAATTTTATTCGTGGTTCTTTTCGTGTTCGAGGAGATACCATTGAAGTTTTTCCAGTGCACCTTGAAGATCGTGCTTGGCGTATCTCGCTTTTTGGCGATGAAGTAGAAACAATTACGGAATTTGATCCTCTAACCGGACAAAAAACAGGAGACCTTCAATCTATTAAAATTTATGCCAATTCACACTACGTAATACCACGTCCAACCTTAAATCAAGCAATGAAAGCCATCAAAATGGAACTGGTTCAACGTCTTGATGAATTGAATGCTGCTGGACGCCTTTTAGAAGCACAACGCTTAGAACAGCGTACAATTTTTGATTTAGAAATGTTAGAAACAACGGGTTCATGTCCGGGAATTGAAAATTATTCACGTTATTTGACAGGACGAAATCCTGGTGAACCACCACCAACCTTATTCGAATATATTCCACTCAATGCTCTTGTTTTTATCGATGAAAGCCATGTAACGATTCCCCAAATTGGTGGCATGTATCGTGGTGACTTTCGCAGAAAAGCTACTCTAGCAGAATATGGCTTTCGCCTCCCTTCCTGTATGGATAACCGTCCTTTGCGCTTTGAAGAATGGGATGCTATGCGCCCACAAACAATTGCTGTTTCTGCAACACCAGGACGCTGGGAAATAGAGCAATCCCATGGTATTTTTGCTGAACAAATTATTCGTCCAACAGGGCTTGTTGATCCAGAAACAGAAATTCGTCCAGCACGTACTCAAGTTGATGATGTTGTCAATGAAATTCGTAAAACAATTCAAAAAGGCTACCGTACATTGGTCACTGTCCTCACCAAGCGCATGGCTGAGGATTTAACGGAATATCTTCACGAGCAAGGTATTCGCGTCCGCTATATGCATTCCGATATTGATACATTAGAGCGTATTGAAATTCTCCGTGATCTGCGACTTGGCACCTTTGATGTCCTCATTGGGATCAACCTCCTTCGAGAAGGTTTGGATATTCCAGAATGCGGTTTTGTTGCCATACTCGATGCCGATAAAGAGGGTTTCTTGCGCTCAGAAACCTCACTCGTACAAACCATCGGTCGCGCCGCACGTAATGTAGATGGTCGCGTTATTCTTTATGCGGATACAATTACCGGCTCTATAGAACGTGCTTTACAAGAAACACAAAGACGTCGACAAAAACAGATAACCTACAATAAAAAACACCATATAACACCAACCAGTATCAAAAAAAATATCGATGATATTCTCAATGCAGGAAGTGAAAACCATCAAACTCTTACAAATATTTCTAATTTTATCACGCAAAATAACGTGGATCGTAACAATTTAGCAAATCATATTCAATCTCTGGAAAAATCAATGCGTAAAGCAGCAGCAGATCTTAATTTTGAAGAAGCAGCACGACTTCGTGATGAAATAAAACAACTCCAGAAAATAGAACTCGCAATCGCCGATACCCCCTTAAAATAGCCATAGCAAACACCCTACTCATGATCTCATTAACTCTTAAATGATATAAATCTTGACCAAGAAAGTTCATCCATAGATACAAACGTTTTGAAAAATAAAAAATATCTCTCAAAAATACTTTTAACAAAATGGCAAAAAACAAAGAAAAATTTTGCAAACAAATAATCTAACACTCTTAAATAAACCTTGGATTTCTGAAAGCCCACACAAAATATGCACAAACAAAACATGCCCTATAGTTCAATAAAAATGTCTCATACACTGAAGAAAAGGATACTTTAAAAAAAACTTCAAATAAACGTGCATTCAAATAAAACTCATTTAAAAAAAATTCTCAGCTCTTCTCAACTGTCTCAATGTCAAAACCGATCGCAAAATAAAGAACTCATAAAATATAATGACGTCATCACTTTTGTATTTTTTTAAGTTATCGGAACCAGTTGATGCAAGAATTATCTGCTGAATAAAAAGCTTGTTACTCTTGTACAAAATGAGATTTTATAAAATAATTTTTGTCAACCAAAGAGCTCTTTATTCGTTTTGTCAAAATAAAGTCAAAAGTCGTTCAGATTATATTCAGTTTGGCACATGTATGATGTGAAAAAATAGGAATTTAGGTTAAGGAGTGTCGCTATGAGAAAACCGAGTAAATTAGCGGTATTATCAGCGGTATCAGTCACAACCGTTTTGATGCCGCTCAGTATAGCACTTGCAGATATGAAATGGATGCATAGTGAAAATCATATTGAGAAGCAAATAAATGATATGAGAAAAAGTATGGATAAACAAATGAAAGATATGAGGAACGGAATGAATTCCTATGTCCCTTCTTATCATTCTAACAACCGTTCTGCTTTTGAAAGACATTACTCTTCTCATACTTATCCCCACCATCATGTTGATCATAAAAGGCGAGAACATAATCGTCATCATGTTGAACACAAAACATATCATTATACTGAGCGCAAAAAGATAACACATCATCATATACATGAACATCATGTAACGCGTGATAACTCAGGGGATGCTTTAGCAGCAGGTATTCTTGGTCTTGCGGCAGGAGCAATTCTTGGCAATGTTTTGAAAAAACCTGAACAGCCACAAATTATCTATCAACCTGTACCACAAGGACAGGTCGTGTATCAAGAGGTTCCGCAAGTGGTGTATCAAGAGGTTCCCCAAACCCAAATCATTTATGAATCTCAGTCAATAACCACATACCAACCGTTCCATCAACCATGGACTCGTGGCTGGCTCCAATATTGCAAGAAAAAATACCGTTCATTCAACCCCCGCACAGGTACTTTTAGAGGCTATGATGGACAAGACCACTTTTGTTATGCTCCATTGAACTAACATCTTTGCTTTGGCTTAGAAAAATTTAAGTGGCTCCAAAACGCTTTAGAGCGTTTTGGGGTTATGTATTAAGCTCTTGAAGAAAAGGATTCCACTGACGCTCATAGCCGATATGACTTCCAGGGCCATGCCCACAGATAAAACGAACATCATCCCCTAAAGTTAAAACTTTTTCTCGAAGTGATTTCATCAATTTTTCATGAGAACAAAAAGGAAAATCTGTACGTCCGATAGAACCACGAAAGAGAACATCACCCAGTAAAGCGAAACGTTCTTTTTCATTAAAATAAATAACATGACCAGGAGAATGCCCCGGTGTATGAAAAACCCTGAACACATGTCCAGCAAAATGGACACTATCGCCATCCTCTAACCATTGATCAGGAATACACACACAAGCATCTGTGATACCATAGCTTCTTGCACTCTCAACGACAGAATCCATCACAGGTTTATCATCGCAATGTGAACCAATAATTTTAGCATTAAGGGCTTCTTTAGCGTGCATTGCAGCTCCCACATGATCAAAATGACCATGTGTTATCCAAATCGCTTCAACGGTAATACCCTTCTTTTTAATGACTTCTTGAATTTGAAGCCAATCTCCACCAGGATCCACTAAAACCCCTACTTTTTGTTTTTTATCAAAAAGCAGAGTGCAATTTTGCTGAAAAGGCGTAACCGGAATAATATGTGCACTAAAATGACTCATGAAATCCTTTTTAAAACAAATCTTTTCAAGCTTGCTGTCTTCAAGCTTACAAGGAATATTTCCCTTCTTCTATAGGATAGCCTGCTCGACAGTTCTATGCAACTTATGTAAAGTTAAATTTTTTGAAAAAATAATTTAAAGGTTTTGAAGAATGACCAATCACGTTCAAGTTTTGTGTGACGATGCCCCTCACCTTCTTGTGATTGATGACGATACACGTATTCGCAATCTTTTATTTCAGTTTCTCATTAAAAATGGATTTCGTGTTTCAGTTTCAGCCAATGCCAATGAAGCCAGACGACTGTTGGCACGTTTAGATTTTGACCTTCTTGTTGTTGATGTCATGATGCCTGGTGAAAACGGTATCAGCCTTACCCATTCACTCCGCCAAACAAAAGAAGTTCCTATCCTCATGCTAACGGCTTTATCAGAAACAGACAGTCGCATCCGTGGATTAGAAGCAGGCGCAGATGATTATCTGGCTAAGCCGTTTGATCCTCGTGAACTTCTCCTTCGCATCAATGCCATTTTACGACGAGGTTTTCCCCTTAACCAACCCAAAATTGAGCAAATCGTTTTTGGGCCTTATATATTTTCAATTTCACGGCGCGAACTCAAAAAGGGAGGAGAAATTATTAAGTTAACCGATAAAGAACAAAAAATGATGGTCATTTTTGCCGAAAATGCAGGAAGCATCATTCCGCGCCATCAATTTGCAATGGATGACAACGCTATCAGTGAACGTGCGATTGATGTACAAATCAACCGCCTTCGTCGTAAGATCGAAAGAAATCCAGCACTACCCATATGGCTCCAAACTGTGCGAGGAATAGGGTATAAACTCTCAATTGAATAGGCATAAGAATGATTAAACCTTTAAGATTTTTTTTTCGATGGTTAACGAAAAAGATGCCTAAACGGCTTTACGCCCGCTCTTTGATCATTATTATCGCTCCCATGGTGCTTCTGCAAACGGTTATTGCTTACGTCTTTATGGAACGTCATTGGCAAATGGTAACTGAGCGTCTTTCAACAGCTGTCGTGCATGATATTTCAGCCATTATTGATATTATTGAAACATATTCGAAGCAAGATAACTATGAAGATATAAAACGTATTGCACAACAGCGTATGGGACTAAACATTGCTATTCTCCCCCCTGCACCTCTTCCTCCTCTAGGACCCAAACCATTTTTTGCAATTCTTGATTATTTTCTCAGTGAAGAAATCACCCGCCAAATTAATCGTCCCTTCTGGATTGATACCGTAGGGGATTCTGATCTTGTTGAAATCCGTATCCATCTTGGTCACAATATCTTGCGCGTCTTTGCTCCACGCAGCCAAGCTTATGCTTCCAACACTGCCATTTTTTTAAGCTGGATGGTAGGAACAGCCCTTGTTTTATTACTGATAGCAATTTATTTTTTGCGCAATCAAATTAAACCCATTCAACAATTGGCTGAAGCAGCTGAAAGTTTTGGACGTGGTCGTCCTTTACCAAAAGGATTTCAACCACAAGGAGCCGATGAAGTTCGTCGTGCTGGCATTGCTTTTTTACGCATGCGCGAACGTATTGAGCGGCAAATAGAACAACGCACCATGATGCTCTCAGGTGTAAGCCATGATTTAAGAACTATTCTTACACGTTTTAAACTTCAGCTAGCATTAGCAAATACTGATTTTGATATTAAACCGCTTGAGCAAGATGTCAGTGATATGCAACATATGTTAGAAGATTATCTTGCTTTTGCCCGTGGTGAAGGAAATGAAAGTGTCAAGACCTTTGATCTCAATGCTCTTATGCAAAAATTCTCCGCCGATGCTCATCTTCACAAACGTCAATTTTCTTACATCATTGAAGGCCCTACACAAATACAAGTACGCCCCCGTGCTTTCACACGCTTGGTTAGCAATCTTGTCTCAAATGCATTTTGTTACGGTGCGACCATTAAATTAACAGCCAACTCTCAACAGGAATCTTTTATATTGATCATCGATGATGACGGACCTGGAATTCATAAAGATATGCGTACAGAAGTTTTTAAACCTTTTTTCAGAATTGATAAAGCACGAAATCAAGATGCAAGTGGAACAGGACTTGGTCTTTCTATTGCCCAAGACATAGCGCGCAGCCACGGTGGCAATATACAACTCGATGAGAGCCCTCTGGGGGGATTACGCGCTATTCTTGATATCCCCCTATGAGCAATCTTTTCAGTAAACCGTCTGTAAAAAATAGCAGACTTGATATTTTAGGCATTCCCTACAGTTTCAAACAAAGTATATTGCAGTGCCTTATAAGCGCTTTCTCCCGATAAAGCCACCATCTGAAAGGCAACATAATGGCTTTCACAGGCTTTAAGTGCGTGTATCAACAATGTTTCAACCTGTATATGGGATGGATGCACGCCACCCGCTAAAAGAAGACCTTGCCGATAAATAATCGAATTATTCCTTTGCCAGTAATCAAAATGTCCCAACAACAACTTTTCATTAATCGCTAGCAATAAGCGCTGTATTTCAGCTGTTCGAGCATTTTCAATAGAAAGATCAAATGAACAAGCCAAATGAAGTGCTTCTTGCTCTTCGATCCATGAAAAAGCAAGACGATAATTTGCCCGTTTTCCTTCCACACAAACACTAATTTCATCTTGTGCATCCCGCTCAAACGACCAATCATATTCACAGGCAATCTGTTCGATAAAATCAACAGGATGCTCTTTTCTTTCTGTGGCGCAAAATGCAAGCCTCATCACAATCCTCAATCATCTTAAAACATTGTCAATAGAATATAAACCACCTAAATTGTAACAATATTTTGTTACAATCAGAACCTTTACACCACACAAATACACATTAAAAACATTGATACTATACCCCCCAGAAAACAATCGCACTCTCTAGGGTAACCTGATCATCATAAAACGAATCATCAAGTCTTTTCAGTGTATTGATACAATTTCATAGCGCCAGCCCCCTTGATTCAAAAAAATGCATTTTACCCCCAAAAAAATTAAAAACAAACAAATGCTCCGCTCTAACAGACTCAAGATTAAGCATTTTTTAGTTTCACGCATCATATTGAAAAATTGGGGATATTTTTTTGAAGATTCTTTTTTTAGAGAAACTATTTTACTTTTTTTCGTATCTGCTTTTTTTCCAAATCATCTTTTTCTAGATCATCAAGACGTCTTTTTAACTCAGCATTATCAGCATGAGCCTTCAGCACCATCTCCTTAAAGGTCTCAAATTCTTCCCGTGAAACAAGATCAAGTTTATTGGCTATCTTTTCAGCTTGCACACGGAAAGCAGTTCCAGCTTCACGTCGTATACCCTGCGCAACATCAGCGGCATCTGTTGCTAATTTTGCTAATTCATCAAGAATACGGTTTGATCCATTACGCATAATATTTTTCCTTAAATATTAATTATTGACGCACGCATTATAGCGTATTCTCATAACATTTAGATACTGTAATTTGTTCCTTTTACCCTATTTTTGTCCTATTGTGCCGATTTTTCATAATAATTTTTTACCATAATAAACTAGTGGAAATCTATTCCCCTTTTTGAGTTATTTTCTTCCTGACTTGACCGTTGAGCATTCATCTGTCATTCCTGATCATAAGAGTCACTTCATATCCATCTCATATAATGTAAAGTGCTTAATTCATGAACAATTTCGTCTGTCCAGCCATTGCTTTTCCATCTTTTCTTGATCCTGTTATTATCCAGCTAGGCCCCATAACACTTCATTGGTACGGACTTGGTTACGTTGTGGGTATTCTCTTTGCTTGGTGGTATGCGCAAACATTATTAAAAAAGCCATCTCTATGGCATAACAACCGCCCTCCTATGGCTAAAGAGAAGATTGGAGATTTTGTTGTCTGGTCTGCCATCAGTGTTGTTGTCGGAGGGCGTTTAGGACAAGTCCTTGTATGGGATCCTCTTTATTACTTTAGTCATCCAAGTTCTATCATTGCCGTATGGGATGGGGGAATGTCCTTTCATGGTGGTCTCATTGGCATTATCATTGCAATGATTTTGTTCGCTCGTAAAAATAACATTAACATACGAGCCATGTTTGATATCATTGCTGCCGGAGCACCTATCGGTATTGGCATTGTACGAATCTGCAATTTCATCAATCAAGAATTATGGGGCAACGTTACCACACAACCTTGGGCAGTTTGTTTTCCCCTAGATCCTTACTATTTACCGCGCCATCCAAGCCAACTTTACGAAGCATTCATGGAAGGATTTATTCTCTTCATTATTCTCTTCATTGTTATTTTTGCCTTTAAAGCATTCAAACGTCGTGGGACTGTGTCGGGAATATTTATTATAGGTTATGCAATTGCACGCAGTATCTCAGAAGTTTACCGTGCTCCTCAAGAAGATCCAGAATGGTTCTCTACTCTTTTTCACTCTACAGGCTTTACTTATGGTATGGCTTTATCTCTTCCCATGCTTCTGTTAGGGTTTTATCTCCTCCTTCAAGCATTTAAAGACAAATCTACCGAAAATGACATCCCTCAAAGAAAGAATTAAAGAAATTATCGCATCTCATGGCCCCATTCCTGTCAGTAAATATATGACATTGGCGCTTACAGATCCTCAATTTGGTTATTATCAAACACAAACACCTTTTGGACGCACTGGTGATTTCATAACAGCCCCCGAGGTGAGCCAATTATTTGGAGAAATGATTGGCATTTGGCTTCTTGCCAGCTGGAAAGCTCAAGATTGTCCTCATCCTTTTATTCTCGCTGAGATAGGTCCAGGACGTGGAACTTTGATGGATGACATTTTGCGAACTATCCAAAAGCTTTCTACAACAGCATTTAATGCTGCTGAAATTTTTCTGATTGAAATAAGTAAAAAACTCGCAAAAGAACAAAAAAAGCGCCTTTGCTCTTATCAAAAAAAAATTCATAGCATTGAAAATTTTAATCAAATTCCTTCAAAACCTCTCTTCCTCATTGGCAATGAATTCCTCGATACACTCCCCATCAACCAATATATTAAAGTCAATGGAGAATGGAAAGAACGCTGCATTACAATCAATCAAGATGGAGATTTCATCTTTATTGCGGCCCCGCATAAACTTCCCTCTTCTTGTCTACAAACCTATTGTTCTAAAATCCCTGATGGAACAATTTTTGAACATGCCCCCTTACGACATCAATTCATGCAACAAATCAGCCACCATTTAGTGCAAGTAACAGGTTCTGCTTTGCTTATCGATTATGGTGCTTGTGATCTTGCCTTTGGCGATACCTTGCAAGCACTCTCACAACATAGATTTCGTGATGTTTTTGAGGCTCCTGGTGAACATGATTTAACATCCCATGTTGATTTTTCTTTTTTAAAAAATATAGCTCTTGAACAGGGCTGTTTTGCTGAAGTCTTTGAACAAGGAGATTTCCTTTTTAAAATGGGGCTACTGGAGCGTGCAAAACAACTTGGAGCGGGTAAAAGCGCTTCCTTGCAAGACAAAATCCATCAAGATATCGAGCGGCTCGCTGGCCCCAATCAAATGGGCAAACTATTTAAAGTTTTACATTTTAGTGATAAAAATATATCCATCCCTCCCCGATTTTGATGATCAGCATTTTTTTCAAGAAGCACATTATTATCTGAAATATTCATTGATAAATACAAACATCTCTCCCACTTCAAATAATCCCCATAAGGAACTTTTATGAAGCCTATCCCTCATCCCATCCTCGCAAAAAATCTTTCTCCTTTACACACCCATGGGATAAAACATGGATTTTTTACACGTCAAGCTGGTGTTTCAAAAAATTCTTATCATGACCTTCATGTCGAAAAAAGATCAAGTGATCAAACTGAACATAGTGTAGAGAATCGTCTTTTGATCGCTGATTATTTTTCTACTAAGGTGCAAAATCTCGTCACCGTCCATCAAATACACTCCTGTAACGTTGTCGTAGCCCATCAAGAAATTATCGGTGCTCCTCCTAAAGCTGATGCTCTTGTTACGACCACACCTGATCTCGTTATTGGGGTTCTTACAGCTGATTGTGGCCCAATATTGTTTGCTGATCCACAAGCTGGCGTCATCGCCGCAACACATGCTGGCTGGCGCGGAAGCTTAAATGGAATTATCGAGAAAACAATTGCTGTTATGGAAAAACAGGGAGCCAAAAGACAATCAATAACAGCAGCTCTTGGACCTTGTATTGGCCCACACCACTATGAAGTAACAAGTGAATTCTACAACCAATTTATTGAGAGTCATAGAAAATTTCAAAAATATTTTTTAAAAACAGAAAAAGCCAATCATTTTCATTTTAATCTATGGGCATTTATTATAAATCAACTCAAAGAAGCCGGTGTTAATGCTTCTTGCGTAGAGCTTTGTACCTATCAAAATGAACAGAATTTCTTTTCTTATCGACGTGCAATACACCGCAACGAACCTGATTATGGGCGGCAAATTTCTGCTATTATGTTGAAATAAATATTTTTTGCCTCACAAAAAGATCAAAACCACAAACAAAATAATGCCAATAAAATAAGTAAGCTTTTTTCTACTATGCTTTTTTCATAAAAATTCTTACTAGCTTCATAAAACACAAAAAATATAGCTTGAGAAATAAAACGAACTCTTCTTTTCAATGTTTGCTTATAATGACCTTTAACACGTCATTATTTAAACCTAAAATATCATTGAAACTGTTTTTTCAATCAAATAATTGAAGAAAAAGCTAAGCTAGCTGATTAAAAATATCTTCACTGCCTTCACTCTATCTACAAACAATGACATATCAATTTTTTAAAACATCTAGAAATACCAAAAAATAAAAAACATGACGCGCATCATGATCAGCAAAAGCAACCTTAGAACCGTAATATATCAAGGATTGTAGAGATAAAAAATATTTCTGAATTATGAAATAAAATTCATCATGCTATGGGCTATCTCACTTTTGAAATACAAGAGCATACCTATTTAAATGAAACTTTATAACAAAGCTTTTTAAGCGATCTCACTCATCAATGATCACAACAGATAAAATGAAACAGTCTCTCTTTATCAGAGAATTCCCCCGTACAAATAAACCGCATCCTTTATTTTTTCTTAACAATTTCAAAAATTAATTCTAAAAGAAACAAAAATTTTGGAAAAAGAGAAAACATACCGCATAGCTCTTTAACAATAATCGATAAAATTGTAAGGCTTTTGTAATTGTTTTCTTGCAATTTAATAAAAAGAAATTAAAAACCGTGTCGCATTCCTGTCATGATTATTCAGAGGTTCTATTATGAAACTTTTCTGCGGAAATTCTAATCCACGCCTTGCTGAAGATGTTACAAATTATCTGAACATACCCTTAGGCAAGGCAACTGTAAAGCGCTTTGCTGATCAAGAAATTTTCGTAGAATTGCATGAAAATGTACGTGGACAAGATGTTTTTGTTTTGCAATCGACATCTTATCCTGCAAATGATCATTTGATGGAATTGCTCATCATGATTGATGCCCTGCGTCGTTCTTCTGCGCGTCGTATTACAGCTGTAATACCTTATTTTGGCTATGCCCGCCAAGATAGAAAACCTGGACCACGGACTCCCATTTCTGCAAAACTTGTTGCCAACCTGATTACTGAAGCAGGTGCTCATCGTGTTTTAACGTTGGACCTTCATGCTGGACAGATTCAAGGTTTTTTTGATATCCCTACGGATAATCTCTATGCTGTTCCAGTCATTGCTCGCGATGTCAAAATGCATTACCCTCTTGAAAATGTTATTGTTGTTTCACCTGATGTGGGTGGTGTGGTCCGCGCTCGCTCACTTGCTAAGCGCTTAAACAGTTTGCTTGCTATTGTAGATAAACGTCGCGAACGTCCCGGTGAATCAGAAGTTATGAATATCATTGGGGATGTCTCTGGAAAAGACTGTCTTTTGCTGGATGATATTGTTGATTCTGGTGGAACTTTATGCAATGCAGCCAGTGCACTCCTGAAACACGGTGCAAATAGTGTCACAGCTTACATCACACACGGTGTTCTTTCTGGTAATGCGATCGAACGAATTACCAATTCAGAAATGAAAGAATTGGTTATTACAGATTCAATTATGCCAACAGAAGCCATTGAGAAGGCGCATAATATTCGTGTTTTGCCCATTGCCGATCTCATTGGAGAAGCAATCGCCAGAACAGCAGCAGAACAATCTGTCTCAAGTTTATTTGGTTAAAGTGGTTCTTTGGGATCTCCAGGTGCCGTTTCAACACCAAGATCAGGAAAGGCAACAATACGTTGACCACTAAAATGTGTATGAATAACAATGAGGCCGCGCTCTTCAAAGTAGGTTAAAAGCCGGCGTGCACGACTTAAAGAATGCGTCCCATAAAGTCGGGCCAAAAATGCATCGGATGGGCATGGCTTTCCGCTTAATGCGGCCTGTGCTATATTCAAGAAGACTCCTTGAACATCATCTTCCAAACTTTCTGATATCTGCAAAATATGCTTCCAGTGCTCACTAACAGCTGTTTGTTCATCGACAAAAGCTTGAGCAATCGCCAATTTACGCCGAAATTGTGAAAGATTAAAAGGAATCTGTGGCATACCATGGATACGACAACGAACCGAAAAATCTTGATAAAGTACCGCTGTTGAACGATAAAAGGCTTCAGGATCCTCAAGAATTTCTCGAATAATATGTTCTGCTTGACGATCAAGCTCAACATCAGACAGCTCAGGAAATAAACTTAGGGGTTCTTCCAACACCTCTTGTTTTTTATGCACGACCTCCTCTAACATCTCGTGCATTGATTTTTCTCTTACGGGCTCTCGTATTTGTTTAAATGGCGTTAAAATTTCCTCTGGTGATGCCGTAAAAACGAGTTCTTGTACATCATCCCGTTCTGTTGGAAGTGGCATTAATTTAGGGCTAGAAGAGCGTGCTAAAGTTTCAACAGAACCAATGATAATTGGTAAGGGGCGTCGTGATAAAGCAGGGCCTAAAGCGATAAAATGCCCCCGCTCAAGATCTCTAAACATTTCCGCTTGACGACGCTCCATTCCCAAAAGATCAGCCGCACGCATCATATCAATATCTAAAAAAGTCCGCCCTATTAAAAAGTTTGAAGCTTCAGCAGCAACATTTTTGGCAAGCTTAGCCAAACGTTGTGTCGCAATAACACCAGCAAGACCACGTTTACGTCCTCGACACATAAGATTGGTCATAGCGCTCAGAGAAAATTTACGCGCTTCATCAGAAACTTCCCCTGCTGCAGTTGGAGCAAACAATTGTGCTTCATCAACCACCACAAGCATAGGATACCAATAATCACGCTCCACATCAAATAGTGCCCCAAGGAAAGCCCCCACAGCACGCATCTGTTGTTCAGTATCTAATCCTTCAAGATTAAATACCACCGAAACCCGATGTTGCCGAATGCGATGGGCAATACGCGTCAACTCTAATTCGCTGCGTTGAGCCTCTACAATCACATGACCAAATTTATCTGCCAAAGTTACAAAATCGCCTTCTGGGTCAATTACGCAGTGCTGCACCCACTGAGCACTTTGCTCTAAAAGACGACGTAAAAGATGTGATTTCCCTGAACCGGAATTACCTTGTACAAGAAGACGTGTCGCCAATAACTCTTCCAAATCAAGAAGTGCCGGCATCGATTTATGCAAAGCACGACTCTCTGATACCTCACCTAAGGCAACTTCAACCTTCATAACATCTCCAGTGTTTGATTTTTAATATATCAGCGCCTAGCGGTTGATTCTCTATCCGCACCGCGATTTGTAACATTTCCTCCTTTTTAACGGTAGAAATCATCGATTTTTCCCACAACTCTTGCATCTATGAATAGTTTGAATTATAGAACAAGCTTCTACGTAGACACCCTTGGAGGCAACGTAGAATGGAGCAATCGCTGCTTATCAGCGCATATCTTCATGTCCATGCAAAAACTGTTATTGTTTTTGAAGGATCTCCAATCATGTAAAAAGGACTTAAATTATGAGTAAAAGCTACACTCTTAAGGCCGAAAAACGCGAGCGGGTTGGTAAGGGGTCCTCCCGTGAACTTCGCCGCAACGGTCTTATTCCTGCTGTCATTTATGGTGAAAAACAACCTCCTTTGGCAATAACAGTTCCCTATAAAGAAATTTTCTACAAAATCCATGCCGGTGGCTTTCGTACCACCATTGCAACAATTGTTCTCGACAAGCAAAAGATTATGGTCTTGCCTAAAGATTATCAATTGGATCCTGTGCGTGACTTTCCTTTGCATGTTGATTTCTTACGCATTTCAGCAAAATCCGTTGTGGAAGTGAATATCCCTGTCCACTTCCTCAATGAAGATACAGCACCTGGACTTAAAAAAGGTGGTGTCCTCAATATTGTTCGCCACGAAATTGAATGTACGGCTCCAGCAAATGCTATTCCTGAAGCCATTGAAATTGATCTCTCCAGCTACTCTATTGGTGATTCTATTCACATTTCAGCTGTGCAACTGCCTAAAGATGTGACACCTATCATCCAAGATCGAGACTTTACCATTGCAACCATTGCAGCTCCTGCTAGCTTGGATGTCAATGATGAAACTTCTGAACAAGAAAAGAATGAAGGTGAGACGCAAACTTCATAAAACTCAACAGGCGGGCATTTTTCCCGCCTTAATTTATGCCCCCTCTCACTTCGACTGAAGGTACACATGTGGCTTATTGCTGGTCTTGGCAATCCTGGTTCACAATATCAAAATAACCGCCATAATATTGGTTTTATGGCGGTTGATGCCATTTATCAGTCCTTTTCTTTTTCTCCATGGTCGAAGAAGTTTCAAGCAGAAATCTCCAATGGTTTCATAAATAATGAGAAAGTTTTTCTTATAAAACCGCAAACTTTCATGAATCTCTCTGGTCAAGCGATTGGTGAAGCGTTGCGATTTTATAAATTAGATTTAAAGAATTTGATCATCATTTATGATGAGTTAGACCTGCCACCGGGAAAAATCCGTATAAAAATTGGAGGAGGAAATAATGGGCATAATGGCATTAAGTCTGTTGATGCTCATTGTGGCACTGACTATTGTCGTATACGTATAGGAATTGGTCATCCTGGAAGCAAAGAACTTGTTCATCAACATGTTCTGGGAAATTTTACTAAATCTGATCAAGAATGGCTCCCCCCTCTCTTAAATGCAATTGCAAAAAATATTGCTCTCCTCATAAAAGGTGACAGATCTCTCTTTATGAATGAAGTTTCACAAACGATAAAAAACAGGAACTTGTCCTAACCGCTCCTTTTTCTCATCGGCAAAAAATCAATTCTTCTCTATAGATTTTTATGTAACATATTGATTTATAAAAATTAATTTTTATTTTTTTAATAAAAACGCCCAATATCATAAGATTCATTTTAAATCTTTTGATCGTAAAACAATAAAAACCATTTGGCCTACACTTCACAAGCTGAATGGTTATACGGGTAAAAACTCTCAAAAAAAGAAAGACAAATGCCTCTTATAAATCTTCTCAAAGGAAATGCATTCTGGAACAACACGAAAAGCTAGCAAACAGAATAATGATATTTATACATATCCTTTAAAAACAGAGATCTCTACTCTCTTTTTGGAAAAAGAGAAGATTGGACAGCAAACCAAAATACTCAAAGAGCTCTCTCCAATCTTCCCTTTAGAATTAAAAATCATTTGGTTGAATAGTTGACTGTAGTGGGTCGTAGTCATTTGATTGTTGGCTGTAAACTGTAGACATACTCCTATTGTTTTGCAACACTACGACGCGTGAACCAACGGGAACACGATCATAAAGATCAATAATATCTTGATTGAGCAAACGAATACACCCGCTTGAAATAGCGCGACCAATTGACCAAGATTCATGTGAACCATGAATACGGAAAAGTGTATCTTTCCCATTTTTGAAAAGATAAAGTGCTCGCGCACCCAATGGATTATCGGGTCCTGGTGGCATTCCTTTCCCCAAATGACCATAACGTTCTGGTTCTCGAACCATCATGGCTGCAGTAGGAGCCCAATTGGGCCACCGACGCTTGCGCTGTACAACTCCCTCACCTTCAAATGCTAGACCTTCTTTACCGACCCCAATCCCATAACGCAAAGCTTTTCCATTTTCACCAATAAGGTAAAGAAAACATTCTTGCGTATCGATAACCAATGTTCCAGGTGGATAAGATGTATAATAAATCACTTCTTGTCGCCAAAATTTGGGATCAATTGTCGCAAGATCAACAGCAGGTAACGGATAAGTTTCATTCGTTACAGGACCGTACAAAGCCTGCATTTCCGGTGGAATATATCGAGCTTGTTGCAAAGAAGCCGATGACATATCTGAGTGATGTGTAGCACATCCAGCTAAAGCTAAAAGTGCTGCAATTAAAAAGGCACAACGAGATAACACTCTTCTATTTTCTCCGATTAATTATTTATGCAGACTTGCGTAACATGAAAAACTTAGCACACTATTAACATTAACTCGAAGTTTTCTTAATTATTAAGATAAAAAAAGCAGATTATTCATTGCTGTAAACTTTTTCTCACTTAATCGCAATACAAAGACTATAACTCCTCTGAAAATATGCTATAAAAAAGAGGTTTTGTCTTGTCCAGAAAATCAATAGAAAAGAAAGACTCTCATGGGCTTTAAATGTGGTATTGTCGGATTACCTAATGTTGGGAAATCAACTCTTTTTAATGCATTAACAAAAACAGCCACTGCACAGGCTGCCAATTATCCTTTTTGTACCATTGAACCCAATACCGGTGAAGTTGCTGTTCCAGATTTACGAATGGAAAAAATTGCATCGATTGCAGGTTCAAAAGAAATTATTCCCACACGTATTAATTTCGTTGATATTGCGGGGCTTGTACGAGGTGCTTCAAAAGGTGAAGGTTTAGGGAATAAATTTTTAGCCAATATTCGTGAAGTCGATGCTATTGTCCACGTTTTACGCTGTTTTCAAAATGAAGATATTACCCACGTAGAAGGACGTATTGATCCTGTTTCTGATGCGACAACAGTTGAAACTGAACTCATGCTGGCGGATTTAGAAAGTCTTGAGAGACGAATCGTACAAATTCGTAAACGAGCAACTGGAAAAGATAAAGAAGCTCTCACAATTCTACCCGTTATGGAAAAAGCATTAAATATCCTGCAACAAGGAAATCCTGTCCGCTTATTACTCAAAGATATCTCTTTAGATGAACACCATATTCTAAAGAATTTAAATCTTCTCACTTCCAAACCTGTACTTTATGTTTGCAACGTAAGCGAAAATGACGCCGCTCATGGAAATAGCTTTACCCAAGCAGTTGAAAAAATGGCAACAGAGCAAAATGCGCAAAGCATTATCATTTCTGCTTCTATTGAAGCGGAAATCACACAATTGAGTGAAGCTGAAGCATCAGAATATCTTGATACTCTAGGACTCTTTGAACCAAGTTTAAATCGTCTCATTCGCGCTGGTTACCATTTGCTTGATCTCATTACTTACTTCACCTGCGGACCTAAGGAAACGCGAGCATGGACAATTACACGTGGTACAAAAGCGCCCCAAGCCGCCGGCGTTATTCACTCAGATTTTGAGCGCGGTTTCATTCGGGCCCAAACCATTAGTTACAATGACTATATTGCTCTGGGGGGAGAAAGCGGTGCAAAAGAAGCAGGTAAAGCACGCGATGAAGGAAAAGAATACATTGTGCAAGATGGCGATATCATGTTATTTAAACATAATACCTAAATCTTCACTCTCCCTTAATATTTTATCTTGAAGATCTTGTAATAAGTCCATGGAAGGGTGTTTTAAAAACTTCCAAAGCTCTTCTGAGTAAGAACTGTTGCTACCATAATTATTATGATAGCAACTTCTTTATCCATTAAAGGATGGAAATATAAAATTAGCGTGCCCAATGCCCTTCATATTTAAATGTTGGAGCGTCCTTTAGAGAATCCTTTGTTGCATTTGTAATAAGTTTCCACTTACCATAATCATTTGTCATCTGGATTGTTTCTGGAGAAACGACCACATAACTCTCTCCTATACCAAGGAAACCGCCAACAGCAATCACAAACCCCGCAATATTATTTTCACGTAAAATAATATCTTTTACTTCACCAATATTTTCATCTTCTATATTATAGACATTGGCACCTATAAGGCTGGAAGCGACAAAATCCGTTGCTAAAGGTGTCACATAACGCACAGACTTATCAATCCCTACCTGTACAATACCCGTCGAAGAGATTATTTCAGGTTTAGAAGGAACTTCAAAAGACTGAGCATAAGTACTAGAAACCATTAAAATTGACATAAGAGTAGTACATGCAATTTTTTTCATTTTAACATCTCCGTTTTTACTTTGCTTTTACTTTATAAAACCTCAATGCATCATAAACAGATTTGTTCCTTATGCTCTTTATACTCTCTACTCTTTCAAGAGCAGTCACTTTACTCTTTTCTCTTTATTTCGTCTGTTACTTCTTTCTCAAACTCTTCCTCTAAACCAAACCAAATACGATTTTTTAAAATATAAACAAGCCCCGCAAAAATAATTAAAAATAAAATAACACGAAAACCTGTTTTTTTACGAATTTCCATATGAGGATCGGCAGCCCACATCAAAAAAGCAGAAACATCACGCGCGTAATGTTCAACAGTTTGAGGGGTCCCATCTTCATAAGTAACGATACCATCACTCAAAGGAGGCGCCATGGTTAAAGAATTACTGGCAATAAAATAAGGATTATACCAATAACCATCCACAATTTCTAACTCCTTTGGCGCTTTCTGATATCCTGTTAAAAGAGCTGTAATATAATCTGGACCGGCTGTATCATAATGAGTCAAGACATCAGTAATTAAAGCAGGAAACGGCAAAGAGACACCGCGTGCACGTGCCATTAATGATAAATCTGGAGGGTAAGCACCATTTAAAGCAAATCTTGCTTCTTCTTCCTGCGTAAAGGGAGAAGGAAAATAATCCGTTGCGATCCCAGGACGTTTAAAATTTTTTCCTTCTCGATTAGGGCCATCACGCACTTCATATTGTGCTGCCAAAGTTTTAATCTGTTCTTGATCATACCCAAGAGCTTTTAAATGACGAAAAGCCACATATTTTAGCCCATGGCAGCTGGAACAAACTTGTTTATAAACCTTTAATCCACGCCGCAATTGCGCCTTATCATAAAATCCAAATGGCCCTGAAAAACTCCATTCTTGTTTTTTAGGAATTCGTAAAGGAAAAGAAATAAATTCTTCCTCTTGATCAGAGATATCACTCGCCAAACTCTGAGCGGAAAAGCTCATAGCAATCATAATAACCAGTCTGACAAAAACATTTACCATAGTCTCTTTTTTTTCTGTTTCAGATCTTGCACAATTGAAGAAGGAAGAGAACAGCTTTTTTCAAACCTAGGCAAAATCGGCAAAATAATCAAAAAGAATATAAAATAATAAACTGTAGCCAATTGCGTCCATAAAAGAATTTTGTCACTTATTTCTCTTGACCCCAACCAACCAAGAAAAACAACATCAATAACAAAGGCCCAAAAGAAAATTTTATAAACAGGTCGATATCTTGCTGAACATATTTTAGAACGATCTAACCATGGAACAAAAATTAACACGAAAATCGAACTGACGAAGAGAACAAAGCCCACAAGAGTTGAAGACAAAATACCAATATCAAAAGTTATAGCACGCAGAATCGCATAAAAAGGCAAGAAATACCATTCTGGAACCACACGAAGCGGTGCCTTTAATGGATCAGCTACGCTATAATTTTCGGCTTGCCCCATATAATCGGGCATATAAAACAAAAACCAAGCAAAAAAGATCAGAAAAACGGTAATGGCAAAAATATCTTTGATAAGCGCATAAGGCGAAAACGGTACCGTTTCCTTCTCTGATTGTATCGCAAGACCTGTTGGATTTCCTTGCCCCACACAGTGAATTGCCCAAATATGAAGCCCCACAAAAAGAAGCAAAACAAATGATAAAACATAATGGAAAACATAAAAACGATTCAATGTGGGTTGCCCCACACCATAACCACCAAGAAGTGTCTCATGCAACCATGCTCCCACCAAAGGTATCGTTTTTAAAAGCCCTGCAATCACTGAAGCAGCTGAAATAGACATCATCCCCCAAACAAGCACATAACCAAAAAAGGCGATTGCCATCATGATGATATAAATAAAAATCCCTGTGACCCAAACCATTTCTCGCATATTTTTATAAGAACCATAATAAAGTCCGCGCGCCAAATGGATATAAACAGCAATAAAAAAAAACGAAGATCCCACACTATGCCATGGACGAAAAAGCCATCCAAACTGCCCCTCCCGCCGAAATCGTTCACCTGTTTCAAAAGCCAAATGAATATCTGGAACATAATGCAGTGACAAAACAAGACCAGTCAAAAGCTGTGATAAAAGCATAATGGTCAAAATGCCGCCAAATGTATAAAAGTAATTAAGATTACGCGGAACAGGAAAAATTACAAATGCATTATAAAAAAAACGAGGAAGAGGAAAACGCTTATCAAACCAACGGGCAAGAGCATTTTTAGGACAATAAGGAGGAAACCTTGTCATAGACTTATCCTATTTTGAGCAAAGTATCAGAAAGAAATTGGTAAGGGGGGATAGCTAAATTATAGTTCGCTGGACCTGAGCGCACTCTTCCAGCGGTGTCATAAACAGATCCATGACACGGACACAACCACCCTCCAAACTTACCCGATTGCCCAAGTGTTACGCAGCCTAAATGCGTACAAAGATTAATGAAAATAAGCCAATTTTCACGCCCTTTACCTGCTGAACGTGCAAAATCCGTCGCTTCTTTTTCACCTTCAAGATTAGGATTGCGTGCTTGACGATCTTTTAGAAGACTCAGATTCGTAGCGCGCGCATCAGCAATTTCTTTTGCTGTACGATTTCGAATAACAACAGGCTGTCCTCGCCACTTTACTGTCACCGACATCCCCTCTTCGATACCAGAAAGGTCAACCTCAACAGAAGAAGATGCCAAAACAGCCTCATCTGGGCGCAACTGACGGATAAAAGGCCACGTAACAACTCCCATACCAACTGCTCCTGCAACAGCTGTTACCAAAAACAGAAAATCCCGCCTCGTCTGCTTACCCATTGCCTTAACTTCAAAGAGACACTTTTCAAAAACGTTCTTTTACCATACCCTCTCCCCTTGTACAATGACTGATCAAGCCACTGTCTTAACCCATAAAATATCCCTATAGAAAGCTTATATCATGTGTATGGTTGACATAAAAATCTAATTTAATGACAAATTATTGTTTTACAGATTGGATAAAAGACTAAAATACCGTAAGTTTTTTATTTCAAATCTCTGTTCCTATTCAATCAATCAAAATCCTTCTTTTTCCTGATAAAAATGGAGAAGGAGTGTAAATGAACGCTCTTAAAGAAAAAACTTTCTTGTTATGATCAAGTCTCTATCGAAATGAATGATCCTACCTCATTAAATATACCATTTTTAACCATAATAAACCAATTCATTTCATGTATTGCTCAATCAAAGGAAATCACCAATCAAGAAATTTTCTCTTATCTCAAACAAATCTTTATCCGTAACTTTTTCCCTTAAACTTAAAGGGTATAAAAACTAAATATAAAAATCATATATTTCTTAAAAATATTTTTCGAATAAATTACGGCGCTTCTTTACAAAGTTAAAAAAAATCATATTACAGAGAATATGACACTTCATATAGCTCTTTTCCAACCTGATATTGCTGGTAATACCGGAACGATTTTACGTCTTAGTGCTTGTTTTGGTTTACATGTACACATTATTGAACCCGCAGGCTTTAATCTGTCGGATCGTAATCTCAAACGCGCAGGATTGGATTATCTTGAATATGCTTCCTTAGAGCGACACGTTGATTGGCAACATTTTATAAGCTCCATGAAATACTTTAATCGCCGTCTGTTGCTTTTAAGTACAAAAGCAAAAACATGCTATACACAGATATGCTATCAAAAAAATGATGTTTTACTTTTTGGTCGTGAATCAGCTGGAGTTCCCGATTATGTTCATGAATCTGCTGATTACACATTGAAAATTCCCATGCAACCACATGCCCGCTCTCTCAATCTCGCCATGAGCGTAGCCATAACAACAGGGGAAGCATTGCGCCAAATTGGTTATCATGAAGGAAACTGTAATCTATAAAAACACGATGATTCTATCAAAGCTTTAATAGAATGATCAAAATGCATAAACTCTGGTTTTCTAATACGGAGAAAAAAATCTTGAAAGAATTTTATAAATCTTAAAAGCGCGTATTTTTCAACGATACTTTTGGAATAAAGCCTCTAAAAGCCCATAAGCTAGAAAATGAATAACAATTAAAGCGTATAACACCTGCCATTTCCCGATAATCAAGGGCTGATAAAATAAACAGCTATAAAACAAGAATAACTCTTTAATTAAAGTCACTTCTCTCACAAAGCAGCAAGTGCCATTCTATTGCCCATTACACCAATTTCATATCACTCACCTGTGAATGATTAAGTACCCCTTCATAGTAAAAATCCATTGGGTATCTCCCTCTTTATGCTCACACAAAGTACAAACTGCTCTTCTTACTCTCTTTATCCGTTTAAAAATTTTTTTCCCCTTACTTTGATATGGTTCATAAAAGAAATTTTCCTCCCTATAATCATTTTTCCTCACACGCCCCCCTTACTTGTGACGTATAAGGTAATCATTTTGATTGATGTAATATGAACAGATTTGAAATAAAATAACCTTACAATATTCGGTACTCTTAATTTCACATGAATAATGATAAATTATTATAATTTAAGTGTCTTAACTTAAAAAATAAAAACAGCCATGCATTTATAAAGAACCATATTATAAATCAATTTTTTCTAATAATGCRTGACGATCCATTAAAAAWCCGCTTTCAACCCATATCATTTCTARTTCTTTAAGYTTTTTTCCTAAAAGGATRCCTTTTGARAAACCTTTTTTTATTAAGTCGTTACCATTAATAGGAAAAGTCGGAATTTGCCATTTTTGAACAAGCTGATAAAGTTTGAGATAATCTTCTTTTTTCTGAAAAGCATCCCCTTTTTCTAGAGTATCGACATGTGATGCAGCAATAGACAGGGATAATTGATCTAAAACCGGCTGTCGTCCATGAAAATAAATCAGTTTTTGCACAAAATGATCAGAACAGTTTTGGCTTATGATTTCTAACTCTGCCCATTCTTTTAATCGTGTTATTTCTTTATGAGAAAAACGCAAGCGCTGTGCTATTTTATGAAGACGTATAGGATCAGGAGGAAGAAGACTTTCCAGCCGTAAAAATGGATCAACTTTCCAACCAAGCGTCTGTTCTGTTTTCACCAATGCGTGAATTGCATCAATGCCCCATTTTTCTGTTTCAGGAAAAATGAGTGACAAAATTCTGCTTTGTCGCATCCATAAAAGAGCACGAGTTGGGTCAGAAGCCAAAAGAAGCTTTTTCATTTCTGCCCAAATACGCTCAGAAGAAAGTTTTTTTAAACCGTGTTTTAAACGAACACATGCCTTTAATCCTTGCCCATCAGGTCGCCCCGCTCCATACCACGCAAAAAAGCGAAAAAAACGCAAAATACGCAAATAATCTTCGCTAATACGATTTTCTGCAGCGCCAATAAAACGAACTGTTCGGCTCTCAATATCGCTCAAACCTCCCACATCATCATAAAGCTTGCCGGCAGCATCACAATAAAGGGCATTTATCGTAAAATCACGCCGTTCAGCATCTTTTTTCCAATCACGACCAAATGCCACTTTTGCATGACGACCATCTGTTTCAATATCGCTGCGAAGTGTTGTGACCTCATAAGCACATGAATGGGCAATCACTGTTATCGTACCAAACGCAATCCCTGTAGGAATAGCTTTAAATCCTGCTTCTTCTACACGCGCTATAATCTGTTGCGGTAAGCAGGTTGTCGCAATATCAATATCACTAATAGGTTGCCCTAATAGTTGATTGCGCACTGCTCCCCCAACGATACGCGCTTCTTCCCCCTCTAAAGATAAAACACGAAGAAGTGTTTGGATATCATTTCGTTGTAACCACGCAACCTGTTTGAAGTTCTGCCTTATATTCACCCTTTAACCTTTCAAAAAAGTTGTCTTCATTGCTTTCAAAAACTCTCTTCATAAAACAAAATTTTTAAAACATCCCTTATAAAACATGCCTTTTTCTTTTAAAGAAACTTTTCTCTTCGCCTATACGATTATAAAAAAACGGCTTATGATGCTTCTTTTCTTCTCATTTTCTGTTACAAACAATAAGATGTCCATTAACATGCAGAGAAAATTACTATTTTTGCGACAAACGCCTTAAGGAAAAAATATGAGTCACCGCGATCCAGCATCTAATTCTGTGAAAAAGGTTAATCCCAAACATGAAGCCCAGATCATTATTGAGGATATTGATACGGCACACAAAGAATTAGATATTATACAACAAGAAATTGACAAAGTTATTTTTGGGCAAAGTTATGTCATTGAATATGCTTTAACGGCTATTTTTGCTGGTGGTCATGCTCTTCTTGTTGGCGCTCCAGGGCTTGCAAAAACACGTCTTGTAGAAACATTGGGAACCGTTTTAGGGCTTGATGAAAAACGTATCCAATTTACCCCAGACTTAATGCCATCGGACATTATCGGTTCTGAAATTATGGATTCCGATAAAGAAGGGAAACGTTCTTTTCGCTACGTTCAAGGTCCCATTTTCACGCAACTTCTCATGGCCGATGAAATCAATCGTGCCTCTCCACGCACGCAATCAGCTCTTTTACAGGCTATGCAGGAATATCATGTAACCGTTGCCGGTACCCGTTATGACTTGCCACAACCTTTTCATGTTCTTGCAACGCAAAATCCCCTCGAACAAGAAGGAACCTATCCACTTCCTGAAGCTCAACTCGATCGCTTTTTGATGCAAATTGATATTGACTATCCTGATCTTACAACAGAGCGGCGGATCATTTTAGAAACAACAAAAGAAAAAAAATCAAATGCAAAAGCAATTTTATCCGCCAAAAAATTACAAAAAATTCAAAATATCGTTCGCAAAATGCCTCTTTCAGAAAATGTGATCGAAGCTATTTTAAAAATTGTCCGTTCAGCCCGCCCTGATAAAGACAATAGCCTTGCCAATACTTATGTTTCTTGGGGACCTGGTCCGCGCGCATCACAAGCTCTTTCACTTTGTGTTCGCGCTCGTGCCCTTTATTATGGGCGTTTAGCCCCCTCACTTGATGATGTTGAAGCATTGGCCTATCCCGTATTACAACATCGCATGGCTCTTAATTTTTCTGCCCGTGCTGAAGATATAACCGTAAAAGATATTATCAATAACCTTGTGAAAGATGCTCTTTAAAATGGCTATTGGCAAAAAAGTTTTACAAAAACCTCCATTGTCTCTGGCAAAAGAGTTGTATAAGGATACTGGCAAAATGCCCCATTTTCTTTTACAAGCACGTCATATTGCCAATACACTGATAACTGGATGGCATGGGCAACGCAAACGCGGTAATGGAGAAAATTTTTGGCAATTTCGTCCCTATATGGAAGGAGAATCCATTACCCGCATTGATTGGCGTCGCTCAGCGCGTGATGAAAATACGTATCTACGCGAACACGAATGGCAAATGACACAAACCGTTTGGCTTTGGCCTGATCAGAGCGCATCGATGCATTACTGTTCGCGCTTTTCTAAAATCTCTAAAGGCAATCACGCCATCATTTTGACTCTCGTCTTGGCATCACTTCTGGCACGCAGCGGTGAACATATTGCTATTCCCAACTTAATGCCCCCCACAATGACACCCAATGTCGTAGAACGAATAGCCTTTGCTTTAGAAAATCATTTAGATGAAAATTCATTTCCGGATTTTTCAACAATTACACGTTTTTCGCATGCCATTATCATGAGTGATTTCCTCGACCATCCTGAAAAAATCATCCAACATTTAAACGTTTTATCGACAAAACAGGTGACAGCTCATTTAATTGAAATCGCTGATCCTGCAGAAGAAAGCTTTCCCTACACAGGTCATACAGAATTTTTTGATCCTGAAACGAAAGAAAAAAACATTTTTGGAAAAGCAGAAAATCTTCGTAAGAACTATTGTAAGCTATATCAAGCACGGCGACAAGAATTGGTCAATTTTTGCGCACGCCATGGATGGTCTTATCACGTTAGTACAACGGATCAACCTTTAACAGAAACCATTTTGCATCTTGCAAATACAATGCGTGACTCTTCATTGCAAAAAAGGAGGGCATTTTGAGTTTTGCTGCTCCCTTTCTGTTATTAGGACTTTTATTTCTACCAGTCATTTGGTGGCTGTTGCGGATATCCCCTCCATCTCCGCGTAAAGAGCTCTTTCCGCCTTTCCGTTTCTTACCCAAATCAACTCATCAGCAGAAAGAAGCAAAACATACCCCTTGGTGGCTGCTCTTGTTGCGTTTAACTATGGCTGCACTTGTTATAATAGCGCTAGCCCGCCCCACTTGGAATCAAAAACCAATAAGCTTTTCCGGATCTCAACCCCTTGCACTTATTATTGATAATGGTTGGGCATCTGTAAAAGAATGGAAAAAACGCATCTCTATCGCTGAAACGCTCCTTGCACAAGCAGAAAAACAGCAAAAAAATATTTATCTTGTTGCAACGGCTGAAAATGATATCTCCAATGTAGAACCCCAACCAGCAAAGATTATAAAACAGCATTTAATGCATTTGCAACCGCGTCCTTGGCCTGTCAACCGTGTGCATGCCTTTAAAAAACTCAGTAAAATAAGCAAAGGAAAACCTCTTGATATTGTTTATCTAAGTAATGGATTACAAACAAGTGAGGATGAGCAAACTTTTGCGATACTTGAAAAATTAAAACCTAGAAATTTCTTATGGTATTTGGCTGATATTTCCGATTTAATCGGCATAACATCCATAGAAAATAACGATGGAAATATGGTCGCGCGTATTATTCGCTCAACAACACACGGCACAATGCCTGCTACACTGAGCCTTTACGATTCAAACAATCAACTTCTCGGTCAATTTACAAAAAACTTCTCTGAAGGCGAGACAACAGCACTTGTTCCTTTTGATGTTCCCCTTGAATTACGCAACGATATCGCTTGGATAAAAATCAATAACCAAAACCATGCTGCTGCAACTTTCTTAGTAGATAGCCATAGCAGGATAAGCCGTGTTGCTCTTCTTTCCCCCGATACCAATGAAATGGCACAGCCTTTACTTGCTCCATTTTATTATATTATCAAAGCATTACGAGGTCATACACAGCTTATAACTTCCGGAGGAAGAGAACTTTCAACGGATATTGATCATTTGCTTAAACAAAATCCATCTGTTTTCATTATGGGCGATATGGTTAATATCCCCGAAAATGCAGAAAAAAAGCTTTCTGATTTTGTGAATAAAGGGGGAACACTCATTCGCTTTGCAGGAGAAAAACTCAGTAGTGCAGAACATTACGACAGTCTCCTTCCGGTACCGCTACGTCAGGGGCAACGCTCCCTTGGAAGTATTATGTCTTGGACGAAACCACAAAAGCTTGCCCCTTTTGCAAAAAATAGCTTTTTCTTTGATCTTCCTTTTCCAGAAGATGTTACTGTCTCGCGCCAAATTCTCGCAGAACCAACCCCAGATCTTTTTGAAAAAACGTGGCTTAGCCTTTCGGATGGAACTCCTCTTATTACCGCAGCAAAACGTGGTAAAGGAACCCTCATTCTCATTCATATTGCCCCTGATCCTACATGGTCTAATCTTCCTCTTTCTGGCTTTTTTGCACAAATATTGCAAAAACTAATCACATTAGGGTCTTACGAAAATACAGACCTAACACACAGAGAAAAAAGAACAATGGTCCAAAATCCTTGGCGAACCATAGCCGCTGACGGACAATTACAAGTACCACCCTCTGATGTTGTTCCACTGATCTTTGACGCTCAAAATCCACCCCATCCTTCCTATCATACGCCTCCAGGACTTTATGGGGTCAAAAACGATTTTTATGCACTCAATCTCTTAACTGATACATCGCACTTGATAAAACAATCATCATTGCCAACTTCTCTTAATAAGAGCCCTTTATCTTATAATACAAAAGAAAAAAATCTTATCGGTCCTCTTTTAGGATTAGCACTCTTATCATTTGCCTTTGATAATTTTCTCATTTTATGGATGGAGGGTATTTTTTCTTTTAATAAACGACGTAGCATGTTTCTCCTCCCTCTCATCATTTTGATTGCCCTGTTTTCATATGACCCAAGGCTTCATGCACAAACGACAGAAAATTATCATGATAGTGTAGAAGCCGCTGGTGCAACGCATCTTGCCTACGTTATAACCAACAATCATGAAATTGATACAACGAGTAAAAGTGGTCTAGAAGCCTTAAGCCAATTTATTGCAGAGCGCACAATGCTTACCCCCGGCTCTGTTATAGCACTTGATCTCGATAAAGATGAACTTTCCTTTTATCCTCTTATTTACTGGCCCATTGATGTTAAGAGTCCCACACTAACTCCAAAAAGTCTTGAAAAAATAAATAACTTTATGAAGCATGGGGGGACCATTTTATTTGACACGCGCGATCAGATAAAGAGCAATCTTAATCTTGAAGGAGATGCTACTCCAGAAACGCAAAGATTACGAACCATCTTAAAAGGGTTAAACATTCCCTCCATTGAGCCTGCATCAACAGATCATGTTGTTGCTCGTTCTTTTTATATTATGCCAGATTTTCCTGGTCTCTACCGTGGTTCACCTTTATGGGTTGAATCCTCATCAACAAACAAAAAAAATAAAAATTCTCTTGCCAGCGGCGATAATGTAAGTTCCCTGCTTATCACCGCAAATAACTTTGCCGGTGCTTGGGCACTCGATGAAAAAGGGACATGGAAATATCCCCTTGTTCCCAATGATCCGATGCAACGTCTATGGGCATTTCGTGCAGGACTCAATATTGTCCTTTATGTGCTTACTGGAAACTATAAAGCGGACCAAGTTCATGTTCCAGCGCTCTTAGAACGCTTTAAAAGAGAAAGAAGGCAATGATACCACTGTTCACTTTTCAGCCTTTTTTACCGCTCTTTTGGATTCTGCTGTTAAGCGGAATATCCATTCTTTTTGTCGTTGTTGGTCTCGTTACACAGCGTCAAGGGGCTTTATTTCGTCTGATGGCATTGAGCGCCCTCATTCTTACTTTGCTCAATCCAATGATTATCAAAGAACAGCGCGAACCCCTGAAAAGCACGGTGGGCATTGTCATTGACCGCAGCAAAAGCCAAACTTTTGGAACAAGGATAAAGGACAGTGATGAAGCGCGCGCGCAATTAATCGAAACATTGGCACATTATCCACAATTTGAACCACGTTTTATTGAAGCTGGAAAACTTGCTGATAACCAATATGCCCCCTCAACGAAGTTATTTGATGCTTTAACACAAGCACTTTCTGATGTACCGCCCTCTCGTTATGCAGGAACTATTTTTATCACCGATGGACAAGTGCATGACATTCCTGATCTATCAGATCTTCATCATGATGCACCTCTTAATGCTTTGATCACAGGACGTTCAGATGAATTTGATCGTCAAATCAAGTTTATTTCCCCTCCACGCTTTGCTCTTGTCAATAAACCACAAAAGCTCTCCATTTTGGTAGAAGATCAAGGCGTCCCCCAAGAAGCAATACCCCAGAAAGCCAATATTACACTTAGTGTGAATGGACAAGAGGTTAGCCATTATTCTGTAACGCCTGGTATTATTTTTGAAACTGAAATTACCCTTCCCCATGCTGAAAAAAATATTATCCAAGCGACAACTGAACCTTACAAAGGTGAACTAAGCTTTGAAAACAACCGCGCCATAACAACCATTGAAGGAATCAGAGAAAATTTGCGCGTTCTTCTTATTTCAGGGGCCCCTTATAATGGAGAACGGACATGGCGTGATCTTTTAAAAGGCGACACCAATATTGATCTTGTTCACTTTACGATTTTGCGACCACCCACCAAAGCAGATAATACGCCTTTAAGCCAATTATCCTTGGTGGTTTTTCCCACAAGAAAACTCTTTGTTGAAGAGATTAATAACTTTGATCTCATCATCCTTGATGGTTACCAGCATTCTGCTGTTCTGCCTTTAATCTATTATGATTATATCGCCCAATATGTACAAAAGGGTGGTGCATTGCTGATGGTAACAGGACCTGAATTTACCCAAAAAAACTCACTTGCAAAAACACCTTTAATAAGCATTCTACCGGCATTGCCTAATGGTGCTATTCTTGAAAAACCTTTTCGTCCCGCATTAACCAGAGAGGGTGAGCGTCATCCTGTCACAAGAGATCTTGCAACGCTTAACTTTCCGGCTTCTCAATGGGGACGATGGCTGCGACAAATTGCTATTCAAAACATAAACAACGGGATTGCTCTCATGAAAGGAGCCGATGAACAACCACTTTTACTTCTTTCACATGTTGATAAAGGGCGTGTAGGCATGTTGCTTTCCGATGAAAGTTGGCTTTGGGCAAGAGGTTTTGAAGGTGGTGGTCCTTATGCTGCACTTTATCGCCGAATTGCCCATTGGCTCATGAAAGAACCCGAACTTGAGGAAGAAAAATTAAGCGCGACCAGTAGCCATCATCATTTAACAATTCACCGCCAAACTCTGAAAGATCATCCAGAACCCGCTGAAATAACTTTTCCTTCTGGAAAAAAGCAAAAAATCATCCTTACTAAAGAGCAAGAAGGTCTCTTCACCGCAACTGTAGCCACTGATGAGACAGGGGTTTTTACCATCAAAAATGGCGATTCAACAATACTGTCTTCTGTAGGAATGCTCGATAATCTTGAATTATTTGACTTAATTTCAACACAAGAAAAATTAGCCCCTATTATTAAACACACTGGTGGCTATATCGGACGGTTATACCCTGAGGGAAAAGAAAATATTCAGCTTCCTCCTTTCCAGCTGGTTCAATCAAAAATAAACCTATCATCTTCCCCAGCACATTCCATTATTTTGAAAGACGCAACAGAAACGCGTTTAATCAATACCTTTTATTTTTCGATATTTTCTGGTTTTTTTGCACTGTTTGTTTGCCTTTTACTGTTGGGCAGCATGTGGTATCGTGAAAGCCGTTAAAAAATCCTGAAATTTCGTAGAATAGTTTTAAAATCAGCTTATCTTTTTATGTATTGTCTTATTTTTTACACTTAGATAACATATTGACTTATAATAAATAATTTATCATTTTTTCATATTCAATTAAAATCATTCTCTTACGCATCATTAGAAGAATACCGTATAAATAAAAAACATTGAGAAAGAGAAGAAAGTGTCTCTTATGAACCCCTAAAGAAAGGATTTTTAAGAAGTTTGGATAGGGTCGTATAATGGTTTTAGTTAGCATCTTGTATAAGTGTAAAGATGGTAACATGTAATAAGCCTTATAAACAAGGCTTTTCATAGCATTGAGAACTTTCGTGAAATGGAATCAAGTACTCTGAAAAATATTTCTTCAAAAAATATGCCCATGTACAACACAATGATATTTTATTTGGGATATTTTATTTGGAATATTCTTTTTGAGGTGTTCTATTTTGCGTAAAAAACATCTCCAAAAGTGATAGATGATAGCGTAAAACCATAAAATTTCCTGATAAATACAATACAGTGTCAATTCTCCTAAAAATTTTCTCATACTTTCAACAAGCTATTTTTCATTTTACAATCCTTCTTGCCTTTAAGTATCAACTTATCTTATGTTCATTCCTTAAATCGCGTTTAATACTCCACGAGTTTTTATGTTTTATCTTGCCCATATATCAGATGTACATCTTTCCCCTCTCCCAAAACCCTCCCTTTTTGAACTTTCTGGAAAACGTCTTACCGGTTATTTGAATTGGCAAAAAAAACGTAAGAGTCAAATGGCAACAAATGTCCTCGAAACTTTAATAGATGCCTTGAACAAAACAAAGCCTGATCATCTGGTGATCTCTGGTGATCTTGTAAACCTTGCTCTCGATAAGGAATTTGAACAAGCTCAGCGTTGGCTCCTTAGCTTGGGACAACCCCAAGATATTTCTTTGACATTTGGAAATCATGATGCCTATGTCCGCGGAGCCCTCCCAAAAGCATGTATTCTCTTTAAGCCTTGGATCACAGGTGACGTGCCTCAAAAAAGCGCCTTTCCTTTTCCTTATATGCGCATTCGCGAAGATGTCGCCATCATAGCTGCTTCTTCAGCTATTGCGACCCCCCCTTTTCAAGCTTCTGGTTATTTTGGTAAAATGCAAGCGCAAACGTTACCACACTTTTTAAATGAAGCAGCACAGCGCAACCTTTTTCGTGTCGTCATGATCCACCATCCCCCTTTTCCCAAAGCAACGTCTTGGCATAAAAAATTACGGGATACAAAACGTTTTCTAAACGTTATCAAACATCACGGTTGCGAACTTATTCTTCACGGACATACTCATTTACCCACTTTAAAATACATTGAAGGACCAACTAAAAAAATTCCTATTGTTGGTGTTCCTTCCGCATCACAAGCTTTTGGTGATAAAAAACCACCTGCAGGCTTTAATTTATTTTCCATTGAACACTTACAAAATCAATGGCATTGTGAATTGCAACGTTATAGCATTATCAACCCCCAAAATGAGATAGTCTGTACTGAAACAATTAATCTTTAAATACATTCAGCGTTCCCCAAACAACCTAAAGCGAGAATTTTGTCACTTCATATCTCTTTGTAAACCATAATTTTATTGCCCTCCTTCTCTTAACAAGACAAAATTCACCCTTCTTTTGTCGATAAATCAATTTCTCTCAAAGAGCTCCGTTGTCTACCCCCTCTTATGTAAGTAACCTTACAAATTCATTGTTTTACTTCCTTCCCATTCTCAAGAACGAAGATTTCGACTCCTATCTGATCCATAAATAATCCGAATTCTTTTCGTGGATTTCCCCTGCCGATTGTCTATGCGATTTACTTCACAAAGTTCTACAAACCTTGCTTTGTACTTCATCACACACTCCCCCTTGTAATTCATAAACAAACGATGCTGGTTGATTTATGGTAAATATATTTCAAACAATCCCATACTTTTATACTCTACAGTTATTTTTTATACATTTGAAAAATGTATAAAAAATAATAGATTCTATTTCAATAATAGTCATAAATAATAATATTTTTATATCTCAATAAATGCCTAACTTCTATCTACTTTTTCCTAATAATACGCTTTATTATTATTTTATTTCTCTGTATTACTATCTATAATAAAGCATAAAATATCCAATAATAATAAAAGATTATGATATGAATTTTTTATTATTATTGAGTTATATTACAATTGTCGTTTTATGCGATTTTTTTTGTTATTAAATAAAATATTTTATGATAACGTAAAACAACGAAAAGTTGATTGTACGAGAGATCTTTCCAATAAAAACAGAACGCCATTGTGTTTCCAATTCGCGCGTTTATTTTAAGGATATCTCTTTTAAAGCACCCAAACCTATTTCGTGACAGCACCCATGAATGGTGTAAAGATAAGCCCTTTCAGTAGCACCATCTTTAGGTTAATGAAAAAATACGTCAGTACCATCTCACACTTTACCAACCCCCAATGTAGAACAGCCTTTGAACCATTGAGACGGTTCATAAAAAGAAAGTTTTTTCTTTCTTTTATGTTTTTTATTCTCACGGCTCTCTCAGCTTTTGATATAAAAGGACATGGTTTAGATTGTTCCAATATAGAATAGATCTTAAATGAGAAAACATTATGATATTCGTAATTCTCATTCCACATGAAAATAGTGAATTATTTTTATAAATCAAACTATTGTTTGAATAAAATAGCCCCTTCCAAGTGTAGAAATATTTTCCAGCATCTATTTGAAAAATAAAAGCCTCATTTGAAAATGAGGCTTTTAAACTGTTTAATTCTGCAAAAAATTAAAATTTATAAGCTACACCCACGCGGAAATCGTTTGTCTTGTAGCTCATTTCAACTTTATCCTGTACGAACTTCTTCTTACCAAAATCCGAGTAACGATATTCCGCACGTACAATAATATTATCTGTCATTGCAAAATCAACCCCACCTCCAAGGGTATAACCAATCATGGTCTTTTTTTCATCATGCTGAAAATCAGAAAGATCAATTGCTCTACTTTTGTTATCATCTACCGTTTTGCTATCAACGACTACCGACAAAATATTCTGAAGCTGCGTATAAGCAATCCCTCCAGAAACATACGGCATCATACGATCAACAGCAAAACCAACTTTCACCCGTGTAGCACCAGACCATTTTTGTTTTAAAGTATGACTTACACTTTCAACAAGCGTTGTTGAAGCATCTTCATGAGAATCATCTCTTGAGTGACTTGCTCTTTCTAAAGATTTTTTTTCTCCAGGTTTATCTTTCTTCGGTAGAGGGATATTCTTCGTACTTTTTTTATTAGACCACATAATATCCGTATCAATACCTATAATAAAACCATTATCGATATCAATATTCGAACCGGCATAAACGCCTCCCATAAAACCAGAAAGTTTAGGTAAATTCTCTTTTTCAACTGGATTCCATATCCCTGTCTCTTTTGTTAAATAATTTGCAGTTGTTTTACCTGAAAAGTTACCAATCTGCCCTCCAAGATAGATCCCTGTCCAAGAAAAAGCAGGAGCTGTAATAACAGAAATGGGCTGTTCAGGAACAACACTATCTGCTGCCTGTAATACAGAAATTGAAATTAAAGAAAAGATAGATGTTGAGACTAAATACTTTGTAATCATAATTGCTCCCCTAAAAGCTAATGTGATACATAAATAATAGTGAATCGTTTCATACTTTTAAAAAAAAATCTATAGCAAAAATGACACAGTTATAAAAAATTAAAGTTTATATTTGAAAATAAAACTATTTTTTTAATAAAAATATTATAAAAACTTTTAAATATGATTTATATTTCAATTAATTATTACTCTATATTATTTGTTATATTTTCATATTTTTATTATTATTGAGCATTATTATAAATAATTATAATATCAACTATTTTGAAAAAATAAGAGAGATAATCAACAAAAATTTTGTCTTATTTATTTAAATTTCTTCGTAATATTAGTGTTATAAGAAGTCATATATAAGCCACTCCCTCTATAAGAGGTTATCTAAAGCTATGTGATAAAAAAACACTCTTGTCCATATTCTTGTGTTGAAGATCTCTCAATTCATAAGTGTATCTGATAGACTGCTGCTTTATAAATGAGCCATATACTTTTATCATACCCATGAGCTAAGGTTCATAATCATTCACTAAAAGCTCGTCACTACATTGCTTTTTTTATAAAGAATAATGCTTAGAATAAGCCCATTGAACAAAAAAATCTTTCATCACACTTGTAAAAACCAATAGAGAAAAATTTTTACTCTCTAAAGCTCTCAAGCATATAATGAAATATCAAACTTAATATATAAAACTGAAATGAACAGTGTTTATTATTCTATAATATTTGTTTATGTTTTAGCTGAAAATAACGTTCAATGCTTTCATAAAGTTATTATAAAATATATTCAATATTTCATAATTTTTGTAAAAACTGAACAGACCAATTGCCCAGTTTCTGCAATTAATTTTTCAACACGAAGCAAATCAGGTTCCCCAACACTATTTAGCAAAAGATCACTTAATCCAGGTGGCATATCGTTGGGATCAAGAGGATCATTTAAGCAAAGTCGTATAATTTGACTCAAATTTGTATAGAGACCATAGGCATAATGTAAATCAGCAATCCATGACTGATGAAGAAAATTGTTCGGTAAGTGGTCTAAAATATCTGCTGTCGTCGCTCCAATTTGAAACTCAATGACATGCGTAATAAGGGCAAATTGAGCGATAAACTCCAAATCCATAATGCCACCAGACATCGTTTTAAAATCCCATTGATTTTTGGGTGGCTTTTCTTTTGCAATTAAAGAGCGCATTTCACACACGTCTTTTGCAACTTCGTTCTTATTACGAGAGATAGCAATAATTGTACACACTTCATTTTCTAGCTTTTTTAAAAAATCAGAATCTCCTGCAATACCTCGAGCCCTTGTTAAAGCAAGATATTCCCATATCCATGCTTCTTGACGATAATACTTTTTAAAAAATGGAAAAGAAACAGCAACAGGTCCTTTATTGCCTAAGGGCCGTAACCTTAAATCAACGGAATAAAGAACACCTTGGCTTGTAAGTGTCGATAAAGCAGACACGAGACGCTGTGCTAAACGCGTATAATATTGAGAGATGTAAAGAGGCTTTTCTCCATCAGATATTTCTGCATCATCATCGTGTTCATAAAGCAAAATGATATCAACATCCGAACCAGCAGTTAATTCACGACTTCCAAGCTTCCCCATTCCCAATATGCCAACACGTCCGCCTTTAATACAGCCATGAAGACGAGAAAATTCCTCTTGAACGGCAGCAAATGTTTTTGTAATCATAAGATCAGCAAGCGCAGTAAAAGCAAAACCTGCTCTTTCTCCTGTAATTGTACCGTTCAAAATTCGAATACCAATCAAAAAACGTTGTTCATCTGCAAAAATCCTTAAATGATCGAGGATTTCTTCATAAGACAGAACATCTTCAAGAAAATATTCAAGCCGTTTTTCTAAATAGGTTTTTGTCGGTAATTCTGAAAGAATATTGGGATCTAACATTCCATCAAAAACGTGAGATCTGCGTGCAATAATTTCCGCAAGACGTGGTGCAGCTCCCATAATAAGAACGAGCATATCTAAAAGAGAGGGGTTAGACTGCAAAAGACTAAAAAGCTGAATTCCTGAAGGTAAGCCCTGTAAAAAACTATCAAAGCGCAACATCGCTTCATCGGCTCGTTTTGTTGCGCCAAAAGCTTTCAAAAGAGCTGGTGTTAATTCTGTTAATCTCTCACGCGCTTCAGCGGATTGCGTTGCTTTATAACGACCACAATGGAGGGTGCGCATAATCCGACAAATATCACTCGCTCTTTCAAAACCTAAACGACTTAATGTTATTAATGTCTCCGGATCATCTTCTTCTCCTGTAAAAACTAAATTGCCAATTTCTAAACCAAGCTCTTGTTCATTCTCAAACAGTGCTGCATAGTGTTTTTCAACAACCTGAAGTGTTTTTAATAAATCACGGATAAAATCGCTTCTGTCGTGATAACCCATTAAATAAGCAACGCTGGTGAATTGAGAAATATCATTGGGAAGAAGATGCGTTTGTTCATCCGCAAGCATCTGAATACGATGTTCCACATTTCTTAGAAAAGCATAACTTTTTATAAGACTATCTCTTGTTTTCTCACTAATCCAACCAAGCGTGTGAAGTTCCGCTAACATTGCAACTGTTTGACGTCCACGTAATTGAGGAAAACGCCCACCAGCAATAAGTTGTTGTGTCTGAACAAAAAATTCTATTTCACGAATACCACCACGACCTAACTTTATATTATGGCCATAAGCTGCAATTTGACCGTAACTTTTATGCGCATGAATTTGACGTTTGATCGAATGAATATCAGCAATCGCAGCATAATCTAAATATTTTCGCCACACATAAGGAAACAACTCTTTCAGAAAGTTAAAACCTGCCTTCTTATCGCCAGCAACTGGACGCGCTTTAATCATCGCAGCGCGTTCCCAATTTTGTCCACGCCCTTCGTAATAACGCAAGGCAGTCCTGACGGGTAAGGCTAAAGGTGTTGACCCTGGATCCGGACGAAGGCGAAAATCAAGACGAAAAACATATCCTTCAGCAGTGCGCTCCTGAATGATACGGATTAATCGGCGTACCATTTTAGAAAATACGTCGACACTTTCAGAAAGATTACCAATATGAGGGGACGTTTCATCAATGAAAACAATAAGATCAATATCAGAAGAATAATTAAGTTCTCCTGCTCCTAATTTTCCCATCCCTAAAATGATTAAACCACAATCTTTTTCTGGATTCTCGCGGCTCAGCAAATTTATTTTACCATGATCATGCGCTTCCCTTAATAGAAAACGTAATGCTACACTTAATGCTGCTTCACCCAAACGCGTCAACCACGCACATGAAACTTCGTAAGTAAATACACTACTCAAATCAGCTAAAGCAATGAGAACGTGCGCTTCTCGTTTTTTACGCCTTAAAGCAGCCATCAATGAAGTTTCATTGGTAGATTCATCCTTATCAATAACCGTAATATCATCAATAATTTCGCTCAGCCTTGTTTCTATATCAACATGTAATAAAGGACTAAGATATGATGGATTGGCAATTAAAACCTCACGCAAAAAAGGAGATAAAGTCATAACCGCACGGATAAAATCAATCTGCGTTCCATTCTTTGAAATAACGGAAACAAGCGGTTCTAAACCTTCTTTCTTTACTTGTTCTTCCATGTCTTTTAGCCACTGGGAACCACTTTCATTGAGAGGGCATAAAGGGAGAAGCTGCGTTTTTAAAAAAGCTTGTTTCATCTCATCTCCCTTGAAAAGCATTTTGCCTTATATTTTTAAAATCATCGTTCCGTATGAAAAGAAAAAAATGAAAAATATCTTTAAGGAAATAACAAAATAGCTCTGAGTCCTGGATTGGCATTTTCAAGTAACAATTCACCACCGTGCAGCTTCATAACTGCTTTTGCTATGCTTAAACCAATCCCAAAACCAGGTTGTGTACGGCTTTCTTCAAGACGAACAAATCGTTCTGTTACTTTTTCACGCTTATCTTCTGCTATTCCTGGACCATTATCGCTTACAACAACTAATAAATGTTCATCACGATATTCCATTGATAAGCAAACCTTTGCTTTTCTTCCATCTTTAGATGCATATTTAATCGCATTATCGATAAGATTAAAAATTGTTTGTGCAACAAGCTCACGATTCAATTTAAGCTCTTTATCAAAGATATCTCCTAACTGAAGTAAAACACCTGACTCTTCAGCAAAAGGTTCGTAAAGCTCAACAGCATCCTCAAGGATCAGTTTCATATTTATCATCTCAAGATGCTCGATTGCACTGCTCGCTTCGATGCGTGAAATCATTAAAATCGCATTAAATGTACGAATAAGTTGATCTGATTCAACAATAACACTCTCAAGAACCTGACGATATTCAAACTTTGTCTTGTTTGCCGAAAGCGCCTCTTCAGCACGATTTCTAAGACGCGTTAACGGTGTTTTCAGATCATGAGCAATATTATCTGATACTTGACGTAAACCAACATTTAACTCTTCAATGCGGTCTAACATAACATTAAGATTCGTTGACAATCGATCAAACTCATCACCTACCCCAGAAACCGGTAAACGCCCACTGAAATCACCATCCATCAAGCGCCGTGATGCCGCTGTTACCTGATCAATCCTTTGTAAAGCTCTCCTGCCGACAAAAAACCATATGAGTAAAGCGCCTCCCACCATTGCAGTAAGTGCAATGATCACAGCTTTACGAATAACCGCTGCAAAACGTTCTGGCTCATCCAAATCGCGTCCTATAAGAATCTTCATAGCATTAGGTAAATCAAAGACAACTGCCAAAGCGCGATGTTCACTTGTTTTGCCATGTTCTCCAAAACGTGAATACAAAAAAGAGGTCGAAATAAAACCACTCTGATTCAAAAGACCTAATTCAATACGTGCTACATTGCCTGCTAAAATACGTCCCATAGAATCCGTGACAAGATAAAGAAATGCCCCTGGCTGCCTTGAACGATAATCTATCGTACGCATTAATAAAGGAAGCCCTCCATAATTATAGGCATTTTCAATATACTTTAATTCTTCATGTAAAGCCTGTTCAGTTTGCTCTGTTAACAATGAAGCAGAAAAAGCCGCCATATAAATAGAAAGGCCTGTTGCCACCAATCCAAACAATAAAATGTAAAGGGCCGAAAGCCTTAGCGCCGTTGTGCGCATTATATTAATCAAACGATTCATGCTTTGTTATCTGGTGCTTTCAGCATATATCCAGCGCCACGCACAGTATGAAGAAGCGGAACATCAAAATCTTTTTCAATTTTAGCTCTCAAACGAGAGATATGGACATCAATGACATTTGTTTGTGGATCAAAATGATAATCCCAAACATTTTCCAAAAGCATAGTGCGTGTAACAACTTGTCCCGCATAGCGCATTAAATATTCAAGTAAACGAAACTCTCGTGGTTGTAATAGGATGCTTTTACCACCCCGTTTTACCGTATGTGCTAACCGATCAAGCTCAAGATTGCTTACGCAATAAACAGTTTCTGCTTCTTTAGGATTTTTCCGCCGTTGCAAAACTTCAACACGCGCAAGAAGTTCAGAAAAAGCATAAGGCTTTGTCAAATAATCATCCGCTCCTGCACGCAACCCTGTTACACGATCATTAACTTGCCCTAAAGCTGACAGAATAAGAACCGGTGTCTCGTTGCCTTTAGCCCGCAATTCAGTAATAATAGAAAGTCCATCACGATGCAAAAGCATTCGGTCAACAACCATAACATCATAATTTTCCGTGCTTGCTAAAGCGTATCCCGTATCTCCATCATAAGCAACATCAACAGAATGCCCTACTTCCAAAAAAGCTTTTTCGAGATAACGTCCCGTTTCATGATCATCTTCAATAACGAGTATCTTCATAAAACGCATCTCCATTATTTTATTGCGTTGTAGGACAAATGTTTAATAAACATTTGTCCTATACTCAAAGCCTTATTTTTTGAAAATTGGAAGAGCAACAAAACGATTTTGATCATTTGTTCGCACTTGTAAGAGGATAGCTTTTCGTCCTAACTGCTGAGCATTTTTGATTGTACTGATAATATCAGAGACTTTTTTAACCGATTTATTATTCACTGTCACAATGATATCGCCAGGGCGTATCCCTTTATCTGCAGCATCTGAATCGGTATCGACATCCGTTACGACCACGCCTACACCATCATCAGAAGGAATAACAATCAAACCATAATCTTCCAATGTTTCCTCTAAATTACCATGTTCATTTGAAGATTTTGAACCCTCTTTCTTACTTTCATCTTCAGACATTGAAGCAAGCTTGACCTTTATATTCTCCTCCTTGCCTGATCTCCAAATCCCTATGGTGACCGTTTCTCCTGGTTTAATATTTGCGATACGTTTTGCCAAATCACGCGCATCAGTAATCTTTTCATTATTCACCGAAATAATGACATCACCAGCCTTGATACCAGCTTTTTCTGCTGGTCCTTTTAAAGGATCAGTAACCAAAGCCCCCTTGGCTTCTTTCAAACCTATTGAATCGGAAATCTCCTTTGTTACTGGCTGAATCTGAACGCCTAACCAACCCCGCTGAACTGAACCTTTTTCGATAAGTTGTTGTACAACCTGTTTTACAGTTGCTGCTGGAATAGCAAATGCAATCCCTACGTTTCCTCCAGAAGGAGAAAAAATTGCTGTATTAACCCCTACAACCTTTCCATTAAGATCAAAGGTTGGACCACCAGAGTTTCCTCTATTAACAGCAGCATCAATCTGAATAAAATCATCATAAACACCCGTTCCAATATCACGTCCACGTGCTGAAACAATACCTGCTGTTACAGTTCCACCAAGACCAAATGGATTTCCGATAGCAACAACCCAATCTCCAACACGAAGCTTTGAATCATCACCAAAATCAACATAGGAAAATTTTCTTGTATCATTCACCTTTAATACAGCAAGATCGGTTTTGGGGTCTTTCCCAATGAGCTTTGCATTCAATTCTGTACCATCATCAAGAACAACGGTATAACTTGTCCCGTCAGAAATTACATGATCATTGGTCACAATATAACCATCAGATGAAATAAAAAACCCCGATCCAAAAGCAACAGGACGGAGTCTTTGTGAATGATTGGGAAATTTATTTTTAGGCTTATCAAAATCATAAAACTCTTTAAAAAGCCTTTTTAAAGGATGTTGATCGGGTAATTGGTCAATCCCTGGACCACTAAAAAAGTTGCTAAAGAACCAATCTTCTTTCTTTTTATTGCTCTTTACTTGCACTGCAACAACCGCTGGTTTCACTTGAGCAACGATATCTGCAAATCCCTGTTGTTGCACTAACGAAGTAAACACAGAACTCGCATGAGCCTTTGTCGTCCATAAGCTTGATGTGCAGCCACTAAAGAACAATGCACTCTCTAATACGGCAGAAAAACTTACTGCGACAAATGTTTTAAAGAAAGTTTTTTTTAACATTTATTCCATGCTCCTATTCAATCACACTTTCTATCCCAATCTGATCTCTTATAAAATACCAGACCTTACCGTTTTCTGTCTAAATTGTTAAAGTTTTGTAAGATTTCAGTATCCTCCAATATAATTACGATAAGGTTGAATGCTCATTGCAGATGAGATAAACTTTTTATGTTATATCCTTTTTAACGCAATGGCGTTTTTGAATGTTTTTTCTCAGTTGTGTTTATAATCATTATTTTTTCACGCTTATACCATTTTAACTGGAAAAATATGATACTTGCACCAATGATGATAATAATCAAAGGAGAAAACCATAAAAACCAAGTTGTTTTATTCAAAGGTGGTTTTAAGAGAATGAATTCACCATATCGCTCAACAAGAAAATCAACCACTTGCTGATTGCTATAGCCCATTTTTAGTTTTTCCCGAATTAAAAGCCTTAAATCACGTGCTAGAGAAGTATCTGAATCATCAATTGATTGATTTTGACAAACCGGACAACGTAAATGCGATGAAATATCGCGCGCGCGCCTTTCAAGAACTGCATCCTTTAAAATCTCATCCGGCTCTACTGCTATCGCTAATCGAAAAGGAAACATTGCGATTAAAAATAATAAAATCCCAAGAATTTTTCTCATCTTAATGTCTCCTCCAAAAATTTAAAGCAAGCAGCCCCCTCTTATACATGCCAGTGCGAAACCAATACCCCAGAAGAGAAAGACATCCTCCCATAGCCATCATGAATGCCCCTAACCAAATGCATATTATATAAGGTTTCCACCATATGTGCACAACAAGCCCCCGATTATCGAGATGTCCCGGCACAATATAGAGCTGCGATAAGCCATGATTTTGAAGACCAACTTCCGTTGTCGATGTATTTTGGCTGGAATAAAATCTCTTTGAAGCTGTTACATGACCCACAATATTTTTATTTTCATATATTTTAAAACAAAAATCTATTGCCGAATAATTCGAACCAAAACGATTATGCATGGTATCAAAATGAAGCATTTTATCCGCTATCGTCACCCACTCTCCTATGTTCATGGTTAAAATACGTTCTTGACCAAAACTTGCTACACAGACAATACCAAATAATGTAACACCTAATCCCATATGAGCCATTGCTGCCCCAAAAACAGACCACGGCAATCCAAGAAACCTCTTAATGCGTACTAAAAAAGCTTTCTTGCCATGTCCACTTTTTATCCATAGATCCGCTAAACTTCCTAAAAAAACAAACGCTGAAAGACCAATGCCTAAAACGGCAAAAATATCACGCACAGATGTCGCACAAAATAGTGTAAAACAGACGATACCAACCAAGACAAAAACAAACCACAACCGTTCAAAAACTGCAAAAAAATCACCGCGTTTCCATGCCATCATTGACCCAAACGGAACAAGCAACAACAACAAAAGCATGAGTGGTCCACAGGTAAGATTAAAAAAAGCAGCTCCTACAGAAATTTTTTGCTCTGTTAACATCTCAATAAAATAAGGATAGAGCGTACCAATCAATACTGTTGCTGTTATTGTTGTTAGTAACAAGTTATTTAAAACAATAAACCCTTCACGCGAAATTGGTTGAAAAAAGCTTTCTGTTCTTAAAAGAGGGATGCGCAAAGCAAAAAGAAGAAAAGCCGCTCCGGTGAAGAAAAATAAAATTGCAAGAATTGCTTGCCCCCGTGCTGGATCAACAGCAAAACTATGAACAGAAACTAAAAGTCCTGAACGAACAAGAAACGTTCCCATCAAAGAAAGAGAAAAAGTAAGCAGTGCTAAAAACAAAGTCCAACTTTTCAATATTCCTCGTTTTTCGAGAACAAGAGCAGAATGTAAAAGAGCCGTTCCTGAAAGCCAAGGCATAAACGAAACATTTTCAACAGGATCCCAAAACCAATACCCTCCCCATCCTAGCTCATAATAAGCCCAATAGGAACCAACCATAATCCCCAATGTCAAAAAACACCAAGAAAGTAAAAGCCAAGGACGAACCCAACGTGCCCAACTTCTATCAATATGCCCCATAATCAATGCCGCAATAGCAAAAGAAAAGCAGAGTGAAAAACCAACATAACCTAAATAAAGAAGAGGTGGATGAATCGCTAATGCGATATCTTGTAAAAGAGGATTGAGATCATTTCCCTGTAATACTGGTGGATTCACACGTAAAAATGGGTTGGAGACAAAAAGAATAAATAAAAGAAAAGCGCTTGTAATCCAACTTTGGCAAATTAAAACGAGTGTCCTAAAATCTTCTGGCAAATATTGGCTAAAGAAAGCCATCAATGCACTTAAAAAAGTGAGACATAAAACCCATAACAACATAGAGCCTTCGTGGTTGCCCCAAACACCCGTGATTTTATAGAGCATTGGCTTTTCTGAATGAGAATTCTCAACAACATTCAACACAGAAAAATCAGATACGGCATGAGCGTAAATCAGTACTAAAAAAGATAAGAGCAATAATGTAAAAGTGATATATGTTAAAGGAATAGCTGTTTGCATTAACAAACGCTCTTGCCTCCAGAAACCTAAAGCAGGCAACAAAGCTTCTAATAAACTTACGGCAAATGCTGCGGCTAAAAAAATATGACCCAGTTCAACAAGCACAATCGAATTATTTCTCCACACTGTAATGTTTTTTCAAGCGATCAGCGGTTTCTTTAGGCATATAAGTTGCATCATGTTTTGCGAGAATACGCGTCCCTATAAAAAAACCCTGTTTGTCAAAATGCCCTTCTACAATCACCCCCTGACCTTCACGAAAAAGATCTGGTAAGGCACCATTGAAAACCACTTTTTCATGTTTTGTGTTATCCGTTACAAAAAAGATAACACCACTTGCTCCCACATATTGAATGGTCCCCTTTTCAACAAAGCCGCCCAAACGCAAAGGGCGCCCAGTTAAAATATCTTCTCTTGTAATTTCAGAGGGCATTCTAAAAAAACTAACCGCATGACGCATTGCATACACGATGAGACTTGCTGCAATTGCCATAACCAAACAACATAATAAGATGATCAGTAAGCGCTTTTTTTTTCGCTTCTTTAAAATAAGCCTCAATGAAGCAGAATTTCTTAAAGATTGATTGTTCATAGATACTCTACGAAAAAAAATTTAAACACGTTCTATAAGCATCCATATTTTGTTTTTTAAGAGCTTCGCACATCTTTTCTATAGGTGCAACTTTTTATCCAAGCCCCAACAAGCCTATCAATATCTTTCTTCCTTTTTTAGTTTTTACACCAATTTTTATTTAATCTATAATGATTTATATCACGCTCTTTAAATTCTTCATTTCTGTTTTTCTATCTCCTCCACATACCTTCCACTTCTAGAATGATCACTTCTCTTATCTTTATAAATAGCTTTTCTCTATCTCAATTGGCGACGATGATTTTTCTTTGTCTGTTCACTTTCTGAACCCAGTAACTGGATCATCATGTTTTCAACCCGTGATCGTCCGGCAAAATTTTCAGGCATTGTATCAAGAAATCTTTGTAAAAACTGCACTGCCTGCGCCGTTTTTCCAGCTTGATGAAATGCATCAGCCAACAATAAGCGTGGATAAAAATCTGTTGGCGCTAAATCCGCGGCTTTTTGAAAAGCATTTTGTGCTTCTTGCGTTATCATTCCCCCTTCATAACCAACCAATGCTAAACCATACCCTACAAGCCTTTGAGCTGTTTCTCCATTCAAACGAAGGGCATCTAAATAAGTATTTACAGCTTCTTGAAAAAGGCTTTCTTCGAGATATCCTACCGCTAACGCATCTGCTAGCTTGCCATCATGAGGAGAGCGGAAAAAAAGCACTTGTAGACGAACAAGCTTTTCTTGCTGACTTAGAACTTTAGGATCCTTATCCATTAATTCGCTAAAAAAATAACTTTTCACTTCTGGATTACCTGTGAGCCCATAGATACTCCATGTTATCAGAAGAACAAAAAAAACACTTAAAGCTTTAAGAATATTTCTTTTTTTATCGGACCTATAAAGCTTATGAGCATCAACCGTATGCCTATGACTTGTATGCCCATCTATGCTTTGAATTTGCCACTTTTTCTCTGCCTCATCGTCAAAACGGAGTGAAAAAAATAGAATAATTGCCAGAAAAGTGAGAAAAAATGCTGCAAAAATGAGTAAAAGCATATCATTTTTTTCCAATACGAACAGARGATAACGCGCTTATCTTTTACCCTATTCATGAGATGTGAGAAGAGTGATTTGAAATGATAAAAATTCATCTTTTTATGAAAAACATCGTAAAATTTATTGTTCCTTTCTCTCATAGAGATTACTTCTATCAAACAAATTAAAACAAGGCTTTATTTTCATATTTTGATTATAAATACGGATCTTCTGAAATGCCGCCCTACTTTTTGTCTCTACTTTTTTGTATTGTCTAAAGATTTCTTTTCAAAGTTTATAGTCCTTTCCTGCTTAAGGAGCAAATATGTTATTCTCCCATTTTAGGTAATAAGACTTTTGTACATAACCCACCCAAGACAGAACGTGATAAAAAGAGAGTACCTCCATATTCATTGACCATATCTGAAACTATTGCTAATCCCAAACCTGTCCCTGGTTTACTTTCATCAAACCGTCGCCCTCTTTTTAATGCTTCATCAATTTTATCGTCTGTTAAACCAGGACCATCATCTTCAACCAAGATACTAAAATATTTTTCTTCTTCAACGTTTTCTTCTAAACAACAAGAGATCACCACCTTTGCACGAGACCACTGAGTAGCATTTTCAATCAAATTCCCGATAATTTCTTCTAAATCTTCTTTCTCTCCAGAAAAAATAATATCATCAACATCCATAATAAATTCAATTTTTTTTTCAGGATTAAGCTTTTTCATAACCCGCACTAAACGATCAATTACACTGCGAACAGATATATGATAGATAATACTATCGCATTGTGCTGCAATCCGCGCCCGCTGAAGATAATGATTGATTTGAGCTTGCATAATTTGCGTTTGCTCTCTCAACAAACCAGCCTTTTCTCCGCGCATCTTATCTGCCTCATTCATAATTACGGACAAAGGCGTTTTCAATGAATGCGCAAGATTACCAACTTGTGTGCGAAATCGCTCAATAATACGCTGATTATTCCTAATGAGAGCATTCATCTCTTGGGCAAGCGGCATGACTTCACTGACTAAATCGGTATTCACATAGTGAACTCTTCCTTCTCGAATATCATTCAATGCGCGTCGAATAAGCTTCAATGGTTGAAAACTAAAGAAAATAAGAGCAATATTAATCAGAACACTCCCAATACCAAAACTCCAAAGAAAAATTTGCAGAGTTCGCTTAAATTCCTTTACTTGGGCATGCGCTTCATCAATATTCCCAACAAGCCGAAAACGTGCAACATGATTTTGATTATCAAGAACAACATCACTCTCAATCACTTGTAGCTTTTGACCATTGTTTCCCTTTATCCGATAAGAGCGAAAGAATTTATTGTCAAAAGGTATATCGACATCGCTGGGCGTAGATATCTCTCCTGTTCCCAATGAGGGAGAGGTCAATCTTCCTTTTAAATTATGGGATATGGCAACAACTTCCCAATACCATCCCGTTGTTGGATCAGCATAACGAATGTCATCAATCCCTGCCCCTCCTTTCAAAGTACCCTCGGGTGCTACCGTCACTGTTGCAATCAAACTGTAAAGTTGAGCAGAAAGGATACGCTCTAGGCTCTCTTCAGTTGAACGTTTATAAAATAAAATACTCACTGCAGAAATTGATAAAAGAGAGATAACAACCCATAGTGTTGATAAAATCACAACACGTAAACTGAGAGATCGCGTAATTACAAAAAAGAACTTCTGGAACCAATTATCCTCTTTAAAAACATTCATTGATCACCTAGTGTTCTCACGCAATATCCCATTCCTCGAATAGTCTCAATCAAATCCACGCCAAGTTTCTTCCGTAACCGCCCTACAAAAACTTCCACCGTATTCGAGTCCTTATCAAAATCCTGATCATAAAGATGCTCAGTAAGCTCCGTTCTTGAAATAATCCTGTCACAATGATGCATGAGATATGAGAGAAGTCTGAATTCATAAGATGTGAGTTTAATCAATTGACCATCCACAAAAACACGAGATGTCTTCGTATCCAACAAAACATTTCCGCAACATAAGGCACTTGTCGCATGTCCCGTCGCACGGCGAATGAGCGCCCGCAAGCGTGCCATCACTTCCTCCAAATGAAATGGCTTCACAACATAATCGTCAGCCCCTGCATCAATACCAAGTACCTTATCAGACCAACGATCTCGTGCCGTTAATATTAAAACAGGCATGGTGTGCCCCTCTTGACGCCATTTTTCAACAACGCGAAGACCATCAATCTGCGGTAAACCTATATCAAGTATCACCGCATCATAAGATTCTGTGCTGCCTAAAAAATAAGCCTCTTCTCCATCAAAAGCGCTATCGGAAACATACCCTGCACGCCCTACAGCTTCTGCCAATTGACGGTGAAGATTTCGATCATCTTCGGCAATTAAAATACGCATGACAACATCTAATGCTAATCGGCTGGAACCTCAACCTCAACACGGCGCAACTTCTCACCATTGCGGGCTGGTACAACAACCACAATTGCACACACATCCCTTCCATCCTCAACAACCAGTTTTGCACGAACGAGAACCCCCTTCTCCTGAGTTGCAATCTTCTTACCCACCTCAGCACAACCAGCAGCCAAAACAGAATCTGCTCCTAAAAAAACTGCCATTATCACAAACAAGAAAACTTTTTTCATCATCGATATTTCAATAACCTATCTTCTAGTAAGATATAAAGAAACTATGCCTTTTTGAGGGCAATTTAAAAGCCACAAATGAAAAATAACCATCCCCTGTCTTACAGAATAATGTATTAATACTAATCCAAATTTTTAAAACTTCAAAATAAAATATTTTTAACAATGCGAATAAAGTTTATTGGATAAAATAATAAAAGACTAATACACTATCTTACGAGAAATGAATAATTTTCAACTAAACTCTTTCTCTATAACACTATAGAAAAAAAATACTTCTACTCCATATAATTTTTATAGATTTGTTTGGTTGTATTGCTTTGCCATAGGCTCTTTTTAAATGTTTAATTTTTTTAAAAAAAAGAAAAGACAACAGCATAAGCCATTTCACAGCCCTACTCTCATCGAATTAGATGCACGATTAGATACAGCGCTTTATCGCATTCGTTCTGCTAACAGCTTTTTCTGGAAAAAGGCAAAAATCATCTCACAAAATTTTCATCTTCAAGGATGGAAACGCTTTATTGTTGAAATTCTCGATGAAACACTAACATTAGGGTTGATAGGCTTTACTCTTTTTACCATTTTGGGCATTTCTGTTTTTGAACTAACCAAAACAGATTGGGTTTCTCCTAAAAATTTTTCCGTTCTTTTTCTCGATCGCTATGGAAATTCCATTGGTCACCGTGGTGCACTGCCGGCGATTTCTGTCCCTGTTGAAGAAATGCCTGATACCGTTATTAAAGCGGTTCTCGCTACAGAAGACCGCCGTTTTTTCGATCATTGGGGGATTGATTTTCAGGGCCTTACACGAGCAATTTCACAAAATATGCAAGCTAAAGGTGTCGTTCAAGGGGGGTCAACTCTCACACAACAATTGGCTAAAAATTTATTCTTAACAAACGAGAGAACCATAACACGTAAAATCAAAGAAGCTTATCTTGCTCTTTGGTTAGAGGCAAATTTTAGCAAAAAACAGATTTTGCAACTTTATCTTGACCGTGCCTATATGGGAGGAAACAATTTTGGTATTGCAGCCGCGGCAAAATTTTATTTTGGAAAAAACATACGTCATCTCTCTTTAAGTGAATCGGCCATGCTCGCAGGTCTCTTTAAAGCTCCCACAAAATATGCCCCTCATAGCCATCTTTTTGCTGCTCAAACACGTGCCAATGTCGTCCTTTCTAATCTTGTTAACAGCGGCTTTATGACGAAGAGCCAAATTATCAACGCGCATCGCCATCCTGCTAGGGCACTTCCCCAAATAGACAACGATCAGCCTGACTATTTTCTTGATTGGGCATTTGAAGAAGTTAAAAAAATGCGTGATCAACTTCCAAGCCATAGTTTAATTATTCAAACAACGCTTGATCCAGAACTTCAAAAAATAGCAGAAGAATCAATTGCATATCACTTACATCAATATGGTCAACAATATCGCGTAACACAAGCCGCCACTGTTATACTTGACAATAATGGTTCCGTATGTGCCATTGTTGGAGGGCTGGACTATAAAAAGAGTCAATTTAACAGAGCAACCCAAGGCGGACGACAAGTTGGTTCTTCATTCAAGCCTTATGTTTACGCAACCGCACTGGAACACGGCCTTTCACCTTCAACAATTGTTTTAGATGTCCCCATCAATTGGGGCGGTTGGACACCCAAAAATAATTCTGGTCGTTATATGGGGAAAATTGACTTAGCAACGGCTTTAGCCTTTTCCATTAATACCGTTCCTGTCTATCTTACCTATCAATATCTTCACCGTGATACAAAACCCATCATAGATCTCATCAAGAATATGGGAATTAACGCGCATATTTTATCACATAAAACGATGGTTCTTGGTACTTCCAATATGACCCCCATGGACCAAGCAACTGGCTTTAATGTCTTTGCGAATGGTGGGATAGCAGGTAATCGGCATGGTTTTACACAAATAAGAACAATTGATGGGCATGTGGTATGGGATTTTGAACGTAACGGTAATAAGCTGCATCGAGTACTCAGTGAACAATCAGCAGCTTATATGAACCAAATGATGGTGGGTGTCACAACACGAGGGTCCGGTAAGCGTGCTGCTCTGCCTATGACACTTGTTGCTGGAAAAACTGGAACATCACAATCCTATCGCGATGCTTGGTTTGTTGGCTTTACAGGCAATTATACGGGAGCCGTATGGATGGGAAATGATAACTTTTCACCAATGAACCGCGCTTTTGGAGGTGGCGTTCCCGCCATGATATGGCATCGTATCATGCTCGCTGCACATCAAAATATCATGCTCAAACAGCTCTATGGGGTTAAAAATTCTCTCCTTCCTTATCAGCCTCCGACACTTTCTTCCCATGCCGATTCTGAATCTTCCCCTCCAATCCCCTCTACGCTTTCTCCTGAAACATTGAATATTGTGCGATTGATTAACAAAGATCTAAAGAAATCCTCTGCAATCTCTTTGAAAACAACGGGAGATTCAATATTTTAAATTCAAGCTATTCACAGATGTTTTTTAATATCACTATTTTCTTTTTTATCTTCGCTTTTTCCATTTTATGTGGAACACTAAGTGTCGATTATGTGCTCAATTTCTTTCCGCATTTTGGACGCTTCACAATTGGAAAATGGAGTGCTTATCCACAAGTGGGAACCAACAATATGGATCCTTATACCCGTGCTCGCACTGCCAAACAAGGCATTGTTTCACTCGGACGTACTGAAGGTATTAGGTTCCAGATTTGGCAAGATAACCAAGGGCGTCCACTCCACCCCCGCTGTCATTATTTGCTCAAAGGTACTATCCCTGAAACCCGTCTTTTTACGCTTTATACAGCTGATCAATCCCTGAAACCCTATACTTCATCGAAAGATATACCTTTTGAACTCCACACAAACGCTATTACTTATGAACATGATGGCTCATTACGCATCAATATTTCACCCACACCGCAAGCCGGAAATTGGCTTGCAACAGTTAGTCAAAAAGAATTCGGGCTTATTCTTACCTTATACGATACCTCAATCATCTCTGCAACAGCATTACAAAAGCTCACAATGCCCTCTATTGAACAAATCCCATCAGGACAAATAAATTGTGACTAGATTCATTTATACCGCACTTCTTGCAATCATTGGCGCTATTATTGTTCATATTTGCGTTTTATTTCTAATCCCCACTTGGACACAAAATAATATATGGGCAAGCCTTAAAAAATCTGGAGTGCCTTATCAATTTGTTGATTTTACGCACGATAATCCTATTCAACAATCTGCTGATCCACTCTTTCTTCTTAAAGTCTGCAGATTTAATCTTGAAAATGGCCCTGTTCATTTAAAAGCTTTGAAAACACGACAATTTTGGTCGCTGGCAGCCTACACACACAACGGAATTATTTTCTATAGTCTTAATGACCGAACAGCCCCTGATGCTACCCTCGATCTTATCATTGGAAAACCAATACAAATCATAGAACTCAAAAAGACAAAACCTCAAAAAAATGCCAATTCAGTTTTGGTTGCCAAAAATTTGAATGAAGGTTTTGTCATTTTACGTATTTTTGCTCCTTCTTCCCTTGCAAAAAAAGAAAGTGAAGCTTTTCTTTCATCAGCAACCTGCCGCATATTTTACGAATAAAAACATTTTCACTTCTCATTTGTACAATGACCTGCTTTTTAATAAAAACGAAATAAGATCTATCAAAATGGTTATCTTTTTCCTCTGTTCAGCGAATACTCGAATTCAGGTTTTTCTGATTTTAGATTCTCAAATTTTTTATTGAGATAGAAAAATTTTTTTAATCCTCTATTAGAAATACAAACCACATGTATAAAGAAAAAATCAGCTCATTGATTACCAATATGAGGTAGAATAAACTCCCCATAACGAGAAGAGAAAAAGGCAAGTTATATTGCTGATAAAAAAGGAAAAACTTGTTCATTGAGCTTATTTTATGTATTGACCAACATTCTCATAAAGTTCGATCAGTGACATCATAAAGTGCTGAAGAAGTACTTATTACCTTCAATGAAACACCTAAACAATCGCTAGAAATTGATGAGACATCATGTATCCTTGACCTCAAAAATAAGTGCTTTACTTTTGTCTTATGAGCAGAAGCTTTTAGTAAGATAGGTAATCTGAAAAAACTTTGCTTATAGTTTACAGTTGAGGGGAAAAACTTCATGCAGAAGAGATATGTCCGATTAATTTCAAGAGCAGCGGTATGGTCCCCTCGATTTGGTGGTTTAGCCTTCTTTATTTTATTGTTTTCGATCATTTTACAACGTTTTTCCGTACTTAACGTAAGCGACTTCATAATCTTGGTAGGAATCTCTACTTGCTGTGTGATTATTTCTCTTTTTCTCGCGATTAAAGCACTTCATAGTTTGTGGGTCTATGGCGCCCTAGGAGGAATGAAAGCTTTAAAAGGGATCGTTTATTCATTAATAACTGCGACACCATTGATGCTCTTTTTTGGACTTTGGTTTACCTTACCTGCTCTTTATGATGTTTCTACCGATACACAAAGACCACCGGCTTTTTTTCGCACAATACGTCCCAGCGATGCTTTACCACTCAAAAGTACCTTAACTGAACAAGCAACATTACAGAGGTCACAATGGCCAGAAATGTCAGCGCGCCGTTATGATGGCTCACCAAAGCGCATTCGTGAATCCGTTCTCAATGTTTTAGAAGCCTACGATTGGCCTATTGTCGCACAACGAGAATTCAAAGGCGAAGAAAATGAGATTTATATTGAAACAAGAGCTAAAACTTTTTACCTCGGTTTTATTTCAGACATTGTCATTCGTTTAACTGATGAAGGCAATACAACCTTTGTTGATATGCGTTCTTCTTCTCGTTATTTGCCAAGAGATTTGGGAACCAATGCTGCTTTTATTATTGATTTTATGGACGCTCTTGATACGGAAATCGCCTCACTTCCTCTCTCACAAGACGATGAATAACAATCAAGAGAGATAAGCTACTTTATTTCATAAAAACAGCTTATTTTTCAATAAATTATGATATATAAGAAAATAATCACTTTTCACAAACTATCAACTGATAATCCTTATACAAAAGATAATATTCTCAAACCTAACCATTCTTGAAATAATGAAAAAGATTAAAAAAATAGGAAATAAAAAACAAAATTCTTGATGATAATGCTGATATTAAAGACTCTGTCTAACTGTAATCAGTAAATATTTTTTAAATTTTAATATTAAATAAATTATTATAAAACTCATATCAAAACATTATCATATAAAGATAATAAATAATCATTGTTCGTATAAATAATGTATACAAATGAAAAATGTTATAGAGAGTAATATAATGAATATAATGAACAAAAATGTGCTTAACAACATTTTTTTCACGATTTCTTTGTTACTATAACCTTTAAATTTATACCGTAAAAACATTGCATAGAAAAATATAAAGAAAGCACCTATAGAAGATAATAATTCTGCGATAATACGAATAATATCACTCATAAAAAATCCAAACTAAAATATATAAAAACAATAAACATTAATATATATTATTTCATATAAAAATTAATAAAGTAAAATAATTTATTATTAATTAATTATTTAATTTTAATATCTTTATCATTACATCACTTATATATATACATAATACAATTCAAAAAATATATTTAAAATATAAACAAAACGTAAAATTTCTAAATTAACCTATGATTATAAATTAATAATGAATAATCATTGTTTATAAAAATAACATATATAAATAAAAAATGTCATAGAAAATAATATAACTAACAAAAATATTCTTAACAAAATTTTTTTCCAAATTTCTGTTTTACTATAACCTTTAGATTTATAATATGAAAACAATGTATAGAAAAATATAAATAAGGCACCTATAGAAAATAATAATTCTACAATAATACGAATAAGATCATTCATAAAAAAATCCAAATTAAATATATAATTTTGTAAAGATATATAAATTATAATAAATAATAAAATAATGATAATAAATTAATGCTATATTATTATAAAATTACCATATATTTAACTAATAAACTTCCAGAATAATATATTATAAAAAATATAATTGTTGATAATATTATTCTTTTTATACTCCAGTTCTCACCTTTAAATCTATTGAAAAAAAACATGAAAAATCCAAATGCAATTGCTGTCACTAAGGAGCTAATAAAAGTATACATAACAAAGAATCCAAAATAAAATATCTATTATCATAAACAAAAATATCCCTGAAATCAGTTTAGCCATAGCTTTAAAGTATGTTTACAATATTAACTGATCTCAGAAATATCTTTATAGCTATTTTCTAAATAAATTAAAAACAGTGTCCCTCCACTTTACGGATGGCATTGATTGTATTTATCGATAAAACCGGTAGCAGCTCCTGTTAGTCCGCCGCCTACTACTCCACCGAGCGCACCAACAGGACCTCCAGAAGCTCCTGCTATTCCACCTCCTATTGCTCCTATCCCTCCCTTTATGGCAGCTGATTCAACGTAATCGCCTACTTGACAGCTCGGATTTGGATGACATTGATTATACTTATCTACAAAACCGTTAGCTGCTCCTGTTAGTCCGCCGCCTACTGCTCTAGGTAGACCAGCTACTGCACCAGCCCCTCCTCCTAATAAGGCTCCCACGAGACCGCCTGTGCCTACTGTTTGAGCATAAGAGCCTGCGCTACAATCATCTTATTCTGGAAAAAGCCAACTTTTTGGATGTGAGTTACTACTTGAATCATCTGATGAGCATGCTATTTAGCAAAAAATCAAATATAATTTGTAAAAATATATAAATTATAATAAATAATAAAATAATGATAATAACGTAATTCTATATTATTTTAAAATTCCTATATATTTAACTAATAAAATTCCAAAATAATATAATATAAAAAATGTAATTGTTGATAATATTTTCCTTTTTACACTCCAGTTCTTACCTTTAGATCCACTGTAAAAAAAAATTGAAAATCCATATATAAACGTTACCAATAAGGCGCCAGTAAAATTATTCATAACAAAAAAATCCAAATTAAATATCTATTGTCTTAAACAAAAATATTCCTGAAATCAATTACCATAGCTTTAAAGTATGTTTACAATATCACTGATCTCAGAAATATCTTTATCGTTATTTTCTAAATAAATTAGAAATAGTGTTCTTCCACTTTACGGATGGCATTCATTGTACTTATCTATCAAACCAGTAGCAGCTCCTAATAATCCGCCTCCTACTGCTCTAGGTAGACCAGCTACTGCACCAACCCCTCCTCCTAATAAGGCTCCCACGAGACCGCCTGTGCCTACTGTTTGAGCATAAGAGCCTGCGCTACAACCATCTTATTCTGGAAAAAGCCAACTTTTGGGATGTGAGTTACTACTTTAATCATCTGATGATGCATGCTATTTAGCAAAAAAATCAAATATAATTTGTAAAATGTATAAATTATGATAAATAATAAAATGCTTATAATAAAGTAATTCTATATTATTTTAAAATTCCCATATATTCAATTAATAAATTTGCAGCATAATATAATATAAAAAACCTAATTGTTGATAATATTTCCATTTTTATACTCCAATTCCCACCTTTAAGCATATTATAAAAAATCATTAAAAATTCGTATATAAACGTTGCCATTAAGGAGCTAGTAAAAGTATTCATAACAAAAAAATCCAAAATAAAATATCTATTATCATATACAAAAATATCCCTGAAATCAGTTTAGCTATAGCTTTAAAGTATGTTTATAATATCACTGATCTCAGAAATATCTTTATTGTTATTTTCTAAATAAATTAGAAACAGTGTTCTTCCACTTTACGGATGGCATTCATTGTACTTATCTATTAAACCTGTAGCAACTCCTCCTAATCCGCCTGCGGCTATTCCACCTAGCCCCTTAATACACCAATTAATGCTCCTACGCCTCCCTTTATGACAGCTGCTTCAACATAATCGCTTGTTTCACAACTTGGTGCCGAATGGCATTGATTGTATTTATCTGCCAAGGCATCACCAGCTCCTCCTATTCCGCCGCTTACTGCTCCACCGAGTAAGCCAGCACCTGCACCTCCTAGTCTAGCAATAGAACCTCCAGCTGCACCAGCACCACCTCCTAATATTGCTCCTACAATGCCACCTGTACCTGCTGCTTGGGCATAAGCGTCTGTACTATAATCATCTTCTGGAAAAAGCCAACTGTGGGGACGTGAACTACTACTTGAATCATCTGATGATGCATGCTATTTTAGCAAAAAATCAAATATAATTTGTAAAAGTATATAAATTATAATAAATAATAAAATGCTGATAATAACGTAATTCTATATTATTTTAAAATTCCCATATATTCAATTAATAAACTTGCAGCATAATATAATATAAAAAACCTAATTGTTGTTAATATTGTCCTTTTTATACTCCAGGTCTCACCTTTAAATCTTTTGTAAAAAAACATGCAAAGTCCAAATCCAATTGCTGTCACTAAGGAGCTAATAAAAGTATACATAACAAAGAATCCAAAATAAAATATCTATTATCATACACAAAAATATCCCTGAAATCAGTTTAACCATAGCTTTAAAGTATGTTTACAATATTAACTGATCTCAGAAATATCTTTATAGCTATTTTCTAAATAAATTAAAAACAGTGTCCCTCCACTTTACGGATGGCATTGATTGTATTTATCTATAAAACCGGTAACAGCTCCCATTACTCCGCCTGTTACGGCTCCTTCCGGACCAGCTAATACACCAATTAATGCTCCTGTGCCTCCCTTTATGACTGCTGATTCGATATAATCACCTACTTCACAACTTGGATTCGGATGGCATTCATTGTACTTATTTATCAAACCGTTAGCAGCTCCTCCTAATCCGCTTACTACTACACCTGCACCAGTTACTAAACCAGCTGCTACTCCTATGCCTCCGTGTATGGCAGCTGCTTCAACATAATCGCTTGTTTCACAACTTGGTGCCGAATGGCATTGATTGTATTTATCTGCCAAGGCATCACCAGCTCCTGCTAGCCCGCCTCCTACTGCTCCACTGACAAAGCCAGAACCGACACCTCCCGGTCCAGAAAAAAGACCTCCGACTGCACCAGCAACACTTCCTATTAATTCTCCTACGATGCCGCCTGCACCTGCTGCTTGGGCATGAGCGCCTGCACTACAATCATCTTCTTTTGGGAAAAGCCAACTTTGGGGACGTGAACTACTACTTGAATCACCAGCTCCTCCTATTCCGCCGCTTACTGCTCCACCGAGTAAGCCAGCACCTGCACCTCCTGGTCCAGCAATAGAACCTCCAGCTGCACCAGAACCACCTCCTAATATTGCTCCTACAATGCCACCTGTACCTGCTGCTTGGGCATAAGCGTCTGTACTATAATCATCTTCTGGAAAAAGCCAACTGTGGGGACGTGAACTACTACTTGAATCATGTGAAGAGCTTGAACCACCCATTTTATCCTCCTTTTTTATTAAAAAAACGTATCATAGCGATACAATTAAAATGGCTAGCATGCGGTTTAGACAACTGTCAAATATAATTTAAAAAATAACAATAAAAATACTGTATAAAATAATAAATACATTTTATTTGTATTGTGTTCATACAAAATGTATATTTAAATTAAATAATAATACTATTTACAATACTGTTAAAATATGAGACACAAAGCCCTCTTTTTCTTAAACAAAATCATAAAATCAAATGAGTCATTCACAAGAAAAACCAGTAGCCTTCTCTTGGTTTACAAGCACAACAAAGAAATATATTTATTATGTTCTTGAACTTAGTTGCATTGCCATCGTTTTGCGTTTGCTGGGCTTGGTAAACCCTTTTATTTTTCAGACAATTATCGACCGTATTCTCCCTTTCCAGCGCATTGAAAGTCTCTATGCTATTGTTATCCTTATGATTGCTATCATGCTGTTTAGCACAGCTCTTAGCACTCTATCAGGTTACCTAGGTGCTTATTTAGCCAATCGGCTTACATTAGAATTTGGACGACGTATTTATACCCATCTGTTAAGCCTCTCTTTGCCTGTGTTACGTCATTGGCAAGTGGGGGAACTGTTTTCGCGTATTGGAGAGGTTGATACAATTCGCGGTTTTTTAACAGGAACCATCGCCACAACCGTACTGAATGTTCTCTTTGCCATTATTTATCTTGCTGCACTCTTTTCTATTAGTCCGAAACTTACCTTTATTGTCCTTATCATTTTACCTTTACAAATGGGCTCTTTGGCATTCGTCGGTCCCTTCTTGCGCCGCCAATTACGCCGTGCTTTCACTCTACAAGCCGCCCATAAATCACGCCTTATTGAAAGTTTTACCAATCTTGAAGCTATCAAAGCGCATGTAAAAGAAGCTGCTCATACGATACGGATGCAAGAAACTTTAGCCCGCAGTCTAGATCAAAGCCTCACAACCAGTAAATTTCATCTCTTAAATGGGGCTTTAAGCCATATTTTTGGTGATCTTTTCACTATTTTTATCATCTTTTTTGGTGCTCAAGCAGTGCTGCAAAACCAGATTACGCTAGGGCAACTTATTGCCTTTCATCTTCTTGCTGGCAATGTTTCTGGTCCTATTTTAAGCCTTTCCTCTTTATGGGAAGAATGGCAGCATTTAAAAATTTCTCGTCTTCGTTTGGGTGATATTCTTAATGCACTTTCAGAATGGGAAAAGGAAAAGCCCCCCCTTCAACTCATCACCAAGCCCCATCTTGAAGCTAAAGATATCTGTTTTTCTTATGGAGACACACCTATTATCAACCACCTTGATGTCTGTTTACAACCTGGTAGGCCTATCATGTTGCTTGGCCCTTCAGGATGTGGAAAATCAACCTTTGCCAAACTCCTCTGTGCTCTCTATCCCCCATCAAGTGGGAAAATATTGTGTAATGATCAATCTTTACAAAATTTTGATATCCGTAGTGTGCGTAAAGTAATTGCATATTTTCCCCAAAGCCCTTGCCTTTTTTCCGGAACCATTCTTGAAAATATGCTTCTTGCCAAACCAGATGCTACAGAGGATGAAATCGTTGCTGCTCTTCATGCGAGTGCTTGTCATGATTTGATCTCTCAATTGCCTCAAGGACTTCATACCCAAGTCGGTGAACAAGGGGGCTTTTTATCAGGTGGTCAACGACAGCGCCTAGCATTGGCTTGTTTTTTTCTCATCAAACCGCAAATTCTTATCTTGGATGAACCAACTTCCGCATTGGATGACAAGGTTAGTGCACAAATTGTTGAACATTTATACACGCTTTCGCAAGAGCGTATTGTTCTCGTCATTACCCACAAACGCGATCTTTTTCCCAAGCATGCAACCGTATTAAATTTCGCTGAAATGGGAACACAAAATGGTAGATAAGGCTCCTCATTTGCGCCCTTTATCGCCAACCCTTCATATGGTGGTTGCTGTTTTTGTCGCCTTATTCCTCTTTATTGTCATTGGTAGCTTTATCTCAAAAACAGAAATTGTTGCACGAGGACAAGGGGCGGTTATTCCCACCTCCTATGTTCAACTCGTCCAAGCGCAAAATACAGGACGCATTGAAAAAATTCTTGTAAAAGAAGGGCAATTTGTTCATCAAGGTGATCTCCTTATTCAATTAGATCCCCGTGAAGCCTTAAATGAACGCGCACGCGTTCAAGCAGATATTGCTCAACAGACCCTTCAAGCGCAAATTGCCGCCGCTATTTTAGCTGCCTTGAGTGAACGAGATCCTTTGGATACGGATTTTGTAACCAAAGGGCTTTCTTATTTGCAAATTCCTGCCTCTAGCAGCAATACAGCAAGAATGAAAGGGGAAAAACTCATCCACGCGACTCTTCAATCGCTCCAAGATAAAGTAAAAACACTAAAAGCTCAGGCGGACCGTGTTACACGCAGCGGTGCTGTCCAATACGCACAATTGGACAAATTACAAGATGACCAACAATTAAGCCAAGAAAAACTCAAAGCTGCCAAAAGCCTGATGGAAACAAAAGTCATCAGCAACGCTCTTTATTTAGAACGTCTTCATGATTTTAAAAATGTAGAACATGAAATTTTAGCCAATAAAAGACGCTTGGAAGAAAATACCGCTGAAATAGAGGCACTCCACCAACAAAGACAAAGCCTTATTTCCGATGAAATCGCCCGCTATCAGCAGCTTTCTCGTGAAACAGAACTCTCTTTGCAAGGCTTAAAAGCCAAACTTGACAGCAGCCAATATCGTCTTGATCACTTATCACTTTATGCACCTGTTGATGGACGCATTGATGATTTAAGTATCCATACTTTGGGTGGCTTTGTAGAAGCTGGTAAAACGCTCATGCGTATTGTCCCTGACACAGGGGGGCTCATTGTTGAAGCATTTTTTGATAATCGAGATATTGGTTTTTTAGAAAAAGGCCAACGTGCTTACGTAAAATTTTCTGCCTTTCCACCTGAACGTTACGGCGTTGTCTACGGTACAGTTATGAATGTAGGTGCAACAGCGCGCCATGAACAAGAAATTAATGGAGCTTATGCTGTTTTAATCAAAATCGACCAAGATCACATCACCTTTAATCACCAAGAGCTTAAATTTATCCCTGGCATGACCGTGACAGCTGATGTCATTACTTCAAAACGGCGCCTCATTTCTTATTTCTTTGAACCTATTACAAAAATTTTAGAACAATCCCTAAAAGAAAGATAATCTGTATGAATGAAACTCCATCACCCTCACTCATAAACCCAATAATGGCTTTAGGAGCTATGGTCGTTTTAATGCTTCAATCCCCCCTACACCGCCGTTGGCTAATCTGGGATATTGAACGAAACTTAGGTCCAGCCTTACGGGTTGGGCAATACAAACTCTATCAAAATGAACATGGAGAATTTTGCGCCTTTATCACTTGGGCTTTTTTAGATGAAAAAAATCATCAATCCATGCTTGAAATGGGAGAGCTTTTGCCCAATGCTGACTGGCAGACTGGAAAATACGTATGGTTTATTGATTATGTAGCACCTTATGGCCATACTGCACATATTGTCCGCGATATGCAACGAAATATATTTCCTGATCAGCGTTATTTTTATGCTGTACGACGTAATGAAGATGGCGGAATACGAAAAATTGCTCGCTGGTGTTCCTATAACCCATCCAAATAGCTTTTATCTACTTAAGTGCGCCTCAATCATTTAAACCCACTCTCTTAATAGAAAAGAATCTTTTAAAAGAGCGAGTTGGAAATCATTATCGTAAAAGAGAATCTTAGCGTATTGATTGAGAGCTAACGCGCTAAAAACGGATATTTCTCAGCTTACCGGATTAATATCAATAGCAACAAATCGTCAAAAAATCTAATCCACTCAAAGCTTCCTAAAAATTCGACTTAACTCATTTCATTAAAGCATGGCTGGGGTACCTGGATTCGAACCAGGGAATGCCGGTACCAAAAACCGGTGCCTTACCGCTTGGCTATACCCCAAAAAAACACGCTTTATAATTACTTTTGCACCTTATAGCGATTCCTGTGATTGGACGCAATATCTGAAAACCAAAGACCTTACTTTTTTATCACAAAGTCTCTACCCCTTGTACCATAATGCAACGCTCCACATTCGCAGCAAAAATAATATGCGGTTGCCCTTCTAACACAAGTCACAACAATTTATCCATCAATTATTTTGCTCTTTTATTGATTTCTTAGAAAGAGAAAATCTTAATCGTTTACTCGTGTCTTTAAATAAATGAGCATATGCTTTACTTTCCTTGATATATTCCAATCTCATCTTGCTCAATTAAAACAAAAGTTGTCACTACATTGGGGCCGTTGTGCTCTTTCATTAAGCATAAAGATAATAATGTCTAATGGTTTTATATGTCATCTTTTTCATGGATCGCTTCATAAAATGAAATCAAACGCATTGAGAAAGTCTTGCAAAAAATTAAAAGTATTTTATGTTGTATTTGAAAAAATATTTTGAGGTATAAGAACAAAAAACCAGAGATTCTCTATTTTTTCATTCAAAAGATCATGAATATTTTTATCCGTTCATAGATGTAAAAAAATCCTCAGAAGCACTATTTATATAAACACGTATCCTTTTTGATTGATTAGCATAAATTTTCTAAAAACAAAAAAAGAGACATTAAAATTAATTAACATACAATAAGCATTCAATATTTGCTTTTAGGTGCCGAAAATGGCAAATTAGGCTTTTAATTTAAAGTAAGCTTAACAATTAGAATCGAGGAGATTTTTAAATGGCTTTTGAATTGGCTGCATTGCCTTATGATTACGATGCTCTTTCGCCCTATATGTCACGCGAAACGCTTGAATATCATCATGATAAGCATCACCTCGCTTATCTTACCAATACCAACAACCTTATAAAAGACGCAGGCTTGGAAAATGAAAGCCTTGAAGAGATCGTTAAAAAAAGTTTTGGAAAAAATGTTGGTTTGTTTAATAATGCAGCGCAATATTACAATCATAACCATTTTTGGAACTGGATGAAAAAAGATGGTGGTGGTCAAAAGCTTCCTGAAAAACTAGAAAAAGCTATCGAATCTGATCTAGGTGGCTATGACAAATTCCGTGCTGATTTTATTGCTGCTGGTGGTGCCCAATTTGGCTCAGGATGGGCATGGGTTGCTGTTAAAAATGGTAAGCTTGAAATTATGAAAACGCCTAACGGTGAAAATCCTTTGGTTCATGATGCTCAACCTATTCTAGGTGTGGACGTGTGGGAACATTCCTATTACATTGACTACCGCAATGCTCGTCCGAAATATCTCGAAGCTTTCGTGGATCATTTGATCAATTGGGATTATGTTTTAAAACTTTATGAAGATTGCGGATTATAAGCTATCTAGATAATTTTTAAATATCTATAAGTCCCTATAGTCCAGTAAATTATAGGGACTTAAAAACAAAGAGATTATAGATTAGCAACAGTCTTTGCCTGCTATCTTTAGAATATATGCATAGATATAAGCGATTTCTTCTAACTTTGAAAAACGTCCAGCCACACCAGCGTGTCCTGCATCCATATTAATACGCAATAAAATTGCATTATCATCTGTTTTTAACGTACGCAATTTTGCTACCCATTTTGCAGGTTCCCAATAAGTTACACGAGGATCTGTTAATCCTGCGATCACAAGCATAGGGGGATATTTTTGCGCCTTGACATTATCATAGGGCGAATAAGAAGCTATAAGATTATAATCTTCTTGTGATTCAAGAGGATTTCCCCATTCCGGCCATTCAGGGGGCGTTAGAGGCAAAGAAGCATCAAGCATCGTTGTTAAAACATCAACAAAAGGGACATTGGCTATAATCCCAGCAAAATCCTGTGGCGCTATATTGGCAACAGCTCCCATCAACATTCCGCCAGCCGAACCACCATGCGCAATAAGCCGATCATGCGCTGTGAATTTATTGTTTACAAGGTAGCGCCCACAAGCAATAAAATCGGTAAATGTGTTGTATTTAAAAAGATGCTTTCCTTTCTCATACCATTCAACCCCTTTTTCTTTGCCTCCCCGAATATGAGCAATAGCATAAATAAAACCTCTGTTTACGAGAGAAAGGACGTTACTATTGAAACTGGCAGGAGTAGAGATTCCATAAGCACCATAACCATAAAGCAGACAAGGTGCACAACCATTAAGAGATGTCGTTTTATGATAAAAAAGTGAGATAGGAATTTTTTCACCATCCTCTGCAGTAGCCATAATACGTCGCGTTATATATTCATCTTTATTATGCCCAGAGGGAATTATTTGCGTCTTTAACAATATTCGTTTGCGACTTTTCATCTCATAATCAAATACTTGATCAGGCGTTGTCATAGATGAATAAGAAAAGCGAATGGACGGACTATTATATTCCGCTGCACCTTGTAGCCCCAAAGAATAAGCCTCTTCATCAAACGCAATGGAATGAATCTGTTTTGTCGTACGCTCCATAATTTTTATGCGAGGAAGCCCTTCAAAGCGTTCGAGCCAAATAAGAAAATCTTGATACGCATCATGGGATAGAATCAAACATCCAAGCTGATGAGACACCAGTTCTGACCAATTTTCTGATTGCGGAGCTCTATACGGCGCAACCATAATTTTAAAATCCTTTGCGTTATCTAAATTGGTAAGAATATAAAAGACATCACCACCTTCTGTAAGTGAATATTCAACACCTTTTTGCCGTTTTCGTACACATTGAGGAACGCTAAGAGGTGCTTCAGCAGGAATTAACCAGACCTCTGACGTTTCATGATCATGAATATTAATATAAATAACATCATGAAGCTTAGAACCGCTTACACTTAAGAAAAAACCTGGATTATCTTCACGAAAAATAAGCTTATCTTGTGATTGATCCGTGTTTAAGCGATGATAATAGAGCTCTGAAGGTCGGTGGTTTTCATTCACCTTTGTATAAAAAAAACCTTCAGATTGAGCATCCCACACAATTTGTCCGGATGTATCAGTTATGGTGTCCGTAAAATCAGATAATGTTTCTAAATTACGAATTTTAGCTGTATAGAATTCTGATCCTTTATCATCATAGGTCCATACAATATATCTATGATTAGGAGATTCTTGAACTGAACCAAAGCTGAAATATTCTTTACCTTCAGCCAAAAGATCACCATTAAGATAAACATGTTTTTCCCCACCATTCCTTGATGTCCGAAAATAATGTGGTTGTTGCCCGCCGGTAATATAAGAAAACCCGTAAGCAAAAGGTCCATTTTTTATAGGAACAGAACTATCATTCTCTTGGATCCTGCCTTTCATTTCGTTAAAAAGAAAATCTCGTAATGGCTTTGTATCAGCCATTTTAGCCTCTTGATAAGCATTTTCCTCTTCGAGATGATCTCGAATATTGGGATCAAGACAGTTAGGATTTTTAAAAACATCTTGCCAATTAGATGCACGTAGCCAATAATAGGGATCGTCACGGGAAATACCATGATATATTTCTTTATGAGTGATTCTAGATGCTTTGGGAGGAGTTGTAAAAGTGCGGGTCATACACAATCCTATATTTTAAATGTGTTAATAGCTTTGTTTATATGTTAGAATCACAATTATTGATGCAAGTGTAAAAATATAAGTTCTATGCACTTGCAAAAATAGCGTCGTGATAATCTTTACCATTAATGTCCTTCTATTCATTAGCTGTTATCATTATTGTTTTCTAGAGATAGAATACCACTTTTATAATGGAAGTGACGGGTAAGACAATTAAGTTTTGAGGAAAAGAATTGATTTTTTTTGAAACAGTATAAATCTATAATTTTATAGAAAGGACTGAATATATATAAAGTATTGACATTATATAATAAAAACTAAAAAAGTATTCCATATTATCTTAATGAGTATCTGTATATTATAAACAGTGACATGATGTCATCATTTATAATATAAATTTACATTTTGTTATTAAATATAAGTAATATAAGTCATTAAAA
>NZ_NJGE01000001.1 GCF_002777915.1 Bartonella tribocorum | reverse complement strand
CTGTGGATGCATTATTCTGCAAGCTATCAAACACATTAATAAGCGCTGTATCTGCTCCATTCTGGCTAAACTGTTGGGGAGGCAAGTTGCCATCAACAGACCATTGTGGACTAAGGAGAGATCTCTTATTCTTATCTCCAATATCTAACATTCTTTGAGACAAATCACCCTTGTCTGCTGTTAAAACATCGACGACAGGTCTAGCATTATTTCCCTCCGAAAGAGTATTGATGAGAAAATTGGCATAATTAACATTCACTTTTTGTGTTAACGCTGTATTCAGTACTGTTAAATAACTTGATTTTGATAAACTGCCACCGTCAAAGAAGCCTCTATAGGCAGCATAATGATCATAAGCAGAAAAAACATTTCTATCATTCCCTTGAGAATAAACCGCTGTTGCCTTCTCTAGAACTTGAAGAAGCGGTTCTATTATATCAAACTTCTTTGCATAAACGGAGGAAGTATTTGATAAAAATGCAACGACTGTAGTTCCCAACAAAAGATTTTTAAATAAATGCCGAGAAAAATATTTGTAATCCCAATCATTCCTCTTTGATATGATAGATAATTCTTTCATCACAAGTGCCCCAATGAAAAAAAATCAAATCAACCCATATTTATGACATAAAAAAAACATATTCAATTTATACCATATTAATTAGATTAGCTGTTTAAAATTGTAGGTAAGGTTATTTCCGCATGAAGCCATCATAAAAAAAGGCACTAGAAGATTCGAAGATTTTTGGCAGTTTTATTTTTGTGGTGATGTATTATTTGAATAATAAGCTTATTGAGATAAATTTTTAGAAGCATATTTTCATGCTGAATTAATAAGTTTTTACCTATAAAATTAAGGAGCATATTGGTTTTATGCTTTTTTGAGCTGCTTTTTCGCAAAAAGCGGAAACAATTTGTATGTGGTAATCTGTATTCTTATGAAATAATAAATTGAAATGAAAACAGAGCTTTAGCATACATAGTATGTTTTATTTTATTATTCATCTTCTTGTGATATTTTTCTTTGATTTAATTATTTGATTTTATTGATTTCTTATTAAAATAAAATTTCGCCCTTATCTTAAATCAAAAACAAGGGCGAAATTATTTCTCTCAATGTATTTTGTTGATTATCAGTTCAATGTCATATTGAATCCAGCACCTATACCCCAGTGACCACCAGAATTGGTGACAGATATATTAGACAGAAGAGATCCGCTCTCAGATGTATAACCAGCACCAAAGGCAAATGCAGATTGATTACGCCATAAACCCGTACCAAATCCAACGCTTAATTTGCCAGGTGTTTCATTATAGCGTAAGTTAGACACTGCCAAACCAATAGCTGCTGCTTGTCTTGCTTCTTTGCGCGCATTTTCTATGCTGTAATTTAAAGCATTAAACTTTATATCCGTATAAGATTTTGCTTCATTAATAACATCACTCATCTGGTTATTTAAAATGCTATTGAAGCGCTCATCCGTATATTTTCTCGCATCATCAAGGACTGTCTTCATCTGCTGGTTTGTCTCCCAAAGTTGACTACCATTAACAGCTTCCTTCGAATCTTTAGATAAATGACCATTCGCTACATTGTCTAACACGACTGGATCACTTTCACTCACACCAGCTAATGTGACTTTATTTATCTTTTCACCCTTTTCATTCTTATCATACTTAACCGCATCATTTGTAACCGTATCTGCAATATCTTTTACCTTTTGATCAATATTGTCTACACGGTTTTCAACCTGGCTAACCCTATTATTTGTCTCCCAAAGTTGGCTACCATTAACGGCTTCTTTCGAACCTTCCGATATGTCACCATTCGCTACATGCTTAATCTTACCGTCCTGATCTTTGTGACGAGCATCAAAAGCTTGTTCTTCCTCATTCCAATTTAAACCACTTGATGAAACGCTCTGGGTAACATTATTAATACGCTCGTTGATGCTTTTCATGCTTTCATTAACACCTTCAAACGCACCTGCAACATTATTATAGCTAGTTTTCTCATCGCCATTACCACTATTCTTGAATTGTGAAACATAGAATGTAGGAACGTTCCATTCTCCATTCTGATAGCCTGCATTACCACCAAAATACCTAGAAAGTGAATCAATCACGGAATAAAGCTGAGAACCATTGATTGCATCCGTTGATTTTTCAGAGATATCACCGTTTGCAAGAAAGGTAATTTTGCTATTTGCCTTTTCTTGACCATGCTGAGCTACAAATGCTTCTTTCTCGTTATCCCACAATAAGGCATCACCTTTTGTTTTATTGATCTCATTCGTAATTTCATTGGTAATTTTACTCTGAATATTCGCGAAAGATGTACCAACAGCAGAAAATGCTTGTTCTACAGTATTATAGCTTTCTTCACTTGCTGTACCATCATTCTTAATTGTCTTAAGCGTAAAAGTAGGTGCTTTCCATTCGCCTTTCTCATCATAACCAGCGCCACTACCAAAATATCCTGCAAGATTATTACTCATCGAATAAAGTTGAGAACCATTGATCGCATCCGTTGAGTCAGCAGTAATGTCTCCATTTAAAAGGTATTTAAGCTTGCTCTTTGCTTTTTCTTCGCCATGCTGAGCAACAAATGCCCCATCACTCTCACTCCACGATAAAGCATCGCCTTGAACTTGTTGCGTAATATGCGTTATGTTTTGCGTAAAATCGTTGAACTTATTCGTGATGTCTTTACTGACACTTTCGATACCTTTATCAAACTGACCTTTGTTAACGGCGTCATTGTTGTTCTTTGCATCCTCCACACCAGAAATGATCCGATTTGCACCACTCTTGTTGGCAATATTGATTTCTGTCCCTTCTGTTTTGGCACCAATAGTGAGACGATTTGTCTTTTTATCCTGCTGAATAAAACTATCATCCTCCACTTTGGTAATCGCATTGTTAATATCATTGGTGAATTTATTCTGAATATTCTTGAAAGATGTACCAACACCAGAAAATGCTTCCGCTACACTTGTATAACTTTCTTCTCCTGCTGTACCATCCTCCTTAACTGCGTTAAGCCTAAAGTTGGGTTTTTTCCATTTGCCATCCTTATATTCAGCTCCACCTCCAAAGGTTGCAGCTATATTCGTAGCTGCGGTTTGGAGATTATTTGATACCATTGTTACATTTTGGTTTGTCGTAAACAGCTGCGAACCAGTGACAGCTTCATTTGAATCTTTTGAAATGTCACCATCCTTTATACCCGCAAGAATACGCTTTTCACTTTTGTTATTGGTAATATCGATTTTATCACCATCTGCATCTTTACCAATAGTGAGACGATTTGTTTCCTTATCCTGCTGAATAAAACTCTCACCCTCCACTTTGGTAATCACATTGTTAATCTGGTTAGTGATTTTATTCTGAACGTTTTTAAAAGATTGACCCACACCACTCAAAGCCTCAGCTACATTATGATAAGTTTCATCTTTTTCTTCACCATCATCGTCAACAGTTTTAAACGTAAAAGTAGGTGCTTTCCATGTGCCATCCTTATATTCAGCTCCACCTCCAAAGGTTGCAGCTATATTCGTAGCTGCGGTTTGGAAATTATTTGATATCGTTGTCACATTTTGATTTGTCGTAAAAAGCTGTGAACCGATAACGGCTTCATTGGAATCTGCTGAGAGTGCACCAGCTTTTATTCCTGTAAGAGTACGCTTCTCATTTTCATTGTTCGCAATATCGATTTTATCTCCACCTGTATCCTTACCAATGGTGATGTGTTGTGTTCCATCCTCCTGTTTTACAAAGCTACTGGCTGCTACTTGTTCTTTCAATTCCTTTAGCTGGGAAAAATTTACAGCGTCGGTACCATCAGTCCCCGTTGCCACATTTGTGATCTTTTTACCCCCAGCATCAATACCACCAGTGGTTATTTGCGGACCACCCGTAATGATAAGACCTGTTGCATCGAAGATATTCGTTCCTGCTGTTATCTTATCTAGTGTAATTTCCTTCGCTAAATCAAATTTTACATTATCGTCGTCTTTGCCTTTGGTAATATTAAGATTTGTACTGCCAGCAGAAAAATCTACCGCGCTATCAACACCAACAGACTTAGAGTTTTCACCACCAACAGACAGCTTCCAACCCTTGTCTACGTATTCTTGTAATGACTTCATCTGCGCAACATTCACAGCATCAGTATCGTTCGTACCAGCTGCCACCCCCACAATCTGTCTGGTTATATAAGAACTACCAATACTGACTGCACCCTTGCCAGATCTCCACGCTATGTCATTTGTATTTGAGTTTGCTCTCGTTCTAGGGTCATACCCCAAAACACCAGCTGCAACATTAGCTACAGACTGTGCACCCAAAGCAATACCATCTTCAACTGACGCTTTTGCTCTGAAACCAAGGGCAATCGCATTTTCACTACTGGCTTCTGCAACCCAACCAAGGGCAATCGCACTTGCGGCGCTGGCTTTTGTAAAGGTACCAATGGCAATCGCATAGGCATTGCTGACGTTTGCACTGGTACCAAGGGCAATCGCACTTGCGCCGCCGGCTTTTGCCCCAGAACCAAGTGCAATTGAACCTTCCCAACTAGCTATAGCATCTGTAAAATCTTCACTAGTCGTGTTAATTTTCCAGCCTTTGGCTAACTCTTTTAGCTGTGCAAAATTCACCGCATCGGTCCCGTTCGTACCCGTTGCCACATTTGTGATCTTTTTACCCCCAGCATCAATACCACCAGTGGTTATTTGCGGACCGCCCGTAATGACGAGACCTGTTGCTTTTAAGGTACTCGCTCCTGCTGTTATCTTATCTAGCGTAATTTCCTTCGCTAGATCAAATGTTACCTTATTATCTTCTTCGCCTTTGGTAACATTTAAATTGCTACTTCCAGCTGCAAAATCTACCGTACCATCTATACCAACAACTTTACCATTGTTACCATTAACAGATAGCTTCCAGCCTTTATCCACGTAGTTTTGTAAATCTTTTAACTGTGCAATATTGACTGCATCAGTATCTTCTTTACCAGCTGCTACCCCTGTAATTTGCCGCGATTGACTCTTAGAATTATCACCAACACTAACGGCACCTAGCGTACTCCTCCACACATAATCTATATTACCCGATTCACCTTGCTTGAAAGGACTATAACCTATAACACCACTACCAACATTAGCTAAAGAATATGCCCCTATAGCAACTCCTAAATCCATTGTTGCTTGCGATTTCATTCCAAAAGCTATAGATTTATTAGCAAGTGTAGATGACTCAGCGCCAATAGAAATCGTATCTTCCATCTCACTCTTAGCTAGCGATCCTATAGCTATTGATTTTTCACCGAGTGCAGATGCCTCAGGACCAATGGAAACCGCATTATCCATCTCACTCTTAGCCAAAGAACCTATCGCTAAAGACTTCTCGCCATTTGCAAATGCCTCAGAACCAATAGAAACTGAATTTGCTTTATCACTCTTAGCGAAAGAACCTATAGCCAAAGACTTCTCACCATTTGTAAATGCTTCAGAACCTATGGCTATCGAATTTTCACCGAGTGCCTTGGTACGATTAAGGTCTTTGTGTGCTTCGTCATTTGGATTAATGTCATTCTCTAAAGAGCCTAACTGTGACGTAGAACCTATTGCGATAGAACCATTCATCTTAGCTTGCGCTGCATAACCTATCGCAATGCTCGCCTCCCCTGCTCCGTTTGCCGCATAACCCAATCCTATAGCACCTTTTTGCTCTGCCCGTGTATAACGGCCAAGAACTATTGCTAGCACCGCATCTTTGGTTATAGATGTATCATTACCAATGGCAACACTTCCACCTCTATTGACTTCCGCATTAGCACCAATAACAACAGTCCATGCCAGCTTGTCATCTGTATTTAATCGAAACACCTTTGCCCCTGAACCAATAACAACAGCATTACTAACGTTTACTTGCATGTTATTACCAAAAGTAACCTTATTTCCTGATACATCACGTTGCATTTCTGGGGATAAATAATTTTGTGAGAGATCAGACGCATTCATCATCGCTGAATCCTCACCATCTTGATTGAACTGTTGAGGAGACAAGTTGTTACGAACAAACAATTGTGGGCTAATGATAGATTGTTTCTTTTTTTCCTCTGTACTTACTGCTTTTTTTAAATTGTCATCGCTCACTTCAGAAAGGGCGCTGGTTAAAAAATTTGTATAGCCGCTTGAAGCATTAACTTTTGATTCTAGCGCTGTACTCAATACCGTTACATAATCGCTGTTGGATACATTAACAGGCCCCAAATAACCAATAGCATCATCATAAACAGAAATAATACTTTGTGGATATGTCATACCAGCATTCTTTATGTTTGTAGCAATCCTCCCTCCTGAAACAAGATTTTCTGAAAAAACAGGAGAAACACTCGACAAAAGTGTAGCAATTGAAGTCAACGACACAACTTTAATAAAGCGAGAAAATTTTAAATCACTCCCCGCTATTTTTGTATATAATTTGTTCATAACAAATTCCCCAATGAAAAAAATTTTTAACCATAAACATAAAAAAGACACATTTAAATACTAGTTGGTGCGCAAGGTCTGTTTTTTCTATATGCAAAAGATTTAAAGCGTGATTGAAAAAATAGAGAAATAGTGCGTTTAGATGTTAAAGTGAATGTTTTTTGTTCTTTATAAGAGATAACGGATATCTTTTTGCATATTGGTTAATATTATCTTAATTTTTAACTAATTGTTTTTTTTAGTTTCTCATTTACTCCTTTTATTCACAGAGTGAGTGTTAAGATAGCGACACAGTCCCCTCTCTATTGAGCCGAGATTTTTTTGCAAAACAAGCAATAGTATAAAATTTACGATTTTTTTGAAGAATACGCAAGAGAGACTTGTTAATTTATTGTTATCCTTAAAGGAAATCCCGTCACAGGCGCTAACAAATGACGAAGACAAAAATGATTTAAGTTACTGCAAGCTGATTTAGCATTATAATTTTTTATCATTTCCTCAGTCAAAATAAAACATCTTTTATCTTTACCAGAGATCATAAATTTACGGTTTTGTAGAGACAAAGGTAATTCATCTTTGCTCTCTTTAGGCTGCTGCAAAAATTTTAAAGCAAAAATAAGAAATGCATTCTTTTCTCTTGAAAAAAGTGGTTATTTGCCTGAAATCGTAAAAGTTTTTTCTGTTTTTAAAATCTGTGGTTATCGTTACATCCTTTATCAATCTCTCTATGCATATCTTTTATAGATGTAAAAACAATTCACCCCTGCCTTATAAGACAAGGGTGAAAAGAATTTTTTATATGTTTCGTTGATTATTAGTTCAAAGTCATATTGAATCCCGCACCTACACCCCAATGACCGCCAGAAGTGGTAACAGATACATTAGACCGAATGTTTCCCTTCTCTGATGTATAACCTGCACCAAAGGCAAATGCAGATTGGCTACGCCATAAACCAGTCCCAAATCCAACGCTTAATTTTCCAGGAGTATCATTGTAGCGCAAGTTAGACACCGCTAGACCAATAGCCGCTGCTTGTCTTGCCTCTTTTTTCACACTCTCAATGCTGTAGTTTAAAGCATCAAACTTCATATCTGTATATTGTTTAGCCCGCTCAACAGCATCGTCAATCGCATCAATCGTAATATTACGAATCCGTTGATCCGTATAATGCTTGGATTCATCAAGAACAAGCTTCGTCTGTTCTTTAGTGTAATCATGGAGTTGTCCACCATTTACAGCTTCTTTTGATCCTTTCTCAATTTTACCATCAGCTACATTATCAATCAACACAGGTTCACTGGCATCACCACCTTTCAAAGTGATTTTATTGACTTTTTTACCGTTTTCATCTCTGTCATAACGAACCGCATCCTCTTCAATGACATCAACTCTATTATTGATATTGTCAACTTTACCACCAATATTGTTAACGACATCACCAATATCAGCAATGGTATTAGAAATGTTATCGACTCTGTTGTTAAGATGCTTAACATCTTTTTCGACACCAGTGACACGTTCATTGGTTTTCCAAAGTTGCCCACCATTAACTGCATCTTTCGAACCTTCTGCAATTTTGCCATCAGCTACACCGGTAATCTTACTCGGTTTACCATCACGGTTAGCATCATAAGCTTTTTTATCCTCATTCCACTTTAAAGCATCTGAATCGACCTTGTTGATGACATCATCAATACGGTTATTAATATTCGACATATTTTTATTGACGTCACCAAAAGCATCAGCAACATTATTATGGTTTTTCTCAACAGTCGTACCATCAGCATTGACTTGAACAATCTTGAAGGTAGGATTTGTCCATTGACCATTCTCATATTTGGCACCACCACCGAAATAATTCGCAAGCTGGTTGCTCATGAGATAAAGCTGGTTCCCCGTAATGGCATCTGTTGAACCTTGAGCAATTTCACCATCCAAAAGATACTTCAATTTGCTGTTTGTCTTCTTGCCATCTTTTTCATGACGTGCAACGAATGCTCCTTCTTTATCATCCCACAGTAAAGCATCTTTAGAGATACCTTCAATTGTTTGATTAAACTTATTGGATACTTTCGTTAAGCGCTGATTCACATCTTTAACATTTTTATCAAGACCTGTTAAAGCTGAACCAACGTCATAAAAATTCGCCTTTCCTACCTGACCATCTACAATAGCAGATAAAGTATATTTCAGTCCTTTAAAGGCACCATCAACAAATTTTGCACCACCACCAAAAAACTTAGCAATATCTTCTGATATTTTATTAATCTGACTACCATTGATTGCATCTTTGGAATCTTGGGAAATACTACCATCTTTGACATTATGAAGAGCAACTGGTTTTGCACCTTTCTCTCCGCCCAAAGTTACACTCTCATAATTAACGTTACCATCTGCATCTTTATCGTAGAGAACAGCAGCTGCACTTACTTTTTCAATATCTTTAGTAATATCCTTTATGCTTTTATCAAGTTGGTCTTTGTTAACAGCTTCATCACCTTTTTCTGCTGCTTGCACACCAGAAATCTTACGTGCTACACTAGCATATCCCGCAATATTGATCTCAGTCCCAGCCGTATCCTTACCAATCGTGATAAGACCTGTATTTTCATCTTGCTTAACAAGACTATTTTTTATCACATCGGAAATCTTATTATCAATCTTATGGATAGAAATATTCACACCGGTAAATGCCTCTGTAACATTATCATATGTATTTTCACCAATAACGAAGGTTGGTTTTACACCGTTCAGGACATCCGTACTACCTCCAAAATATTTTGATGTATTTTTAGCAACTTTTTCAAGATTATTAGTAACAATCGTAACATTTTCATTCGTCTTAAAGAGCTGTGAACCATTTACTGCTTCCGTTGATGTTGGAGAGACCACTCCATCTTTCACACCGGAAAGTTTACGATCCATACCACGGTTATTTAAGATGCTGATTTCAGTACCAGCTTTATCCTTACCAATCGTGATAAGTTTTTTACTTTCATCCCATTTAACAAGACTATTTTCTGTCACATTATTAATCTGATTATAGATATCCGTGATAGAATTATCGACAGCAGTAAAAGCCTCAGTTACATTATCATATTTGTCATCCCCAATAATAAAAGTTGGTGCGATACCATCAATCACATCTGTCTCACCGCCAAAATATTTCGATGTATTTTCAGCAACATTGAAAAGCTGTGAACCATTTATGGCATCTGTTGAATCTTTAGTAATGTCGCCCTTTTCAAGATATTTAATTTTACTATTAGTTTTTTTGCCATTTTCACCATGAAGTGCAACAAACGCATCTGCCTGATCACTCCAAAGTAAGGCATCCTGATAAATCTTATCAAACTTATCATCAAATTTCTTGTCTACGTATTGTATATGTGTATTCACATTTCTGACATTTACATCAAGCTCTTCAAGAGCATCGCCAACATTTTCAAAAGTTTTCCGTTCTATGGTACCATCTGTAGAAACTTTAGATAAATTATATCTTGGTCCTACAAAAACACCGTCCTGAAATGCTGTATTGCCACCAAAGAATTTTGCAATATCTCCAGATATTTTATTAATTTGGCTACCATTGATTGCTTCATGCGACTCCTCAGAAATTTTACCATTTTTCACACCCGCAATGGTCCGCTCTCCCTCAGTACCTGCGATATTAATTTTTTCACCACCTTTTTCTTTACCAATGGTAATAAGCTTCTGATCTTTCTCCCATTTAACAAGACTATTTTCTGTTACATTGTTAATCTGATTGTAAATATCCGTAATAGAGGTATCGATCGCCTCAAATGCAGATCCAACATTTTGATGTGTTTCTTTCTGAACAGTGTATGTGGGTGCTTGACCTTTAATTACGTCTGCACCACCACCAAAATAATCATTCAACCTATCAATTCGCTCAAGCGTCGTAAAGAGTTGTGAACCATTAACCGCCTCAGTAGAAACCTCAGAAATAATCCCATCAGCAACACCAGTAATATTTCGATTTTCATCTCCATTATTGGCAATATTGATTGTCTTGCCACCCTTTTCTGCTCCAATGGTAATAAGGAGTTTTCCATCATCCCATTTAACAAGGCTATTATCTTCTACTTCCTTTATTTTCTCTTCTACCGTCTTCAACTGTGAAACATTAACAGCATCACTCTCATTAGTACCCTTTTGTACTCCTGTAATTTTTGTATTGGCAGCATGAATACCGCCATTGGTCATTCTTGGACCACCCTTAATCATGAAACCGTCATTACTCATGCTGCTAAGCCCTGTTTCTACACGGCCAACTTTAATATAGTCACTTAAATCAAAGGATACTTTATTGTTTTCGTTTTTGACAATTTTAATATTTGCAGTATCACCCTCACTATTATCATCGTTTTTATGCTTAACTGCAACAAAATCCACTGTACTACCAGCCTTAACTTTTGTAGCATTGTTACCATCAACAGAAAGTTTCCAGCCCGTTTCCATCCCTGCTGTAAAGTCTTTCAACTGTTTATAATTTACAGCATCCGTATCTTCAGTCCCAGTTTCCACTTTCGTGATTTTTTTATTGCCAGCATCAATCCCATTCGCTGTTATGCTTGGCCCCCCATCAACAAACTTAAAGCCATCGCTATTCATTACGCTGTTGCCCGTCGTGACACTTGTCAACTTAAGGTTACTATTCAAAGTAAATGTAACTTTATTTCCATTACTTTTGATAATTTTGATGTTTTTGTTATTGTTATCATCAGCACCTGTAACAAGATCTACTGTACTATCAACTCCAACATCTGTAGCATTGTTACCATCAACGGAAAGCTTCCAGCCTTTTTCTGCAAGTTTTTTTACCTCTGTCAACTGATTATAATTTACAGCATCAGTACCGCTTTTTCCATCTGCTACTCCTTTGATTGTTTTATTCCCAGCATGAATACCTTTAACAGTTATGCTCGGCCCCTCACCACCGTCAAATCTAAAACCAACAGCATCCATGACGCTGTCTCCTGCAGTGACAGTCATTACATTAATATCATCGGCTAAATCAAACGCAACATTACGGTTATTATCTCTTACAATTTTGATATTCTGACTACCCTCCTTACCAGCTGATTGTAAATTTACTGTATCATTTTGTCCAATAGATATACCATTTCCACCATTAACAGAAAGTTGCCAATGCGTTGTAGCAGCTTCTTTTATCTCTTTCAGCTGTTTATAATTCACTGCATCGCTATCTTCAGTCCCGTCTACTACGTTTGTGATCTTTTTATTGCCAGCATTAACACCATCAATAGTCATCATTGGCCCGTTTTTAATAATAAAGCCATCATCACTCATAGAACTTTGCCCTGTGGTGACTTGTGTCAACTTAAGAGTATCACTCAAAGTAAATTGGATTTTATGCTTATCGCCTTGAGTGCTTTTTGTAATTTTTAAGTTATCTTTTCCTACTACACTATTTTTCACTGAAAAATCTACGGTGTTGCCTGAATTCACATCTGTGGGGCCTGTATTGTTAGCAGAAAGTTTCCAAGCTCCTCCTCCTCCTGCTATGACCTCTCTCATAGCTTTTAACTGAGCCACATTCACAGCATCGGTATCTTTACTCCCTGCTGCAACATTTGTAATCTGTCGCGTTAATTCCTGTTCAGTATTACCAACACTAAAATCACCTCCAGTGCTTTTCCATGCAAGATCACCCTTCGTTGTTGTAGTATTTGTTGCAGGATCATAACCTAAAACCTTTGCTTCAACACGAGATACAGACCCTCCCCCCACAGCAACACCATCTATAACACGTACTTGTGCGTTTATACCAATTGCAACTGAATGAGCCATCTCAGCATAAGTATGGGAACCTATAGCAATCGAATTTTTACCTTTCGCTATTACTTTTCTTTCCACCCCGTTTTTTGCAGGCTCCCCACCACCTATTGCAATAGAACCAAGAGCTTGCGCTTCAGCCTTCGAACCTATAGCAACCGTATAATCTTCCGTTGCCTTCGTTTTGAGCCCTAACGCAACACTATTGTAACCAGACGCAGATGCGATATTACCAATAGCAACACTATTTATACCCTTCCCTTCTGCATTTGAACCAACTGCAATCGCATCGTCCAGCGTAGCTTGAGAACTCTTACCTATAGAAATGCTATTTTTACCAGAAGCAGTCGCAAGTCCACCAATAGCAATCGTAGACTCCTTTGACGCTTCTGATCCCACGCCCATGGCAACACTTGCTTTACCACTTGCAAGCGCGGAAACACCAAAGGCTTGCGCGCCACCAGCCTTTGTGGTTGCTCCCGCACCAAATGCCGTTGAATAATTCCCCGTTGCTGCAGCTCCACAACCCGTTACAAAAGAATAAACACCAAAAGCCTCAGGCATGATATTCTGAGATCCCTCAGTATTTGCTCCCATATAAGTAGCATTTCCACTTAAAATCCCAGCGCTTTGCCAAACAACCTTCTCAGTGGTCGTTCCATAAGGATTACGACCACTAAAAGCCTGATTATTGATAAATCTGTCATATTGTTCTTGTGCAGTTATTTGTTTAGCAACATTCTCTTGTTGTTTGCCACCACGACCCTTAACATTATCTACCCCGCAGAAGTCATCATCACCAGCTAGAACAACACTGCCATGACTGCCACGTAGATATGAAACGCCGGTGCCACTTGTACTATTATTATTTCCTCCTACGAATGCAAAATTGGCAGCAAAAACAGGGGAAACACTTGATAAGAGTGTGACCATTGCCGCGCTGAGCGAGACAGCTTTAATTAAATTGGGTGTGGAATATTTTTTTTTCATAAGAACCTCCTCCAACAGAGTTCAACATCATTACAACGCGCAAAAACACTCATCGCAAAACCCTTGTTTGCGCACTTCAAAAACCAATAAATCAAGACAAAACTCCCCCTCTGACACCGACACGTATCGAGCATCAGTCTAAAATCTTTGCAACAACATCGAATCTAGAAAAGTCCCCAACCCTTTTAGTTAGAGGGATTCAAACTAAAAAATAAATAAAAACACAAGACTTTGAAAATATACCGTTATCTCCATTCAAAAACACTGCGGTTTATCTCTTAACAAAAACAGTTTTACTAAAGAGCAATTCTATCTTTCAAATAAAGCGCAGCAGCAGAATGGCAAGAGTGTAAAAAATAATTTTTTATCAATTTTCAAAAATACTTCTTAATAAAATGGCTGTTCTTATAAACACAAATTTATGATTTTTTTAACTTATCGTATAATTTTTAACTTATCGCGTAATATAACAGATAGTGATGATCATCATAACCTCACTCTTTGCTATGCGATCTTTGTTATGCGATAACCTGCTCTAATAAAGGGTGAGTTGCTTTGGAAAACCTATTTCCTAATATAATGAGGCGCGTTTTGTAAAAAATTTCAACGTGCTTATTGCATCATCTTCAAAAAAGATAAAAGCGTGTCATAAATGCTTCTTTGTTCTTCTCTCTTATATGTATGTTAGCATTCTATAAGAACCAAATATAGTTTTGGCACCATAATGGAATTAAGGACATAGTATCTTTTCACTGTTGTCAGTATCTTTTCCTTCAACCAACAAATATTTTAGAAACAATACTCGCTTCTTTTTGAAGAAATTTTATTTGTATCATCAACCATAATGCTTTTTATGAACCGTTTTATCTGTATCAGAACAATATATTGATTTATAATGACAATTTATCTTTTTTCAGATTGAACAAAAGATTTGAAGATCGTAAGATTTTTCCATTTCAAACCTGTTCATACAGTGAAAAAATCAAAAAAGTTCTATTTTTTAAAAGAGCTGTTCGTTGGTATCTCGTGACGTTGCTCGATGCGCTTTCTCAACTTCGATTTTACGCTTTAAATGAAGTTTTAAAAGTGGCATCGTGGCTTCAACTTCTTCCATATCATTGATGTCTTGAATAAGCTCTTGCAGCTTTCCGTAAAGCTCTGCCGCAAGTTCTGCTATATCTTCAGGAAGCGTATCTATTTTTGCATCACGATATGTCGTATAAGCTAAATGTCCAAGCTTTTTCATCAGCCCAGTAGGAATCGCTTGCGGTTTAAAACCAGCTGCTTTCGCTCTTGCTATATCTGAAAACATCTCACCATTGCCCGTTACAAGCCAATCTAATGAGACACCGCAAATTTCTTGATATTTGGATAGCGCAGAGGCCGTAGGCTCACTTATACCAGTTTCATAAGTTCCTATAGAACCAGCAGTGATACCAAGATGTTCAGCAAACTGCTTACGCTCTGTAAAACCAAGAGCGCGACGCACTTCGCAAAAACGTTTTGCCAACTCAGTTTTAGGTTTTGCTTCCGGACGAGCCAAAAAAATCACTCCAAAATCAATATAATTGTTGGCCAAGTAATTATATTGATTTATATCTATCATTACTGCTCCTTAAGAAGAGCAGTTACCACATACACAACCCCACAAAAATGGATGTTACAGCATCCCTCTAAGCAGGAGCGAAAATTATGACAATCCCACAAAAAAGGCAATCGCCATAGTATTTTACCAAGCCCCCTACCCTCATACAACCTAGGCAAAACGCGTGGAATTTTACCAAATACTGCCCTCCAGTGTCAAAAACATTTGGATATCATCTTACAAAAAAATGATCCTTGCCATTGCCAATTGTATACCCATCGAGCAAAGTTCTATCAAAAAGCGCAATCATATGTTTCAAAGCAATAAAAGGCTAATACGGTTCTCTTCATTGCGTGCTGCACAATGTACCACTGAAATCTTATTACAAAAATATGCAAATACACTTCCCATACCATAGTTTTTATAAGATAAAAGGTTTATCAATGTCTAAAAATCGATATAAAATAGGCAAAATAATTGCACTTCTACAAAAAATGAGATTATCACACATTCTTAAGAAGCGGAGCGTTTACAAACCATGCTTGCTTATTGTAGATTTTAATGGCACTGATTTAGCTGTGGTTAGCAATAGAGGTTTTAGAGTGTTTGGTTTATCGTCAAATTATTCCCCCTCTATGCAAATTAAAAGCCTTTTGGCAATGTATTTTAAATGCTATAAGTTCTAGAGCAAACACATTGCCGTCCATATTTACAATTGGGCGCCTCAAAATCTTGGAGTGATAAAGTTTTTAATAGGCATTGATTTAAAAGCGCGTATTTTGCAGAAAATTGACAAAACCATGAGGTTCGTATACATGGCAGTTCCGAGTGATGATAGTGGAATGATCCTTAAACAGACCAAAGCTGCACAGAAAACCGCAACGTGGAGGAGTTCAGCATGACCTCTTTATCCGATAAGGAATTATCCGATACACTGGTTGGTCTTTATGACGACTATCAACGTGGTTTCGATATTGGAGAAGAGCTTAAATTGTGTGTAGATTTAGCTTTATCTCTTGAATTGGAACTCAGCATTTACCGTTTAAGTGAAACAGATGCGCTTTTAAAAAAAGAGATCGTGCAAACCCTACATCGTCGCAGAAATGCTGATTCCAATGAGGATGAAATCAATGCAATTTTTCGTATGGATTTTGAAAAACAAAAATAACGCAACACGCTTTTCCCGTATGATAAGAAAGCGCTTTACTTTCTACTGTGGTCAAACCAAAAAACTTTTAAGAAGCTTTAAAGTGTTGCGTCTTTGCCTCTTTACAAAAGTCTGATGAATTAAAGAAACGCATTAATCCTCTTTGTTCATCATCAAAAAATAAAGAGTATTTTATAGCATCCATAAATTTATGCTTTCTTCATTACAAGCACCAAAACTTTCACATTTTCTCACCACCCCTTTAAAAGCAAAATATGAAATATGTGGCGTTGTAAATGTTTAAAAATAGCGTATAGTCTTACTATACTTCAGTGCAATTTATCGTTTTTCATGTTTATAAAACAGCGCGATGAGCATTCCAAAAAGGGCAACAATACTTTGAATAAAATATATCGATTGAGGTGATATGCTACTGCTATCGCTTGCCATAATGAGATAAACTCCGAGGATAAAACATCCAGACAGACCATTAAAACTGGCCTGCAATCTTCCTTGATATTGGGGATCACAAGAAAGTTGCGATAAAGAAATCGAAAGAGCCCAACTCGAAAGTCCAAATCCGATCATAAAGTAAACAGGAAAAACAACAAAAATGTGTGTATTCACAGACAGAATGATAAGCCCAATAGCCATAAAAGCTAATAAAAGTGCCAATGTTTTCCTTATGGATAAAACCTTACAGAGAAGGGGCGAAAAAAACGCACCTGTCAATACACCCATAGAATAAAGTACCTCAAATATTGCAAAAGTCCTGCTATCCGTGTTTAAAACTTCTTGTGTATAAGGCACCAGAATAACAGGGATAGTCATTAACAGCGTCATAATAATCATCTGGCTTATATAAGGCATAAAAAGAACCGGATTCTGCTTAAAATAACGGAGAGACGCTGTATAATCTTCCCACCAGTTTTGTTTACTTTGACTTTTAGATCTACGGGGTTTAGGTACTTTCATTGCAAAGTTAAACAAACCAGCAAGAATAAAAAATACGCCGCCTATCAGAAGTGTTCCTTTTGTTCCTGCATAGGCGAGTATAAATCCACTCAATCCCATCCCTATGATCGTACCAAGTTCATAAACCATATCGATGGTCGCATTTGCATTGACGAGCTGTTTTTTAGGAACAATACTTTGAATTAAAGGAATAGCTGATGGCATATAAAAAGAGATAAAAACACCCAAAAGAGCAGATAAGAACATCAAATCAATTTCTATGCCCCAATACCCAAGTATTACCCAGCCCACAATTACCAAGCCTCTCACAAGATTTGAAATAATAATCTGCATTTTACGATTATATTTATCTGCCAATATGCCAAAAACAGGCGCAAAAATAATACTAGGCGCCCAAAGAAAAAGCATCATCAATGCTACACCACGGATTGAATTCGTCTGATGGTAGGCAAGCCATGATAATGCAATATAATTGAGCCCATTTCCAAATGTCGCAAATAAACCACTCAAGGTAAAATAGAGGAAAGTTTTATTCTCAAATAGAGAAGCACGCTCTTTCAAATTTGCAAAAAACATAAATCATTCCCTCATACACACGTCCGTATAATCACATTTAAAATATATATTTAGCTCTTATCTCAGTGTACTAAATTAAAAAAAACAAGACTCCTCATTTTGTTAGAGCGTAATTAAGACGTAAAACAGTTGCGTTGAAATCAATTATTTTGACTGTAACAGCCACAAAGCGAATAGGCGATCTCATTTTTACGATAGAGTATTTGAGATTGGTTTTTCCTACAAGCAGGTTATAAATTTGATGCTCATAAAAGGCATTCAGTGCTAATCGCACCAAAACCAGAAGTGAAACAGATTTTTAGAAGAATATATACTATTTCCAACTGATTATGCAAAAAACAATTGACTTTCGAAATACATTATTTGAGGCAGAGGAAAATATCAACCTTTTAGAGCCTGTCAAAGAGCAACTCTCATTTAATTTTCTTTTAAAATTTATACTTGACATAATGGACCAAGGAGAGCTTCTTTATGCACAGTGCAATTCATGAGGGGAACCACACCATATGTTACAAACCATTCAACCACAAAGTGAGAAGTTTGATGGATTGGCTGATGATTATGATCGCTATCGTCCACGCTATCCCCTCACTTTATTTGAAACTATGCTGCTTCCTTTTAAAGACAAAAAGCATTTGTCTATCGTGGATGTGGGAGCAGGAACAGGCATTGTATTAGAGGGAATTGTCAAGCTTCTAGGAAATGAACACCACTATCATGCTATTGATGTATCAGCAGATATGATTAAACAGGGACAAAGCAAATTTCCTTTTGTGCAGTGGTATCACGGCAAAGCCGAAAGCCTCTTGCCCCAAATCGGCAAGGTTGATCTTGTTGTTGCAGCACAAGCGTTTCAGTGGATGGATCGCCCTGTGTTGCTTCGCAATGTCTCAAGTCAACTTCGCGCCGGTGGTGTCATGGCTGTCATTCAAAACAATCGTGATTTTCAAAATAGTCAATTTCTAGCCGCTTATGAATCATTATTAGAGGAAATGAGTCCTAACTATTCCCGTTATTATCGCAATTTTGATTTTTTACAAGAGATGCGTGATGGTCTTGAAGTAAATCCTGAAAAGGTTGCTTTACATACACATAATTGGACGATGACAATCCCATCCGAAGCTTTTATCGGCATGAGCCGCTCTTCAACGCAAGCGCAACGTGCCATTGCCAGCCATGGAGAAGAATATTTGCAGCAATTGGTTACACTCATAAAACGATATGAAGTGCAAGGAAATTTGGAACTTTTGTATCGAAGTGAACTCTACATCTATATGAAATAATCTTACATCTATGGCTATCCCCGTTACCTTTCAACGCATTATAATACCCCCAATAAATAAAGTCCTCCCTCCCAAATTGATTGTATAAAAAATCCCTTAAAGCTGTACTAGTACACCTTAATTTGAGATCATAAATAATTTCTGTCCGATAATAAGGGTCATTGCCATCCTAAAACCCAAGCTTATCCCAGCAATGATCAATAAAAACCCCACAACCTTGAATTAAACAGAGACACTCGTAAAAATACCCAATATGGCTCTCAAGCATACCTGTGCTCATCATCTAGTAAAGTAACTCTTTATCGGCAAGATGTTGCATAAAAAACGCAGCTAAAACACAAGCTCCTCCCGCTACTCAATTTCATGAAAATAGGCTATCATTACAGTAAATGTCAGCGTTCAAATTTATATCATACCCCTATCGAAAAAACTTGACCTATCTAGTAATAGATGTACTAAGTATTTGTAAGAATATACGCCGATTACAATACTGCATATTTTAAAAGGTGTCGATTTAAAGATGCGGACATGAGGGGGGAGTGATGTGCGCAAACAACTGATGTTTCGGTTTTATGGACTGGTTGTCCTGCTCTATCTTTCTGATATGGTGCTCTTCTTAAGTAACCTTTGGAATGCTTATCGCATAACATCCTCATCGGTTTTTCTAGGCATAACCATGGCTTTGGGAACCCTTACACCCTATATTTTGAAAAAAAGTGGTTTTGTGCACATTAAAGCATCGTTGCGATTGGTCGATTTATACACAAGACGGCTCATCATCTATAGCCTCCTTTTATTGATTGCTCTTTTTCATTATGTCGACTCCCGTTTTGGTTTTATTGTGGTCTCTATCTCTATTGGTTATCTCTCTTTGATCACCTTAAGTACGCTGGAGACTTATAATACTAAACTCGCGCTTAGTGGCTATATTAGTGCTCAAAAGGCTTCCCGCATTATGCAAACAGTGGTGCAGATTGGCGCCTTTTTGGGGGCAGCATTGAGCGGTTATCTCTTAGAAGCAACCAGCCCTCGAGGGGTAGCAGCTGAAGTCGGCTATAATGGTTTGATTGCAGCGATTTGTGTGTTTGACATTATCGTAAGCCTTGTGGCCGGATACGTCATCTTTCGCGATGAATATCATGCCGATAGCACTACAAACGACTTGCCGCCTGTCACCGATAAGGAGCCAATACTTATACAACAGGCAGATAGGCTTTCCCTAGAGCTTAAACTTTTATGCGTCTGCATAGGCCTTATTGGTTTTCACATTTGCGCTTATAATACACTGGCAACTATCCTTTTTCAGAGTGTGAAAAATTTTGGCTCTGAATATTATGGGTTGTGCAGCGCAGTTGCAGGCGTGGGGGCTTTTTTAGCTGCTTTTATCAAGATCCCGCGTTTCGAGTTCATCCTTCCAGCTCTTATATTGGGTTTAGCCGATCTTATTTTTAGCACCACACAATCACCTTATTTGGCTGTGATTTTTTGCTTTTTTATTGGCTTTTCAATGAATACCATGCGGATTAACGCCCGCAAACATATGATTGAAGCAACCCAAACAGAAATTCAAGCAGAGCTGGTGGGAAGCTATAGTGGCATGCTTTATACTCTCTCCCAATCGGCAGGTTATGTTATCCTTGGTCTTCTTACAAGCTCTGCCCTTATGGGACCTCAAGCAGCCATTTACCTTCTCCCCCTTATAGGGCTGATAATTTTTATTTATGTTTTTTTCCTTTCATCACAGCGGGCCAAAGTATGAGTAAATCCATTCTTATTGTCGATCCTTTCTCCACGGGTGCTCTTTATAGTCCTGCTTTACAAAAATTAGGCTATGCTTGTTATGGCGTTGTCTCTCAACCAGCTCCTTTTTCACGCTTTATGCTCTCTTATCAAGGTGAGGGCATGGTAGAAGCGAAACTTCATAGTGTCGATGAAATAAAACAGCGCTTTCCTGTCGGTGCGATAAAAGCCGTGGTGGCAGGCTCCGAAATAGGTATTTATTGTGCAGAACAATTGGCTGCTTATTACGATTGTGCCGGAAATAACCCCTTGACCACTGATTGGCGGCGAAAAAAGGCAGCAATGCAAAAGCGCCTTTGTGAAAATGGTTTATCCTATATTCGATCAAAAATTCTTACAAAAGGTGATTGTGCTCTCGATGATTTTGAAAGCCTCAGTGGCTATGTGGTAAAGCCAAACGATTCTGCAGGAAGCGATGGAGTTTTGTTTTTCTCTAACCGGGAAGAAGTGGCGGCGTGGATTTCTGAAATCGACTGGACGCAAAAAAATATTTTTGGCACACCTAACGAGGCTTATTTGCTCCAAGAACGATTGGAAGGAGAAGAATACATCGTAGATGCCATTGTAAAGGAAGAAGCTATAAAGATATGCGCTTTATCGCGATATAAAAAGGGTATTCATAATGGAAGTGCCTTTGTTTATGAATCGCTTGATGTGCTTGATGCTCAAGATCCTCTTTATGCCGCTCTTATCTCCTATGCAAAACAGTGCATTCGCGCAGTGGGAATTGAATATGGACCTGCACATATGGAAATCATGCAAACCGCTCGTGGTCCAGTAATGATCGAAGTAGGAGCCCGCCTGCACGGAGGAATTGCGCCCACTTTGTTTGCACATTGCTATGAAAATGATTTACTTGAAAGCTCCATTAACCTTATTGCGGGAGTGTTTTCACAAACACCAAGTCGCTTTAAGAAAAAAGGGCGTATTATCTTTCTTATCAACAAAGTTAACGATCATATCATAAAAGACGTTAATCTATGGCAACAAAAGCTTCATTCTTGGGAAAATGTTGTTCATTTTATGCTCTTTTTTAAAGAAAATGAGCCTCTCCCCCTAACCATCGATTTAAACACCTGTCCAGCCATTATAGCAATTTGGGGCGAGAGTGATGATGAATTATCGACTTTGGAGAGGATAATTCGTAGCAATTTCTTATAGAGAAAACATCAATTGAAAATAACAAAAAAGCCAAAGAATATTGAATTTATAAGATCTTGCCATCAAGATAATGAAAATTCATTTAGGGTTACAAGATAAATAAAAAAATAAATTAACAAAATTAAAGAGCTTTAAATTCCCTAACTTTTATATCACTCATTAATTTTATGATAAATGGCGGAGAGAGAGGGATTCGAACCCTCGATATGGTTTCCCATATACACGCGTTCCAGGCGTGCGCCTTCAACCACTCGGCCACCTCTCCAGAAGTCTCGCACTATACCCAGAAAGAAATAACGTGCAAGCTTAAATTATACATTCAAAATTCAAAAACAAATTTATTTATTAAAATAAAAGCTGACACCTGTTGAATAACAAGCACATCCTTTCTTTTTAAGAAAAAACTTTTTCCGTGGATAGTTATACACAATGCAAGCATGGGAATAAAAAGCTTATCCCAAACCATAAACTTTCATGATTACTTACGCATCTTCTGCTTTATGCAAGAAATGCTGCTTTTAAAATTGGCATATGATCTATGTTTCCTTCACAATAAAGTTATTAAACATCTCTCACCTATCAAGATTAATTGTCCCAATAATAAATAGAATAACAACGATGTGAATTTCTTATATTTCTAATATCAAAATTGTTTCATTGAGATAATAAATTTTGTTTCAATAAAAATCAGTTTTAACCTTTTTCCCTCCCCCCAAAATGAGGATTCTTAACCACAACAAATTTGATTTAAAATTGCCCTCTTGAGATGCGATCCACCTGTTTGTTACTTTTATGTTGCCTATAATCTGCTCTAGTTCATAATACTAAAGATCTAAGACTTTGCACAATGAGCAAGTTCTTACGTTCTTTACCACTGGATATCCTTGCTTAGAGTGCGTACAGCTCGTGCGGTTTCACATTGTAGTGCTTTTTGTGCTAAAATTTTCATATCTTCAAAACTATGAGTCTGCAAACACGCCTTTACTGGAGCAATATCGCAAGATATCATAGAAAGCTCATTAATTCCCAATCCGGTCAAAATCATAGCACCAAAAGGATCTCCAGCCACACCACCACATACACTAACCCAACGCTTATGTTGTGCTGCTCCCTGAATAGTCTGATAAATCATACGCAAAACTGCTGGATCAAGGCTATCGGCTTCAGATACAAGGTATGGATTTTGCCGATCAACAGCCATTGTATATTGTGTTAAGTCGTTGGTTCCAATTGAGAAAAAATCAACATGTGCGCTCAACACATCTGCCATAATGGCCGCTGCTGGAACTTCGATCATAATACCAAGTTTTAATTTTGGTGCATCAGTATCATTGCGGATTTCTTCTGCAATCTTTTTTATGGTAACAATCTCTGAAACAGACATCACCATCGGAAACACAATCCAGAGATCTCCACCCTCTTTTGCTGCTCGATACAAAGCACGTAATTGAGGGATCAAAAGATCACGCCGACGTAATAAAAGCCGCGTTCCTCGAATACCTAAAAAAGGATTATCTTCTTTAGATACATGTAAATGCGTAACTTGTTTATCCCCACCAATATCGAGCGCCCGAATAATTAATGGCTTATCCCCTACGGCTGCAATCATTGCCCGATATATATCAAATTGAGCCTCTTCATCTGGAATATGGGGATTCTCCAAAAATAAAAACTCTGTGCGCATGAGCCCGACACCTTCAGCCCCCAAATCTAGCGCAACAGGAACCTGATTTGCATAATTGACATTAGCCATGATACGAATTCTTTGACCGTCTGTCGTTTGTACTGGTAATCTATACGTACTTATCTCACTGACACGTTTTTGCGCAACAGTATCAATATGCCTTTGAGCATCCTCAAAATCTTCAAGTGTAGGATCAAGATAAATGAACCCATTATCTCCATCAATAATAGCCTGAACATCAGACTGTATCGCTAAAATATCATCACCTAAAGCAACAACCATCGGAATATCAAGAGTACGCGCCAAAATAGCTGTATGAGAGAGTGGACCTCCCCATGCTGTTGCTAATCCTTTTATTTTTGTACCATCAAGTTGTGCAACATCAGAAGGAGAAAGATCATTTGTAACCAGAATAACACCACTTGGAATATCATTTAAAAAGAATGATCGATAGGATGGATTTATTTCACCTAAAACACGACGACCAACATCAACTAAATTAACAGCACGTGCTGCTAACAAAGGATTATCCACCTTAGAAAACATATCTGAAAACTGTCGAACCGCTCTATCCCAAGACCAAGCAACACCGTGACCTTCTGCTATAAAACGACAAGCTTGAGCTATGAGATTCTCATCTTCAAGCAAGACCATTTGCGCAGAAAAAATCGCCGCAGAATCTGCCCCCATACGCACTGTAATATCGGAAATCACCGATGCCAATTTATGTTTTGTTTTTGTAAGAGCATTTTCAAGACATGCTGCACCAACTGAAAAATCAATTGGCTGGTCTATTATGGAAATATTATTTTGCCTTAAAACAAAAATCTTACCAAACGCTAACCCTGAACTTGCTCCAACACCAGAAATGCCTTTTTGCATGGAGCGTGGATACCAACCATGAAAAGCCTTTGTTTGAGACTCCATTGCTCTCACTACGCATTTTTCACTAATACTGACTTTTTTTACAACAGAAATGGCATCATTGAGAAGTTTTTCTCCTTCTGCAGCATCTGTAGAAAAAATCAGAACATCACCGTTTTTTGCGCCTAATTGCAATAAACCAACCAAATTTTTCATTTCAACGGCGTATTGACCATAGCGAACTCTGATAGAATTTTGAATCTTTTTTGCAAAATCAACCCAAAGAGAAGCTGGTCGTGCATGAAGACCACTCGGATAATCTAAAGTCCATTCTTGACACACCGAAAGATCACCAATAAAAGCTTTTTCTTTCTTTATATCTTGACCAAACAGAGTTGTAACAATTTGCTGTTTGTCCGTAGTTGTCGCTAGTACTTCAAGCTGTTTTTTATCAACTAAAAGAGACGTTAATTTTTTGCAAATTTCTCTATATCGATCTGGACAGGCTGCAATGGCAATAACCAAGTGTGCTTTCTTTCCATCCTGCCACTCAACCCCAGCAGGAACCTGTATAACAGCAACAGCATCCTTGATAATTAAATCACAATTTTCAACCAACCCATGAGGAATGGCTATACCATTTCCAAGCCAAGTATTCGTTATTTCCTCACGTGCAAGCATGCTTGCCAGATAACATTTGTCAACTGCACCAACCTTCACAAGCAATTCAGCAGCAGCATAGATCGCATCATTTTTATGATTAAAAGCAGCTGCAAGTTGTACAGACTTGATAGATAAGATTTCACTCTCAGTAAAATCTACATTCATTGCTTCTGCTTTCTCACATCCCATCATGAACTCAAACTGCCTTACATTTGAATACAAATATCTTTGATAAATTTCATTTCAAAGCCATATTTTCAAAAATATACGATGTACAAAAAACTACGACTTTTTGTTTTACACAATAGAGCTAAGTGAGGTACTTCAACACCTCAATAAAACCGATAAAAAACAATTGGATATTACAATCCCGCGGGTTGCTTAAAAACACCATAAGCAAATCTGACTCTTAACTCTTACTTTTTACAAAAATAAAATTACAAAAATAAAACCCCTATCTCTACAGCCCTAATCATCTGAAAAACTACGTTTACGCCCCCCTGCTCTCAAGTTATTCAACATAACTCGTCATTCTTCTTTCTATAAGAAAGCATCCTCCTCAATCATCTGTAACTTCAGCTAACATTTTAACCCTTCCTCCAAATTGACTTAACCTCCTGCCCCTCTTATCAATTTATTACACCATTAAAAATTGTTCCATGCAACTTACTATCTTTAAAATTCTGTACAGCTTATCCTACGTACTAACCCCTCAATCATATAACATTGATATATTTTAAGCTAATCCTTTTCTTCAATCAATATCGCAAACACACAATGCCCTCTGTCGTACATTTGCAAAGTACGTGCATCCTCACTCTTATCAACCACTAAACTTTTAAAAAAACTCTATAAATAACCTTACTTTCTAGATTTATTATAGTACCAACGCAAAAAGGGAAAGATAACATTCTATCTTTCCCTTTTAATGCTTAAAAACTACAACTGCAATTCAGTTAAATTACTTAAACCAATGAAATTCCAGTTGATTGCTAGAGGAAATGCTACAGATTACTCTGCTGCCTCCACCATAGGAATAACTGAAACATAGGAACGGTTACCCGCTTTCCGTTGAAAAGAAACCTTTCCTTTTGATAAAGCAAAAAGCGTATGGTCTTTTCCAATGCCAACATTGTCGCCAGGATGCCAACGTGTTCCCCGCTGACGAACAATAATATTTCCAGCAATAACGGTTTCACCACCAAATTTTTTAACGCCTAGACGTTTCGATTCTGAATCGCGACCATTACGCGAGGAACCACCAGCTTTTTTATGTGCCATAGACGCTCTCCTTTAATCTTTCTTACTCTTTGATGCTACAGCCGCTTTCTTCTGCGATGCTGTCTTTTTTTCAGCCGTTTTTTCAGCTTTCTTCTCAACAGCAGTACCTTTTGTTTCTTTTACTGCCGTTTCTTCCTTTTTTATGGGTTTCGCAGCTGCTTTCTTAGGCTTTGAACCACCCATTAAAATTTCTAAAACACGCAGCGTTGTAAATTCTTGACGATGACCACGCGTGCGCTTGGAATTCTGACGACGGCGCTTCTTAAATGCGATAACCTTGCGTCCACGTGCCTGTTCTAAAATCTCAGCCGTCACCAGCGCATCAGCAACAACGGGTGTTCCAATAACCGCATTACCTTCTTGCCCAACCATTAATACATCATTAAATTCAACAACATCACCCGCATTTCCATTAACTTTTTCAACTTTTACCACTTGGTTAGCAACAATGCGGTATTGCTTCCCACCGGTTTTAATGACTGCGAACATTTTTTATCCTTCCGTTCACTCCAGCTCTTATTTAATTTTTACCTTGAAATAAGGGAAAATAGGCTGCTTTTTATCAGTCGTAATCAATTTTAAAGAAGGATAAAACCTTCCTCAACACAAATAGGCGCGGATTCCTCCGCGCTCATATTCTGCATATATGAAGGAATTTCTATTCTCTGTCAATAAAGTGCCGTAAAAAAGAAAAAAAGGTTGTACCAAAAACAATTGAAGGTTATCTACCCATCATATACTTAATATACTTAGATAGTGCGGATTTTTGTCGTACTTCATATGGAGAGGTGGCTGAGTGGTTGAAAGCACCGCACTCGAAATGCGGCATAGGGGTAACTCTATCGAGGGTTCAAATCCCTCTCTCTCCGCCAAAGTTTAACTAAAATGATATTATTAGGATGTCTTTAACATAACTCACCAATGAGTTTTGTGTGCTTTGTACCAATCTATTTTCAAAGGATTTTAAAGCTCTTTATCGTTTTTACAATTTTTGAACTTTTTTTATTTTCTGTCACAAAAAACTAATTCAAAAAAATAAGAAAGCACAGTGTAAAATAGAGAATTATCTCATATTTCTCTCTCATTCTACCTTTGCTTAAGTTCGTACAGAATCTATTATCAAATTATATTTATTTTGCACGTCTTGCCTGAATATGGGCGAGCAACCCTAATGTTGAACTATCACGATTATCCGCTTCACTTTCTCCACGAAGAATGGGTAATAACTCTTTGGCTAATTCTTTACCAAGTTCAACACCCCATTGATCAAATGAATTAATATTCATTAAAATACCTTCAACAAAAATACGATGTTCATAAAGCGCAATGAGACGACCGAGTGTAAAGGGCGTTAATAAATCTTGAACCAACGTGATACTTGGACGGTTTCCTTTAAAACTTCTATGAAGCGCTAAGTGATCTGCTTCACGTTCATCAACGCCATTTTTTATCAAGATATGCCGAGCATCTTTAATACTACGCCCTTTCATCAAGGCTTTTGATTGCGCTAAACCGTTTGCTAGCAATATCTCATACATAGAACGTAAATTTTTCTCATGCCCTTTTACAAATAAAATGAATTCTACAGGAACAACATCTGTTCCTTGATGCAGAAGCTGAAAAAAAGCATGTTGACTATTTGTTCCTGAATCACCCCAAACAATCGGACCACTTGAAAAATTTAATGGCTTTCCATCCAGCGAGACTTGCTTCCCATTTGATTCCATATCAAGCTGTTGTAAATAAGCTGGAAAATGTATTAAGCGTTGCGCATAGGGAATGATAGAGCGTGATGAATAACCACAAATAACACGATGCCAGAATCCTAAAAGAGCAAATCGAATAGGAATATTTTTATGCAACGGCATGGTTTTAAAATGTTGGTCCATTTGCAGAGCGCCATTGAGAAATTGACGAAAATTTCGCCCCCCTATTGCAAACATAACAACAAGGCCAATGGCGGACCAAATTGAATAACGTCCTCCAACCCAATTCCAAAATTTAAAAACTCTGGTCGAATCTATGCCAAATTCTGCCACTTTATCAAGTGCACTCGAAACAGCGACAAAATGCGTATGAATAGCTTCTTCCCCTAAATGTGAACAAATCCACTGACGTGCAACTTGAGCATTTACCATTGTTTCAGCCGTTGTAAAAGTTTTAGAAGCAATGACAAAAAGCGTTGTTGCTGGATTCAAAATAGAGAGAGTATCCGAAATATGGGCACTGTCAGCGTTAGAAACAAAATGACAACGTGGACCATCATGATAAGGTTTTAAAGCATATGTAACCATTGCAGGACCAAGATCAGAGCCACCAATACCTATATTGACAATATCACTTATTCTCTTTCCACTGCTTCCCTTATAACGGCCATCACGTACCTTTTCAGAAAATCGTTCCATATCTTCAAGAACGTCTTGAATACCGGGAATAAGATCATGACCATTCACCACGAAAATTTCGTTAGCAGGTAAACGTAATGCAATATGAAGAACGGAGCGTTTTTCAGTTGTATTAATGGCTTGACCCGAAAACATTGCATCACGCCGGCCTAACACATCTGCTGCGACAGCTAAATCATCTAGAAGTTGCAACGTTTTAAATGTTACACCACATTTTGAAAAATCGAAAAGAAAATCATCAAGTCTGAGAGAAAAATGGGAAAAACGCTGGTCATCCTCTAAAAAATGCCGACGAATATCATAAACCCCATCCTTTGCAGCATGGCTTTTTAAAGCTCTTAATGCGACTTCAAAAGCCTTTTCATTTCGAATTGAAAAGCTATCTCCCATAAGCTTATCCTATATGGTTATTGATAATGAAATCTATACCCAAACAATAACAAAACAGAAAATGTTTCCTTGATTGCTCGCTCTTTTCACTGCTCACATAAAAAATGAAAGAATATAAAAGCAAAAACCAAGATCCGAAAATGATATTTTTACGAGAATAAACTTTCAAATCTTTTCTACTCGATACATCATTTAACTTGATTAAGCTCTTTTGTTAAGCGCAAATCTTCTTCTGCTTTTGATCTTATAAAACGGCCCAAAAAAAGATAAACAACCGGTGTAACATAAAGCGTAAAAATAGTCGCTAAACCTAAACCACCAACGATAACCCAGCCTAAAGCTATACGCGCTTCCGCACCAGCACCTTTGGCTAAAACCAAAGGAATCCCCCCTAATATAGCACAAATCATTGTCATACAAACTGGGCGAAGGCGAATATTTGCTGCTTCTTCTATGGCTTCACGCACGCTTTTTCCTTGGTCACGTAATTGATCTGCAAATTCAACAATCAAAATACCATTTTTTGCCATAACACCAATCAACAAAATTAATCCAATTTGACTGTAAATATTAAGACTCACACCACTTAAGAGCATAGCAATTACAGCACAACCAATCCCTAATGGGACAGTGGCCATGATAATAAAGCCTGAAATAAAGCTTTCAAACTGGGCCGCCAAAACCAATAAAATAATCACAAAGGCAATACCAAAAACAATTATAAAATTAGAAGATGTTTCATTAAGTGTTTCAGCTTCTCCTAAGGGAACTACATAGGTTCCTTTCGATAACAAAGGCGATGCAATTTTTTCTACAGTTTGGTAAGCATCCCCTAAAGTGATATCTGGAGCAAGATTTGCACTTAAAGTGATAGCGTTCATGCGCTTTTCCCGTTGTAATTGGGGGGCGATAGCCTTTTCATGCAAACGCGCAATAACCGATAAAGGAACGTATCGATTGTCTTTAGTCTTTAAAAAAATATTTTCTAAATCACTAGGGCTCTTCATGGAATTTTTACGCGACATCAATTTAACATCGTAAGAATGATCATCCACGTTAATGGAACCAACCTTTTTACCATCCAACATTGCTTGTAATGTATCGCCCAAATTGGTGATATCAATCCCTAAGTCAGAGGCTTTTTTTCGATTGATTTCAATAAAAAATTGCGGTTGTGTTGCATCAACAGTCAAACGTGGACGAATAAAACGCGGATCATCTTGTAAAGCACGTACCAACTTATCAGCAATGGGTTGTAATGTTTCATAATCATTGCCAAGAATTGCAAATTGTAACCCTTGCCCTGTTCCTCTCACGCCTAAAGAATTTCCCTGTGCAGCAAACACAGTAACTGCCGGAAACTGTCCAACCTTTGCATTAACATCTTTCACAATTTCTTGCTGACTGCGTAAACGTTCATCCCAAGATGAAAGTAATAAAACCAAAAAAGCAGTATTGGATGAACCAGCAAAACCCGCAATAGAGTAAGTGCTAGCAATCTCACCCGCATCACGTAATGGCTGTAGACTTGCTTCAATTTGTTCTACCTGCTCGTTCAAATATCGTGTTGAAATGCCTTGTGGTCCATTAATGACCAAAAAGATAAGAGCTCTGTCTTCAGCTGGCGTTAATTCTTGTTGAAGCTTCGTATAACCTCCAACGCAAAGAGCAGCAAAAACAAGTGAAGCAAAAACAACAGCCCAAGGCTTTCCTAAACACTTATGCAAACTGTAAGTATATGCATTATGAAACAAAGAGCCCAATTTATATAAAAAAGTAAAATGATGATGGGCGTTTTCCTCTTTCTCCTCAATATGTCCTTTGAGAAAACGTGAAGCCAACATAGGACAAAGCGTTAAGGCAACGACTGCAGAAAGCAAAATAGAAATTGCCAAAACAAAACCAAATTCTCTAAAAAGTCCTCCAACTTGTCCAGGAAGAAAGGAGATAGGGACAAACACAGCCACTAAAGTCAATGTTGTTGCGATAACAGCAAAAAAAACTTCACGGGTTCCTAACACTGCTGCGGCCCTAGAGCCTAATCCCATATTGCGCCATCGAACAATATTTTCCAGAACAACAATGGCATCATCCACAACAAGTCCTGTTGCCAAAACAAGTCCCAAAAATGTGAGAATATTCAATGAAAACCCTACAAGATAAATAGCTGCAATGGTACCAATCAAAGCAACGGGAAGAGATACAGCAGGGATCAGCGTTACACGAATGTCTCTGAGAAAAAGAAAAATAACCAAAATAACGCTTAAAATAGCAATGACCAATGCAACCTCAACCTCATGAAGAGCGCTTTTAATAAAAGTTGCATCGTCACTAATAACATCTATATGGACAGAAGAAGGAATGACACTTTTGAGATTATCAACAACGGCCCTTACACCTTTAGATATATTAAGCGTGTTGGATTGTGCTTTACGCACAATCCCTAATCCAATCCCTGTCTTTCCATTGATACGAAGAATAACCGTTTCTATATCGGGTGATAAAGTAACATGCGCAACATCACCAAGACGCACATGAGGCTTTAAAACAACTTGTTCAAAAGTTTCCGGTGTTGTTAAACGTGCCGTGGCACGAACAACTAAACTTTGCTTAGAATTGCGTAATGACCCTACTGGAACATCCGTTGTCATATCAGCAAGAATACGTGAAATATCTGCGACAGTTAATCCATAACTTGCAAGTTTTGCTTGATCTATATCAATCTGAAAAATCTTTTTACGAGCACTATCGACCTGTACATCACCAACACCATCAACAGCAGAAATCGCATCAACAATCTTATCGTCTACAACTGTTGTTAAATCATCAATACTCATTGTTGGTGATGTCACAACCAAATACATCATAGCAGCAGCATTCGAATCTGCTTTAATAATCAAAGGTGAATCTGCATCTTTGGGTAAAGTATAAGTAACGCGAGACAGAGCATCACGGATATCAGATGCTGCTACATTCAAATCAACACCGACATTAAAATCAATTTGCACACGAGAAAGTCCAAAAGAAGATGTTGAAGAAATCTTTTTAACACCTGAAACACGAGAAACAGCATCTTCTATAATTTTTGTCACTTCACGATCAATTGTTTCCGCTGATGCACCAGAAAATACCGTTACAACCGTTGTTACTGGCGTATCAACATCGGGTAATTCTCTTATATCAACATTCAACCATGCTGCAAATCCTGCAATGATGATAATGGCATTTAAAACAAAAGTAAAAACCGGTCTGCGAATAAATAAGGCAATGAGACTACTTTGCTCCACCTGCGACATAGGCTGTTTTGTACTCAATTCTTGGCTCATTGTATATCCGCTCCATAAACTGCTGATAATTGCTGTTGATTTAAATTTTGATTATCAATAGTTACTTTACTTCCTGGATAAAGCGTTTGCACTCCTTGAATAACAACTTGATCACCATCTTCTAGGGAAGCTTTTACAAAAACCTGATCCGCTTTATGCTGAATAATTGATACGGGAATAGACTCTACTTTTCCTTCTCTTACACGCCAAACAAATGACCCTTTACTATTCCATTGAACTGCAAGAGGATTAACGACAGGGAAAGAACCACCATGAAACTGCAAAGCAACAGAAAAAGACATACCAGACATGAGCGTATCTTTTTCATTATTGATTTCAACCTGAGCATGAAGTGTGCGACTCTCTGGATCAACAACATTATCAATCGCGTAAATATGACCAACAAAAGATTTATCTGGCCGCGCGGCTAATGTTGCCGTTACCTCATCCCCCTTATGAATCTGTGATACATACCGTTCAGGAGCCCATATATCAACCAAAATACGTTCTCTATTCTCAATATGACCTATTACAGTATTAAGGGTCACGTTATTCCCCGCATCAACGGGTAAAATACCAACAATTCCAGGAATCGGTGCACGAATTGTTCGCCGATCGAGATCTACCTCAGCATTCCGCAAAACTAAATTTGCATTATCCAACTCTAAACGTGCTGTAATTTCTTGAACTTCTGTTGCTGTATTGCTGGCGCGTAATTTAAGAATGCGTGAAAGCGTTAACGCACTATTATCACGCTGTACCTTTGCTTTTGCGGCCGCAATTTCCTCTTTTTTAGAATCAAGCTTTGCAATCACATCCCCCACTTGTACTTTTGCACCAGCAGACACAAAAAGCTTATCAATAACACCTGGTGATAAAGGGGTTAAATCTACTTCAGCAAGTGCTTGTCCACTTCCTAGAACGTTAAGGTGTTCATAAAAATCTTGAATCTTCACACGGTCAACGACAACATTCGTCGGTGGTCTTCCCATTTTTCCTTTTGGAGCTTTATACGATACACTTGCTTTATCCACTATAGAAATGGGTTGTTCCGCACTCTGTTTTCCAATCCAATAAGTAACCGTTAAAACGACAATTAAAAACACCAATGGAAAGATCTTTTTTAATAACGCCATACATTCACCTTTGCTGTGTCATGTTTATCTGAAATAGTTTTCAACGGTAATATCGGCGTTTTACAAAAAAACCAAACAGCAGGTATAGATCTTACCCCCCACCGCAAAAACATATATCATCTTTGGCTGACTATCGTTCATAGACAAAAACGTCAAGTTAACTATCGTTCATATTGCGTGATAAGATCACAGCAAGAAAATGCCCTTGTCAAAAATCCAACTGAAACTATCCTATATTATAACTTTTTTAATATCTCATAAAAAAGAGATTTTTTTTATGACAACCCAAGTTTCACTTGCATTTCTTTAATGAAACGATTAGGAACCATTGTCTTAGACAATGTAGAAAATCGAAATGTGTGCACCCGTAGCTCAGCTGGATAGAGCACCAGACTACGAATCTGGGGGTCAGGAGTTCGAATCTCTTCGGGTGCGCCATCTACTTAATAATTAATATCTTGCTCATTTAAGCCCTTTGAATTTCTTTTTATGTAATTTATTTTTTGCTTATCTTTGATCTTCTCATAGTTCTTTATTCCATTCTATTGTGAGTCGTTTTTTTAGCCATTTTGATAGAATAGAATATTGTGCGGCCTTCAATTCAATCCAAAGCGCTTTTTATGAGCAATCATCGTAGTGATTGCATGAGTTTGTATGTGTTATGGCTTTCTCGTCTCAATCTATGCTCTTATTTTTGATCTCTTTTGGATTACAATTTTTAATCAAGTGGATAATTTTTTACATGTTTATTTCTCTTTTCCATCAATGGATATTTTTGAATATTTCATTTTTGTCTACCCTATCTGAAGCAGAACTTTAGGTGTGCCACCACAAATTGCGGTTTACCACCCTCTAAAACTTCTTCAGTGTGCTATTCGAAACAACAAAATATAAGATATAAAAATCGCATCAATATCGCTGTGTCAAAAGTTTTTAAATGGACTACCCAAAGACTTCCTTCTGATATTCATCATTCGCAGATATTGAGAGTGATATTGCAAGCTGGCTAAAAACTTACCAAAACTTAAAACATAGAGATTCTTTTTTTCCCAAAAACGCGAAAACCCTTCTTGTGTTCTTTTAGCATTATCTCTTGCGCGACACATCATTGAACTCTATGATATCTTATACTTCCTATTCTCCATGGATTCTTCTCATTAATCCATAGAATACGGGTCGAAAAAGTTAATAAAAACTCAGTTTAAAGAATTTTTCCATGCCTAAAACAGATATTGAAATTGCTCGTACTGCTAAAAAGAAGCATATTACTGAAATTGCACAAAAAATTGGCATTTCAGATGAAAATCTTATTCCCTATGGCCATGATAAAGCTAAAATTTCTTCTGCGTACATAAAATCACTCAATAACAATCCAGATGGTAAACTTATCCTTGTCACGGCTATCAATCCTACACCTGCTGGAGAAGGAAAAACAACAACAACCATTGGACTGAGTGATGCTCTTAATCTCATTGGCAAAAAAACAATAGCCACCTTGAGAGAACCGTCTTTAGGCCCCTGTTTTGGTGTCAAAGGTGGTGCCGCTGGTGGTGGTTATGCGCAAGTCGTCCCAATGGATGACCTTAATTTACATTTTACCGGTGATTTTCATGCCATCACAGCAGCTCATAATCTTCTTGCCGCAATGATCGATAATCATATCTATTGGGGAAATACTCTAAACATTGATCCACGGCGTATTGTTTGGAAGCGCGTTCTTGATATGAATGACCGTGCATTGCGCGATATCATTATTTCATTGGGAGGCATCACAAATGGTTTTCCACGACAAACAGGTTTTGATATTACTGTCGCATCAGAAATTATGGCACTTCTTTGTCTCTCTGAAAATTTAGAACACCTTACACAAAGACTCAAAAAAATTATTGTTGCCTATCGTTATGATAAAACACCCATAACAGTCGCTGATCTCAAGGCAGAAGGCGCAATGGCAGTTCTTCTCAAAGACGCCATACAACCCAACCTTGTACAAACAATTGAAAATAATCCTGTTCTCGTTCATGGAGGACCTTTTGCCAATATTGCTCATGGTTGCAACTCAGTTATAGCAACAAAAACAGCTTTAAAACTGGCTGATTATGTTGTCACAGAAGCAGGATTTGGAGCCGATCTTGGAGCGGAAAAGTTCTTCAATATCAAATGTCGGCAAGCCGGTATTGTCCCAAATGCAACAGTGATTGTTGCAACGATTCGTGCATTAAAAATGAATGGTGGTGTGGAAAAAAATAACCTGACACAAGAAAATATCACCGCTTTAGAAAAGGGCGCAGCTAATCTTTTACGACATATCAAAAATATGGAACTCTACGGTATCCCTTGTATTGTAGCAATTAATCATTTTGACAGCGATAGCGATGTTGAAATAAGAACATTACAAAAAATAGTTGCAACAACTGGACACAAAGCACTTATTTGTAAGCATTGGGAACAAGGTGGAAAAGGCGCTATAGAACTTGCACAAGAACTTGTTGCCTTAATTGAAAAACAAGATTCCGATTTTAAAGTTCTCTATCAAGATAATATTCCTCTCGTTCAAAAAATTAATTGTATTATAACAAAGCTATACGGTGGGCGTGGCGCCATCATCTCAACTTCTATTCTTAAACAACTTGAATCTTGGGAAAAAGAAGGTTTTGGCACCTACCCTATTTGTATGGCAAAAACACCTTATTCTTTTTCTGCTGATCCCAAGCAATATGGTGCTCCTGTTGATTTTGAAATTCCTATACGAGAAGTTCGTCTCTGTGCAGGAGCCGGCTTTATTGTTGTCATTTGTGGAGATATTATGACCATGCCCGGCTTACCACATTATCCTGCCGCTGAAAAAATTTATCTTGACGAAAGTGATCAAATACAAGGACTTTCATAAGTTTATAACCGCAAACTCTATTATTCATTATAAAAAGCATTTTATTACAAAAAAGATAGAATTTTAAAAAGCGATATAGACAAATGTCTTATTTATATGATATAAGCCTCTGTCCTTTTAGATGTGCCTTTAAAAGGACGTAGGTTTTTCCTATCATTTGTGAAACTGAAAAAAGCAGGATAAATAGTGCAAGTACTCGTTCGTGATAATAATGTTGACCAAGCGCTCCGCGCGTTGAAAAAAAAGATGCAGCGTGAAGGTATCTTCCGTGAAATGAAAATGCGTAGTTATTATGAAAAGCCATCTGAGAAGCGTGCTCGTGAAAAAGCTGAGGCTATTCGTCGTACACGTAAGCTTGCTCGTAAGCGTGCGCAAAGGGAAGGCTTTGTTAGTAACGGACGAGCTGTGGCGGTGAAATAATACACTTTCGATGCATCATAGAGCTGCATAAGCAATAAAGAATAAGTTACCAGAAAATTTTATCTTTATAGGCAATTGCAAGAGGTTGCTTGTGTGTGGTTTTTTGTGTGAAATGTTGTCTCGTATTTTAGTTATATAAATTAACATGTTAATTATCTATAAGTGATAAAGTTTCTTGTTGTAAGGATAGAGTTTACTTTACTCTTGTAGTTTTCAAAGATAGCTAACCGACGATACTTTAGATATTTAAGAGATTTATTCTTATGTAAAATGTGGATTATATGTAAGGTGTGTTATTATCACTTTTCACTATAATTTCCCTCCCTCTTTTTATCTCTCAAATAACTGTTTCTTATATGCAAATCCCATGATGGTTTTCTTTTTTTGTTCTTAAATATTCTGCATCTTTCAAAGGTTTTAAATCAGATTACAAAACACAAATGGCTTTCATAATATGCGATTTTGTGTGTAAGGATATGAAAATACATAATCTTCTTTCCCTGCACTTATGTAATGAAACGATATAATTTTATAACTCTTTATATCCCTTTAATTCTATCCCTCTAAAGAATGAAGGATTTCAACTACGGCACTATAGATTCTTTTTTCTTGATAAATTTCTTCTACCCATCACTTATGTCATTAACCTCATAAGCGTATCAAATAAGTCCTACCCTTTCATAAAACTTTTTTATACTGAGTTGAAACAAAAGAAAATTGAAAATAAACAGAGAAAACGCTGTATTTTAAGATGAGAGTAAGCACCTTTTATCATTTTTGATGAAAATTTTTTTACAATTTAAATAACGCGTTAAAATTGATAACTTATTGATTTTTCTTCATAAATAATTTTTTTATATTCAGTAATAACTGTGAACAGCAAAGTTTCTCAACACCCTCTCATATTGAATCAATCAAGATTTTTTTCCTGTACATTATAAGCGGAGTTTGTCTGAAAATAGAATAAAAATGCTTCTTATGAATGTTCTAAACTTAGGAACTGCAGAACAATTGAATTATCACGGAAAACTATTCCGTTAAAAAGCTCTTCATATATTAATCTCCTCTATAATGTTGCTCATATTTTTACACTTAAATGCTTCATTCATCCGTGTTCTTTTGTCCATTCAAAACTGTCCTCTCAAGCTACATCTAATCCCTTTACTGAATAGTGTTCGTATTCATAACATGTATAACTGTGCTTTTATTTCGAGCAACAGTCTTGGAAAAAAGAGATAATATTTAGCTCTGATTTCCTATACAAAACGGCTCCAGCCACAATATACTTTGCTGTTTTAATATCTTTCTCATGCATACAGCGCGCTAAAAATCCAATATTTATTCACAATTATCCCCTCATAAACACTAAGAAATTCAAACCTTTGTTTTCCTTCTTTTGCTCTTCTCGTAACAATTTTTTCATTGTTTAGATCTCATTAACGAGCGATATGGCATAATTTTTATCAATCTCCAATCTTATCTTCCAGATTTTAAATGACCAATATATGACGAAATAAAGGAGTTCAGTGTGCAAAATTCTCGTTGGTTTCGCGTTTTAATGCTTGGATCATGTATCTTAATAGCAAAAGTCATTGTATTGGGTTCACCGCGTTTGTTGCACGCACAAACATTTAATCAAAATTTAGGCCCCAGTGGTTTACCACTTCCGCGATTTGCTTCAATTAAACCTACGCGTGTTAATGTACGCGTTGGTCCAGGAAGTAATTATTCCATCATTTTTACTTACAAAAAGAAGGGGTTACCTATTGAAATCATCCAAGAATATGATCAATGGCGCAAAATTCGTGATGCAGAAGGTGATGAAGGGTGGGTGTATCAATCGCTTTTATCAGGAAAGCGAACTGCTATAACTATTCCATGGCAAAAAGATAAAACAAAACGGCTGATGCTTCGAAAAAAACCCACCGACAACTCAGAACTTGTGGCAGAAGTAGAGCCTAATGTCATTGGCAATGTTCACCAATGCGATGGACAATGGTGCGAAATCACTCTTAATAATGTTCATGGATGGCTTCATCAGCCCCAATTATGGGGAATCTATCCTGATGAAAAAATAAAGGGTTGGTGAATGCTCAAGCGCATCAAGTTTAATTTTTATGCCTCATTGTATACGCTTACTTCCTATCACAAGATTGATCTTTTTGTTTTAATCGTACGATCAAATCAACATGTGAAATTTCCATACCTTCTGGTGGTGTAGGCAAATTCCCAATAATGGGCGATTCTTCCAAGTTACAAGGAATATCAAGAATACGATTTTTACCTTCTATATAAAAATGGTAGTGATCAGAGGTATTTGTATCAAACCAAGTTTTTGAGCCTTCCACGGCAATAATCCGTAACAATCCCGCTTCCGTAAATTGATGAAGTGTATTGTAAACCGTTGCTAAGGATACAGGAACACCTGCCCTCACTGCTTCCTCATAGAGCTCTTCAGCAGTAATATGACGATTTCCTTCAGAAAAAATCATATGCGCAAGCTCTAACCGCTGACGTGTTGGACGCAAACCATTTTCACGCAAACGCTTTTCTAATACAGAAGTGGAATAATATCGCACATCCTCTCCACACTCTTTTGTGGACTGTTGCTCTTCATTCATATCTAAATCGTCTGCATTTCCTGACATATTACAAACCAAAATATCTTCCTGCTTCAATAAGATAAAAATAGAAAAAAATGAGAACAATACGGTGCAATCTTGTATTCCATTTTTAAATAATTATCTATGTAGAATACATAAAAAAGGGCTTTTGTCATTAAAAATGATATAAAATCATTTCCCTCTCTTTAAAATTTGCTCTAAAAGTTAAGTTGGGGAAAAGCGCAGAAATAAAGATATATGCAAATAAATGGAGTAACCATGGCTGAACAAAAGTCTCGCTACACTTATGAAGAGCTTCTAAGCTGCGCTCGCGGCGAAATGTTTGGTAAGGGTAATGCGCAATTGCCGGCACCTCCAATGTTGATGGTTCATCGAATCACTCAAATCAGTGAAACTGGTGGCAAACATGATAAAGGAATGGTTCGTGCCGAATTTGATATTACACCAGACCTGTGGTTCTTTAATTGTCACTTTATAGGCGATCCCGTTATGCCAGGATGTCTTGGATTGGATGGTATGTGGCAATTAACAGGTTTTTTTCTTGGCTGGTTGGGCGAACTAGGGAAAGGAAGAGCGATATCAACAGGTGAAGTAAAGTTATCAGGTATGGTAACGCCACAAACAAAACTTCTTGAATATGAAATAGATTTTAAGCGTATTCGACGTGGAAATTTAGTCTTAGGAATAGCAGATGGATGGCTCAAAGCAGATGGAGAAACTATTTATAAGGCAAATGATTTGCGCGTTGCTTTATTCAAAGAAGGTTGAATTTATTTTCATCAGGAAGAATTTTTTACTATTCTGTATGGAATAAGGAGGTATGAATGCGTCGAGTTGTTGTAACCGGAATGGGAATTGTCTCCGCGATTGGAAATAATCCAGGGGCCGTTTTAACCAGTTTACGTGAGGCAAAATCCGGAATTTCTTACGCACCTCAATATGCTGAGTTAGGCTTTCGTAGTAGGGTTTACGGTAAACCTGATATTAATATAGAAGAACTTGTAGATCGACGTGCTCTACGTTTTCATGGGCGTGGAACAGCTTGGAATCATATTGCCATGGATCAAGCCATCGCTGATGCTGGTCTAGAGCCTCATGAAGTATCAAACGAACACACAGGTATTATTATGGGTTCTGGAGGTGCTTCAACGCAGTCAATTGTAGAAGCGGCTGATACTACACGCCAAAAGAGTCCAAAACGTGTTGGGCCTTTTGTTGTCCCTAAAGCGATGAGTTCTACAGCATCTGCAACACTGGCAACTTTCTTTAAAATAAAAGGGGTCAACTATTCAATTTCTTCAGCTTGTGCTACCTCCAATCATTGTATTGGAAATGCTTATGAAATGATCCAATATGGTAAACAAAAGCGCATCTTTGCCGGTGGCTGCGAAGATTTGGATTGGACACTCTCTGTTTTATTTGATGCTATGGGCGCTATGTCTAGCAGATATAATGATATCCCTCACAAAGCTTCACGTGCCTATGATGTCAATCGTGATGGATTTGTTATTGCTGGAGGTGCCGGCGTTTTAGTCCTTGAAGATCTAGAACTTGCTAAAGCGCGTGGAGCAAAAATCTACGGAGAAATCGTTGGATATGGTGCGACATCCGATGGACATGATATGGTTGCTCCATCAGGAGAGGGAGCAGAACGGTGCATGCGCATGGCTCTTGCAACAGTCAATAATAAAATTGACTATATCAATCCGCATGCAACCGCAACACCTGTTGGTGATCCTCCGGAAATAGAAGCTATCCGACGTATTTTCGGAGCAGGTGATCAATGCCCCCCCATTTCTGCTACCAAATCTCTAACGGGACATTCCTTAGGAGCAGCAGGTGTACACGAAGCAATCTATACATTATTAATGATGAACCATAATTTTATTTGTGAAAGTGCTCATATTGAAGAACTTGATCCAGATTTTGCTGATATGCCAATCGTTCGTGAACGACGTGATCATCAGCAACTGAATACTGTATTGTCAAATACTTTTGGCTTTGGCGGTACCAACGCGACACTTGTTTTTCAACGCTATGTATAAATGAAAGTTCTTGGTAATTGAAAAAAGTACGGTCTTACGGAGAATAATATGAAAGGTTTGATGGAGGGCAAACGTGGCCTTATTATGGGAATTGCGAATGACCATTCAATTGCTTGGGGTATTGCCTGTCAACTCGCACAAGCAGGAGCTGAATTAGCCTTAACTTATCAAGGGGATGCTTTCGGAAAACGTGTTCAGCCCCTAGCAGATAAGCTTGGCTGCAAATTAGTTCTAGAGTGTGATGTTGAAAAAATTGAAAATGTCGACGATGTCTTTGAGAAACTTGAAAAAGAATGGAAAACGATTGATTTTATTGTCCATGCTATTGGTTTTTCAGATAAAAATCAACTGAAAGGGCGTTACGTTGATGTTACAACGCGTGAAAACTTTCAACGTACAATGGTTATTTCAGCTTATTCCTTTACTGAAATTGCTCAGCGCGCAGGAAAGCTCATGCCAAATGGTGGAGCACTTTTAACCCTTACTTATGGCGCTTCACAGCAAGTTGTCCCTAATTACAACATCATGGGGGTTGCTAAAGCTGCTTTAGAAGCTATGGTCCGTTATTTAGCGGCAGACTTTGGCCCGCAAAATATCCGCGTCAATGCGATTTCTGCTGGTCCTGTTAGAACCCTAGCAGGTAATGGTATTGCGGCTGCACGTGCAATATTTTCACATCAACGCCGTAATGCCCCATTACGTCGTACTGTGGATATTCATGAAATTGGAAAGTCCGCTCTTTATCTACTCTCTGACTTGTCATCGGGCGTTACCGGTGAAATCCATTATGTTGATTCAGGCTACAACATCATGTCTATGCCAATACTTGAAGAACTGAAAAAAACTGAAGATTCCCAAGAAGGATAAAAATTCGACTTAAAAAATAAAATCGATCATCTGTAGAGTGCTTTAGTCTCGTATTGAATGCTTTCTCTACTAGACTGAACCTTGCGGAGACAGGTTTTAAGTCGAATCTTTGCATATATGATGACACACAATTCTCACCAAGGGAACACAACCAGCCACAGAAAAAAATCATTCTGAGAAAGCAAACGGCTTGTTGCAAAATTTTTAATGCCTCCGATGAAAAAGGAAACGAAGTTCTATTATCGTATCACGCCTTCTTTTTATAATTTCGAACTAAAGATAATCCATGTATTTTTCTCAATCTGACCTGTATGAATATAACACAAAGGATGCATATGCCCCCGTAAAGATAAGCAAACATAAAGTAAATTGTGTCATTGTTATTGTTTTGTAAAGTTTATAAAAGAACCGGTTTATCTCTCCAATCCATTTTGCTGGAAAGTTTTGTGTTTTATCATATTGTTTTCCTAACAAAATCCATGCTTTTTCGACAACTTATCAATCACCTTCCAATTCCAAAGCCGCCATATATTTAAAATAAATATTAAGGCGGTTTAGTGCTTTCTCTACTGTTGCAGCTCCTGTATGCCATATAGGGAGCAAATATGCGTTGCAGATCTCTCGTTTGATTGATTTCTGAAACAGGGAAACAACTTAATTTGGAAAGAATAAAGGCATAAAGGTGGAAATTACCTTTTAGGCTTTACTATCATCCTTTAATTCAGCTGTACAACTTTAAAAAGTATTTACAGCAATATCTTTTAATAACGGAGATTACACCTTCCCTCATGGACTTTGTTTATCACGTGTCTTTTTAGGATCACTCCCCTCATGCAAAACAGAATGTCCTAAACCCAATACACGTGAGCTGCCAATTCACGTGCTAAAAAAAACATTTCGCTCCTAAACCCATTTCATGACGAGAGCATCCGTGAGTAATCATAAAGCCATTTGTATGCCCCCATCTTTACACTTATGAAAAAAGTCGACACCATCGTTATACTTGCTACCCCCAATGTCGCAACATCTTTAAAACTTGAGACGGTTCATAAGGGGCATTTTTAGCCGTTTCTTAATCGTTCTTATCCAAACGATTTTTCACGCTTATAATATGCAATAGAATGACTTTCGTTGATTCAGCGTAGAGAGATTTGAAATGAGAGAATCTCATGATATTCAAGATTCTAATTCAATATCAACAACTCAATCTTATTTTTATAATCAAATTATTTTTCAGTTTAAAAGACACCCACAGATACAATAATATTCTTTCAATTTCAGACTTTCACATTTGAATCAAAAAAAATCATTTTTTGCATATAAAAAAACAGAATTAATATGTAGAAAAAAAGGCGTAAATACCCTACTGAACCGTCTCAATTGCCAAAAGCTGCCTCAACATCGTGAGCTGTAAAAGTATGTGATAATGTCGGCTCTCTCCTTTACAAACGTAAAGATGGGAACTGGATTTTAAAACTTCATATTCTTACTAAATTAGGTTGCCATATTTTTTCAGAGATTACATAAATAGGGATATGTCAATATCCTCCCCTTACATCGCATACAAAAGTTATTATAGGCATAAATAATATTGAAATTGAATAATAGCAATGATGTTTCTGGCTTATACCTTATATAAAGAAGCCATTCTCCAATGAGTCTTCTATTATACTGTCTAGCAAATATCATTTTGAGATGCGTTTAAGAGACAATCAGAATATCCCTATATTACACAAACATGTTTAAGTAGAAACGATAGTTTATTTTCAAAGAGATTCTTCACAGGAACTAAAATTTTTATCATAGTATATTTCTATTTTTTACGATTGGAATTATTTAAAAACACAGGATACCATTATATTTCATCTTTGAGAGTGCGGCTTAGTAATGTGTTAGCCGCTTCTGTTATGTTTTTACCACAATAGAGAATTTGATAAACTTGTTCTACAATTGGCATTTCCACTCCAATACGTTGCGCTAACGTATATACTTCTTTGGTATTTAAGTACCCTTCCACAACTTGGCCAATTTGTTTTTCCGCTTCTTTTATATTTATTCCTTTACCAAGAAGTATTCCAAAACGACGATTACGCGACTGATTATCAGTACACGTCAAAACCAGATCACCTAAGCCTGTCATTCCCATAAATGTAGAAAGCTCAGCCCCCACAGCCCCCCCTAAACGACTAATTTCAGCTAGTCCTCGTGTGATGAGAGCTATTCGTGCATTTGCCCCAAATCCCATGCCATCTGATATTCCTGCACCAATAGCAATAACATTTTTGACAGCACCCCCTAATTGAACACCAATCATATCTGAGCTTTTATAAACTCTAAAACTTTTGTCACAATGAAAAAGTTGCTGCAACTCTTTGCCAAACGCATCATCAGAAGCTGCTATCGTCATTGCAGTAGGCCAACCCATAGCGAGTTCTTTAGCAAAAGTTGGTCCAGAAAAAACAGCTAAAGGGATTTTTTCACCTAAAATCTCACGAGCAACTTCTTGTAAGAAACGTCCTGTACCATGCTCTAAACCTTTCGTTGCCCAAATAACGCGTGAATGTTGATCCAAATAAGGCTGAATATTATACAATACTTGATGAAATACATGACTTGGAACGGCGATTAATATATTATCACTTGCTGTTATTGCAGTTTCAAGCGAAGTTTCGAGGAATAAATTTTCAGGAAATCGAATATCGGGTAAATATATCTGATTACAACGTTGTTCTTGTAATTTTTTGATATGTTGAGAATTATACCCCCAAAGTAAAACATTATGATCATTGCGAGCAAGAGCAATCGCTAATGCAGTACCGAAAGAACCAGCACCCATAACTGTCATTGCAAAGGTCTTCATCAAGTTTTCTGATTATTTTCTAAATTGTCGATTTCAATTACACATTACTACTACAAATAACTTCAATGCTCTCTTTAATATAAATCCTGTAAAACTAAAATGCTACTTTTTCGTAGCCTTACCTCACACAACATAAAAACTTGTTTTGCACACTCCCTTTCTTTGTATTGAATTGTACAAACACCATTCCTTTTATATTCTACAAATAGCTATTTTTCTGAAAAAATTAAAGCTTGACTAAATACTCAATGACCATCTTGTTAAAAATAAAAGTATATTCAAATCATAATACTCATTCCACTGATATCTTACACCTCGCCCTCACTTCATATCCTACGAATCTTTGCAACACCTCCTGTAGAGCTGATACATACAGCATCAGCTCCACAGGTATTTCTCACAATTATTCTACAGGAGAGTGCATATTTGGAGCTTGCTCCATGGGCACCTCTGAACCAGGTACTTGATCTACAGGAGCTTGCATACTTGGAACTTGCTCCATGGGCACTTCTGAACCAGGTACTTGATCTACAGGAGCTTGCATACTTGGAACTTGCTCCATGGGCACTTCTGAACCAGGTACTTGATCTACAGGAGCTTGCATATTTGGAGCTTGCTCCATGGGCACTTCTGAACCAGGTACTTGATCTACAGGAGTTTGCATACTTGGGACTTGCCCTGTAGGCACTTCTGAACCAGGTACTTGATCTACAGGAGTTTGCATACTTGGGACTTGCCCTGTAGGCACTTCTGAACTAGGTACTTGATCTACAGGAGTTTGTATATTTGGAATTTTCTCCATAGACATTTCTGAGTCCAGCATCTTTTCTGGTTGTTTTCTTACGGATATATCTTTGTTTGACAGCTGCTCAGATACTGAAGAATCATCTATACCCGATATTTCAGGTTCAATAACACGCCCTGAGCCACCCATCATATTATAATTCAAATGGGAAATAGCCCACCACGTACCTCCAATAATAACAAAAACGCAAATAGCAGCAAACCATAAAGCACTTAAATTCCACTTGGCATCTGGACCAGAGTTCAAGTGTAAAAAGAAAACAATTTGTACGATAATCTGAATAATTGCCATCCCTATAAGATACACAACCTTTGTACTAATTGCCCAACTTTCCATCATTCCATACATCACAGGAATAAAAGAACCCAAGGTGAAAAATACAGCCAGAATAAAGCCAACCAAATAGGAACCAGTACTGGGACCATGTGTTTCATTTTGCATGCTCATCACAACGCTCCTAATAGATAAACCATGGTGAAAACACCAACCCATACAATATCAAGTAAATGCCAAAAAATGGAAAGACATGCTAAACGTGTTTTATTATTTTGATCTAAGCCATTGCGACGAAGATGAAAAAACATCACAACCATCCAAAGAAGACCTACACTTACGTGAAGACCATGCGTGCCAACCAAAGCAAAAAATGCAGACCAATAAGCAGAGAGAATTTCCCGCCCAAAAAGCTGCAACCCTGTTGCAGGATCAATACCCGCATAAGCATTTGGATCGTAATAAAAGACCTCACCCAGCAATTCATGAAATTCGTAAAGTTCCATCGCAATGAAGCAACACCCAAATATAAAGGTAATAGCCATCCATAAACGCACACCACTAATATTGTTTTTATGTGCCTGTACCATTGTAAAGCCATAAGTAACGGATGAAAACAATAAGAAAGCGGTCTCAACCAAAACAAACTTTAAATCTATAAACTCATTGCCCGCTTTACCACCACCATAAGAAGCAGAAAAGACAGCAAAACTCGAAAAAAGTGTCGAAAAAAGAATCAAGTCTGAAAGAATATAGACCCAAAAACCAAACGTCATTACTGAGCTACTATCGTGGTGAAGTTCATCCACAGTACTCGCATTATTCATTGTTACAGCACTCATACTGTCACTCCTTGTTCTTTAAGAACAGTTGCAAAGGCATCTTCAGTCTTTTGCACTTCTTCAGCTGGAATATAGTAACCATGGTGATCACCTGTTAATGAATGACACACAAGCGTTGCAATAAAACCAACCAGCCCGATCGCAACCAGCCACCAAATATGCCAAACAAGTGCAAAACCAACAACTAATGAGAAGAAGCCAGCAATAATTCCAGCTGACGTATTCGATGGCATATGAATTTTTGTAAATCCACTTGTCGGGCGTTGATAACCACTTTTCTTCATATTCCAATAAGCATCATCAGACTGTATCTTGGGAAGGAGAGCAAAATTATAGGAAGGAGGCGGTGAAGAGGCAAACCATTCAAGTGTACGTGCATCACCCCAAGAATCATTTAATGTTACTGGTAAGTGACCTTTATGCTTAATACCGTACCAAATCGCCAAAACAACCTGTAACACAAAACAAAGAATACCAAGTAAGATAATAAAAGCACCTAGAGCAGCAATAACAAACATTGGTTGCCAACTAGGTTCCATGTAATGCTGAAGACGACGCGTTGCCCCCATTAAACCAAGCGCATAAACGGGAAAAAAGGCAAGGTAAAAACCGATAAACCAACACCAGAAAGAGGCAATACCTAATATGCGATTTGGTTTATAACCAAAAGCTTTTGGAAACCAAAAAGCAAGCCCTGCTAAATAAGCAAAAACCACACCTCCAATAATTGTATGATGGAAATGCGCGATCAAAAAGAGCGAATTATGAAACTGCCAATCAGCAGGCACAATAGATAATAAAACACCGGTTAACCCACCACCAACAAACGTAAAGATCATTCCCATGCACCAAAGCATCGGAGGCTCAAAGCGAATCCGTCCTTTATACATCGTAAGCAGCCAATTAAAGACTTTCACACCCGTTGGAACCGAGATGATCATCGTCGCAATGCTAAAGAAGGTATTTACAGCTTCACCGCCACCCATTGTAAAGAAATGATGTCCCCAAACAAGAAGCGAAAGAATTAAAATAACCAACATTGCCCATACCATTGAAGTATAACCAAAAAGGCGTTTTGAAGAAAAAGTTGAAACAACTTCAGACACAATGCCAAAAGCAGGAACAACCAAAACATACACTTCAGGGTGGCCAAAAACCCAAACATAATTAATCCACACCATTGGATTTCCACCACCAACATTGGTAAAGAAATTCATATTCAAATAACGATCACATGCCAAGAGTGCAAAAGCGACAGTTAAGACAGGATAAATAACGACAATAAGAACATTGCTGACAAAAGCACTCCAACAAAAAACAGGCATTCTCATCATTGTCATTCCAGGAGCACGCATTTTAATCATTGTTGCAATAAAATTGACTGCCCCCATTGTTGTCGCAATACCAGAAAGCTGAAGAGACCATAAATAATAATCTACCCCTGTATCTGGACTTGTTTGCAATTCTGTAAAAGGTGGATACATCAACCAACCACCCCGACCAAAATTTCCAACACCTAAGGATATATTAAGCAAAATCGCCCCTGCTGCCGTAATCCAAAAACCTAGATTATTTGCAAAGGGAAAAGCAACATCACGCGCACCAATTTGAAGCGGTATAAGATAATTAAAAAGTCCAAATAAAATAGGTGTGGCCATGAAAAAAATCATGATCGTGCCATGTGCCGAAAAAATTTGATCAAAATGCTCAGGGGGCAAATAACCTGCTGTTTCACTCCCAAGAGCTAAAGCTTGATGTGTTCGCATCATAAGCGCGTCCGCAAAACCGCGAACAAGCATAATAATTCCAAGAACAATATACATAATACCAATGCGTTTATGATCAACAGTGGTAATCCAATTTCGCCATAAAATCCCCCACCACCCAAGTGCTGTTAAAGCAATAACAGCAATTAAACCAACCACAACAATCGCGATACATGTATACAAAACGATTGGTTCATGTGCAAGCGCATGAAAAGCACCTGCCGTAGGATCTGTAAGTCTTCCAAACATTTCTCAACCCATTTCAAATGAAATTCAAGTTTAAAAGAAACCTTATATTAAAAGGGCTCTTCCTCTATTGATCCTTAAATAACATCAGGATCAAACACTGAACAAAGTGCACCCCACAGTGTCTGAGCAGCAGCACGCTTCATTAAATCTTCATTACATACCGTATTTTCATCGACACACCGATTAACAATACGATAGTAAAGCCGCTTCTCAACAGGTGCAAAATAACGAACTTCGGCATCTTTTTCCTTCGCAGCGATATCACCCATACGAGGCGCAATAGAAAGTTGACGATAAGATGTACGATCAAGTGCTCGACCACTAGCCCGAGCTTTTACAATCCAATCTTCAAAATCCTGCGAAGACACAGAATGCCATTTAAACCGCATCCCTGAAAAACCATCGCCGCTGTAATTTGCTGAGGTTCCTTTGAATACTCCCTGTTCTTCAGCAATCAAATGCAACTTAGCATTCATCTGCGGCATAGCGTAAAGAACTGTACCCAATTTAGGAACCCAAAAGGCATTGACAGAATTTTCTGACGTCAATTGCAATAAAACTTGACGTCCTTCAGGCGCGTAAATTTCATTGATCGATGCAACGCCATATTGAGGATAAATAAAAACCCATTTCCAATCAAGAGCGACAGCATCAATCTGCAATGGCTTTCCTTCACCCACAACCTCTACTGGAAGAGGATTTGCAGGCTCAAGCTTATAGGTATAATAAGCTGTTAATGAACCTAAAACCATTACGATTACAATTGGAATACCCCACATTAAAGCTTCAATTTTATTTGAATGCGCCCAATCAGGAGAATAGTTCGCTTTCGTATTCGATGCACGATATTTTATCGCTAAAAATACCACACTCACCATGACCGGAATGACAACGCAAAGCATAACAAGCACACAAACAACAATCAAAATGAGTTGTTGACGTGCGACATAACCTGATGGCTGAAGGACATCCATTTTACAACCAGACAAAAGCAGCGTTCCCCCTAAAATCACAAGCATCTCTAATAGTCTAACACAGCTTTTCATCTTTATTTACCCCCGTCATACGCACTAAAAATTGTCATAAATATAATACCTCGTATTGTACAGATTTGAAAATAATTATCAAGCGAATTCAATGCCTATATCACTCTTATCCAACACTCACTCTTTACCTTTTACAATTTATTAATTGTTTTGCAATATACTCGAGTGCAAACCAATATCCATCACTTCCGCAACCACTTATGATAGCATCCACACCTGCAGATGTATAAGAATGATGACGAAAAGCTTCACGTTGATAAATATGGGATAAGTGAACTTCTACTTTCGGTCCTGAGAACATTTTTAGAGCATCAAGAAGCGCAACGGATGTATGACTGTAAGCTGCTGGGTTGATGATCAATCCAGAACTTAACCCTATTGCTTCCTGTATCCATTCTACGAGCTGACCCTCATAGTTACTTTGATAAAAATTTATGGTAGCATCTGCTCTTTTTGCCCATTCTCTGCAATTTTTTTCAATATCTTCTAGAGTTTCAGTTCCATAAATTTCTGGCTCACGTTGACCCAAAAAATTTAAATTAGGACCATTTAAAATCGTTATCATAACAGACATAGCAAGCCTTTTCTTCTTGATCATCACTTAATTAAAAGTATTTAGCATGTTTTTTACAGCAATAAAGAGCCATCCTTAATCTCAAAAAATTCTGCGCGTCCTTTTAAGTCATTAAATAAAAGACGGTCTGTTCCTGTCATAAATGTTTGCACAGCTAAATCATCAAGAATATCAAATAAAGCAGCCCGTCGATATGCATCAAGATGCGCAGCCATTTCATCAAGTAAAAGAATGGGAGCCCTTTGCGAGATCATACCTGTTAGACGTGCATGACACAAAACCAAACCTGTCAGTAACGCTTTTTGCTCACCTGTTGAACAAGATGTTGCTGCTCTATTTTTATCCGCATAAAAAACTTGTAAATCTGTGCGATGTGGGCCTTCTAATGTCCGCCCAGCAGCACGATCCATTGCGCGATTACGCCGCAACAGATCACAAAATTGCTCTTCAACTTCAGTCGCTGATATTTCACCAAGAGCTGTTTCTAAAAAACCATCAATTTGCAAAAAAGCTCGTGGAAAAGGTATCTGAGATGGCATTTGTGTAAACATGTCATTTAAAAGCCGAATAACATCAATACGTGCCGCAGAAATAGCTGTCGCCAATTCTGCCATCTGCTTTTCTAAAGCATTAAACCAAGCATAATCTTCATTGCCATCCAAAAACAAACGATTCCGTGCACGCATCGCTCTATCATAATCGGCTATGCGGCGACTATGTAAAGGATCAATCGCCAAAACCATACGATCCAAAAAACGACGGCGCTCAAGCGAAGGACCTGTAAAAAGACCATCCATAGATGGTGTTAAAATACTAATATGGCAGTAATCTGTTAAGCAATCGCTTGGCTCATTCACACCATTGATATGGACCTTGCGACTGTTATCGCTAACCTCTAAAGCAGTACCAATCTTTACTTCACCATAAAGATCACATTCAAGACATGCAAATACAACAAATCCTTCACCACCCCCATTTATAAAGCTAACCTCAGAATATGCAGCCCGTCGCAAACCACGACCCGGAGAAAGAAAAGATAACGCCTCTAAAAGATTTGTCTTACCCGCACCGTTGTGGCCAGTGAAAACCACATGTTGACCCGAAAAATCAATATTAAAAAAAGAATAATTGCGATAACGTAAAAGCTTCAGCTGCCTCACAGACACTTTGTGCACATGACTTTCCATGCATTGCAAAACAATTGCCCTTAAACGCGAATAGGCATCAGCACATAGAGCACATTCGCATCATCATTATCACGAATCAGAGCTGGTGCTCCAGCTTCAGCCAACATAAAAACCATCTCATCGCTTGAAAGCTGCCCAGCAATATCTAAAAGATAACGTGAATTAAACCCTATCTCAAGGGGTTCCGATGTGTAAGTTACAGATAATTGATCTTCCGCACTGCCCGAATCAGGACTATTAACAACAAGCCTTAACTGTCCATGCTCAATCGTTAACTTAACAGCACGCCCCCGATCACTTGAAATCGTTGAAACACGATCAACTGCAGAAGAAAAACTCTGCCTATTAACAACTAATTCCTTATCATTGCCAAGAGGGATAACACGTTGATAATCTGGAAATGTTCCATCAATTAACTTTGATGTAAAAATCACAGAGCCTACAGAAAAACGAATCTTTGTCTCTGAAAGCTCTATACATACGTCACCATCATTTTCTTCTGAAAGAAGTTTTTGCAACTCCCCTACGGCTTTACGAGGAACAATAACACCGGGCATTCCCTCAACTCCTGAAGGAGCTTCCATCTCAACTTGGGCCAAACGATGACCATCAGTCGCAACCAAACGCAGTTTCACAACATCATCATTCACAACATGAAAGTAAATACCATTAAGATAATAGCGGGTTTCTTCCGTAGAAATGGCAAATTGCGTACAATCGAGCAAATGTTTCAACCCTGATGCCGATAGAGAAAAGCGATAACCAAACTGCCCTGGAAGTGACTCTGGAAAATCTGTTTTAGGAAGACATTGAAGCTGAAAATGCGCACAACCCGAAACAACGGACATTGTACCCGCTTGATTCTCATCGACGGATAATACAACTTCATTGTCATCAGGAAGTTTCCGAATGATATCATAAAGCAAATGTGCCGGAACAGTTGTTGCTCCAGCTTGTTCAACATTAACTGTAAAAGATTCTGTAACCTCTAAATCAAGATCTGTTGTCTTTAACTGCACATGACCATTTTCCGCATCAATCAGCACATTCGATAAAATAGGAACAGTATTACGGCGCTCTACCACACGGTGGACACGACCAAGAGACTTGAGAAATTGATTGCGATCAACTGTAATACGCATAAAAGCCCCGTCTGATTTACCAACAAACTATAAGAATTCCTTAGAACTAAGATAACAGATCCTTTTTAAAGAATCATCTGCCAGAGTTTATTAAACCTCTTTTAAAATGGCAAGTCACTCCTGTAATAAGAAAAAACAAATTCTTTCATTAAATCCCTTAAAGTTTTTCCAAAGAAAGAAATGATAAATGCTATACAGCCTGTTCTCCAATCAACCGCTTAAGTAACTCCAGTTCCTTTGCTAAAGTCTGATCACCACAAACCAAATCTTCAATTTTACGCACAGCATGTAAAACTGTTGTATGATCACGCCCACCAAAACGGCGTCCTATTTCTGGTAACGAGCGAGGCGTTAACACTTTCGCTAAATACATTGCAACTTGCCGTGGTTTTACAACCGTACGTGTTCGACGATTAGACAACAAGTCCTGTTTAGAAACATTATAATGGCGTGCTACTGTACGCTGAATTTCTTCAATCCGAATGCGTTTAGGTTCACCTGGACGTGTCAAGTGACCTAATAGCTCATCAATCCGTTCTAAAGACAAATCAGACTCAAAAGATTGACGAAATAGGAGCTGATTAAATGCACCTTCAATATCGCGCCCCGACCCTAAAACCGTTTTTGCAATATATTCCAAGACATCATCAGAAATTGATATCATGCTATCATCTTGCTGCGCCACCTTCAACCGCTGGCGTAACATTTGCAAACGCATTTCATAATCTGGTGCCTCAATTTCAAGGGCGACCCCTCCTTGAAGACGAGAGCGAACACGAAGATCTAGCGATTCTAATTCCGCTGGTGGACGATCTGCAGCGACAACAACCTGTTTTGCACTATCAAGCAACATATTAAGCAAATGGCAAAATTCATGTTGTATCGACTTACCCTGCAAAAACTGCATATCATCAATAATCAAAAGGTCGATATCGCGAAGCTGTTCTTTAAAAGAAAGAGCATCATTATCACGAATAGCTGTTGCAAAACGCCACATAAAATATTCAGCAGTTAAATAAATAACACGCGCAGAGGTTAAACGCTTCAATGCAGAAGCAGCAATTGCTTGAAGCAAATGCGTTTTTCCTAAACCAACAGACGCGTGAATAAAAAGAGGATTAAAACGCAAAGCGCTCTTATGCCCCTCCGCAATTGAACGCGCTGCTGCCAAAGCAACACGATTAGAAGCCCCCTCAACAAAACTTTCAAAAGTATAACGAGAATCAAGTGGAGAGCCAAAAACGCCCGCCTGAGAAACCTTGACTGAATGCTCTGCACAACTCTCAACAAAAGATGAAGTCGCCTGCTCTTCCAACACAACAGAAGGTGCACTTGCTTTACACACAACATCTCTTGAAACACGTTCCATACCGCGAACGATGACTTCAACACGAAGAATTGCTGAATTCTCTTGTTTCCATAAATGAGTCAAAAGAGAACCATAGTGATTATTAATCCATGAACGTAAAAAAGCGGTAGGAACAGAAAGCTTTACAAGAGTATGACTATACTCAGCAAGCTTTACACGACCAAACCAACTGGCATAAGCTTCAACACCAACCTGCGCCTTTAATTGTGCCATAACACGTATAAAAGCCGCCGCACTCTCCTCTTCTGAAACAATAGAATGCCCTATAGAAGCATTTCTACAAACAATCCCATCACCCTCCGTCATCCTATTCTTTATTATGTTCTCTGCCGACAGGACATTTACCGAAACCCTTTTAAAGGAACTAGCTTTAGAGTTCAATTTATCCACCATCTTCCATCCTGATAAAAATAAAACTTTGTCCTGCCAAACAGCTAAAATAAATCAGCGAAGGCAAAACGCCCTACCCCAAATAAGATTACTCACCCTCCCCTAGGATAGACTCATCACAACTCCACTAACAAAGATGACCAATAAGATTTACTTGCACTCATGATATGACCCACCCTTCTACAATGGTAAACATACCAATTCGAAAATTAAAAAATCATCAAAAAACCTACCCAACACAAAAGCTTCAAAAAGCCTAAACCAAAGCATTTTATATGCAATAAAATACAGGATAATGCGCTGATGTGACCCCTTCATGCTTTTTAGTCTTCATAAGAACCATACAAAACAGCAGAGGTAAAATGCAAGAGGTCAAAATAAAATCAAAAGCTCAAAAAAAATTCTATAAAAATGCTTGCTTCAATGAGGAATGAGAAAAATTATTGATTCAATTCATTTTTTTTCTCTGAATTTAACAATCATTAAAGAATCTCTTCAGATTTAAAAAAAAAAATAAAATGCTTGACAAAAAAGACTCTGTAAAAATCCACAAAGCTTGTGGATAACCATACTCCCCCTATAAACTTTCTCTCCTTTTTCAAAAGGAGAATCGCTGTCGATTCTTATTTCCAATAGAAGCTTTTTGAAACAATAAAGAAAAAGCCAGTATCCTTACGGATACTGGCCTGATTCTTAATAAAATAGAAAAAACTCAAACGCTGAGAGCCTTCAAACGTCTCGCTAAACGCGACACTTTCCTCGCAGCAGTGTTTTTATGAAAAACCCCTTTAGAAACCGCACGCATAATCTCAGGCTCAAAATTCTTAAACGCAATTTCTGCAGACGCCTTATCGCCCCCTGCTAAAGCATCATCAAACTTACGCATAAAAGTACGAACGCGTGAACGGCGGGCCCTATTAACCTGTGTGCGTGCTGCAACCTTGCGCACCGCTTTTCGAGCAGAAGGTGTATTCGCCATAAATATAATCTCTCTTTCAACACCTTGGTAAAATTAAGTCTCAATAACAACTCTACCAATGTAAACAAACTTAACCCAAGCAAAACTATAAAGCTGCTTATAACTCGTGTGGTTTATAGCGCAATGTCAAAGCCAACGTCAATTAAATTTTCAAAGACAGACATAAAAAACGAAGTCAAATTCTTTGATCCGCAACTTTATAGCTTAATAGTTTGAAGATATTCCTCAACAAACAAAGGCATTTAAATGGCTAGCTTACGCAAGACATATTGCAAAATTCCACCATGATGTAAATAATCTAGCTCATCTTCAGTATCAACACGGCATAATAATGGAACGGTTGTTACCCGACCATCAGAAAAAGTAATTTTTGCTACAGTTTTTTGACGAGGTTTCAAGTTATGAATCCCTTCAATTGTTACCTTTTCATCTCCCTTTAAGCCTAAAGACTTCCAACTTAGCCCCTCCTCAAAGACAAAAGGGACAATGCCCATACCAACAAGATTAGAGCGATGAATTCTTTCAAAAGATTGCACAATCACGGCTTTGATACCAAGAAGATTAGTCCCCTTGGCGGCCCAATCGCGTGATGATCCATTCCCATATTCAATACCCGCAAAAACAACAAGCGGGATACCTTCCTGCTTATACGCCATTGCAGCATCGTAAATGGTTTGTTCTATCGCTGAGGGATAATGAACCGTATAACCTCCTTCTCGACCATTTTCTCCTAACATGAAATTACGAATACGGATATTGGCAAAGGTTCCCCGAACCATAACTTCATGATTCCCACGACGCGTCCCATACTGATTAAAATCAGCCACGTTAACACCATGATCCATCAAATACTTTCCAGCAGGAGAAGCTGCCTTAATAGAACCAGCAGGAGAAATATGATCTGTCGTAATTTTATCACCAAACAAACCTAAAATTCGTGCATCTTTGATATCTGGTAAGATATCAGGCGTTTTTTGCATATTATCAAAATAAGGTGGATTACGGACATAGGTGGATTGCTCATCCCAAGAATAGGTAGATCCTGTAGGAATCTGAACTTTTTGCCAATTTTCATCCCCCTTAAAGACATCTGCATACTTTTCGGCAAAAACCTTACGCGTGACATTTTCTTCGATAAACGCCTGTATTTCTTGAGAAGTTGGCCAAATATCTCTCAAGTAAATCGGTTGACCATCTGAATCTTCACCAAGAGGTTCCTTGGTTAAATCTTTACGCACTGTCCCAACAAGCGCATGTGCAACAACTAATGGAGGTGAAGCTAAATAATTCGCTTGCACATCAGGGGAAACACGCCCTTCAAAATTACGATTTCCAGAAAGAACTGCAGCTGCAATGACACCATTGTCATTAATCGTTTTGGAAATAGCTGGATGCAAAGGACCAGAATTCCCAATACATGTTGTGCACCCAAACCCTACTAAGTTAAATCCTAATGCATCTAAATCTTTTTGCAGACCCGAATTTTTAAGGTAAGCTTCAACGACTTGTGAACCAGGTGCAAGAGAAGTTTTTACCCATGGTTTGCTTTTGAGACCTTTTGCCACCGCATTTCGTGCCAAAAGACCTGCTGCAATAAGAACACTTGGATTCGATGTATTTGTACAAGAAGTAATCGCAGCGATCACCACATCACCGTGACTAAGCGTATATTCTTCACCTTCAACCTGATAATGCTCATCTTGTCCTGAAGTTTTCTTATAGTCCTCAACCAATGCCTTCTCAAAACCTTGCCCAACATTTTCTAGTGCAATACGCCCTTCCGGACGTTTAGGACCAGCCATAGAAGGAACAACGGTTCCCATATCTAATTCAATCGTATCACTAAAAATGGGATTAGCCACCATTTCATCATGCCACATCCCTTGTGCTTTGGAGTAAGCCTCCACTAAGGCAATCCGATTTTCATCACGCCCTGTCATATTGAGATAACGCACTGTCTCTTTATCAACCGGGAAAAAGCCACAGGTTGCTCCATATTCAGGTGCCATATTTCCAATCGTCGCCCGATCAGCAAGCGTCATATGCTCCAAACCAGGGCCAAAAAACTCAACGAATTTACCAACAACGCCCTTTTGTCGGAGCATTTGAGTCACCGTCAATACGAGATCGGTCGCTGTTACACCTTCTTTAAGTTTTCCTGTTAGACGAAAACCAATCACTTCAGGTAACAACATAGAAACGGGTTGCCCTAACATTGCCGCTTCAGCTTCAATGCCACCAACACCCCAACCTAACACACCCAAACCATTGACCATTGTCGTATGCGAATCAGTTCCCACACAGGTGTCAGGGTAAACTGTCTCATCTCCCTCTTCATCCTTCATCCACACGCATTGTGCTAGATATTCAAGGTTAACCTGATGACAAATCCCTGTTCCTGGAGGAACAACGCGAAAATTTTGAAAAGCTTGTTGGCCCCATTTTAGGAAACGATAACGCTCACCATTGCGCTCATATTCATGCTCAACGTTTTCCTTAAAAGCCATGGGAGTGCCAAAATCATCAACAATAACCGAATGATCAATGACGAGATCAACGGGGATGAGAGGATTAATTTTTTCAGCGTTACCACCAAGTTTGACCATAGCATCACGCATTGCAGAAAGATCAACAACCGCTGGAACACCAGTAAAGTCCTGCATAAGAACACGTGCAGGACGGTAGGCGATTTCTGCCCCTGCGCTCCCTTTGTCGCTTAACCATTTAGCAACATTGAGGATATCCTCTTTTTTAACCGTGCGACCATCTTCAAAGCGCAATAAATTTTCGAGAATAACTTTCATCGAAAACGGCAAACGCGAAATGCCTTCAAGTCCATTCTTCTCCGCTTCGATCAAGCTATAATAAGTATATTCTTTGCCACCAACATTTAACGTTCTGCGACAATTAAAGCTATCAATGTGAGTCATGACTGTCCACCCTCATACTAAAAACCACCCAATTTCCAGGAATGAACAACACAAACTACGAGTCAAGGTCGCAGCCTGAGCGCAGACGCAATTACCTCCGCCATCCATTTCCCCCTCCACCGTTCATAGGTAAATGCGGAAATCAGCGCCAAAAACCATTCTACACCAGATCTTGATGTAACGCACCCCTTATAGAACTATTTCTAGAACTATTCTAGGGACAATTGCATAAAAAAACGTGTTTTTTTATTCTATAATGCAATAAAGAATAGGAAAATTTAAAATAGGCAATCACATGGTGTTATCAGGCAAAGATTTAGCAGCGTGCAGAAATGAGGAAATTCTGTTCAAAAATCTTTCTTTTCGTTTATTTCCACAGCAATTGATGACAATCACCGGACCAAATGGTATTGGAAAATCGACATTACTGCGAATCATTGTCGGCCTTCTTGAAGCTAGTGAAGGTCATATCATACTTAAAGACTATGATGAACAAAGATACCCTGTTACAACTGCGTGTCATTATCTTGGTCCTCAAAATGCCATGAAACCCCTCTTATCTGTCATGGATAATTTACAATTTTGGGCAGAGTTTTATAGACAACCTCTCTATTCCCCCTATGAAGCCCTTGCCGATATTGGACTTTCCGATCTTGAATATTTACCCTTTAAAGCCCTGTCGACTGGACAACAAAGGCGTGTTGCTTTTGCCCGCCTTTTGCTCTCCTATCGTCCTATTTGGATTTTAGATGAACCAATATCAGGGCTTGATAACCATGCTCAAAAACGCCTTGCTCGTATTTTCCAGCGTCATCTCAATCAAGGTGGTATGATTATCGCTGCAACCCATCATTCTCTAGGCATTCCAGAAAACCATACAATCGCTCTGGAAAAATTTTTACCTCTCTAGGAGAGAAAAAATGAAAGCACTGTTCTGGCGTGATCTTAAACTATTATTAGTGCCACAAGCCTCTTCGCTAACAGGACTATTATTTTTTATCGCTGTTGTAATTATAACCCCCTTTGCTATTGGACCAGATCCCAAAATTCTTGCACAAATAGGGCCAGGAATATTGTGGTTTGGCGCCCTTCTTTCAGGACTCCTCAATCTGAACAAACTTTTTCAAATTGATCGCGATGATGGCAATCTCGACCAATTTATCCTTTCAGAACAAAGACAAAGTTTTATGCTGATTGTCTTTACAAAATGCATCGCCCATTGGATAGGAACAATGCTTCCTCTCATTTTTGCTACGCCTATTTTAGCCCTCATGCTCCACTTAGATGCAACAATAACTTGTACAACAATACTTACTCTTTTATGCGGAACACCAGCTATTATTTTTATTGGCGCCATAGGAGCAGCACTTGCAAGCTCATTGTTGCATAGCACTCTTCTTATTTTCATCATTATCTTGCCATGGATCATTCCAATTATGATTTTTGGCGTTTCAGCGGCTACAGCTCCAACAAACCCAAATGCCTCTTTTCTCACTTCATTGGCTCTTCTTAGCGCTTTTTCACTTTTTTTGAGTCTCTTTAGCTCTTTTGTCGCCGCTCTAACGTTGAAGCTTTTATCAGAATAATAAAAGATGATTGCCGCATAGCAAAACTCTGCCTATTATGAATTTTATGAATGAACTCTCTCACACATATAACATGAGGTCACCCCCTGCAAGTTTTGCCCGTTTCATGAAAATAAGCACTGTGATTTTACCTTGGCTCGCCGGCATAACATTGTGTTTCCTTATCTTAGGACTTATTCTCGTGACGCATTCCCCTGATGACTATCAACAGGGTATGACTGTTAAGATTATGTACCTTCATGTACCTTTCGCATGGTTGTCTACATTCTGTTATATAATGATGAGTGCAGCAGCATTAGGAAATCTTATTTGGAAATATCATCTTGCTGATGTGGCTCTCAAGTGTGGAGCACCCATTGGAGCAGTTTTTACCGCTTTGGCTCTCATGACAGGAGCACTTTGGGGGCACCCTACATGGGGAACATGGTGGGTATGGGATGCACGGTTAACATCGGTTTTAATTCTGCTTTTTATCTATCTTGCGATTATCCTGCTTGGTCGTGCTTTTGACAACCAAGTAAAAGCCGCTCGTGCTACTGCAATTCTCACCCTTGTTGGATCTGTTAATATCCCTATTATTAAATTTTCCGTTAATTGGTGGAATACATTGCATCAACCAGCTTCTCTGTTACGTGCTGGAGGACCAACAATCGACAGTGCTATGTTATGGCCCCTTATAACCATGTTATTTTGTTTCATCTTTATGTTTATTACGCTCTATTTGATGGCTATGCGAAATGAAATCAATCATCGTCATATTCAAATACTTCAGATTAAAAAATCCCGTCGTGCTCAACAACAGGACTCTTCATCATGCTCGACCTAAATGGCATCCAAAGTGGACTTTTAGGAAACTTATCTTTGAAAATTGACTTGTTCCTTGGTACCCTTAAACACGAGCAAATTGTTGTTTTAAGTTATACGCTTTCTGCACTATCTCTCCTCTGTCTTATTGGCTATATTCTTTGCAAAGCCCTATACCAAAAAAAAATTCTCCAACGGCTAAACAAAAAAGAGCTGTTAAAAAGAGAAAAATACAATGAAGAACATCCCTCCAAAACTTAAAAAAAATATATCTTTGCCTGTTTTGTTTGTTCTTTTTGGACCATTTGTGCTTTTTCTTCTTCTCGTGGTATTTTTTTTCAACTTTATGGATAAAAAACACCCTCAAGATCCTTCTCTTCTTCCAAATGCATTAGCTGGAAAATCTGCCCCCTATACGCACCTTCCTCTTCTTGATAAGGAGAGTTATCTTAATTCAAAACAGTTTAAAGGACGTATCACATTGGTCAATTTTTGGGGTTCTTGGTGTTTACCCTGTCGCAAAGAACATCCTCTTCTTATGAAAATTGCACAAGATAAACGTTTTGATCTGATTGGTATTAATTATAAGGATAATAAAGCAAATGCCCTGCACTTTTTAAATAGTTTTGGTAATCCTTTTAAATTGATTGGCTTTGATGTTTCAGGATATACGGCCATTGATTGGGGGGTATATGGACCACCAGAAACCTTTCTCTTAAATAAAGAAAGCATCATTATCGCTAAACATGTTGGTCCTCTAACATGGCAAATTTATCAAAAAAAAATTCTACCAAAAATTGAACAAGCAATCATGACAGAAGAAAAATAAAAATCAACATATTGATTTATAAATATAATTTATCGGTTTTATCTTAAATTAAAGCATCAAATACTATGAGTTTTTTCAAATTGCTTTAAAAAATGTTTAAGAAAAGGCTAAAATACCTTTTATAAATCGTCTAAACGTAAAAACAATGAGCAACATTCTAAGTTAAAAAATATAATAATGCAGAATTGTAAAAACATAAAATTTTATCATGCTATGCATGCCATTTTATTTAGACGAATCCTCATTCTTCTTAGGAAATTTTACAAAGCACTCTTTTTTATAAAGCATATCGAGTGAATCGTGATTTCAACAGAAAGATCATCGATATACATCGAAAAGTGCTGCTTCTAGAGCTTCATATGAGCTTGTGTTGAAGGTTTTCTATAGCGCAAAGATAATGGCCTTTTGTTGCAATCATCCTTTTTTATGAAATTGATTAGTTTTTTTCTTCCAAAAATTCTTGCGGTGTAAAACGATATGTTTTTGAGCAAAATTCACATGTCACTGAAATATGTTTATTTTTAACCATTTTATTGCGTTCATCAACCGGAAAACCTTCTAGGATTCCTCTAATTTTTTCGCGTGAACAAGAGCATTTATCGATAAGAGAAAAAGGATTAAAAACTCTCACACCTTGTTCATGGAAAAGGCGGAATAAGAGCTGTTTACTTCCAACTTGGGGATCTGTTAATTCTGAACTCTCAATCGTTGCCATGAGTATTTTAGCTTCTTGCCATTGATGATCTAATTGAGTTTGGGTTTTCGGTTCTTCTTGCTTTTGATGAAGGTCATCTATTTTATGATGAGACGATGCTTGGGGCAAAAATTGAGTCAAAATACCTCCAGCTCGCCAACTTTTCTGCGGTTTTCCTTGGTTGTCACGATTGATTAATATAGCAACAGCCAAACGGATATCGGTAGGAATTTGTTCTGATTGATCAAAATAAGTACGAGCAGCTTCTTGTAAATTTGATCCATCTAATGCAACTATCCCTTGATAGGGTTGCATGTGGGGACCTTGATCAATCGTGAAAGCTAAAGTGCCTTTTCCTAAAAGTGTTTCTGAAGAAGTTTGATTATTATCTATGGCTTGTTTAAGCTGTTCTTTATCAAAACGAGCATATCCCCGTAAACTGGAAGGAGGAGAAAAATCACACACCACCATATTAATCGGTCCATCGGAATGCGTTTGTAAAATAAATTTTCCCGTAAGCTTGAGAGAAGTTCCAAGCAGAACAGTTAAAAGCAAAGCTTCTGCCAGAAGATAAGAAACTGGTTCAGGATATTGATGTCTTGTAAGAATAGAATTTAAAGTTTCCCCAATTTGTACGGCACGTCCACGAATATCAAGTTCTTCGACTTGAAAAGGGATAACAGTATCATCTTCATGCAAGGTGTTGTTGTTGAGAAAGACTTCTTCTTTCACTTGTTCACTCATGGCTTTACCTTTTATTATAATTTGTTGTAGGTAGGCTATTGTGGAGAGAAAAATGCATCTTGTAAACACCAAGAAAGAATTGCTTTTTGAGCATGAAGACGATTTTCAGCTTCATCGAACACGACTGAATGTGGTCCATCAATCACAATATCGACAACCTCTTCACCACGATGAGCTGGAAGACAATGCATAAAAAGCGCATCAGGTTTTGCTAATTTCATGAGAGCTTCATTGACTTGATATGGCTGAAAAATGGAATGACTGCGAGCACGAAATTCTTGTCCCATGGAAACCCATGTATCAGTCATAATACAATCAGCATCTTGAGCGGCTTTTTGAGGATTATGGGTTAGCGTAAGATGTGCTCCCCGCTCACGTGCCCAATGTATAAACTGCTCTTGTGGTTCACTACCTTTTGGAGTAGCAACACGTAAATGAAAATTAAAAAGAGCTGCAGCTTCAATTAAGGAATGGAGCACATTATTACCATCCCCCAGCCATGCAAATATTTTTCCAGTAATTGGCCCTCGATGCTCTTCATAGGTTAAGATATCTGCTAGAATTTGGCAAGGATGTGTATCATCTGTAAGGGCATTAATGACAGGAATTTGTGCATATTGTGCTAATTCAAGCATACGTTGATGTTTTGTTGTCCGCAATATCACGATATCTACAAAGCGGGATAAAACGCGTGCCGTATCAGCTATGGTTTCACTATAACCAAGCTGCATCTCTGCCCCTGTGAGCATGATTGTGTCTCCCCCAAGCTGGCGCATACCGATATCGAATGAAATACGGGTTCGTGTAGATGGTTTTTCAAAAATCATCGCAAGTGTTTTACCTATAAAAGGTTTTGAACTTTCCCCTGCTTTAAAAGATGCTTTAAGGATTTTTGCATAATCGATCAGTGCGCGTGCTATTGCTGGCGTTAAAATCGATAAGTCCGTGAAATGACGAAGAGCTTTTGTCATGTGTATGATATTTTCCCTTCTTTATTGATCTGCGAAAGATAAGCTATTGCTTTTTCAATACGATGCAAACTTTCATCTATTTCTTCTTCCCTAATAATAAGAGGAGGCAATAAGCGCACGACGTTGTTGTTGGCTGCAACACTTAAGAGATATTCATTTTCCAAAGCATTAACGACAAGATTTGCAGAAACAACACACTGGATGCCCACCATAAGACCCATCCCCTGAACGGCACAGATAATATCGGGATAGACATTGAGAATATGCAAAAGTCCGCTTTTCAGTCTATCCCCCATGCGCTGAACATGGTTAAGAAAACTTGGCTCTAACAGGATATCAAGAAGACTATTTCCTACAGCCATCCCAAGAAGATTTCCTCCAAAGGTTGAACCATGAGTTCCAGGTATCATACTTTTTGCAGCTTTATCCGTTGCAAGGCAAGCGCCTAATGGAAATCCACCTCCTAATCCTTTTGCGAGGGTAAGAATATCAGGTGTGACATCACTCCATTCATAAGCAAAAAGCTTTCCTGTTCGGCCCATGCCCGTTTGGACTTCATCAAAAATCAACAAAAGGCCATTATCATCGCAGATTTTGCGCAAAAATCTTAAATATTCATGAGAAACCGTTCGTATTCCTCCTTCTCCTTGAATGGGTTCAATAAGAATAGCGGCTGTATTTTTATTAATAGTGTTACACAAAGCGCTTTCATCACAAAAAGGGACTTGAATAAATCCACCCACTTTAGGACCAAAGCCTTCAAGATATTTTTCATGCCCAGTCGCAGCAAGTGCTGCAAGTGTCCGTCCATGAAATGCCCCTTCAAAAGTAATTATTTCAATGCGCGCTGAATGACCGGCAGCATAGTAATAATGGCGTGCCGTTTTAAAGGCACATTCCAATGCTTCAGTACCTGAATTGCAGAAAAAAACCTTATCCGCAAAACTATTTGCACAAAGCCGCGTGGCAAGAGCTGTTTGTTCAGGAGACTGAAAAAGATTAGAAACATGCCAAAGTTTTTCAGCTTGTCTTTTAAGCGTATCAACCAATTTAGGATGGGCATACCCTAATGCATTAACAGCAATGCCAGATGTGAAATCAAGATAACGTTCTCCTTTATCGGAAATAAGCCATACACCATGCCCCTGTTCAAAATGCAAATTTCGTCGTGCAAAGCATTCATAAAGTGGTTGTATAGAGATGGCACCCATTATAATTCCCTTTATATTTTAACCTTTTCAATATATATGCAAAATAACACTACAAATAAAACAACATGATACATTTCGTTACAGTGCTTTAAACATTTCACTCGATTAATGACCATACCTATGGAATGGATCATTACACCAATTGAAAAAAAGTCAATGAAGGTTCTACAAGTAAAAATTTTTGAGAAAAACCTTAAACAAAAGTGAGCGTTTAACCTATAATTGATTTGCAAGTTGGGGAAAACATTCTAAATAAACTCTTCAAGAGGTAAAGACTCTTGTCATGGAGTGAGTGCATATTGTAATTTACACTAAGTTAAGCAAGATGATATGTTTTGATTTGTAAGTTCCACAGGTTGGATGATTTTCTTATGCTCACTTAGAGTGTAAATTTCTTTCATTCAGCGCATTGAAAACATTATTGAAACATTTGAAGATGTAAAGGGGAAGCATCTCAGTGGTGTAATTGAAATGGAGTGCTGATATGGGTTGGACATGTGAACGCGTTGAGCTTCTTAAGAAGCTTTGGAGTGAAGGATTAAGTGCAAGTCAAATTGCTGCTCAATTAGGTGGTGTCAGCAGAAATGCAGTCATCGGTAAAGTGCATCGATTAAAGTTGCCAGGGCGTGGCAAAACAGCACCAGGAAGCGCGCGTGTGCAAAAAACGCCTGCAGCAAGCAGCTCATCATCTCCACGTACGCGTCGCAACACATCCACCGTATCGCCAATAAGCACATCATCTGTCAACGTTGAAGAAACAGCTTTAAAAACAGAGTTTGTAGCAGAAGAAGTAAAAGAAGTTGATATGTCTACAAAATCTAATGTAGTGGTACCTATATCACGTCAACTTAATCTGCTACAATTGAGTGAAAATACATGTAGATGGCCGGTTGGCGATCCCTTATCAGCCGATTTCCATTTTTGTGGCGCCGATTCTGATGAAAATAGCCCCTACTGTGCTTTTCATGCTAAGCTAGCGTTTCAGCCAATATCTGAAAGACGGCGAATAAGAATATAAGACCCACGATATCATTTCAGATTCGGCGCTTTTTGCGTCTCATTATTAAACTTCAATGATCAAAGCTTTATGAGATAAAAAATTTGATGAAACTTTCAATGAATGAGAACGTTTCTTCCTGAAAATATTCAACGAAATTGTATTTTTTAGTGCAATTGTGCAGCTATATGTTAGGTCATGTTCTTAATTTATTTTTATGATTCTCTTTAATTTAGTTGTACTGCTTTTAAAACTATTCATAGGAATATCTTTTGTATAATGCAGTTTCTCAATTTATCATGTTTTTATTCTTCGTATACTTAATAGAGGAATGACATGGTTTATAAAAATAATTTATCAATTAGCAACCTGAGTGAAATTCACACATATCTTTCTCATTTTGAGCTCCCTTATATTGAATCAATCAAAATCTTTTGCTTACACGTCACAAGCGAAAGGAGCCATGTAGAGTAAAAACACTTAAAGACAAGAACCTCTTATAACCCCTATCAAATGCCAAGGGTTTCGCAATATTAAGGACTAGCAAAGGTGTGATGTTTCCGGCTTGCACTTTTATTAGGCGTAAAGATGGGAATATAATCAATTTTTACACTTTATGGAGATTACTATTTTTTGTGTCCTGCCATGGAATATGCTTGAAAGTATTAAGAGATATTTCTCTAAAATAAGCACGTGAATATGCAACATAAGTGTATTCTACTTGACAGCGTTTTGTTTTACGTGAAGAGCGTGATCCAAAAAGACACGCTATAAACAAAAAAGCATGATGCAATGCGCAGTGTGTAAGACGAATAGTCTTTACTAGTTCTTTATAAAAAATTGAGAACAAGAAATGTGTATTCAAGGCTCTTATGCAATAGACGGAAATTATAAATTAATATGTTATCATATCCTTTGATGATCAATAATATACGATATTTTTTGAAATCAATATTAAACCTAAAACGACTACAAATAGCATCATATTTCTTTTTCCGACACAACAAAACGACGCAACCAAACATAAAGCGCACCTTCACCGCCATGCTGGCGCGCTGCTTGCTCAAATGCATGAACATAATACCGAAAAGCTGGTGTTGATAACCAATACGGAACAAATCTATACAACGCCCCATCACTCCCAATGGATCGGCCTTTTCCTGTAATCACAAGAACATAACGCAAACCATTCTGCTGAGAAGATTGTAAAAATTTTTTTAAGAAAAAATAAGCCTCTTCCTGCATATAACCGTGAAGATCAAGACGCGCCTCAATAGGATAACGACCTTGGGAAATTTTACGATGTGCAACACGATCAAAGAAATGAATTTTATGTGCTTGTGTAACTGCTCTCTTCTCTTTTTTAATAATTGTCAAATGTTGTTGATTTTCCTGAGAAACTGGAGAGATTTGAGTTATGCTCTGTTTTTTATCATTAATATTTGGAATCGCTTCTGAAATAGAAGAGAGCCTCTTACCATGAAGCGGTGTTGTCGTACGACAAACCATCTCCCATAAAAGGCGATCTCGTGAAGCCAATAAACTTCTTTTTTGTCTCCATTCACTTGAGGACATTTCAATTTCTCATAAATCATTGAGTACTTATGAAAGAAAAAAGTACTTTAATTTTCATCTTCTGTAGCAAAAAGCTTCCAGTTTGGATCCGGCGATAGGCTATTGCGAACAAACGTCCAAATATCTCTAATTTCCACAATCGCATCGGGATCACCATCTATACGCTCGCCCTGTTCATTATAAGTAACAGAAATCATCTCGCTGATAATACGTATCGTTAAAATTTCGTCCTTTTCTTGTATTGCCGCAGCGACAAACTCGATTTTATTAATTCCAACAAAAGTAAACTCTATTTTTTCTTTGTTTTTTTCGCGTTGCTCAATAGCAGAACAAAAACTCTCAAAAACGCCCTGACAAAGCAAGCTTTTAAGTTGACTGCGATCACCTTTGGCAAAAGCTGTTACAATCATCTCATAAGCAATTTGCGCACCTTTTATAAAAAGTTGAGGAGAAAAATGAGGATCAATCCTACGCAATGCGCGCAAATTTTTATTCAAAATACTTCCCTCTGGTGCAATCTCATCAATTTCCCTAAAATCGCCTTTTTGTGAATTTTTTTGATGAGGGAACGAAACAATATTATCTGTCGTTTCTGCATCAGCTTGTTTTTTAGAGCGACGTGAATAAGGATCAAAGGGAGGCTTTTCAAACCCAATTCGCTTCCCTAATACACTGCGGAGTTGCACAAAAATAACAACCATAACAACAAGAGCGATGACAAGTATAACGTCAAATTCCATGGGCGCTGTCAATCTCCAAAGCTTAAGTCTGTAATAAACATTGCAGTCAATATCATTTATCAATAAATATGTAAAATAGGGAATCCTACCATTCAAATATTTTTATAAATTTTATATAAGGAATACTCTTAAGAATTTCTCCCCTCCTCATCCAGAAGGAAATTTTCATGTGATAAAACTTTATTCTATAAATCCTCGTTTTTTTATCGTTATATTTCTCTGTATTCTTTTAATTGAGATTGCTGGTTTTATCTTTGTTGGTCAAGAAATTGGCATTTTGGCAACTTTAAGTTTGGTTGTGCTCACAACTGTAGTTGGGGTTGTTTTATTGCGAATTCAAGGGTTTAGCCTTTTAAAAAACATACAAAGTGAACTTATCCAAGGACGCACATTAGAAAACAATATTATTCATGATGCTTGCATCATGTTTAGTGCGATTTTACTTATTCTTCCTGGCTTTGTAACTGATCTCTTGGGAATATTACTTCTTATTAAACCCATCCGCTCTGTTGCTTGGCGTTTCTTTACATCATTAAAAAACACCATGAAACCTAATACGAAAAGACAAAATGACTCTGAAAAAATAATTGATCTTAATGCTGAAGATTACAAAATTCATGATATAACAGAATCTCCATGGCGCAAAAATGATGATAACCAATGAATTTGCCTAAAAAAATCTGTAATGACCGAAAAAAATAATCAAGATTAAAGAGCGCGTTCCTTGCAACCTTTTGCAAGGCATGATAACCAATTTGATCTTTAGATCTAAAATAAATATATATAATTATAATGAGAGAGGTTCGTCGTATGGCCGAAGGTGAAATGAACAACAGTGGTGGAGAGCCGGTTTTTGCTGTATTAACGCAATATTTAAAAGATTTATCATTCGAAAACCCAGGTGCTCCTCATTCATTACGTGCGCGTGAAAAATCACCACAAATTGATATCAATATTAATGTCAATGCTAACCCAATTGGAGATGACAATTATGATGTCGTCTTGTCTCTCTCCGTCAAAGCCAATGATGACACTGAAACCTTATTTCATGTAGAACTGATTTACGGTGGTGTTTTCCACCTTAAAAACATTCCACAAGAACATGTTATGCCACTGGTCTTTATTGAATGTCCCCGTCTTTTATTTCCATTTGCTCGCCAAATTATATCTGATGCTACTCAAAATGGTGGTTTTCCACCTTTATGGATTGATCCTATCGATTTTGCAGCCCTCTTCCAGAAGCGTCTCGCTGAAGAACAAAAAGACAATCAAATACAGCCATCTTAAAAATTTATTCTTTTGCTATCATAAAGCCCCTTGATATATTATGATCTATGAGGGGCTTTTTTCCTTTAGATAACTTTTGCCGCATGATAAGCTGCAAGCATTGCAATATTGACAACGTCTGTGTCACTTCCACTAAACGGTACAATTTGTACAGATTTTTCCAATCCAATTAAAATAGGACCAATAATGGTTGCTTCACCAAGTTCTTGTAACATTTTGCTCGCAATGGAAGACGCGTGATATCCAGGCATAACCAAAATGTTAGCGGGCTCTGTTAATCCCATAAATGGATATTGCTGCATCAATTTGGAATTAAGCGCTACATCAGCACTCATTTCTCCATCAAACTCAAAATCAACTTTACGCTCATGCAAAATATTAATCGCATCCTGAATTTGCTGTGTAACCTTTCCTTTCATATAACCAAATGTAGAAAACGCCAAGAATGCAACCTTTGGTTGATATCCAAATCCATGCACAAACGAAGCCGTTTGTTCTGCTATATCCGCAAGCTCTTCAGCATTAGGATTTTCATAAACAGCAGTATCCGCAATAAATACAGTTCGGCCACGACAAATAGCCATTGAAATACCAATCAATCGTTCTTTTGGTTTTTCATCAATTGCCCGACGGATATCAACTAGGGCTGTTTCATAATTGCGTGTCACCCCTGTAACCATTGCATCAGCATCTCCTAGTGCCACCATACACGCAGCAAAATAATTTCGATCATTATTGATACGGCGATGACAATCACGCAACAGCCAGCCTTGACGCTGCATCTTTTTATAAAGATAATTTGCATAAGCATCTGTACGATGGGAAAGCTTGGCATTCACCAGTGAGATACCTTCACGCTCTAGATCAATTCCCGCGATAACAGCCGTTTCTCTTACTTGCTCTTCACGACCAACCAAAATCGCTTGTCCTAATTTTTGGTGAACATAGGAAACAGCAGCCCGCATGACTTGTTCTTCTTCACCTTCTGCAAAGACAATTTGTTTTGGTGCTTGACGAACATGGTGATAAACCCCTCGCATCATCGAAGAAATAGGATCACGTCTCGCACTCAAATCGCGCTTATAGGCCTCTAAATCATCTATGTTCTTTTGCGCAACACCGCTTTCTATTGCTGCTTTTGCTACCGCGCTTGAAACAACCGTGAATAAACGCGGATCAAAAGGAACAGGGATGATATAATCAGGACCAAATTTTAATCGCTTTCCGCGATAGGCTTCTGCAACGCTGTCAGGAACTTCCTCATGCGCTAAATCGGCAAGAGCCCTTGCCGCAGCAATTTTCATGTCTTCATTAATAACCGTTGCACGCACATCAAGTGCACCACGAAATATATAAGGGAAACAGAGAACATTATTAATCTGATTTGGATAATCGGAACGCCCTGTTGCGACAATGGCATCCTGACGCACTTGTAAAACCTCTTCCGGTGTAATTTCTGGATCAGGATTAGCCATAGCAAAAATAATTGGCTGTGGTGCCATAGATTTTACCATTTCAGGGGTCAGTGCACCTTTAGCAGAAACCCCGAAAAATATATCTGCCCCTTCCATTGCTTCCATAAGCGTACGTTTATCCGTTCGAACAGCATGCGCCGATTTCCACTGATTCATTCCCTCTTTACGACCTTCATAAACCACACCCTTTGTATCACATAATATGATATTTTCAGAACGGAAGCCCATCGCTTTAATCAGTTCAATACAAGCAATCCCAGCAGAACCAGCACCATTACAGACTAACCGCGTATTTTGCATATCGCGTCCTGTTAAAGTCAAAGCATTGAGAACACCAGCAGCCACAATGATTGCTGTACCATGTTGATCATCGTGAAAAACAGGAATTTTCATCACCTCACGCAGGCGACTTTCAATCATAAAACATTCAGGCGCCTTAATGTCTTCAAGATTGATTCCACCAAAAGAAGGTTCTAAATGACGCACCAAATTGATAAAGCTTTCCGTATCGTTGATATCAATTTCTAAATCAATGGAATCAATATCCGCAAAACGCTTAAAGAGTACTGCTTTGCCTTCCATAACCGGTTTAGAGGCAAGGGCACCTAAATTGCCTAACCCTAAGATAGCTGTACCATTTGAAATAACAGCAACAAGATTACCTTTTGCTGTATAATCATAAGCAAGTGCCGGATTTTGAGCAATTGCCTTAACTGGAACAGCAACACCTGGTGAATAAGCAAGCGCTAAATCATCCTGTGTTGCCATAGACTTTGTTGCAACAATCTCAAGCTTTCCTGGTCGACCACGACTATGAAAATCTAGAGCTTCTCGTTCGCTCGCACTATAAATCATCTGAGGTGTTTTTTGATCCTGCTCGCTCTTTTTCATCTCACTTTATTTTCTCCAAAAACAGTGTAAATTTTGCTTGATAATGCATATAGTCGTTAAGTTTGATTCATATGTTAAAAATCGCTATTCTTTGCCTTAGCAAATCTGATGATGTGTTTCAATTTAGAGATAAATAAATATCGAAGTAAACAAAAAAAGAGTAAAAACTTCACTGAACGGGAACAGGCCACGTAAAAATGGATAAAAAAAACGACCATCAAAATAATTTAATTCCACAGCCTGCCTCCTCATCTACTTCTTCTCAAGAACGTCTTACACCTATGATGGAGCAATATATAGAAATCAAAGCCGTCCATCATGATTCCCTTCTTTTTTACCGAATGGGGGATTTTTATGAATTGTTTTTTAATGATGCAATTGAAGCTGCTCAGGCTTTAGGAATCACACTCACAGCACGCGGAAAACATTTAGGGAAAGATATCCCTATGTGTGGTGTCCCCGTTCATGCCGCAGACGATTATTTGCAAAAACTGATTGCTTGTGGTTATCGCGTTGCTGTTTGTGAACAAACAGAAGATCCTGCTGAAGCAAAAAAACGAGGCTCAAAATCTGTTGTTCGGCGGGATGTTGTGCGCCTTGTAACCCCTGGAACAATAACAGAAGAAAAACTCCTTGATCCAACACGCGCAAATTATTTGATGACACTTTCCCGTATAAAAACCGGCGATGGAGAAGAATTTGCCCTTTCTTGGATTGATATCTCCACAGGCATATTTCGTGTAACAGAAAGTCGCCAAGAAAAACTTTTAGCAGATATTATGCGCGTGGATCCGCAAGAAATCATTGTCGCTGATTCTTTTTTTTATGATAAATCGCACAAATCACTTTTTAATGTTCTTGATCGTATCGTTTCACCTCAACCGGCTTGTCTCTTTGATACCCTCACCGCTGAACGCGATATTTGCGCTTATTTCAAACTTTCAACGCTTGAAGGTGTTGCCGATTATTCACGCTGTGAACTCTCTGCCATCGTGGCGGCTATTCGTTATATCGAAAAAACACAAATCACGCATCGTCCTCCCCTCATGCAACCTGAGCGCCAAAATGAAAGTGCTACCCTTTTTATTGATGCTGCAACCAGACTAAGCCTTGAGCTTATTCGAACGACATCAGGTCAACGGGATGGAAGCTTATTAAAAGCTATTGATCGCACTGTAACAGGAGGAGGCTCTCGTCTTCTCATCGATCGCCTTATTGCTCCTCTTACCACCCCTTCAGCGATTGATACGCGTTTGGATTCTATCGATTTTTTTCTCCGTAATCCTTCGCTTGCAGAAGCGATAAAGCTCACTTTAAAAGGGGGACCAGATATGCCCCGCGCTGTTTCACGTCTCGCTCTTGGACGGGGAGGTCCTCGTGATATGGCAACAATTCAGCGTGGCTTTGAAATCATTCGTGAAATTCATCAGCTTCTTAATAATGAGCTTCTGCCTCAAGAAATAAGTGATATACAACAGGTGTTTTCAAATCTACCCGTTGCTTTACATTGCCATTTAGACCAAGCATTGGCCGATGATCTCCCTCTGCTTAAACGTGATGGTGGTTTTATTCGTTCCAATTATCATCAAGAACTCGATGAAATGCGTTCTTTACGAGACGAATCACGCCGTGTCATTGCTGAGCTTCAAGCACAATATGCCCAAGAAACAGATATTAAGACGCTAAAAATAAAGCATAATAATATTCTAGGCTATTTCATTGAAGTCACCAATATACAAGCAGCTGCACTTACCAATAGCCCACAAGCCAAAGCACGTTTTATTCATCGGCAAACAATGGCAAACGCTATGCGTTTTACGACAACAGAGCTTGCTGATCTTGAAAGTCGCATTGCCCATGCTGCCAACCACGCCTTGACACTTGAACTGGAGATTTTTGATACTCTTGTTCAGGAAATTATTGAACAAGTTGATTTTATTCGTAAAGCCGCTGAAGCACTTGCTATTTTAGATGTTTCTGTCGCTTTAGCACATCTTGCTGAAGAGCAAGGATATTGCCGCCCTAAAATTGATCATTCACTGACCTTTCATATTACCGCAGGACGCCATCCTGTTGTTGAGCAAGCACTCCGAAAACAAGCAGCAGAACCCTTTGTTGCCAATAATTGTGATCTCTCTGTGCAAGAAAATCAGCAATATGCAGCAATCTGGCTTTTGACAGGGCCTAATATGGGAGGAAAATCAACTTTTTTGCGGCAAAATGCTCTCATTGCTATTATGGCGCAAATGGGATCCTTTGTTCCAGCAACTTCAGCACATATTGGCGTCGTTGATCGCCTGTTTAGTCGTGTCGGTGCTTCCGATGATCTTGCACGGGGGCGCTCAACCTTTATGATGGAAATGGTTGAAACAGCAACGATTCTCAATCATGCAAGTCACCATTCTCTTGTTATTCTCGATGAAATAGGACGTGGAACATCAACTTTTGACGGACTTTCTATTGCTTGGGCAGCCGTTGAATATCTCCATGAAGTTAACCATTGTCGTGCTATTCTTGCTACCCATTTTCATGAAATGACTGCTCTTACCGAAAAACTTGACAGACTGCATAATGTCACCATGAAAGTCAAAAATTGGGATGGTAATGTGGTTTTTCTTCATGAGGTCACACCAGGAGCCGCTGATCGATCCTATGGTGTACAAGTTGCAAAGCTTGCTGGCCTTCCTCCAGCCGTTATTACACGAGCAACAGATGTCCTCCATCAACTAGAACAAGGCGAAATGGCTGGAAAAGGACATAAACTTATTGATGATTTACCACTCTTTTCTCTTAAAGCAACCTCGCCCCTCAACGAGGAGAGAAACAAACATGATGCACTTCACGAAGCTTTAAAAAATATTCACCCCGATGAGCTCTCCCCTAAGCAAGCTTTAGAAGCAATTTATCAACTCAAACAGCTCGAAAAGAATAACGATCTATAGAAAACAGATGCTTTCTTATTAAAAAGCTTTCTGAATAAGAAATTAAAGTTCCCTTTTTGATATGTTCCAGCATGAAACTGTTATTTACTGTATCCTCATTCCTTTTCTGCACAACATATTTTGATAAGCATCAAAAGAAAAAATCAGACGCATTCTCATATTTCCTTAGCTGAAGATTAGCTCTTATACAAAAAAATTAATCAATATTGACGCTTTTTACAAAACAGTCATTTTTTGCAAAGATTATTATGAAATTTTCTCTCTCCTGCGAATAAACATGTTTAATGAATCATACTTTTTTACGATCAATATTATTGTTATCGTAATTATTTTTATCATAAAAGCTGCTTTGGTTTAAAGCTGTCTGTTTTGGAATACCACCCACTTTTGCATGATAAATTCATAAATAATGGGTCGTCCATTTTCTTCACATTTTAAACGATAAAGAGCTCTTTTACTGTTTTTAAATAGGTTGTATAAGTGAATTCTGCTGCTTTTGATTTTCTTAAAAGGCCTTTGAACTCCTTCCCGCATCTCAAAAAATGAAGATTTTCACTCGAATCTGATTTGAAAACAGTCCAGATTCTAGAAGCTTTCCCTTGATTGCCGATCATATGATATATTCGTAAACTCAGAGAACGATCTGCTTAGCATATCGTGCAAAAAATCGGAGCCCCTTCTCTTTTTATAAGACGCACCCTTCACTCGTCAAATATTACGAACTGCACCCTTTGCAGCTGATGTTGTCATCGCAGCATAGGCTTTGAGAGCCTTGGAAACTTTACGCTGACGCTTCTCAACGGGTTGCCAAGCGCCTTTTCCTTTTGCTTCCATTTTAGCACGACGCTGCTTCATCTCAACGTCATCAACCAATATATGAATGCTACGATTTGGAATATCAATTTCTATGATATCCCCTTCTTCCACCAACGCAATTTCTCCTCCTTCAGCCGCTTCTGGTGAAACATGTCCTATCGAGAGCCCTGAGCTACCCCCTGAAAAACGTCCATCTGTAACAAGTGCACAAACCTTGCCCAATCCTTTAGATTTGAGATAACTGGTAGGATAAAGCATTTCTTGCATTCCAGGTCCCCCCCGTGGTCCTTCATAACGGATTAAAACAATTTCACCTATTTTAATTTTATCCGTTAATATAGCTGAGACAGCTGAATCTTGACTTTCAAAAATTCTTGCTGGACCTTTAAAGGACAAAATTGATTGATCAACACCCGCTGTTTTTACAATACAGCCATCTTTAGCGAGATTTCCATAAAGAACTGCCAATCCTCCATCTTGTGAATAGGCATGTTCCTTATCACGAATCACACCTTTTTCACGATCAAGATCAAGAGTCTCATAGCGACAAGATTGGCTAAAAGCTCTCTGTGTTGGAATCCCCCCTGGAGCAGCACGATAAAATGCACAAACTGTTGGTTCATTGGTCTGTTTTATATCCCAAAGATCAAGAGCTTCTTTCATCGTTTTTGCGTGAACCGTATAAGTTGATGTATCAATGAGTCCCGCCGCATCTAGTTCACCTAAAAGCCCCATAATACCACCTGCGCGATGAACATCTTCCATATGGACATTCGCAACAGCAGGAGCAACCTTGCATAAAACCGGAACACGACGTGAAAGATGATCGATATCCGTCATGGTAAAATCCACCTCACCTTCCTGCGCCACTGCTAAAAGATGCAGTACTGTATTGGTTGATCCCCCCATGGCAATATCAACGGTCATGGCATTTTCAAAAGCCTTGCGTGAAGCAATAGAGCGTGGCAAAACTGTTTCATCATCTTTTTCATAATAACGCTTGACCAATGCAACAATCTGCCTTCCAGCTTCTTCAAAAAGCATCTGCCGATCTCTATGTGTTGCGAGCACTGATCCATTTCCGGGAAGCGAAAGCCCTAAGGCTTCCGTTAAGCAGTTCATAGAATTGGCCGTAAACATTCCTGAACAAGAACCACATGTAGGACAAGCAGCACGCTCCATTTCAGCAACCTCTTCTTCTGAATTGTGTTCTGAAGCAGCGGCGACCATAGCATCAACCAAATCAACCCTTAAATCTTGATCTTTCCATTTAATCTTACCGGCTTCCATAGGACCGCCTGAAACAAAGATTGTTGGAATATTCAACCGTAAAGCAGCCATTAACATTCCAGGAGTAATTTTGTCACAATTAGAAATACAGACAAGAGCATCCGCACAATGAGCGTTGACCATATACTCTACAGAATCAGCAATAATTTCACGTGAGGGCAAAGAATAAAGCATTCCATCGTGCCCCATTGCAATTCCATCATCGACAGCAATGGTGTTAAACTCTTTTGCAACACCTCCGGCAATTTCTATCTGTTGTGCAACCAATTGTCCAAGATCTTTTAAATGCACATGCCCTGGTACAAATTGTGTAAAAGAATTCGCAATCGCAATAATGGGTTTACCAAAATCCGTATCTTTCATCCCTGTTGCACGCCAAAGACCGCGAGCTCCTGCCATATTACGCCCGTGTGTCGATATTCTTGAACGGTAAGAAGGCATTATTTTTTTTCCCCTCAAATAATTCCATTTTACTTGTTGTGCTGTAACTTCACTCTAAAAACAAGAGCTTTAATATTCAAAAGAGAAAAATACCTTGTATTGAGGCTTTTGAAGCACAAAAATTAAAAGAAGTACTGTATAAACTTTCTCATAAAGTAATAAAGATTTATTTTTTTATTACCTGTTCATCAATATATAATCCAAACACAACTGCACGTTTGAGACAAATATCAAAACAATTCAGTACAACACAAACTGTTCCAGATTTTTTACACGCCAGATTTAGTGAGTATATTGCACCAATCTGTTTGCATAATTTCTGAAACAAGAAAACAGCCTTATTGGTAAAGAATATGAAAACCTAATGGTATAAAAACTTACCATCTCCTTACATTTCAGCTTTACGCCTTTCAAAAGCATCCATAGCAATATCTTAAATAATGATGACACATTGTCTCATGCTTTTATTTTTCACATTCTTCAATAAAGCCACATCCCTCACGAAGAACAGAATAGCTAACAAAATACACTTGTCCTACCAATTCACGCACTCGTTTTAAAGAAGTATCCCTCAATACGCTCTGGCCTGTTTCATCACCAAGCCCGTGAGTAGTATAAAAGCCCCATAAATAAATAAAACTTATAGAGCACCACTACCTTTACACTCATGTAAAGAAAAATTTGGAAAAATCATACATTTTACTCATCCCCAATATTGCAAAAGTCCTTGGCAATTAAGACAATTCATACGAGGAGTATTCCTTTCTTCACGTATTTTTACCTACACGCAAACTCTGCTTATAACCAACAAACAAGTAATTTAAATTGTTCAATATAAGAGAACTTTAAACGAAAAAATTTCATGATTCTCGGGATTCTCATTCCAATTGAAAAAAATAATTATGAATATTCATCAATATTTTATTGAGTGATAACGCAAATTGCAGAAGGATGCCAATCCTTTTAGTTTTCCTCTGCACGATACCAAAACAGCGCCTCCCCTCACCAACAAAAGAAGGAAAAAATCCAACAACACCGCTAAACAGCTTAATACCCTTTAATTGAGAAAAAACGGATAGAATTTATAAAGAGCTTAAGTTCTTTCTCGTAAAGCGCAATCTAGTGCAGAGTTACAATTCGGAGCTCATGCTCATTGGCTCCAGCAAGGGCAATAGAGCGTTCATCGGATAAAATGATAGGATAACCTGTTTCACCAAAAAGTGCCCATACGGTAATGCCTGGGGTCATGGGGGGAAGATCTGGAAAATTTTTAGCCAAATCATCCGTACAAACCTTTTTTAAATAGGCAATTTGTCCCGTATCAGAGTAGGACGTATTCTGAAACGACAAGTTTTGTTTATGTTCTCCCATTTCACTGTTCCTTTACGCCTTAACTTTTATGACTCACCACTACTGACTTTAATTGGAATCTGTTTTATTTCTTTTTTTAATTTTGGTTTATACAGATTAATTGATAAAAGACCATTTTTCAACTCGGCATTTGTGACGTGCATCCCTTCCGCGAGAACAAAGGTCCGCTGGAATTGTCGCGCGGCTATACCGCGATATAAATATTGATGATTTTGATTGTCTGTTTGTTTACCATGAATAACCAATTGATTATCATCGAGCAAAATATTAAGATGATTAATCTTAAATCCAGCAACAGCCAAAGTTATCCGGATATGATTTGCATCATCGTTTTTATGTAAACGTTCAATATTATAGGCTGGGTAAGCCTCATCAGCTTTACCGATACGTTGTAATATTTTTTCTACAGTTTCAAATCCTAAAAGAAAAGGATTGGAGAAAGGTGTCACAGTCATTCATGAGTATCCTCTTTAAAGCGACTTTACTTGACCAAACTCTATATGAAGTGTTCGCTGCATTCTTCTCATATGGCGAGCACGAATGACAACTTCAAGAGAGAAGATTAAGAGATTTCAATGCCTCAAAGTAACATAAAAATACCTCGAAATACCATAAATGTGTCAAAGATGCGAAATTTATCTGGTATATTCTATCATGAAGATGAAATTGCAGAAATATTTCGCCGTTTTTCTGTGCAACGCCCAACCCCTAGGAGTGATCTTAACTATATAAATACTTTTACGCTTTTGGTTGCCGTTGTTCTTTCAGCTCAAGCGACAGATGTAAGCGTTAATAAAGCGACAAAAGAACTCTTTCGCCTTGCTGATCAACCGGAAAAAATGGTTGCATTAGGAGAAGAAGAAATCGCGCATCATATCCGTTCGATTGGTCTTTGGCGTGCAAAAGCACACAATGTTTATGCACTTTCTAACTGTTTAATTGATCAATATGGCGGTCAAGTCCCTGATAAGCGTGAAGCACTTATGGCCCTTCCAGGCGTGGGACGCAAAACAGCGAATGTTGTCTTAAATATTGCCTTTTGTCAGCCTACATTGGCGGTTGATACCCACATTTTTCGCTTAAGCAATCGCCTTGGTTTGGCACCTGGAAAAACACCAGAGATTGTTGAGAAAAAATTATTAAAAATTATACCGGTTCACTATCTTCGTCATGCACATCATTGGCTTATTTTACATGGACGCTATATTTGTCAAGCACGTAAAGCACAATGTACGCAATGTATTATTGCCGACTTATGTAAAGCCGCAAGCAAAACAAATGCTATTCCGGCACCTTTGGTTGAAATTCAAGGCAATGGAGCGCCGATTTTTTTGTAATACGCTCTTGCTATTTTGTATAGACTAGCTTATGAAAGCATTTTTGGAGAGCCGCCCGGCAGGGCATGCCGTGGCTGCTTAAATGCTTATTCAAGCGTTGGTCCGCTTGAATAGATAGGATGTTTGATTGAATCAATTAATGTATGGAGTAGCAAAATGCCCAAGATGAAGACCAAATCATCCGCTAAAAAGCGGTTTAAAATCACTGCGTCAGGCAAAATTAAAGTAGCAGCTGCTGGTAAGCGCCATGGCATGATTAAGCGTTCGAATAAATTTATTCGTGATGCGCGTGGAACGATGGTTTTGTGTGAACAAGATGCCAAAAAAGTTGTTCAGCATTATTTGCCAAATGGTCTTTAAACCTTACGCTTTTGATTTTGAGGAGAATATAATATGGCACGTGTGAAAAGAGGTGTGACAGCGCACGCTAAGCACAAAAAAGTTCTAAAACAAGCTGAAGGTTTTTACGGTCGTCGTAAAAATACCATTCGTGCAGCTAAGGCAGCCGTTGATCGTTCAAAACAGTATGCTTATCGTGATCGCAAAAATAGAAAACGTACTTTCCGTGCTTTGTGGATTCAGAGAATTAATGCGGCTGTTCGTGCAGAAGGTTTAACTTATGGACGTTTTATTGATGGTCTATCAAAAGCCGGTATTGAAGTTGATCGTAAAGTTCTTTCAGATATAGCAATCTATGAGGCGGAAGCATTTTCTGCTTTAGTTGCTTCAGCAAAAAAAGCTTTAGAATATTTAAAAGAGACAACACCTAATGCTTTTGAAGGCGCTGTCAAGTAAGCCAGTCGTGTTCTCTTAAAGCGTTTATTTATTCGAGGTCCCGTACTGGCTATGGCGAGTGCGGGTTTTTCTTTATTAAAAAAATAGGCAAAAATATGAACGATATTGAGCGTCTGGAACAAGAAATTTGTTTAGCTTTAGAGGCCGCTAGTGATGAACAGGCACTTGAAGCAGTGCGTATTGCAGCATTAGGTAAAAAGGGAAGCATCTCTGAAAAATTAAAAGCATTAGGAAAAATGGAGGCTAGCGAGCGCCAAAAAGCTGGACCAGTCCTTAATGGATTAAAAAATCATATTTTAGAATTATGGACACAAAAGCGTGATCTGCTAAAAAAACAAACAATGGATGCACGCCTTTCTCATGAAACGGTTGATATTACCTTGCCTGTTCGCTCTTCGCCTATGGAACGGGGGCGTATTCATCCTATTTCACAAGTAATTGAAGAAATTATCGCCATTTATACAAAAATGGGCTTTTCCCTTGCAGAGGGCCCAGATATTGAAACAGATTATTATAACTTTACCGCATTGAATTTTCCTGAAGGGCATCCAGCACGTGAAATGCATGACACCTTCTTTTTTGATGTTGATAAAATGGGAAAACGCAAATTATTGCGGACCCATACATCACCCGTACAAATTCGCACGCTGGAAAAACAAAAAGCGCCGATACGGATCATTATTCCTGGAAAAACTTACCGCATGGATTCAGATGCAACGCATTCGCCCATGTTTCATCAGGTTGAAGGTCTTGTCATTGATAAAACCTCCACCATTGCCCACATGATGTGGCTGCATGAAACCTTTTGTAAAGAATTTTTTGAAGTTTCTTCGGTAAAAATGCGTTTTCGTCCCTCTTTTTTCCCTTTTACTGAACCGTCTATGGAAGTGGATATTCAATGTGATCGTTCTGGTTCAGAAGTAAAGTTTGGCGAAGGACAGGATTGGTTGGAAATTCTAGGATGCGGAATGGTGCATCCTCATGTGTTAAAAAATGTTGGTTTAGATCCCGATGAATATCAAGGCTTTGCATGGGGAATGGGCATTGATCGTATTGCCATGTTGAAATACGGTATGCCTGATTTACGGGCTTTTTTTGATGCTGACCTGCGCTGGTTAGACCATTATGGCTTTCGTTGCTTTGATATGCCTGCTTTTTTTCCTAATAGATAATGTGTGATCTTATCATCGCTTTCCTGTGAGGTTTTAAAATGAAATTTACTTTGTCGTGGTTAAAAGATCACTTAGAGACAGATGCATCTTTAGATGAAATTTGCGAGAAATTAACAGCTATCGGTCTTGAGATTGATCACGTTGATGATCGCTCTTCTTTAAAAAACTTTGTGATTGCAAAAGTTTTAACAGCGATAAAACATCCTGATGCAGATAAACTTCAGATTCTCTCAGTAGATACGGGAACTGCTACACCTGTTCAAGTTGTCTGTGGTGCGCCCAATGCACGTGCTGGGCTTGTTGGTGTCCTTGCACGACCAGGCACCTATATTCCAGGACTCGATGTGACATTATCTGTAGGAAAAATCCGCGGTGTTGAGAGTTTTGGGATGATGTGTTCACAAGCTGAGCTTGAATTATCAAATGAGCACGATGGCATTATCGAACTTCCAGAAGACAGTCCTATTGGGGTTTCATTTGCAGCTTATGCTGGTCTCGATGATCCAATCATTGATATTGGTTTGACCCCCAATCGCTCTGATTGCACAGGTGTTCGTGGTATTGCCCGTGATCTTGCTGCTGCTGGAATGGGACAATTAAAAGAATTGTCTTTACCAAAATTTGCAGCTTCCTTTGATACCCCTCTCAACGTTTCATTAGATTTTTCGCAAACTTCATCGTTATGTTTAGGCTTTTCTTGGCGCGAGGTGTGTAATGTTCAAAATGGCGCATCACCGCAATGGATGCAACAACGTTTGAATGCAATTGGTTTGAGACCGATTAATGCACTTGTTGATATAACCAATTATATCTGTTTTGACCTTGGTCGTCCGCTCCATGTTTTTGATGCGGATAAGATTAAAGGCAATTTGTATGTACGTTGTGGTCGTGAAGGGGAACAGCTTCAAGCACTTAATGGAAAAATCTATCATTTGGGCGTTCAAGATTGTGTTATTGCAGATGAAGAAGGTGTTGTTTCGATTGCCGGTATTATGGGTGGTGAAAGAACGAGTTGTGATGAAACAACACGGCGCGTTATTATTGAATCGGCGCTTTGGAATGCACAAAGCATCGCACAAACAGGGCGAACATTAGGTCTTATCAGTGATGCACGTTATCGATTTGAACGCGGTGTTGATCCAGCTTTTATGGAAACAGGGCTTGAGATTGCAACAGAATTGGTCTTACGTCTTTGTGGTGGTGAAGTCTCTAAGGCGAAAACTGTTGGCTATCAGCAACAAGAAACAAAACAGATCGCTTTTCCTTTTTCTGAAATTAAACGTTTGACACATTTGGACATAGAGCCTGCAAAAGTCATTTCTATTTTAACGAAACTTGGATTTTGCATTGAGGGAAAAGGAGATATCGTTACAGTAAAAGTGCCATCGTGGCGCCCTGATATTATGGGTAAAGCCGATTTGGTCGAAGAAGTTATGAGGATTTATGGGTTAGATAAAATTAAGCCTATTCCTTTGGAAAACTTCGCAGAAGAAAAAGATCATGTTTTAACATGCGTGCAAATTCGTTCACGCGCTACCCGTTTGGCTCTAGCACATCGCGGTATGAAAGAAGCGGTAACCTGGTCTTTTATCTCTGAAAATCAGGCTCTTGCTTTTGGGGGAGGTCAAGCGGAGCTTAAATTGGTCAATCCTATTGCCACTGATATGTCAGTGATGCGTCCTTCTCTTTTACCTGGTTTGCTTATGGCAGCGCAGAGAAATGCTGATCGTGGTTTTTCTGATCTTGCTTTGTTTGAAGTTTCCAGCATTTATGAAGGCGATACCCCTGATAAACAACGACGTGTTGTGAGTGGGATTCGTCGTGGTACGGAGCAATTTGAAGGCGCTGGGCGTTTTTGGAATGGAAATGCAGCCGCCGTTGATGTTTTTGATGCCAAAGCAGATGCTTTAGCCGTTTTAGAAGCATGCGATATAGATGTTGGAAAAATACAGATTGAAGTTGGAGCCCCCGATTGGTATCATCCAGGTCGTTCAGGAGTCATAAAACTTGGATCAAAGATTATTCTTGGTTTTTTTGGTGTTCTTCATCCAGCGACTTTAGAAAAATTAGATATCAGTGGTCCTTTATGCGGTTTTGAAATTTTTCTCGATCAAATTCCAGAACCAAAGAAAAAAGCAACAAAGAACCGTTCTCCTTTGAAATTATCGCCTTTTCAAATGGTGCGGCGTGATTTTGCATTTATCGTTGATAAAACAATTGCTTCTTCTCTTATTGTTCGTGCTGCTCAGGGAGCCGATAAAAAACTTATTCATTCTGTACAAGTTTTTGATCTTTTTGAAGATCAAAGCCTTGGTGAAGATAAAAAATCTGTTGCCATTGAGATTGTTATTCAACCGATTGAACGCACTTTGACAGATAAGGACCTAGAAGAAATTGCTGCAAAAGTCATAGAAAATGTTACTAAAATGACAGGCGCTTATCTTCGTCGTTGAGTATCTTCGGATTCCTTTTATAAAAACAGGAGCGCTTTTGAGTGCTCCTTTATTTTTTAAAGGGTTTGAGATCTTTAGAATTCTTTTGCAAGATAATTTTACTACAAGCCATTCATTTATAATGATAATTTTTTCATATTAAATAAAGGCTGCAAGATTATAGGACTTATCATTTCAAAATCCTCTTTGAATGAATCAAAATTTTTTATTTTCATACCTTAAAGTGAAGTGGTTATGTAGAAACCATAAAAAGGAATTAAAATTCTTCTTATACTAGCTCTCAAATGCCAATATGAGGAATTGATCATGCAACATTGGGATTGAAAAAGTAAAAATAGTACCGCATTTTGTAAAATCAATGATAGTGCTCAATGGACCTCATCCCCTTTGAGATATGTGCCTTAGAGGTATTGCCATGAGATGAGTATAAGATGTTTTGTTAAAACAGGTCTATGAAGGATATATGATTAAAGTTTTATTCTGCATGACTTTCTTTATGCTTCGTAAACGAAAAATTGGCTCCATCATACTCTCTTTTCTAACTTCCATGTAGCCGACAAGAACTTATATTTGCGGAAGGCCATAAAGAAAGATTTTACTCCTTTTTATCGTTTTTATTCACAGACTCATTCCACTTGAAATGGGCAAGTAAAAGGTAATGATTGATTCATCATAAAAGGGCTTAAAATCAAAAAAACTATGATATTCGGGTCGTTAACTTAATAAAATAATATATTATCCTTATAAATTAATATGTTATCATTGTGATTAGCTGTTGATTGATCAGCAACAAAAAAAGACACAGGCTTTATGAGATAAATAAGTGCCATAAAACATAAGCTTAACAGTAAAGAATGAGAAAGATATCTCAGCTTTTATAAAATGCTTTGAAAAACAACAAAGCAATTTTTTCTTAAAATCATCCGTTTTTTCAAGATGAATTTTTAAGATGAGAAAGAATTGTTTTTAAAAGGCTTGAAAAGTTAATTTTTGTGAAAATCCTTCATTGCAAATGCAAAAAATAACTGTTATTGCTAAATGATAATGCAAATCATTCGCAATAAAACAAAGAGAAAATTAATGAATATAAAGAAAATTTTTGCTCTAATTCTGGGAAGTCTTATCTTTTTTACTCCAGATTTAGCGGTATGTGCTGGTAAATTTAAAGCTGTTACGACATTCACCATTATTGCTGATATGGCGCGAAATGTGGCGGGTGATGCCGCTGATGTTGAATCAATCACAAAACCAGGTGCTGAAATTCACGAATATCAACCCACCCCTCGTGATCTTATGCGTGCGCAAGGCGCAAATCTTATCTTGTGGAATGGATTAGAATTAGAGCTTTGGTTTGAAAAGTTTTTTCAAAATATTAAGGATGTTCCAAGTGTCGTAGTTTCAGAAGGTGTTGAGCCAATTACAATTGGTGAAGGGCCCTTTAGTGGTAAACCCAATCCTCATGCTTGGATGTCACCAACTTCTGCTCTGATTTACGTTGATAATATTCGTGATGCTTTTGTAAAGTACGATCCTGAGCATGCTGCTGTTTATAAAGAAAATGCTGAAATTTATAAACAAAAGATTCGCGCCACCATTGATCCAATCAGAGCTGAATTATCAGCAGTTCCTCAAGACAAGCGTTGGCTTGTAACGAGTGAAGGTGCATTTAGTTATTTGGCACGTGATTTTGATCTGAAGGAACTTTATTTATGGCCAATCAATGCTGACCAGCAAGGAACACCACAACAGGTTAAGCATGTTGTTGATATGGTTCGCAAATACAATATCCAAGCAGTTTTTTCTGAAAGCACAATTTCTCCAGCACCAGCTAAACAAGTGGCAAGGGAAACAGGAGCTAAATACGGTGGTGTTCTTTATGTTGATTCTCTGAGTGAAAAAAATGGTGAAGTCCCCACTTATATTGACTTATTACGTGTCACGAGTGATCGTATTAGCAAAGCCTTATTAGAGGGAGTAAAAAGCCAATGACGGAATGTGGAATATTTGCCCAAGGCGTAACGGTAACTTATCGTAATGGACATACAGCTTTACGCGAAGTAAATTTTGAAAGTCCAAAGGGATCTATTACAGCATTGGTTGGCGTTAATGGGTCCGGTAAGTCGACATTATTTAAAGCGATTATGGGTTTTGTACGCCCCTCAAAGGGAAAAATTCGCATGTTTGACTTGCCCGTTGATACAGCTTTGAAAAAAAACCTTATTGCTTATGTTCCTCAAAGTGAAGATGTTGATTGGAATTTTCCTGTTCTGGTTGAAGATGTTGTCTTGATGGGACGTTACGGTCACATGAATTTCTTTCGTTATGCACGGGCGCGAGATTATGAAGCCGTTCGTGTTGCCTTGGAACGCGTGGATATGTTGCCTTTTGCCAAACGCCAGATTGGAGAACTTTCTGGTGGGCAAAAAAAGCGCGTTTTTCTAGCGCGTGCTCTGGCACAGAAAGCAAAAGCTATTTTATTAGATGAGCCGTTTACAGGGGTTGATGTTACAACAGAAGATAAAATCATTGCTTTGTTACAAGATCTTCGTAAAGAAGGAGCAGTCATCTTGGTCTCTACCCATAATTTAGGCTCTGTTCCGGAATTTTGTGATCATACAGTTTTAATAAAAGGAACCGTTTTAGCTTCTGGGTTAACAGAAAAAATCTTTACAAAAGAAAATCTGGAAAAAACTTTCGGAGGCTCTTTGCACCACCATATTTTTGATCTTCAAGGCACGAAGAAAAATGATGTTTTCATGGGAAGAAAACAGTCTGCAGTTCGTGGAAATATTGAAAGAGTGGAGCATGTTGCATGATTTCTTGGTTGCTTGAACCACTAAGCTATCAATATATGGTGAATGCAATGTGGGTTTCTGGATTGGTTGGGTGTGTTTGTGCCTTTCTTTCGGCTTTTTTGATGTTAAAAGGTTGGTCGTTGATTGGTGATGCGCTATCCCATTCAATTGTTCCTGGTGTCGCAGGCGCTTACCTTTTAGGGTTACCTTTTTCACTTGGCGCTTTTTTTTCTGGTGGTCTTGCGGCAGCAGCAATGCTATTTTTTAATCAGCGAACAAAACTGAAAGAAGATACCATTATTGGTCTCATTTTTTCTTCCTTTTTTGCTTTTGGGTTATTTCTCAAATCATTAAAACCAATGGCTGTTAATATTGATACGATTGTTTTAGGAAATATTTTAGCCGTTAGTTCATCAGATATTATACAATTGGCTTTTATTGGTTTTTTCTCTTTATTTATATTGCTTTTGAAATGGAAAGATCTCCTTGTTTCTTTATTTGATGAAACACATGCACATGCCATTGGATTGAACGTAAAGTTTTTAAAGATTCTCTTTTTCACACTGCTTGCTGCTTGTACTGTTGCTGCAATGCAAACGGTTGGAGCATTTTTGGTTATTTGTTTGGTTGTAACGCCTGGGGCAACTGCTTATCTTTTAAGTGATCGTTTTGTGAATATCTTGGTGATTGCAGTTATAATTGGGACATTCACAAGCGTATTAGGTGTTTATGTGAGTTATTTTTTGAATGCACAAACCGGGGGTGTTGTCGTACTCTTTCAAGCATTCTTATTTATGTTAGCTTTTATTTTTGCTCCTAAACACGGATATATTGCCGCGCGTTTACGGATAAATGCAGCAAAAAAAGGGGTGGTGTTATCATGATTGATCAATTGCTCCTTCCTTTTCAATTTTCTTTTATGCTGAAAGGCATGCTTATTGTTATGATCCTTTCTATTCCAATGGCAATGCTTTCTTGTTTCCTTATTTTGAAAGGATGGGCGCTGTTAGGCGATGCTATTTCCCATGCAGTTTTTCCAGGTGTTGTTGTTGGTTATATGACAACACCGTGGGTCATAGCATTTTTAGCTTCTTTGCCATTTGCTTGGTTCCAGCATATGCGCCCAGAAAATATTACAATGACTTTGATTACTTGCGGTGCTTTTGTTGCGGGTATGGTTTGTGCGCTTACAACAGGTTTTTTGGGGAGCAATAGTCGTATCAAACAGGATACAGTAATGGGGGTTGTTTTTTCATCGATGTTTGGTTTAGGGCTTGTTTTGGCAACATCTATCTATAGTAGCTTAGATTTAAATCATATTCTATTTGGGAATCTGTTAGGCGTTAATTGGCTTGATATTACCCAGACAGCGATCATTTCTGCCATTGTTACTTTTATTTTAGGAGCCAAATGGCGTGATTTTATGCTGTATATTTTTGATTCAGTACAAGGTCGTGCAATGGGATTGCAAATATCACTGCTCCACTATACCCTTCTCACTATGATTTCTCTCACAATTGTTGCGGCTTTAAAAGCGGTTGGAATTGTGCTTGTTATTTCTTTACTGATAGCACCAGGAGCTATTGCCTATCTTGTCACAAAACGGTTTTCTTGTATGTTAATGATCGCGATACTTATTGCCGCTTTCTCTGGTTTTTTAGGGATTTATCTTAGCTTATTTATCGGCTCTGATTCTGCCTCCACAATAGTGTTAATTTTGACATTGATTTTTATTGCCATTTTCATGATGACTTTCTTTCGTCGAAACATAATTCAAGAAACTTGACGGTGATAAAATTCATGCATATCAGCCATGCATTTTTATATATTGTTTCTCGTGCTTATTTTAATTAGAGGTTGAGTCGCTAGGTTATTTTTCCTCCTAATGTCTAGCAATTGAATGCAGTGCATATTCTCCCCCCCCAACGCTGCATTCTTAATTAAGAGGCTGCATTGATTTGTTATGCAGCCTTTTTATTTTTTTACTTTTCTAAAATCTCTTCTTATTTCTTGAAACCATTTAAAATGATTATCATGTTGCAAAACTATTGAGTATATCTTGAGGGAACTTATAAGCGTAAAGACACTTACACATAGAAATGTGTGGAGAGGAGAAATAATGGAGAGGACTTATCCACTCAAACATATAAACCCTTATCCACTCAAACATATAAACCGTTAAATAAATATAATTTTTTGCGTAAAATTTTACGTGGAGGAGAACAATACGAGAGAATGAAAAAATATTGCAAGATATCACACCCTTTGCGCCTCTGCTATTACATAGCAGGTTGGGCAATGGTTATCTTAGGTATTATCGGTGTGGTCTTACCTATTATGCCGACTGTGCCTTTTTTGTTGGTTGCCTCATGGTGTTTTACGCGTTCTTCTCCACGTTTTCATCAGTGGTTGAATAATCATCGTATTTTTGGTCCTCCTCTTAAAAAATGGGAAGACAGAAGAGCTATTTCTCCATTTGTTAAAATTTTTGCAGTGATGAGTATGACAGGGGGAGGATTATCTTTTTTCGTGATGGTACACCCTCCTTTATGGATTTCTTTACTCGTTGCCGTTATATTATTGTTGATTGCTATTTATATCGTAACCCGTCCATCTTCATAATGACATAAAAGACTTTATGAGATGCTTTTTTAGCTTTGACTTATTTGTTAAGATAATAAGGGAAACTTTTCCCTCAAATTTTAGATATAACCTCTCCATATTCAAAATGCATATGAAATAAGGAACTTTTTAAAAGTAATTAGTCAATGATCTATTTGTGAAATAAGTTTCATGAGCAAAGAAAATTATGAACAAAGCCCTTAAAAGGCATAAAAAGTTTCTTTGTCAACAATGATAAATCATATTCATGAAGAGATTTTATTTTTTAAAGCATGCTCACGCGAATCTCTATATACATCTCCGGTTTAAAACGCATTGATATTATATCTTTTTTCTAACAAAATCTTTTGTCTGTTTTCATATATCTTAATGAGAACATCGTATTCTTGTGATGATATGTGCGTAAATAAATTTTCTGACTTTGCATAAAGCTGATTCGAAATAAAAATATTATCGCATTCTCTGTTTTTTATGAGCTTCAAGAATTCTCACTCAACATGCATAATGATAGTATCCTGTTATGCCGTAAAATACCTTTATCTATAACAATAATATAAAACATATAAGCTTCCTTAGCTAAACTTCCTTGGTACATTAAGTTTTCTTAAGTGCATCGTGCATATTTTTAAGCTTTGCTCATCGAGCCTTATGTCAATAAACTGACTGTGTGGGAAGATAAGTGGAATCTGTTCAACGAGAAGCCGAACTATTTACAGCCCCCGTAAGGGTTAAGAATCTCCGTCCTCAGGGTGAGGAAAAGGTTAACCTTATAAACAATATGATGCGTTAATATATCCGTTTAAAGAGCTGAAAACTACATCTTGATAGGTCTAGCAATGCGCTTTTTATTACCAAAAAAATTGAGATAACGTTGTACTTCTTTTGAATTACCGATCGTCTTCTCAGGATTATCTGAAAGTTTTACGGCTGGTCGACCATTGGCATGGGTCACCTTACAAACAAGGGAAAGAGCATCAAGGGTTGCTATTTCTTGAGGGGCACAGCCTGTAAAGTCATTGGTAAGATCTGTGCCCCATCCAAAACTCATGCGCACTTTCCCATGGAAATGATGATAGGTTTTTTCAATCGTATCGACATCAAGTGCATCAGAAAAAATTAAAAGTTTTTCACGTGGATCTTTTCCTTTTTCTTTCCACCACCGAATAATACGCTCTCCACCTTCAATAGGAGGGGCACTATCCGGTCTAAAGCCCGTCCAATCTGCTACCCAATCTGGGGCATCACATAAAAATGCTTCTGTACCAAAAGTATCAGGTAAAACAATGAGAAGATTTCCACCATAATAGCGATTCCAATCTTGCAAAACTTGATACGGAGCTCTGCGTAATTCATCATCACTGTTGCTAAGAGCTGCAATGACCATAGGCAATTCATGCGCATTAGTTCCAAGAGCCTCTAAATCGGTATCCATGGCGAGAAGAACATTAGAAGTTCCCGTAAAAGAACTCCCAATGCCTTCTTTTAATGCTTCAACACACCAGCGCTGCCATAAAAAAGAATGGCGCCGCCTTGTCCCAAAGTCGGATATTTTAATATCAGGCAATTTTTTAAGGCGTTCAACTTTACGCCACATCTTTGCTTTAGCCCGTGCATAAAGTACATCAAGAGCAAAACGATCCAGTTTTTTCATAGCAGCACGTGAACGTAATTCACTGACAATAGCAAGAGCTGGAATTTCCCACATAGAGCTATGAGCCCACGGACCATGAAAATGAAGAATATATTGGCTATCTTTACGGGTTAGTTCATATTCTGGTAATTGAAAATTCTCAAGCCACTGAAGAAAATCCGGTTCAAAAATTTGTTTACGTCCATAAAATGTATTACCAGCAAGCCAGATCATTTCTTTTTTCGTAAAGCGCAAACTAAGAGCATGATCAAGTTGGGCACGCAATTCACCCTCATCAATATCATCGGCAAGACGTATTGTTTTAGAGCGATTTATGAGGGAAAAAGTAACATTGACAGTAGGATAAAGCCCCCAAATCATCTGTACCATAAGAAGCTTATAAAAATCCGTATCAAGAAGTGAACGAATAATGGGATCAAGTTTCCAAGTATGATCGTAAACACGCCTTGCGATGTCTGGATGATTCATAATCCTCTTTCTTTCCGTTTTATAGAATTTAAAGTTATTGCGCTCCAATAAGATCCATATAGGAATGAGAGAAACTATAACAACTCTAAGATTTTGAGCAAGAATAAAAAAGCCTTTTAGCTTTTCTGTTTTGAGGATTTAAGTGTGCATATGATTTCATGTTTTCCGGTTTTTTCCAACTTTATCCCTGTTTGAACATGAGCATATTCTTTTCCATTAACTCTGAGTGTATTTTCAGATCCCCATTTCACTTTAATGGTATAAATAGCTTCATAAAATTTCATTTTTGCTTCATATTCGGGCCAGAAGGAAGGCAAGTGTGGATGTAAAAACAATCGATCTCCTTGACGATGAATGCCAAGAATCGCTTGTGTTGCAGCACGATAAAACCACCCAGCTGATCCTGTATACCATGTCCAACCACCTTGACCACACCGTGGTTCAACAGCATAAATATCTGCCGCCATCACATAAGGTTCAACACGATAGGTTTCAGGATTTTGTCCATGATTAATAGGGTTAATCGCGGAAAATAAACGATAAGCTTGATCGCTTTCATCTATTTGTGCAAGCGCTAAAATACTCCAAATAGCGCCATGGGTATATTGCCCCCCATTTTCTCGAGTGCCTGGAGGATAACCTTTTATATAACCAGGTTCGAGAGTTGTTTGATCAAAAGGAGGCCAGAAAAGACGTAGAAGTTTTCCTTGTTTATCATAGAGATGTTCAAGCATTGAGTCCATAGCTTGTTTTTGACGTTCAAGCGGTGCCATTTGAGAAATAACAGCCCAAGATTGGGCAATGGTATCAATTTGGCATTCATCATTGTTTTTAGAACCAAGAGGTGTTCCATCATCAAAATAACCACGTCGATACCAAGCGCCATCCCAACCGTTTTCTTCTAGGGATTTTTTCAAGCGTTCAAGGTGCGTACTCCATATTTGCATATGGCTGTTGTCACCACGTTTTTGGGCCAAAGGAATAAATGCTTGTAGTGTGTACCCAAGAAACCATCCTAACCAAATGCTTTCGCCTTTTCCTTGGAAACCTACCAGATTCATGCCATCATTCCAATCACCACCTAAAATAAGAGGAAGTCCGTGGGGGCCACAGCGTTTAATGGCAAGGTCTAAAGCTAAAACACAATGTTCATAAACTGTTGCGACCTTTGAGGATTGGGTAGGTTGAAAATAAGCATCCTGTTGCCCACTTTTGAGAACATCACCTTCAATAAAAGGTATGAGCGTATCAAGAAAAGCGTCATCGCCCATGGTATTGACATAAAGAGCTGTTGCATAGGCAAGCCAAACGATATCATCAGAAATATGTGTGCGAACACCAGCATTTGTATCAGGCAACCACCAATGTTGCACATCCCCTTCAAGAAATTGGTGCGCTGCAGCATTTAACAATTGTTCATGGGCTAATTGTGGTTTCAGCAATAACAAAGACAAACTATCTTGTAACTGGTCACGGAAACCAAATGCTCCACTTGCTTGATAAAAGGCAGCGCGCGCCATAATGCGGCATGCATAAATTTGATAGGGAAGCCAATGGTTGACCATAATATCGAAAGAGGGGTCCGATGTTTTTACTTGGAGTGGGGAAACAAAATCACTCCAATATTGTTTTTGTTTTTTAAGCAAAGTTTCAAAATCACTTGCACGGGCTTGATTGAGTAATTTTTCAGCTTCTTTTCTATTTTCAGCACTGCCAAGATAAAAAATGATTTCTTTTGTTTGTCCTGGAAGAAGCTCAATATCATAAGCAAATGCTGAACAAGGATCACATCCTGCTTCAATGGTATTGGAAAGTGCTCTGGCTTTACGGAGCGCATTTGGATGTGTTACGCTTCCCGTTGCACCGATAAATTCGCTGCGATTGGTTGTGGTGCTGGTTGGCATTTTAGATGCTGATAAAAATGTGACTTGTTGAGATTTTTCACTATGATAAGGATTTTTAATGAAATGTGCCCCTCTTTTAGCCTCATAAGAGGGAACAATAAAGGGAGCATATTTTGTACGGGCATTTCCCAAAACCCATTCAACATAATTATAAAGGCGTAAACTGCGTGGTTTTTCCCCTTCATTCGTGAGGATAAGGCGTGAAAAGCGAATAGGTTTCTCTATGTCGAGTGTATGAGTCAGTTCTAATGCGATTTCTGAATGTGTCGATTTAAAAGTTGAGAATCCAAAACCATGACAAGCCTCATAAAAAACATTTTCATCACATTCTACAGCAGAAACAGGTGAAAAACGTTTTAAAGACTGGCGATCAACCAGATAAAGTGCTTCGCCTGGCCGGTTAGACGTTGGATCATTCGCCCAAGGGGTTAATTGATAATCGCGACTATTGTGAGCCCAAGTAAAAATTGTACCTTCAGCAGAAACATGAAAACCAAATCCATGATGAGCAATGACGTTAATCCAAGGATGTGGTGTTGTAGTACGCCCATGAAGACGTATGACATAATGATTATGCTGATTAAAACCACCATAACCATTCCAATATTTTAGATCTTCTCCATTAAGGGGGGGAGACGATGGTTTTTGTTGGCTTGCAAGACCAATGGAAGCAAAAAGATTTTGTTCAGTTTGTGTTGTAACTTGCCTGCCTGTGTTATATTGGGGGGAGTCTAATTGATCGTGAAATCCTTGATAATTTTTACGAATTGAGAAATCAAAATTATTCTCATCAAGTCGTTTAAGCTGTTCAGATAAAGAGCCGTTTTGAGCATCAAGAATAATGCGAGCTGATGCAAGAAGCGTTTTAAAACTTTGTTCATTTATTTGATCACGCCGAAGTGTAAAAATATGTTGGCGTTCATCTGTTTCTTGCGTGTGATGTCGATAAGATTCGCATACCCATTCAAGAGCGCGTTGTGTATTTTGTATATAGGAAAATGCTTGTTCATTGAGAATGACCAAATCAACAATGAGTCCGCGCGTACGCCAATATTCATGTGCTTTAAGGAGTTCACGCAATACAGTTATATTTCCCTCGTTATTTAATCTAAGAAGACAGATCGGATTGTCTCCTGAGATGGACATGGGCCAAAGATCAGACTGTTTTCCAAGCGTTTTTGCTAATATTTCAGAAGGAAGACGCCATGTTCGATCAAGATAGATAAGTGGCGTTGCATATTTTTGATAGACAATAGCTTCTTTAAGCTGGGTCCCACTCTGATACAGTGCAACTTGTGAACGTGTCCATGCCATTGAAAGTTCTTTTTGAAACATTTCGGGTTGTCGATAATGTTTTATATGATTATGTAGCGCATCTTTTGTATGAGCAGCAAAAGTCCAAAAAATAAGTTCTACTTTTCCTTGGGCTGGAATTTTTATACGACATCGCAATGACATAATAGGATCAAGAACACAACCTTGACTGTTACTCAAACGAGCATTTCGGTCAAATGCAGCAGGCCGATGAATGGATCGCCCCCGACCAATAAACAGAGAGCGATCTGTTTCAGCTTCTGTCTTTTGGAGAGTATCTGTTGTACTGGAGACAAAATGAGCAATATAAACTTCAGGATCGTTAGGTGAGCGTTTGCGCCTTTTGGCAAAAATTGTTTTGCCTTCCTCAGTAATTTCTGTCTCTATAAACATTCGTGAAAAAACAGGATGAGCTTGGTCCATATCCATTGTTGCGAGCGCGAGTTCACCATACGAGGTAACTTCAATAAGACAGTCTTTGTTTGTTGTATTCATCAGCTGAATACGTCTACCTTCACCGCATCCTTCAGATGCAATAAGGCATTCAAGTGTTGATTTTATCCCATCAACCATTTTTGTATATTCAGCCTTTTCATCCGTAAAAATGCTGACAGCTTCTTCTTCAATAACGCGTGTTGGTTCACTGGTCACAGACCACCACCGTCCACTATAAGTATCGCGTAGGAAGAATAAAATCCCTTGTTGATCTTCTGTTGCATCAGGAATAAAACGCGTAATCGCATAATCGTGCCAACGGCTATAGCCAGAACCATTTGCTGTTAACATGATAGAATAAGAGCCATTAGACAAAAGCAAAGTTTCCCGTGGTTTAAGCAGCGGGTTTGTAATAATGCGCAAAGGAGCGGCATCCAATGCTTGAGATTTATTGCGCATACGCTTAATAGCTTTGGTGTGAATAATAGGAATAAGATGGGGAGCGCGCTCTTGTAAAAGCAATTGCATTACTTCAATAACGGGATCACGATGAAAACGATCACGCATTCGCCCCTGAAAAATAACATTGTTAAGAGCAAGGATAGACATACCATGATGGTGCGCATAATAATTGCGTACAATGGCGTATTTTTCCCCTGTTTTTACGCGTGAAGGGGTAAAATCAACAGAGTCATAATAACCGTATGTTCCTAAAGCTCCAAGATCACGGAGTCTTTTTAAATTGGCAACAGCGTAAGAAGGAGCATATTGTGCCGCTAGAAGGCTGGCATAGGGAGCAACGACAGCATTGCGAGAAAGACCACGTTGGAGTCCAAGGCTTGGAACACCAAAATGAGCATATTGGTAATTCATTAAATGATCGCGCGCGTTAAATGCGGCCTCTGAAATACCCCATGGCAATCCCCGTGTATGAGCATATTGTATTTGGCAACGAATAATCAATCTATTTGTTTGATCCAAGAGAGATCCTAAAGGTTCATACATTACAAGAGAGGGCATAAGATATTCAAACATGGAACCAGACCATGATAAAAGTGCACCTTTCCAACCTATGGGGATGAGAAGTCGACTAAGATGAAACCAATGTTTAAGTTTTATATCCCCTTTTGCGATGGCAAAAAAGCTTGCAAGACGCGCCTCTGAAGCAAGTAGATCATAACAATTTTCATCGAGTTTGTTTTCTTGAACACGATATCCTATCGATAAGAGATGCCGTTTAGGCTGTTCTAAAAAATCAAATTGCATATCAAAGGCGATTTGCCGTGCTGCTGTAGCCAACTTGTTTAGTTTCTTGCATAACTTTTCAGTGTCACCATGAGCCGTTGCATCATGATGATAAGCGTCGCAGGTTTCGATAAGGCATTTAACCCAAGAAAGTGCATGAGCCGATTCTGTCGTTTGAATTTTTTGGTCGAGTTCATCGACTAAATGTACAATATCGTGGGCTGCACGTGAAAGATCCCTAATGTGAGAAGGGATCGTATTTTCTTGTTCTACAAAAGTACAAACAGAGTGATGAAAACGAGCGATCTTTTCTTCGATTTTTCGGCGTAAGGGACGTAAACTTGGTTGATGATCTGGAATTTCTTTAATCGTTTCTTCGAGAATAGCAAGAACATCCGATAAGCCTTCTCGATCACTTTGAAAAAGAAGAGGCGGTTTTTCAGCCCATTCCCTTAAAGCAGAAGAGAGCGTGATCAAATGACCAGCAAGATTTCCTGAATCAACGGTTGATACATAAGTGGGTAAAAGAGGTCTGAGTGTATCGGTTTCATACCAATTATAGAAATGACCACGGAATTTTTCCATTTTTTTAAGAGAGCGTAATGTACATTCAATACGGGTGATTGTCTCTTCAAAACCAATCCAGCCAAAATCACGTGCAGCAATAATAGAAAGAAGATAAACCCCTATATTCGTAGGAGATGTACGCTGAGCAACAAGAGGTTCAGGATCTTCTTGAAAATTATCTGGGGGCAAGTAGTTGTTTTGTACATTAACAAAGGTTGCATAATAAAGCCACGTCCGCCGTGCAATAGAGCGGAGAATTTGTTCATCTTTTAAAGAAAGATCAAGGCTATCTTGAAATGTTGAAGGTCGACTCACAAGCCAAGCAATGAAAGGTGAAAAAAACCATGCTATCCCAAAAGGCAAAGCAATAAAGCTTGCAAAACTATCAAAAAAAAGAGGGAGTGTTAGAGCAAGAGCACCAATAAGCGATGCTGGTACCATCGTAAGCACATAGGAACGCAAACTATTGGACATTGATTTTGTTGTAACAAAAGTTTTCCATTCAAGAAGATGCTGTTTTGAAATCATCATACGATAGAGTGTACGAAAAATCGCATCGGTCATAAAATATGCCGAATAAGCAAGAAACGTCACTTTAAGAAATATACCAGCGCTTGTAAGAGCAGTTTTATTCCAAATTAATTGAAAATGTCCATGCAAAGAATGATCTATATTGGACGGAATAAGCGTTTTTAATACACATAAAATGGGTGCAATGAAAGCGCTAAGCAGCAAAAATATCTGCCAAATGATTGCACTCTTTAATGGCAAGAGAGCCCATCCTGCAAATGCTGCGATTAACCACATCAATGGAGTGAGAGAACGACGCAAATTATCCTGCATTTTCCAACGCGTCACGAAGCTTATTTGACGAGGTAAAAAAAGATAGGGCAAAAGTTGCCAATCACCGCGAATCCAGCGATGATAACGCATAACATCAATATTATAAGCCGTTGGGTAGTCCTCAATGACTGCTACGCTACTTACCAAAGAAGTGCGGGCATATCCTCCTTCTAAAAGATCATGACTGAGAACCGTATTTTCTTTCACTTTGCCATTCAGGGCTTGTTCAAATGCATCAATATTATAAAGACCTTTACCGATAAAACTACCTTCTCCTAAAAGATCTTGATAAGTATCAGAAACAGCAAAAACATAAGGATCAATACCACGGTTGGTAGAAAAAACCCTTTGGAAAATTGATGTTTTTTTTCCTGTTGTCAGAGAAGGAATAATACGTGGTTGCAAAATGCTATAGCCTTTGACAACTTTTCCACTTTGCGGATCAAAAATAGGGTGATTGAGCGGATGGTTAAGCTTTCCAACAAGTTTTGTGACGCACTCAGGAGTAAGACGTGTATCGGCATCCAGCGTCATAACAAAACGGCAATCCATAGGAAGGTGTGGATTGGTGGGGTAAAAGCTTGTGTTTTTATCGCCTCTTAAAAGCCGATTGAGTTCATGAAGTTTTCCCCGCTTTCGTTCCCATCCCATCCAACATTTTTCGCCACTATTATAAAGACGTCGGCGATGTAAAAGGAAAAAAACAGGAAGCTCATCACGATGATAACGACTATTGAGTTTATCAATGCTTTTTTGCGCATAGTGCAACAAATCAAGATCATCTTGTGTCTGCTCGAAGGAGGAATCAACCCAATCTGTAATGAGCGCAAAATGAATGGCACCTTTAGGATTGGAAAGATAGTGTACTTCAAGATTATGCACTTGCGCATCAATATCATCGCGTGATGTTATCAAAGTAGGCACAACGACCATTGTACGTGCGTGTCTTGGAATACCTTCTTTATATTCATAACCAATAAGCTGTCTTGATGGAACAAACCACGAAATAACCGTATTGAATAAAGCATAAGCCGCATCCATAGCAGGGAAAAGCGCCAATACAGTAAAACAAAGAGACATCCATGATGTCATGCTAGATATTTGTAAAAGGATGTAAACTGCAAGCAAAAGAGCAAGTGTTAGAAAAGAAACAGGAATGGCAATGACTCTCAGTTTTAAGCAATAAAAAGTGCGTGCCCATTTTATGAGAGAAGGCGGCGTATACCCACAAGCCTTTTCAAAGGCGTCACGACCATCATCGACAAGATACCATCCAATAGAAGAATAATGAGGACTATCTTCAAGGGTGGTATTGGCCATTTCTAAAGCTTTATGGGAAATTTCTAGCTCGCTAAGAGGTGAAAAACGTGCAATTTTTTCAATGACCTGTCGATAAACACTGCGTGAATGAGAATCAATTTCAGAAAAATCACTATTTTTACGCAAAATAGCATCAACACAACTGACCGTTTCAAACCATACAGTCCAATCAACATCATCTATAGCTTTAAGAGCACGGATAATATTGCCCATGGTCACACCATCTGCGGCTTGTCGAGTGTGTTCATCGGCTGTTGCACTTTCTAAGCTACTGCCATGACTTTCCAATTGCTTTTCAAGCCAAGTTAATAGTACCGTTGAATCAACAGATGCACTGCGTAAGCGATAGAATAAATGCGCCGAAAAAGTTGGGTCGGCAGTAAATGATTTGTACTGTGTAAAAAGAGAGTTTAGATTTGTTTGATTGTCTACAAGAGAAATTTTATCCGCTACTTGATTAGCAAGATTGCGCATATGCCGCGCTTTTTCGATACGCACTGAAAGACGACGAACATTTTCAATGAGCAGCATTTGCATAACAGAAGGAAGAGCCCACAATTCACCAATTGTAAGCGCACAAATTTCTTGAAACCCATTGATCATAGCTGTGAATGTTTCTTGTGAGAAGCTGCTATCGGTATGCGCAATATAAAGCCAAGTTAAAGTAAAAATTCGTGGCATTCCTGCTTTTTGTGTAGAAAGAGGAAGTTGCTTTATGAAGGATTTTGGAAGGCTACGACGTAGTTGTTGTATGGTTTTATCAATGGTGTAATGATTATCAATGAGCCATTGAGCAGACGGTGCAATCGTTTCATCATTTTGAGCAGCAAAATAACTGGTATGAAAGGCATGAAGGATAAGTTTAGCATTTTCATTCAATCTCTTGCGAAAATCTTCTACTCCTTCATATTCAGGAAGTAATATTTCTTTGCCAGAAGCTATATCATGCCCTAAGTTATAAAGGTCTTCCTGTACTTTATGCATTGCACGAAGAGGAAAGTCCGTATTAATAAGATGATCTTTTTCCTTTTTTTGAGAAAAAAAGTACTTTATGAAAGGTATTGTGCACGCCATAACGTCCCATTGTTATTCAATTACATCGTTTTTTGTTTAAATTGTAAGCATTTTATCTAAATAGTGAACCGTTGATAGATAAAAAACAAACTTTTTGTTTTTATTTGCAAACATTTATAATAATTTTTAATGCAATAATTAAAAATTAAGAAAAGAATTTCTTTAGAAAATAAAAAGGTCACTCCTAAAATGAGTGACCTTAATAACACCGTCAATTTTAATGATTGATGATTAATCTTGTTCTTGTTTTTTCAAAGCTGCACCGAGAATATCGCCAAGAGAAGCCCCTGAGTCTCTTGAACCATATTGGGCAACAGCTTCTTTTTCCTCAGCAATTTCTAATGCTTTGATCGATACTGAAATTTTACGTGTTTTTTTATCAAATGCTGTGATGCGCGCATCAACCTTTTGCCCAATTGCAAAACGCTCAGGCCGTTGTTCATCACGATCACGCGCTAAGTCAGCACGCCGAATAGCTGTCTCAAGATTGTGGTCAATCAATTTCACATCAATGTCATTGTCGTTAACAGCAATCACTTCACAGGTTACAACAGCACCTTTTCGCAATTCGCCAGAAGCGGCCGCTTCTCCAACTTTATCGCTGGAAAGTTGCTTAATTCCAAGAGAAATACGCTCTTTTTCAATGTCAACATCCAAAACCACGGCTTTAACGATATCGCCTTTATTGTATGTATCAATGACTTGTTCACCAGGACGGTTCCAATCAAGATCAGAGAGATGAACCATACCATCAACATCGCCTTCAAGCCCAATAAACAGACCAAATTCTGTTTTATTTTTAACCTCTCCCTCAATTTGTGAATTGACAGGAAATTTATTGGCAAAAGCTTCCCATGGATTTTCAAATGTTTGCTTTAAGCCAAGAGAAATACGCCGTTTAGAAGGATCAATTTCAAGAACAACCACTTCTACTTCTTGTGATGTAGATAGAATTTTTCCAGGATGAACATTTTTCTTTGTCCAGCTCATTTCAGAAACATGGATCAATCCTTCAATTCCTGGTTCAATTTCAACAAAACCACCGTAATCGGTAATATTGGTAACAGCACCCGTAATTTTTTTACCAATTGGATAGCGGACACTGATGCTTTCCCAAGGATCACTTTCAAGCTGTTTCATTCCAAGAGAAATACGGTGTGTATCTTGATTGATACGAATAATCTGAACTTTAATCGTTTGACCAATTGTGAGCACTTCAGATGGATGATTAACACGCCGCCATGCCATATCTGTAACGTGTAAGAGACCATCAATCCCACCAAGATCAACAAAAGCACCATAATCTGTGATATTTTTCACCACACCTTCAACGATTTGGTTTTCTTCAAGATTTTGTACGATTTCTGAACGTTGCTCAGCGCGGCTTTCTTCTAAGACAGTACGACGTGAGACCACAATATTGCCACGACGACGATCCATCTTCAAAATTTCAAAGGATTGTGCATTATGCATGAGAGGTGAAACATCACGAATGGGACGAATATCAACTTGGCTGCGCGGCAAGAAAGCAACAGCACCATCAAGATCAACTGTAAAACCACCTTTTACTTGGCTAAAGATAACGCCCTCAACGCGTGCACCAGCATTGAATTTTTCCTCTAAACGGACCCAACTTTCCTCACGCCGTGCTTTTTCACGCGATAAAACAGCTTCACCCATCGCATTTTCAATGCGTTCAATATAAACCTCAACTTCATCGCCAACTTGCAAAGAACCATCTTTTGCTTTAGCTCCAAATTCTTTGAGAGGAATACGTCCTTCGACTTTAAGTCCAGCATCAATAATGGCCATGTCTTTTTCGATTGCAATAACACGACCTTTAACAACAGATCCTTCATTAAGATCATTGGTTTGAAAAGATTCTGTTAAAAGGGCTTCAAAATCCGCTGTTGTGGGATTGTATTGTGACATAAGAACTCCTAATATATACCTTATTCTATAAGGTATGAGCGCTAGGTTAGTGTTAACATGGGCAACCACCCGCCTTTTTCCTTGAATATAAGGAACAAAAGTTAGCGCTAGGCTGGAAGTTACCTTAACGAATTTATCCAATTATATGCATTTTTATGCGTGGATCAATAAAACTACATGCAATTGCAAATGTTGCTTCTATACTCAATTCTGACGTATCAAGCAAGTGGGCGTTTTTTGCTGGTTTTAGGGGGCTTTGTTTGCGCGTTATATCGCGACTGTCTCGCTGTTCAAGATCGCTAAGGATTTCATGATAATTTGCTTGCCTCCCCGTTTTTAAGATCTCTTGGTAGCGACGTTTGGCACGTGTTTGAACATTGGCTAGAACATAAAACTTGATATCGGCATCAGGACAAACGATAGTGCCAATATCTCGTCCATCGAGCACGCTTCCAGGTAAAGTTTTGGCAAAACTACGTTGTTTTTCGACAAGAATTTTGCGTATAGCAGGATTAAGTGCTATTTTTGAAGCCGCTTCACCAAGTTCATGAGAAGAAAGAAGAGTAAGATTTAAGGTATTAAAATCAAGTTCTTGAGCATAAGTGATAGCATTTTTTTCATCATCAAGAGCTAAATTGTGTTGTAAAAGCGCATGAGCAACACCTCGATAAGTAAGCCCTGTATCCAGATGATGAAGATGATAATGTGCCGCAATTTTGCGGGCTAAGGTTCCTTTGCCTGATGCTGCAGGTCCATCAATGGCAATAACAAAAGGCTTCAAACGATTTTTCCCCCAAGTTGTTTTATAAAAGGTATAAATTCTGGAAAGCTCGTAGCAATCATTCTTTTATCATCAATGGTAACAGGTTTTTCTGATACAAGCCCAAAGATGAGAAAGCACATAGCAATGCGATGATCAAGATGTGTGGTAACATGTCCACCACCCAAATCTTTGGCAGAACCTTTCCCATAAACAACAAGAAAATCTTGACCTTCTTCACACTCTACACAATTAATCTTCAATCCTTGGGCAACAGCAGACAGTCGATCTGATTCTTTAACACGCAATTCCTCAATTCCTAGCATAACTGTTTTACCTTCTGCAAAGGCTGCTGCGACCGCCAAAGCAGGGTATTCATCAATCATCGATGGAGCACGTTCTTTAGGCACAGTAACACCTTTCAGGATCGATGACTTTATCCGTAAATCAGCTACATCCTCTCCACCTGTTTGGCGTTGATTCAAAAATTCAATGTGAGCGCCCATTTCCCACAATGTTTCAATAAACCCTATTCGAGAATTGTTTATTAGAACATTTTCAATGGTGATATCAGAATCTTCTACAAGAAGAGCTGCGATAATTGGAAAAGCAGCAGAAGAAGGATCACCTGGAATATGAATCGTTTGTCCAGTCAGATGGGGTTGACCATAAAGATGAATTAAACGCGCACCTTCTTTATCTCTTTCTATTTCAAGTTTAGCCCCGAAAGCTTTTAACATTTTTTCCGTATGATCGCGTGTTAGAACCGGTTCAATAACCGTTGTAATGCCGGCGGTATTGAGTCCAGCAAGTAGAACCGCTGATTTAACTTGAGAGGAAGCTATTGGAACACGGTAGCGAATCGGATTAGCCATTTTGGGGCCATAAAGCGTTAAAGGAAGATGACCGCCGTGTGTTGCCTCAATTTCCACCCCCATAAGACGTAAGGGATCAAGGATACGTCCCATAGGACGTTTAGAGAGAGACGCATCACCAACAAAAGTTGTTTTCATATGATAAGGGCCAACCATGCCCATAACCAAACGAGCACCTGTTCCAGCATTCCCAAAGTCTAAAGGTTCTTGTGCGGCTAAAAGGCAACCATTTCCTGTTCCTCGTACAATCCAGAAATCATCTTTCTTAATCATACAAGCACCCATAGCTTGCATAGCAGCAGCTGTATTGAGTACATCAGCACTTTCAAGTAATCCATGGATATATGTTTCTCCATTTGCTAACCCTCCCAATATAAGAGAGCGATGAGAGATTGATTTATCTCCTGGTATTCGAATTTTTCCAGAGAGACTACTCGATTTATAGGCAGTTATAGGGATTGCTTTTTGCATGGAAATTCTATTTAATTTTATCTAACTTTTATGAAATTATGCTTCCTTTAGCACATGCTTTAAAGGACGTCATGAAAAAATCTACGTGGAACAGTGTATTTATCTTTGACAAAGGTATTATTTTTCGATTAAGCACCATAAAATTTATCTTTTAATGGAATGTAGTTAATCAAAGAGGCACGGTTTATGGCAAAACAAGAACTTGGAACAAAACGTGTTGATCCAGAAACAGGAAAAAAGTTTTACGATCTAAATCGCGATCCGATTGTGTCACCCTATACAGGAATTTCTTATCCGCGTTCTTATTTTGAGGTTGCGGCAGCTGAAGCAAATAATGAAGAAGAAGTGGATACCGAAGAGCTTGATACAGCGCTTGAAAAATCTGCTTTTATGCTTCTTGAAGAGGATGATGACGGTTCTAAAGATGACGATCTTCCTGATTTGGAAGATGGTGATGTCGATCTTGGTGATGACGATGATACGTTTTTATCTCACGACGATGACGATGAAGATGATGATGTTACTGATATTCTCGGAGGCGGCGTTTCTAATGATGACGATGCTTAAAAGAAGGCATCTTTTCCGTTGAATGTAAATTCTTCTTGATCTTCAATTTTTCTCGTTTTAAAAAAGTTGAAATTATAGACTGTCCTTTTGGGGAAAATTTGTTTTTATAGGGGCTATAGCTCAGCTGGGAGAGCGCTTGCATGGCATGCAAGAGGTCAGCGGTTCGATCCCGCTTAGCTCCACCAAAGGAACAAACTATTCAATCAAGAAATCAGTTTATAGCGGAGAATGTGTGACCAATTTAAAAAGGTTATGTGTTCTGTAACTATAAATCTATTCATGCACGCTTCTTTCAGCACTATAATAGATTTCTAATTGTTTGTTGGATTGTCAAATTTTACTGTCATAGTAATGAAACGTAAGTGACGTCTTTTATGCTTTGTACAGAAATAAAAAGTGCACTGTTTAGCCTACGCAATTATTTTAAAAAACAAAATCTTAGCTCCCCCCGCTACAAAATTTCTGTAAAATCATAATATGCTGATTATCGATATTTTTTTAAAAGGCGCGTGCTACTTAAATAAAGACTTGGGAACAGGATATATTTCTCAATTATTGCGAATCAGAACTTTTTTCGAGTGTTTTTAGTCGTATTAAATGTTCTAAAAATTTTAAAAATTTATCTCTAGTATTTCAACCAGAGTTAAATGCTAGCGTCCAATGGAAGATAGTATCCATTGTAATTTTTTTGAATAGATATAAATTCTTTGAACAAAGAGGATAAAAATATCGAGAATATTTTCAAATATATTGTGTATTGCAAAAGCTTTCTGCCGTTTGAGTTTATTTAAAAAAAATAACAATTTATTTCATTGGACAATCGGAAGAACGACTCTGTCTTATCACATTATGAGAAACTTTGCTCCCAAATCAGTTTTATCCCACCAATTCCCTAGTTGAAACTTTTAGAATTCTTCTTAACGCCATCCACATCTCTTTAATTGTTGTTCATAGAGCCTAGACATCCTTGCCATGCGCTGTGCTGCCTGTGAAAGCGAAGCACTGACATGCCCGCCACTACGTGCATAAGCACCATGCCCCATATGATAATTTAAATAAAGGCTATAGGCATCATCAAACCTTACCCCATTGCGTTGAACACTTTGGCGATGATACCAAGCAACAAAATCAGCAGCATCTGCAAAATTCGTACGCCATGCAAAAGATTTTCCTGTAGAGCGAAGATACATTGCCCACGTACTATCAAGTGCTTGAGAATAACCATAAGCTGTCGACCGACGCTTCCATGGAATAAAACCAAGTAGTTTTTTGCGTGGAGGACGTGCATTATGACGAAAGCTCGATTCCATATTAATGGTTGCAAGAATAATCGGCATAGGAATTCCATAGCGCATTTCTGCTCTTTGAGACGCCCTACCCCAATTATCAAAAAAACCATTTTTTTGTGCTAAAATAGCGCAAGCATTGTTTGTATGGATGGGAGCGGTTGTTGCACAGCCCCCTAGCAGAAACACCAGTGCCCCTAAAAACAAAAGGTGTCGCATATTCCCTATCCCTCTCGTTTAAGAAATAAAACAAGATAAAGATACTAAAAAATTATTACCAATCAATAAAGAACACGATTTTAATCTTAACTTGTGATCATTAAGAATCTTGCTTCACTTTATTCTTCATCAACCAAACGCAATGTTTGCGACTGAGCCGGTGTTGTTATTTTTGCTGGTTCAGAGTAATTTTCTTTTAATTCGACTGTTTCAATGCGATTTGCTCGTTTCATAATTTTTGAGGACGATATTAAAATTCCCTCTATATCTTCACCTGCTTTGTGAAAATGTTTCTGTAGTGCGCGAACACGCGCATCCATTCGTCCAAAGTCTGCCATCAATTTTGCCACTTCTGATTGAATTAAATGCGCTTGTTCACGCATCCGCGCATCTTTCATAATAGTTTGTACAACTTGAACAGAAAGCATCAACAAAGACGGTGAAACAATAATGACATGGGCTCTATTGGCTTTTTGTACCAATGGCTCAAAGTCCTCATAAATTGTTGCAAAAATCGATTCCGATGGTACAAAAAGAAAAGCGGTGTCATGGGTTTCTCCAGGAATTAAGTATTTTTGCGCAATATCATGGATATGAACTTCCATATTGGTGCGAAATTGGCGTTCTGCCTCTTGACGTTCTTGAGCTGTTGTTGCTTTACGCATGCTATTCCAAGATTCCAGAGGAAATTTAGCATCTACAACAAGAGAAGGTGCTTTATTTGGCATGTGAATGAGACAATCTGGCCGCTTTCCATTTGAAAGAGCAGCCTGAAAAGCATAAGCATTTGCTGGTAAGGCATCAGCAATAATTGCTTCCATCCGCCCCTGACCAAAAGTACCTCGTGTCTGCTTATTGCTTAAAATGGATTGCAATTGCACAACTTGTCCCGTAAGCGATTGAATATTATTTTGTGCTGCATCAATGACGGCTAAACGCTCTTGCAAACGATTCAAATTCTCATAAGTGGATTTGGTCTGTACCTGAAGTGTTTGACCTATATTGGCTGTCATGCCATTGAGTTGCTCACTGAGTGACTTATTCAATTCAGCCTGTCTTTGACCAAAAATTTCAGCCATCGTTTGCATGCGCCCTTGCATTTCAGCTTGTGTCTTCAGCAAAGTAGCCATCTGAATTTGTGCCTCACGCGTGCGTTCAGCAATCTCATTTTCCAAAAGTGCTTTTTTTCGATGAGAATGTATCAGCATAAAAAATGCCAAACAGACAAGTATAAATAAAAGCAACAGCATTAGTTTGGAAAAAAGCTCACCAGCGAGTATAGAAAAAAACGAATCAAACATAAACAGTAATATAAAGCTCTTATCGTAAAAAAGCGCAAGAATCCGTTATTCAATATTGACCAATAACAAACCATTGATTAATCTCTTCTCCATGCCAATGAGATCTTTAGTTACTTTACCAGATCCGATTTTACGGGAAATATCCAAACCTGTTGAACAGGTCGATACTGCTCTCCAAAAGCTTGCGGATGATATGTTGGAAACCATGTATCATGCTAAAGGCATTGGTCTTGCTGCTATTCAAATTGGAATACCGCTGCGCATGTTGGTTATAGATGTCTCTGGTAATTGCGAAGATGAGCAGAAAAAACCACTTGTTATTATCAACCCTGAGATTTTATGGCTTTCAGATGAGCGCAATATTTATAAAGAAGGTTGTCTTTCTATTCCTGACTATTTTGCGGAAGTTGAACGCCCTAAACGCCTGCGTATTCGCTATCAGAACCGTGAAGGACAACAAAAAGAAATTGAAGCAGATGATCTGTTGGCAACTTGCTTGCAGCATGAAATTGATCATTTAGATGGCCGTCTGTTTATCGATCATATTTCAAAAATCAAACGTGATATGGTGATACGAAAATTTAAAAAACGCGCAAAAGAAAAAATGACGCAGGAAGCAGTTTTGTAATGGCATTACGGTTGAGTTTTATGGGAACACCAGATTTTTCTGTTCCCATTTTACATGCTTTATTGAATGCTGGTCATGATGTTGTTGCCGTTTATAGCCAACCTCCGCGTCCAGCAGGACGTCGGGGGCTTAAACTTATTCCCTCGCCTGTGCAAAATGCAGCAGAAGAAAAATCTATTCCTACCTTTACACCCCAAACACTCAAAACAGCCGAACAACAAGCCCAATTTGCAGCACTTTGTGTTGATGCTGCTATTGTCGTGGCTTATGGACTCCTGTTACCCAAAGCTATTCTTGAAACACCGCGTTTTGGTTGTTTTAATATCCACGCCTCACTCTTACCACGGTGGCGGGGTGCTGCGCCTATCCAGAGAGCAATTATGGCTGGTGATAAGGAAACAGGGATAATGATCATGAAAATGGACGAAGGACTTGATACAGGATCTATCGCTCTCTCACGCTCCATTCCCATCACTGATAGCACCACTACTTCTGAGCTTTCAAACAAACTTTCACATATTGGTGCAAAACTTATGATAGAAGCTCTATCAAATCTAGAAAAAGGACAACTCAAACTGACCCCACAATCAGAAGAAGGTATAACCTATGCTGCCAAAATAAAAAAAGAAGAAACCCGCATTGATTGGACAAAGCCAGCAGAGTTTATTCATAGGCATATCCGTGCGCTTTCTCCCTCTCCTGGTTGCTGGTGCAATATGAATATCAGTGGACGAGAAGAACGCATAAAAATTCTTGATAGTCGCTTAGCAACCGGAACTTCTCTTGAAATTGGCCGAATAGAACCAAATTCTTTGATTATCCATTGCGGACAAGGACGGATAGAAATAACTTCTCTCCAAAGATCTGGCGGTAAAATTCTTGATAGCGCAACCTTTTTGCGAGGTGCTCATATTTCTACTGTTTTTTAAAATGTCACGCTTTAAACTCACTCTTGAATATGATGGTTCAAATTATGCTGGTTGGCAACGTCAAGTAGCGCTTCACACGATACAAGGAGCTCTTGAGCAGGTAATTTTTCGCTTTAGCGGACAACAATTAACCATTACAACAGCGGGTCGAACGGATGCAGGAGTGCATGCTACGGGACAAGTTGCCCATGTTGATTTCATAAAAAACTGGCCTTCCCATACTGTACGGGATGCGCTCAATGCTCTTTTACGTCAACAGGGGGAAGCAATTTCAATCTTAAATGTAGAAAATGTTCCTGATGACTTTGATGCACGATTTTCCGCTATAAAACGTCATTATCTTTTTAAAATTCTCAATCGTCGCTCGCCACCAGCTTTAAATGCTAAACGCGTGTGGTGGTTGCCAAAACCTCTTAATGTTGAAACTATGCATGAAGCGGCTCAAAAGCTTGTAGGACAACATGATTTTACAACTTTCCGTTCAGCACATTGCCAAGCCAAAAGCCCTATTCGGACCCTTGAACGCCTCGATGTTCAAAGAGAAGGAGAAGAAATCTTTATCTATGCGAAAGCCCGCTCTTTTCTTCATCATCAAATCCGTTCATTCGCAGGAAGCCTCATGGAAGTGGGTATTGGACGTTGGACAGCTCACGATCTTGAAGCAGCTCTTCATGCTAAAGATCGTAAACGTTGTGGTGTTGTTGCTCCCCCTTCAGGACTTTATTTGACTAAAGTAGAATATTAACTGTCTCATAAAAATGACTTTTTCAAAAGCAATTAAGGCAGTTTATAAAAAGAACGAATTTCTTTGAAAGCTTCTGCTGCTGTATTGACAAATTTTACCAAATTAACATCACTAGGAGAGATTGTACCTTGCGAAGCTAAATATTCAAAATTGATAGCATTGTTCCAAAATTCTTTGCCAAACAATAAAATTGGTACCTGCTTCATACGTCCTGTTTGTATTAAAGTTAACGTCTCAAACAACTCATCCAGAGTCCCAAATCCTCCAGGAAAAATAGCTAATGCTTTCGCGCGTAGTAAAAAATGCATTTTTCGCATCCCCAAATAGTGAAAATTGAAACACAAATGCGGAGATACATATGAATTAGGCTCCTGTTCATGGGGTAAAATAATATTCAAGCCAATCGTTGGAGCTCCCACATCACAAGCGCCACGATTGCCTGCTTCCATGATCCCTGGTCCGCCTCCTGTGACAACCACAAATTCACGGTATTGTGTTTTTTCCGAATAGAGAGAGCACAAACGTGCAAATTCTCTCGCTTCATCGTAATAATGTGACATAGCGCACAAATTTTTCTTTTGTGTTTCATTTTTTGCGGCCCACGCTGCTTGCCTAGGTTCAGGAATACGTGCACCACCAAACAAAACCACTGTTGATTGAATATCATATTCTTGAAGAGTTATTTCAGGCTTTAAAAATTCAAGACCAATACGCTGTGAGCGCAGCTCTGGACGCATCATAAAATCTTGATCGATATAAGCTAAACGATAAGTTGGCGAACGCATTTGTGCTGAATTAGAGACTTTATGGATCTGTTGTAGAGCTTCCTTCGTATGAAGAAGTGGTGTCCAATTTTCTCGTTCTTCTTTTCTTTTTTCCTTACAGCCTTTTTTCATGCACATGTCCTACTTTCTCATCGCTTTATTGACTGAAAACATTTCTTCGCGTAGGTCATAGAGAATAAATCTTGAAGCTTTCAACTTGTTTAACGGAACTCTCGTCATGACACATCTCACACAACTTGAAATTATTATCGAAAAAGCATTTGATGATCGCGATTCTATCAATACTACCACAAAAGGCGAAATCCGTGAGAGTGTCGAACACGCACTGAACCTTCTTGATAAAGGTGAAATTCGTGTTGCAGAACGACAAAAAAATGGGCAATGGCATGTTCATCAATGGTTGAAAAAAGCTGTTTTACTCTCTTTTAGGCTTAATCCTATGCAAATTATTGCTGGTGGTGTCAATGGAACACATTGGTGGGATAAAGTTCCTTCGAAATTTTCTGGTTGGAAAGAAGATGATTTTCAAAAAGCCGGGTTTCGTTCCGTTCCTGGAGCGATTGTACGCCATTCTGCTTATGTTGCACCAAACGTCATACTCATGCCATCCTTTATCAATCTTGGTGCTTTTGTCGATGAGGGTACAATGGTTGATACATGGACAACCGTTGGTTCTTGCGCACAAATTGGCAAACATGTTCATCTTTCTGGCGGTGTTGGCATCGGAGGTGTTTTAGAACCACTGCAAGCAAATCCAACCATTATTGAAGATCACTGCTTTATTGGTGCACGCTCTGAAGTTGTTGAAGGCTGCATTATTCGTGAAGGCGCTGTTTTGGGAATGGGCGTTTTTATTGGACAATCCACCAAAATTATTGATCGTACAACAGGAGAAGTTTTTATCGGTGAAGTACCAGCCTATTCGGTTGTTGTACCAGGGTCTCTCCCTGGAAAACCACTCCCAAATGGTGAAGCAGGTCCAAACCTTTATTGTGCTGTTATCGTAAAACGGGTTGATCAAAAAACACGAGAGAAGACATCTATTAACGATCTTTTACGTGATGAGACACACTGTTGATTTATAATGATCATTCATTGTTTTTCAACTCGAATAACATCTCCAAAATACAGGGATTGTATCCTTTCATATTGAAGCAATCGCTCTCATTTCCTTGCGCATTACAAACGCCGTTAGTGTATGCGTAAGACACACCTCAATAAAAAGAGTAAAAATGTCTTTAATGAACGTTTTTAAACACCAAGAGCTATCATAACATTTTGAACGCCAAAGAGTGTTATGATAGCATCATGCATTTTTATGACATATAAAGAGATTATGTCAAATAGGTCTTTATGTCATTCACGAAGACTTTACCGTTATACTTTTTACGAACACCATTGTGAAATGAGGTCGGGTACACTGAGAGATATTTCTTTAAAATAAACACGCTAATATGCAACATAAATATATTTTGTTTAAAGCATTCCGTTTTACGTTTACGTGTGCAACGTGATACAATGAAAAAAGCATTTTACCTAAAAATATAGGTACTGCGCAATTTCCATTAAAAAGCACTCTTTAAAAACTGAACCAATCGACAAAAGCAAAAGTGCAATTAATGAAGGAAAATGTTGTTTTTTTCATTATTTATTCATTTTAAGCGCTTGAATAAAAGCTGACTGAGGAATTTCTACCTTTCCAAATTGACGCATCCGTTTTTTACCTTCTTTTTGCTTTTCCAAAAGTTTGCGCTTCCGTGTTACATCGCCCCCGTAACATTTTGCTGTTACATCTTTACGCAAAGCGCGAATCGTTTCACGCGCTATAACTTTACCACCAATTGCTGCTTGAACTGGAATCTGAAACATATGCTGGGGAATAAGATCTTTCAGCTTTTCGCACATGGAACGCCCGCGCTTTTCTGCAATCGTACGGTGCACAAGCATCGACAATGCGTCTATAGGCTCTCCATTCACCAAAATAGACATTTTAACTAAGTCCCCTTCTACATAATCTGTCATCTGATAATCAAAAGAAGCATAACCCTTTGAGATTGATTTTAAGCGATCATAAAAATCAAAAACAACTTCATTCAGGGGTAAATCATACGTCACCATAGCACGCGTTCCAACATAGGATAAATCAACCTGTATCCCACGTCGCTCTTGGCACAGTTCTAAAATTGACCCAAGATAATTATCAGGAGTCATGATTGTCGCTCGGATCCACGGTTCCTCGATAGAAGAAATTTTGACCACATCAGGCATATCTGCTGGATTGTGTAATTCTTTAACAGAACCATCATTCATATTCATGCGATAAACAACTGACGGTGCTGTCGCGATTAAATCTAAATTAAACTCACGCTCTAACCGTTCTTGAATAATTTCAAGATGAAGAAGCCCCAAAAAGCCACACCGAAAACCAAACCCCAAAGCCGCTGATGTTTCCATTTCAAAAGAAAAACTTGCATCATTTAAGCGCAATTTGCCCATGGCTGCACGCAAATCTTCAAAATCAGCAGCATCAATTGGAAAAAGTCCACAAAAGACAACCGGTTGCGCAGGCTTAAAACCAGGTAAAGCGTTTTCACAAGGACGACGCTCTTCCGTAATCGTATCCCCAACACGTGTATCAGCAACCTCTTTGATAGAAGCAGTGATAAAACCAATTTCACCTGGTCCTAACTCATCAACCTGGACCATTTTAGGTGTAAAAACACCAACGCGCTCAACGGGATATTTTGCCCCCGTACCCATCATACGAATGGTTTGACCTTTTTTTAAAATACCATCTATCACCCTTACCAAAACAATGACGCCAAGATATGCATCATACCAGCTATCAACCAACATTGCCTTCAGGGGATTTGCAATATCGCCGGTGCGTGGAGGCGGTAATTGTGTAACAATTGCCTCCAAAACATCTGGAACACCCAAACCTGTTTTTGCTGATATTTCTACCGCTTGAGATGTATCAATGCCGATCACATCTTCAATTTGTTCTTTAACACGCTCAGGCTCTGCTGCTGGAAGGTCAACTTTATTGAGCACAACGACCAACTCATGGGAATTATCAATGGCTTGATAAACATTTGCCAAAGTCTGCGCCTCGACACCTTGGCTTGCATCCACCACCAATAGAGAACCTTCACAAGCTGCCAACGAACGCGAAACCTCATAAGCAAAATCCACATGTCCAGGTGTGTCCATAAGATTTAAAATATAAGTTTCACCATTCTTTGCCTTATAGTGTAAACGGACTGTTTGTGCTTTAATCGTAATTCCACGTTCACGCTCAATATCCATGGAATCGAGCACTTGTTCCTTCATCTCACGTGTATCAAGCCCCCCTGTTATTTGAATCAAACGATCCGCTAAAGTGGACTTGCCGTGATCAATATGCGCCACGATGGAAAAATTACGAATATAATTACGATCTATTGTCATATAAGGCGATTTAGCAAAGAATAATACAAAACGCAAAGACCAATTATGTCCTTTTGAGAACCTTTCAAAAGAATATTAATCAAAAGATTTTCTCAAAACACAACTTCTCATAGTCTAAAAAATAAGGCTTTTGTTTACTCAATTAAAGACCAAAGGAACTAAAATGATCTTTTCACATCTTGTTTGATGATTGATAAGACCGGATAAGCCGGTATCATCACACGCTTTGCCAACCTACAGTTGCGACAGTTTTGACTCTTGAAAGAATTTATAGGAGGCATGCCTTTTTTGTACCGTTCTTAACCACATGGACCACCCACTTACATGGTGTAGCAACAAGTGATTTGGATTAATTTCACTGTGAAAAAGATTTGAAATGATGCTCTGTGGTTTTTATAAACTTCACGTGGACTGCCAATGAGTATGATATATATTGGGAAAATTGTCTTTTTAAAAAGCGCGGTAATATATAACATTACGGGGGACCGCTTTGAGCGTTCTATTTTGCTTGGCAAGCCTAATCCCATAAAAGGAACAAAAGAAATAACATGGCACCAATGCAAAATCCCCATTATAGGTATTATCTTGGATGTTTTTTGGTTGTAAAGAAAAATTTAAAAATAATAATAAAGATGAGAGCTGATTTTTATCTTTATCCCTTCATATTTTAATCCCATGAAGGTGATCTTCCCGTCTCAGAAATCAGAAAAAAAATAAATACTCTTGCTCCAATTTCGCATACAAAAGCAGGAACAGCTTATAAAGCCTCTTCATCATCTTTATATTAAAAAAAGTCTCAAAAATGAAAACTCTGCAAGCAAAAAACGCATGTAATACAATCATCGTAGAAAAAATGTATCGCTAACCGATTTTTTCAATTGCTTTATTTTTTTTACGCCATTGTGAAGGTTGTAATTCAGCAACAATGATCCCAATCAGAATAAGCAAACCACCCAATAAAGCTAAAGGAGATAAATGCTCTCCAGCCAAACGCCCAACGATACCAGCCCATACCGGTTCACCTGCGTAAATGAGTGTTGCACGCGTAGGGGAAATAGACTTTTGTGCCCAATTCATAGCCAATTGAATAATAGCACTCATTAATGCCAATCCCATACCAATACTAAACCATACCCACGAAAATTCAGGAATGCTTTCACCCATCAAAGGCATACAAGCAAATGAAAAAAAACCACTAAAGAATAACTGGATAATGGTTACACGCCGACTATCAACCTTGTTGGCAAAAATTCCGATGAGTATGACTTCTCCAGCAATCGCTAAAGCACCCAACAAGGTCAAAATTTCACCTTTTGAAAAATCAAAACTTCCCGGCTTTTGTCCTGAAACAAGGACAAGCCCAATAAAAGCGAAAACAATACCAACCCAACAGGCAAAACGAGGAGGTTTTTTAAAAACAATCCATTGCAAGATTGGAACCATCGGAACATAAAGCGCTGTGATAAAAGCCGACTGACTACTAATAATCGTTTGCAGTCCTGCAGCTTGAAAAGCATACCCAAAAAACATGGATAAACCAATTGTCATCCCAGCAAAAACTTCATAAACAGTTATACCTTTTATAGAGCGCCAAAAAATTGCTCCACATATAAAGGATGCAACAATAAAACGAAATCCAACAAAAAACAAAGGACCGCTATAGCGTACCGCAATGTGAATGACTAAAAATGTAATCCCCCACAATATTGTTGCAGCAAATATTGCCAATTCTGGTTTACTTAATAAAGGATATTTAAACTGTTTTATATTTGTCATGAAAGGCCTTCTCCTCCAATGTTCCGTAAAATTTATGAAACAATAAGCGTTCCAACTCCCTGTTCGGTAAACAGCTCTAGTAAAACAGAATGAGGGGTTTTTCCATTTAAAATAACAACACCTTCTACACCATTTTGAAGGGCTTTCACACAAGTCTCTACTTTTGGAATCATGCCTCCTGAAATTGTTCCATTTTTGATAAGTTTCTCAGCTTCAGAAACTGTCAATTCTTTTAAAAGTTTGCCTTGTTTATCCAAAACACCAGGAACATCGGTAAGAAATAAAAGACGTTTGGCCTCTAATGCACCCGCAATAGCTCCAGCAAAAATATCAGCATTAATATTATAAGTTTTACCATCTCGACCTGGAGCCACAGGAGCAAGAACCGGTATCATTTCAGAACAAGCTAAAAGATCCAACAATGTACGATCAACTTCAATAGGCTCACCAACAAACCCCAAATCTAAAACACGTTCAATATGCGAATCAGGATCAATGACAGTTCTGTAAGCCTTTTCGGCAAAAACCATATTGCCATCCTTGCCACACAGCCCTATTGCCCATTCACCCTCAGCATTGATAAGAGCAACTATTTCCTTATTGATGGAACCCGCTAAAACCATTTCAACCACTTCAACAATCCGCTCATCGGTTACCCGTAGACCGTTTTCAAATCGTGATTCAATCCCCATTTTCATCAAGATTTCAGCAATTTGAGGCCCACCACCATGAACAACAACAGGATTAATCCCCGATTGCTTTAATAGAGCAATATCACGCGCAAATGCTCGTCCCAAAGCAGGATCMCCCATGGCATGACCGCCATATTTTACCACAACCGTTTCATTTTCGTATTTTTGCATATAAGGTAAAGCAGACGATAAAAATGCTGCTTGTTTTTCCAAAACATCGACAGCACTGTCTTTAGCATCATCCATTAATAGAGCCTCCTCATCACTTTTTACTATCTCTTAGTGAAATTTAGGAAAAGTGAAAACAATAAAACAAAGCTTTACTCTATCCATCCCCCTGAAAACCGTCAATTTTCCTTCAAATTACGAAAAAGTAATAACGAGATGAAACAAGAAAACAACTTTCTTAAAAAGTTAACAGCGAAAAATTAAAAAAATAAGCGCAAAAAACATCATTACTTTATGATCTTATGTATAAAATCAAAGAGTAAAACTTTTAAGCTACGCCGCGCAATCAACTCATTAGTTTACCCTTATGGATACTTAACAATGAATAGGAATATATACAACCATTGATTTTGTAAGATAATAATAAAATTAACATGTCACCGACATAGAAATCGCTCAATTGCTTGATTTACATCTTATCTAAAATTGAACATTCAAAAATATCAATTGAATAATTTATGAAAATGCGCGCTTTAGAGAATTATAAGAAACTGGTTTATAATCATAATTTACCGTTATCCGAGAAAATAACCTATATTTTAGAAGAGACTATGATTGAGTATATGAAAATAGTACCCATACAATCGGGAATGAGAGATTATATCATTGGGAAAAGATAGATTGCCCAAAATCTTCTTTAGCTTTACTCAAAAGGAGCTGGTTATTTTGCAGTTTTATTATAGAGCTTTAAAAGGAATTTTGGGTGAAAAAATCATAGAAAAGAAAGATAAACACAAAATTTTGAATGTTTAGCTGCTTCCTTTTCTTTAAAAAAGAAGGTTCTTAAGAGATTTAGTCCGTAAATAATCTGGTTTTTACTGGGCGGGTTCCACCTGATGACCGCTCATGTGATTTATTCACATAAGACTCTATGAATATAATCACACATTTCTAAAAAACACTTCAACAAGAGGCTTACATGGCTTGTCTCACCGCTCTAAATGACGAGCTTTTACGGCACAACAAGATAAATACTGTTAATATTAGAAATATTATCAGTATATGGATAAGCCCTTTAATGTTATAGATATTCAAAGGAAAGGCTTATCCATGAAATGTAAAAACTCTCCGCAGCAGGAACTTACACTAAATTAATCGTTTCTCTCTTTTCTTTTTAAACCAAAAGAATGCTTTTCAAAGGTGATAAGACAATAAAAAGTTTAATGAAAATAACCTCAAACAATGTTTTCTTATTTATTCTGAATAACATTTACATATTTTAACCAGAAATATTTTCAAAAAATTCTTTCATACGGGAAAAAAAACCATGTGATTGTGGTGAGTTTTCATGATTTGAGAGTTTTTCAAATTTTTGCAAGAGTTCACGTTGCTCTTGCGTGAGTTTCTGCGGTGTTTCAATCGAGATATGGATGTAAAGGTCACCCCTTTCTTGCTGACGGCGCAACATGGGCATACCTTTGCCTTTAAGGCGGAATTGACGTCCATTTTGTGTCCCCTCTGGAATCTTAACACGTGCTTTAACACCATCAAGGTCAGAAACTTCAAACTCCCCTCCTAAAGCCGCTGTTACCATTGAAATAGGAACGCGACAGTGAAGATCTGCTCCTTCGCGCTGAAAAAATTCATGCGGTTTAACGGAAAGAAAAATATAAAGATCACCATTAGGACCACCACGAATACCGGCATCCCCCTCACCAGAAAGACGAATACGCGTCCCATCTTCAATACCAGCTGGAATATTCACGCTCAATGAACGTTTTTTCTCTATACGTCGTGTCCCCTGACATTTAGGACATGGATCCGTAATCGTTTCACCACGTCCATGACATGTAGGACATGTGCGCTCAATAGAAAAGAAACCTTGTGCAGCACGCACACGACCAGATCCATGACATGTTCCACAAACTTGTGGTCTAGAGCCCTTTCTCGCTCCTGAACCTTCACAAACATCGCACGTGAGCGAACTAGGAATATTAATTTCTGCAGTTTTTCCTGAAAATGCCTCTTCTAAAGTCACTTCCATATTATAACTCAGATCTGCACCACGTTCGCGACCATCCCCACGCTTACGGTGCGCACCTCCCATGATCTCACCAAAAAAGTCTTCAAAAATATCAGCAAATCCACTACCAGCAGCAAAACCGCTAAAGGGATTGCCTCCTCCTTGACCACCACTATTTTCAAAGGCCGCATGACCAAATCGATCATAAGCCGCACGCTTTTGAGGATCTTTAAGAACTTCATAGGCTTCGCCAATTTCTTTGAATTTTCGCTCCGCCTCTTTATCCCCAGCATTGCGATCAGGATGATATTGCATTGCCAACTTACGAAAAGCAGATTTCAACTTTTTATCATCACATTCACGAGTCACGCCAAGAATTTCATAATAGTCAACCTTCATCATGTATTCCTGATAGTTTTTCTATCATCCACTTTTATGGATAATATCGCTTTTAATTTATATTTTTAGTAACAAAGTTGCAACTTATCTCAGATAATAAAGCCCAGCCTTATCTTTCAAAGGCCGGGTTTATCAATTAATCAACACATAGGCTGACACTATTTCTTCTTATCATTAACTTCTTCAAAATCAGCATCGACAACATCATCATTCTTTGTCTCTGTTTCAGTATCAGCGCTCGCTGCTTGTGAGGCTTCATACATGGCCTGTCCAAGTTTCATACTGACTTCTGCTAATTTTTGCATCTTTGTTGTTACTTCTTCCGTATCACTGCCTTCAAGCGCAGATTTCAAATCAGAGATTGCTGTTTCAATCTGTCCTTTTTCTTCAGCTGATACTTTATCGCCATATTCATTGAGTGACTTTTCAGTTGAATGAATAAGAGCCTCCGCTTGATTTTTAGCTTCAACACCTTCACGGCGTTTTTTATCCTCAGCCGCATGCTCTTCTGCATCCTTTACCATTTTTTCAATATCAGCATCACTTAAACCACCTGATGCCTGAATACGAATCTGATGCTCTTTACCTGTTCCCTTATCTTTAGCCGAAACATTAACAATACCATTCGCATCAATATCAAAAGTAACTTCAATTTGAGGTATACCGCGGGGCGCTGGAGGAATGCCAACAAGATCAAATTGAGCCAATAACTTATTATCACTTGCCATTTCCCGTTCACCTTGGAAAACACGAATAGTTACAGCGCTTTGGTTATCATCAGCTGTCGAAAAGACTTGTGATTTTTTCGTCGGGATAGTGGTATTGCGCTCAATGAGACGTGTGAAAACCCCACCCAAAGTTTCAATACCCAAGGATAAAGGTGTTACATCGAGCAACAAAACATCTTTGACATCGCCTTGCAAAACACCCCCTTGGATAGCAGCACCCATTGCAACCACTTCATCGGGATTAACACCTTTGTGAGGATCCTTACCAAAGAAGGTCTGCACAACTTGTTGAATCTTGGGCATACGTGTCATACCGCCCACTAAAACAACTTCGTCAATCTCACCAGCCTTTAATCCAGCATCTTTCAACGCAGCTTTACAAGGCTCGATGGTACGCTGCACTAAATCGTCAACAAGAGATTCAAATTTTGCCCGAGTCAACTTCATTGTTAAGTGCTTGGGACCTGATTGATCGGCCGTGATAAATGGTAAATTGATTTCTGTTTGCTGTGATGAAGAAAGCTCTATCTTTGCTTTTTCTGCCGCTTCTTTTAAGCGCTGTAAAGCGAGTTTATCATTTTTTAGATCAATTCCTTGCTCTTTTTTGAATTCATCAGCAAAATAACCAACCAAGCGCATGTCAAAGTCTTCACCCCCTAAGAATGTATCTCCATTGGTTGATTTAACTTCAAAAACGCCATCTCCAATTTCAAGGACTGAAATATCAAATGTACCACCACCAAGGTCGTAAACAGCAATTGTTTTTCCGTCCTTTTTGTCCAAACCATAAGCTAAAGCAGCCGCAGTCGGCTCATTAATAATCCGTAAAACTTCAAGTCCAGCAATTTTACCTGCATCTTTAGTCGCTTGACGTTGTGCATCATTAAAATAAGCAGGAACAGTAATAACGGCTTGCTCAACTTTTTCACCAAGATAAGATTCAGCTGTTTCCTTCATCTTTTGCAAAATCATCGCTGAAATTTGCGATGGAGAATATTTCTTACCCGCTTCTTCAACCCATGCATCGCCATTGTCACCTTTAACGATTTTATAAGGTACAAGCGCTTTATCTTTTTCAACCATAGGGTCATCAAAACGGCGCCCTATCAAACGTTTCACTGCAAAAACTGTCCCTTCAGGATTTGTTACTGCCTGACGTTTAGCAGGCTGTCCAACAAGCCGCTCTCCCCCATCAGTAAAGGCAACAACAGAAGGTGTTGTTCGCGCTCCTTCTGAGTTTTCGATAACCTTTGCGTTTTTGCCATCCATAACAGCCACACAAGAGTTCGTCGTCCCCAAATCAATACCAATTACTTTTGCCATATTATAATCTCCATTCAGCAAGCTACCTCAACCTTCATAAAGCATCTTTTTAAGATAGCTCCTCATAACACTCAAAGCCCTTATATTTATTGCTTCAAGCAACGTAAAATAATCATAAACCGCAAGTCGAAACAAGCCTCGCTGCCTCGTATATAAGAACAGGATTTTATTGCTACAAGAGAATAATGAGAGAAACATCTCCAAAATAAAAAAATTCTTTTAAAATAGGCACTCTAATAACCCATAAATACCATATTTATAAAAGACTTAAGATAATAATATATTTTTCTCGCAATTCTCAACAACCATATCTGTCTATAAAAATAACAAAGAGTAATTGCACACACACTCTTAAGCTCTCATCATTAATAAAAAATACTGACATAAAAGCTTTTTAAAAATATCGCTTAAAGGCGAATAACTTATATCATAAATATTATAAATATTAAAAAATTTCCTGAGGATAAAATAGCCGCCATATCTTATAAAACTATTTTCTATGAACCTCCTTCATAATATTAAACGGTGCTTTTCCATATGCTCATATTGATAACAATATTATCTATCAATCTCCTCTTAAAAACTCTCCTTCCAACAGCCTCATCATTCATTACTATTTGAAATCTGTGCTTTAAACGTATCTAAAGAACTTTTTTCTTAACTGTATAATTCTGAAATTTGAAAATATCTAAAATACCTCTGTATAAATGCTTTAAAGCGTCAAGAGTCATCGCAATACTAAGAGTTTATCAAGTATATGATCTTTCTGTATTGTAGCTTTATTCAGTAAAATAGTGGTGGACCATAAATTTATAATATTTACAAATACTTTTTTGAGATGCATACGCAAATATTGATAGCTGTTTTGTCTTTGTAAAGCTTACTGTATTCTTTTAAGATACCAGGATTCTATGATTTCTATTTTCATATCTAAATCAATTTTATTTTAGAAATTCTTTGCTTTTATTTTAAATAAAAAATCTGCTAAAATAAAAAACATTCAAAGTGTTCATCTTATGAAGGAGGGTAAATCAATGATGATATCTATTATCAAGACAATAACAAATCTCATCTTTAAGAATACAATACATGCACTATATTCACATAAAAAGGTTATCGCAAATATCATATGTGCTCTTCTCTTTGTGGGTATAACACTACCAGCAAGTGCCCAACAATATAAACTTGGTGACATAGAAATTCTCAACCCTTGGGCACGCGAAACACCTAAAGGTGCAAAAGTGAGTAGCGGTTATTTCTATATTATTAATCACAGTAATACCCCAGACCGTTTAGTTTCTATTTCCACAAACGGTGTAAAAACAACAGAAATGCACACTATGGCAGTTGTTAATGATATTATGAAAATGGAAAAAATGCATAATGGCATTGAAATTCCAGGAAATGGTGAAGTCACACTTAAGCCAGGCGGTGATCATATTATGTTTATGGGGCTTTCACAACCATTCAAGCTAGGTGATAAAATTAGCGCAGAGTTGACATTTGAAAACGCAGGAACCATTAATATTGATTTTTCTGTAAACGCTATGAAAACAACCTCATCTTCTAATTCTACTCACGTTCACTAAGCTCTTTTTTATAAATACAAATTTTATCAAATGAAGAAGCGTGAAATTTTTTACGCTTCTTATTTTTTGTTTAATGCCATAATATAAGCAAAAAATTATCCTCTTTGATGCGTTAAATATGGTCAATTTCAGGAATACGCAAAACTTGTCCAGGATAAATTTTATCAGGAGATTTCAACATTGGTTTATTGGCTTCAAAAATAAATGTATTTTTATCACCTTGTCCTTTTCCATAAATGTCTTCAGCAATTTTCCAAAGATTATCACCAGATTTAACCTCATAAAAACGAGAAGTTTTTCCAAGTGTCGCATCTATGACCTTTAATTGCTCGACATCCACAGAAGAGATACCTTGTGAATTGCCAACAACCAAAAGTGCTTTTTCAAGTGTTTCCCTATCTGGAACCTCACCGCTTAAAATAGCTTTACCGTCTTCAACTTGAATATTGACTTTTTCTGTACCAAGTTGAAAATGATCAAATGCCGCCTTAAAGTCTTTTTCTTTTGGTTCATGGTCCCCCATACCTAACTTTTCCCCTACAGTTTTAATAAAATTAAAAAATCCCATTATGACCTCCTTATCGTATAGCTGAAACAAATTTTTGTGCATATATTGCCGCATTCTTGTCTTTGCTCTTAAAACACATAGGCGGATTTTCTAAACTTCAACAATCAAAACTAAACATGTTCAATTTTGAGACAAAGATAAGAATAAACTCTGCAATAAATTTTGATAAAAAGAGCCTTTATGCAAATTTTCTTTCAAACGAAGGGATCTTAAGAGACGTAAAAACATTATAAATTATGAAAGCAAAACAAGATTTTACAGGAATGACAAAAGGTTTTTTACTTTGCTACAATTTGTATCATATTTGTTTTGCAAAAAAAATGTGAACTCCCATATAAATAAGTGTGGGTAATTTGCTACCACAGCCATAGAAAGGTCTAAGAAACCATGAAAGATACACCAACAATCACGCAAACGATTGTACTTGTTGATGATGATCGCAATATTTTGACATCTCTATCTTTTGCGCTTGAGACAGAAGGATATCGGGTTGAAAGCTATACAGATGGAGCATCTGCACTCAAAGGTCTCACACTTCACCCCCCACATTTAGCTATTTTTGATATTAAAATGCCTCGAATGGATGGGATGGAGCTTTTGCGTCGTTTACGTCAAAAATCTGATCTTCCAGTTATTTTTCTCACCTCTAAAGATGATGAAATTGATGAATTATTTGGTCTTAAAATGGGAGCTGATGATTTTATTACGAAACCTTTCTCCCAACGCCTTCTCATTGAGCGCGTAAAAGCCATTTTACGCCGTTCCAATGCACGTAATCAACCGCTTTCTACAGGAACTACTTCCACATCTTCCCTCAAACGTGGAGATCTTGTGATGGATCAAGAACGTCACACCTGTACATGGAAAGATAAACCTGTTATTTTGACTGTTACGGAATTTTTGATTCTGCAAACCCTAGCACAAAGACCAGGCGTTGTAAAAAGTCGTGATGCTTTAATGGATGCTGCCTATAGTGATCAAGTCTACGTAGATGATCGCACCATTGATAGTCACATTAAACGTCTGCGTAAAAAATTTAAACAAGTGGATGATGATTTTGCAATGATTGAAACACTTTATGGTGTAGGTTATCGTTTTCACGAGGTATAAGAGTGCTTTGTCGCAAAAATTTGAACGGCAATCAAATCGATGACTAACAATTCTCAACTGGAAACTTTAAAAAAAACAGCTCCTAATGGTATATTCTCAATGCCATTTCTTGTGTTTTCTCGTTTGCATCTTCGAACACAACGTCTCTTTAGGCAATTGCTTTTTTCCAGTCTCACACGCCGCATTGTTATATTAAACATTGCTGCCCTTGCTGTTCTCGTTACAGGCATTTTATACCTTAACCAATTTCGCGATGGTTTAATTGAAGCAAAAATTAAAAGTTTATGTACCCAAGGAAAAATTATCGCTGGGGCTATTGCTGCTTCTGCAACAGTAGATACAAATTCTATCCTTATTGACCCCCAAAAACTCTTAGAATTACAGACTGGTGAAAGCGTTACACCTGCCCCCCAGTCAACCGACTCTTGGGATTTCCCCATTAACCCTGAGCAAGTTGCCCCTCTTTTACGACGTCTCATCACACCTAAAACAACAAGAGCACGTATTTATGATCGTGATGCGACTTTACTTCTTGATTCGCGCGTTCTTTATTCTAGTGGAGAAGTTTTTAGCTATGATTTACCCCCACTTAAAACAGAACAAAATATGTGGGATCGCTTGACTGCGTGGTATTCAAACACATTGTATGGCAAAGGTATTGCTCTTGATAGAGAACAAACAAAAAACCGCGGTATTGCTTATCCAGAAGTGTACCGAGCATTAAACGGATCTCTTGCTACCGCCAAAAGACGCAACAGACAAGGTCAACTCATTGTTTCTGTTGCCGTTCCTGTTCAACGTTATCGTGCAGTGGTTGGCGCCCTTCTTCTTTCAACCACTGGCTCCGATATTGATAACATTGTAAAGGCCGAAAGATTGGTTATATTTAAAGTATTTGCCGTTGTAGGTAGTGTACTTTTGGTTCTTTCGCTCTTTTTAGCCCATACGATTGCCCATCCATTAAGTAAATTATCTGCCTCTGCTAACCGAGTGCGTAATGGCAATAATCAGCGTGTAGAAATTCCTGATTTTTCAATGCGTGAAGATGAAATTGGTCATCTTTCAACCTCTATCCGTGACATGACCAATGCCCTTTATATGCGTATTGAAGCCATTGAACGCTTTGCTGCTGATGTAAGCCATGAATTAAAAAATCCCCTCACCTCTCTACGCAGTGCTGTTGAAACCCTTCCTCTGGCTAAAAATGAAGAAGCACAGGAGAAATTGCTTGAAATTATTCAACATGATGTACGCCGTCTTGATCGGTTGATTACAGATATTTCTGATGCATCGCGGCTCGATGCAGAGCTTGCACGAGAAACCGCAGAGATTGTTGATATGACACCACTTTTGGAGAGTCTTGTTAATGCTGTTCAGGAAGTATACCGCAATGCGCAAACCATCGATGTAAGCCTTAATATTATCCCACGCCCTTATGGGAAAGCCTATCTTGTGCTGGGACATGAGCTCCGTTTAGGGCAAGTGATTTCAAATCTTCTTGAGAATGCACGTTCCTTTATTCCCCGTGATTGTGGCAAAATTTGTATTACTATGAAAAGTCATGCTTCAACCCTTATTCTAACCATTGAAGACAATGGCCCTGGTATTCGTTCAGAGAGTATTGAACGTATTTTTGAGCGTTTTTATACTGATCGACCAAACGAAGATGCTTTTGGACAAAACTCTGGACTTGGACTTTCTATTAGTAGGCAAATCATTGAGGCCCATAATGGAACAATTACAGCAGAAAATATTATTGATCCGGCACTTGGAAAATGTAAAATTGGTGCACGTTTTATTATTATGCTTCCCCTCGTTAAATGAATCTTTTATCCAAAGTAAAAGGTATGAAAACAAAATGTGAAATAGTCCACGCAAATTGCCTTCAACTGGGTGGAAAAGGGCTCTTAATTATGGGGCCATCGGGATCAGGGAAATCAACCCTCACACTCTCTCTGCTCGATCGCGCTGAATGGTCAAAACGTGAAGCAAAGCTTATCAGTGATGATTATACAATGCTGCGTGCAGAAAATGGAAAACTCCACGGATACACGCCTGACAATTTACGGGGTGGCATCGAGATTCGTGGCGCTGGCCTTTATATGATAGAGTTTCAGAATCATACAACTATCGACTGTGTTGTTTTTCTTGGTCCCCAGTATGAACGTTTTTCCACAAGTAAAACTTTTCAAGTTGAAAATTTGCACATTCCTCTTTTAAAACTTCCCTCTCTTCGTGAAGCCGATTGTACCGCCATTTGTCAAGCTATTGAAGCGTTTTTGTTTAGAAAAATATGGCACAAACCTGTCTAATTTTTTTCTAAAGATAAAAAAATCACACTTTTTGCCTTTTTTTTGCAAATTTTTCTTGGCAGCAAGACAAAGCCTTGTAAAATATCCTTCCCACCAATATGGTCGGACCTTATTAGTTAACAGGAGTTTGCGTAAATGATTGGACTCGTGCTTGTAACGCACGGTGAGCTGGCTGTCGAATTTTTACATGCCGTGGAACATGTTGTTGGAACACAAGAAAAGTTTGCAACAATATGCGTTTATCCCGATGACGATATAGATCAGCGCCGAGGTGATATTATAGCCGCAGTAACCGATACAAATACAGATAATGGTGTCATCATATTAACAGATGTGTTCGGTGGAACACCATCAAATATAGCTATTCCTGCTATTAAAAAAGGACGCGTTGAAATGATTGCGGGGGTTAATTTGCCCATGCTTATTAAACTGATTTCTATTCGCAAATGTCCTGATATCTCATTATCAGACGCGTTAAGAATAGCACAAGAAGCAGGACGCAAATATATTAATGTACCAAGTATGATTTTATAGCGGATGATAAAATATTGATGCTCTCCAAAGATACCCTCCCATGTATAAGCCGTCATTTCAATATCTGTAATAAACGTGGGTTGCATGCTAGGGCTTCTGCAAAATTTGTACAAACTGTTGATAATTTTAACGCCACTGTTGAAGTTGAAAAGGATGGAAAAATCGTTGGTGGATCATCAATTATGGGGCTTATGATGCTCGCGGCTTCATCTGGGTGCAATCTCACCATCCGTGTTTCAGGACCAGAAGCAACAGATGCTCTTAATGCTCTTGAAAAACTCATCAATAACAACTTTGGAGAGGAAAACTAGCGCTTTCTCATCATAAACAAGGATGATCCCCCTTAGAGAAAAAACTTTCCATTATTATCTTAGACTTTGATTGCTTTTCCCGTTTTTATGACACTATTCATATCCATTGTAGATTGGAACAGTTATTATAAAATTATAAATTGGTGGCTAATTTAAATAGTTGTTACGTATTATGGCTTTTTCCCAGCTCAATCGTATGATTTACATCTTTACAGAAAAGAGAATACTTACTTGCACTGAGTATGCTTTCTTTTAAGCGAAAAAAAATATCAAGATAATTTTACAAATTAGAAATCAATCAATTTTCCTTATTTTCTGCAAATGTTGTCGCCTTTCATAATACATAAAGAATTTCCCAATGCCCATCATTGTGATGCATATCATGAAAACGCAATTTTATTTTTATCGATATCATAACTCTTTTCTTAAAATAAACAGGCTTTGTACATTCATAATTATGGTAAACATTTTTAGACATTCTTTTTCTATATTCTTGCCTTATTTTCCGTGGCATTTTTCACTTTTAATTTATCCGTCAGTGCACTTGAGATAGCATCTTTTCATTATAACGGAGATAATATTATGGATCGTCTATTTAGTGCCCTTCAGATTCCTCAACAAACAACACAACAACTTGTATCGTTGCAAAATGGCTTACCAAATGCGCAGTGGATCAATCCGCAAAACTTTCACATCACTTTGTCTTTTTTCGGTGAAGTTGAAAGTGCTACAGCAGATGCACTTATATCCGCCTTTGATACAATAAAGCTCTCCCCTTTTATGCTAAAAATGAAGGACTTTGACATTTTTGGTTCAGAAAACGCTCCACATTCTCTTGTTATTCACATTGAACCTTGTGAAACTCTCAATCTTTTACACGAAAAGATGCAATATATTCGTAGTCATTTAAGGCTAACGCCTGATAAAAGAGAATTTACTCCACATATTACTATTGCACGACTGCTCGATATTAAATCCGAAGATCTTCCTCCTTATCTGTCCTCTCGGGGTGATTTTTCATTTCCTCCTTTTGAGGTTGATCATTTTGTTTTATTTTTATCACCCTCTCCCTCAAGTGATGCACCATATATTGTAAAAGGAAATTGGCTTCTTCAAAGATAAAAGGGCGTTTGTAACACCCTTTAAAGCTCTTTGAGAAAAGACCCATGCATGCAAAATTGCAAGGAACGCTGCATTTTACATTGAAGGCTCGTTATTGATGTGTTTTAGCCGAATCAGTTTCAACAGAAGCTTCTTTTGTTCCTCCTTTAGCAACACCCACTATAGCTGGACGTAAAACCCTTTCCCCGATAATATAACCGGCTTGAACAACTTGTTGAACAGTATTATCGGGAACATCAGTATTAGGAATTTCAAACATCGCTTGATGAAAGTGAGGATCAAATTTTTGCCCATCTGGATGAATTTTCTGCACCCCATGACGTTCTAATGCTGCCATCATGGCACGCTCAGTCATTTCAACACCTTCTGCCAATGATTTCAAACCAGCATCACTTTCCCGTGCACCTTCTGGAATCGCTTCCAAAGCGCGATTGAGATTGTCAGAAACAGATAACATATCCCGTGCAAAATTAGCAATGGAATAAGCTCTCGCATCCGCTACATCACGCGCAGTACGACGTCGAAGATTTTCCATATCTGCAGCAAGACGTAAAAGTTGATCTTTCAGCTCTTTATTTTCATCCTGCAAAGACGCTAAAGGATCAACTTCATCACTTTCTTTTGCAACGTCTCCATGTGCTTCTGTTTTATGTGTTTTTAAAAGTTCATCAGCTGCTTGTTTAAGTGTATTACGATCAGCGGGATTTTTTAAATCGCAATTTTCAAATGAAGCGTCAGTAAATTTGTTTTTTTCATCAGACATAAAAATTCTATTCCTTCATAAGATTTGTTATTCTCGATATCGAAATTTTACAGACAAAAATCAAGAGGTGTAGATGTATATTAATAAAATGAGCTTTTATAGTACAAATACTTACCTGCATCGTTTTAACGCAATAACTGTGACACAAGTTGAGCTGTATAATCAACCATCGGCACAATCCTTGCATAATTAAGCCGTGTAGGACCAATAACGCCTAAAGCACCAATAACTCTTTGTTGTGAATCACGATAAGGCGCTACGACTAAAGAAGAACCAGAAAGTGAAAATAACTTATTTTCTGAACCAATAAAAATTCGAACCCCTGAACCTTCATCCGTTAAATCGAGAAGCTGTGCCATACTCTCACGTGTTTCAAGATCATCAAACAAATGGCGTAACCGTTCTAAATCTTCTTCTGCTTTCACATCTTCAAGCAAATTACTGCGTCCACGAACAATAAGGTGTATTTTATGATCAGCATCTTCTCCTCCCCAAAGAGCTAATCCCGTCTCAACAAGATGATGTGATAAATCATCAAGTGCAGCCCGTGTCTCTGCACACAGACAAGCAATTTCTTCTTTAGCTTCACTCAATGTACGTCCTTGAATATGAGCATTGAGAAAATTCGTTGCTTCTGTCAATTGTGCATGGGTAACCCCTTCTGGCAAATGAACAATACGATTTTCAACCTCACCTTGTTGAGTCACCAAAACGGCAAGAGCGTGTTCCCTATCAAGGCGGACAAATTCAATATGTTTTAATGTTCCTTCTTGTTTTGTTGCAAGAACAAGCCCTGCCCCACGGGAGAGATCTGAAAGAACTCGGCTTGCTTGAACAAGAAAATGTTCAACCGATTGTGCATGCCCTGCCTCTTTGACTTGCATTTCAATATTTTCTCGCTCCTCATTTGGCAAATCACCCGCTTCCATAAATGCATCAACAAAAAAGCGTAAACCCGATTGGGTTGGCATTCGCCCTGCTGAAACATGCGGTGCATAAATCAAACCAAGATGTTCAAGATCACTCATCACATTGCGAATCGTCGCAGGTGATAATGTCTGTTGTAAAAGTCTTGAAAGATTACGTGATCCTACAGGTTCACCATCATTAAGATAGGCTTCAACAATATGGCGAAAAATATCACGCGAACGCTCATCAAGATATCTTAGTTCATTATCAATAGGTTTGTGCTTCATCACAATTATTTCACTACTTAAAAAACACTCTTCTCTTATATAAGTTTTGCCAAGGTTTGGTCAAATAATCTAAAGTAGTATAAAAACTATATTATCCTATCGCTCCATAAAACACCATCTTTTAGAGTGAGGATACAAGGTATATGAATTATGCATGAGCTGTTTTTATTAGAGTGTGATTGGATATTTAAGACAGATATTAATCTTCTTCAAGGGCTTACCAAGAAAAGCTTGGCTGTTTACAAACCATTATGAGTAGAAAATTATTTTTTTACAAAAGGCTCTCATAAAAAAATCGTCTCTCATGTCTTTTCAATCATTGTCTTAACAAAATACGAAAATTTTTATTTGAATAAAATATCATAAAACGTGTAAAATAATCCTATCATGTAAAATCAAGCAGAATGTGTGTATATATGAGCATTGAAGCTGGTTTTTATCACAAAAATAGTTCCCCTTTCATTTTTGGAGAAATCTATATGAGAAGCATAGCAAATAAAAAACTTGTCATTGCTACACATAACACTGGTAAATTACATGAAATCACCACTTTGGTTGCACCTTTCGGTTTAATAATACAATCAGCAAAAGAGCTTGGTTTGCCAGAACCAAAAGAAACGGGAACGACATTTGAAGAAAATGCTTATATTAAAGCTTTTGCAGCAGCAAAAAAGACAGGACTTCCTGCTCTTTCTGATGATTCAGGATTAGAGGTGGATGCATTGGATGGTGCGCCAGGCGTTTATACTGCTGATTGGGCGATTCAAGCCGATGGTACACGTAATTTTTCAAAAGCGATGCAAAAAATAGAAGATGAACTCCAAAGAATCGGAGCGCGAGAACAAAACCAACGAAAATGCCGTTTTATATCCGTCATTTGCATTGCATGGCCTGATAACCACGCAGATTATTTCCACGGATGCATTGAAGGAACATTCATTTGGCCTCCACGGGGCGATAAAGGCTTTGGCTTTGATCCCATTTTTTTACCAGATGGATATGAAAATACCTTTGGTGAAATGTCAACAGAACAAAAACACAGCTGGCAACACAATGATATTCCCCCTCTTTCACATCGCGCACGGGCTTTTAAACTTTTGGCAAAAAACCTTTTGGCATTCTCATGAATGAACCTTTTGGCATTTATATCCATTGGCCCTTTTGTGCAGCTAAATGTCCCTATTGTGACTTTAATTCACATGTTCGTATCCATGGTGTTGATCAACCACGTTTTGTCACCGCCTTTGAGCGCGAAATAGAAACGCAATACCATAAAATAGGTCCACGTCATATTACGAGTATTTTTATTGGTGGGGGAACCCCCTCTCTTATGGAGCCACAAACCGTTGATGCCCTTTTGCAAGCACTGGCAAGAAAGTGGATACTTGATGATAAAATTGAAATTACATTGGAAGCAAATCCATCCAGTGTGGAAGCAGAACGTTTCCGCGGATACCGTGCGGCAGGCGTTAACCGCTTATCTCTAGGGATACAAGCACTCAATGATAAAGCATTGCGCAAACTTGGCCGACTCCATAATGTGGAACAAGCTCTTTACGCAATTGATTTAGCACGGAAAATTTTTCCACGCTTATCCTTTGATCTTATTTATGCTCGCCCCGAACAAACCCTTGAGCAATGGAAATCTGAACTTGTACAAGCCATTGATTTGGCAGCAGATCATCTTTCTCTTTATCAATTGACAATCGAAGAAGGAACCGCCTTTAAACGACTTCATGATGCAGGAAGGCTTGTCCTCCCCCCATCAGAGCTGGCAGCAGATCTATATCATCTTACCCAAGAAATAACAGCTCTTTATGGACTTCCTGCCTATGAAATCTCAAACCATGCCATGCCTGGTGCTGAATCAGCACATAACCTTCTTTATTGGCGTTATCATCAATATGCAGGCTTTGGTCCAGGAGCACACGGACGTTTTATTGAGAACATATCAAATCATTCTTCCGCCTTTCCAAAAACATCTTTATCACACCTTGAAAACCGTGAACGTTATGTCACAATCAATGAAAAGCACCCCGAACAGTGGCTTGAATTGGTCGAAAAAACAGGACATGGCTGTATTGAAACAGAACGATTAACCACTGAGCAACAAGCAAATGAAATGCTCCTGATGGGGTTACGCCTTTGCGAAGGTTTGGAACTTACACGCTATGAAACCTTAAGCCCCAAACGCATCCCAATGGAAAAACTTATCGATTTACAACACCAAGAATTGGTAGAAATGGTGGATAACCAACGCTTAAAAGCGACAACCAAAGGTCGTATTGTTCTTGATCACATTATCAACCAACTTGCAAACTAAAGTTTTTATAACAATATATTGATTTTAATGATAATTATCTTTTTTATAGCAAAAGCGAAACTAAAAATATCGTAAGATTTTTTCATTTCAAAACTATTTATAATACATTAATTACAACCATCCACTTACCCTCTAAAAGTAGGAAGTTTTGAGATAAAAACTATTTAAAAAGGCGTAAAAATGCTGTTTATAAACAATTTCAAACGCCAAAAGCTATCGCAATATTTTGAGCTAGAAAGTTTATGTTGGTCTCTTTTTTCATAAGCGTAAAGAGAAGTGATGCCCTATAGATTTTATATTACATTATCCATAAGCACCGTTGAATGTAACAAACATTGAAAGCGTTTCTTCAGAATAAGCACGTGAATGCACACTGCAATGATATATTGTTTTTTATAAGAGCGTGGAAAATATTAAGACATACAGTGAAAATAAGCACATTTATGTTGTAGGAAATTTTTAAAAAAGCAGCATATTCTTATGTGTTTTTATAGCTTTAACCTGTCATCACATCAATTGTGATATTAACATTTGTTGTTTTCCATATATGAATTGCACATTAATTTCTTCCCTACACCTTAAAGAACGAATATTTTTAATCCAATCCGATCCTGTAAACAGTCCTACTTCTAAAAAAGGTTTCTCTTGGTTTTCTACTTATGTGGCTCACTGAACTGAAGGCTTTACGAGAAACAATCCAGCTTAAAAAAATGCTGTATTTTAAAACCACCTCATACAATTTAAGTTTTACCTTATACCACAACACCTCAAATGAAAATGTTTTGTGGCAACAAAAGGGTTTTATAGCAAAACAAGATAAAGATATTATTGAACCAAACAATTATTTCTTTATGCAAAAAAATCAATAATGAAACGTTCATAAATAGCTGTTAGCGTTTCTATTGCATCAAGTTCTACACATTCATCAATCATATGCATCGTTTGCCCCGGTAAACCAAATTCAACCACGGGGCAATAATCCTTAATAAATCGCGCATCTGAAGTTCCACCAGACGTGGAACATTCTGGTAAACTCCCCGTTACACTTTTAATAGCATTGGATAAAACTTGAATAAGTTTATCATTTTTGGTCAAAAAAACATCCCCTAAACTTGGAATCCATTCAAGCTGATAAGAGGGATATTGACCATTGTTATTTTTTGGTTGCACCACAGCAAGACGCTTTTCAATTTCCCTCATCAATGTCTCTTTTGTCCAAAGATCATTGTAGCGTATATTAAAACGAACCGTTGTCTTTGCTGGAATAACATTGACCGCCAAATTACCGGTATCAATGGTTGTTAGCTCTAAATTACTAGGTTGAAAATTCTCTGTTCCTTGATCTAAAGCAGTTTGTGTCAATGCATGAATAAGCTTACTTGCCAAAGGCAAAGGATTGGCAGCCCGCTCTGGAAAGGCAACATGACCTTGACGACCTTTCACGGTAATGATACCAGAAATCGATCCGCGGCGACCAATTTTGATAATATCACCAACAGTCTTTACGCTTGTTGGTTCTCCCACAAGAGCCGCAGTCCATTTTTCGCCTTTTTTTTCTGCCCATTTGAGAAGTTTTACCGTCCCATTAATAGCAGGCCCCTCTTCATCACCAGTAATTAAAAGGCTTACCCTTCCTTTAATGGATTGTTTCTCAAAAACACGCGCTAAAGCTGCAATAAAACAAGCAATACCGCCTTTCATATCAACAGCACCCCGCCCATATAATTTTCCCTGATCTATAACAGCCTCAAAAGGGGGATAAGTCCAATCTTCCAGTGCACCTGGCGGTACAACATCCGTATGACCCGCAAACACAAGATGGGGTCCTTCGCTTCCCATTTTTGCATAAAGATTTTCAACATTATCTGTATTTTTATCCGTAAAAATAGGGCGCTCAACATGAAACCCCATTTTCTTCAAAAATTGTTCCAAAGCTGATAAAGCCCCTGCTTCATGAGGTGTAACAGAAGGACAACGAATAAGTGCCTGTAATAGCTGAAGTGGATCTGTAAGAACAGGCATAAAAAAACCTTCCTATTTGTTATAAATCATCGGAACTTAAGGTTATTACGCTGAATAACAAAAAAGATAAAGCAAAAACATTGAAGACACTCAGCAAACCAAGCAGGGGAGGACAATCGTGCTGAGAGCTTCAATGGCTTCCTCATCATGCATGACGAAGCATGCACTCAACGAAACACTCAACAAAAGGTTCCGTTAAATAGTGCTTTCATTTGCAAGTTTTTTACAACTATACTTTATATGAATCAAAATTAATGGCGTGCAGTCTCTGAGCATTTTCTTTCAACCAAGCACGATATGTTTTGCTATCAGGGCAAAGTTTCTCACAAAGAGCCCAAAATCTTGGTCCATGATTCATTTCAACAAGATGAGCAACTTCATGGGCAACAACATACTCAACAACTTCTTTTGGTGCCATAATAAGGCGCCAAGAAAAAGAAAGACGTTTATCAATTGAACAAGATCCCCAACGACTTCTCGTATCTTTATAACAAATGGATTTGACTTTACGCTCTACCTGATGAGCATAATGTGCAACCAAAGGTGTTATAATAAGCGCTGCTTGTTTTTTTAAAACATCAGCAATACGTCTTGGAAGATATTCTAATTGACCATAAACAATAATTTCAGGTCCTTGCTCCGCATCTGCCGTAACAATTTCTGTTATCCCACGTCCTTTTCTATGCTTTATGGTATGAGAAACACCCAATAAGGGAATTGTTGCTCCCTCTTTGAGATAAGCATTTTCATGAGAAATTTGTACACGAGCAAGACGCGCTTCAATCCAAGAGCGATGTTTTTCAATAAAACTTTCAACCGCACAGAGATTTATCGCTGGTGGTATTGTTACAAAAATCTCCTGATTTCTGGCATCAATACGTAAGGTAAGACGGCGCGCATGCCTATTTTCCCGCATTCGTACAGGGATAGGGTGATCAGAAAAAATAAAATGCTTTTCAGAAATGCTCATATATTTATCTTCATCATCAATAAATGGGCCCCCTTATGTTGCATTAATCTGATTAATCAAAGATCTCAAGGCTGTTTCTAGACAATCTAAATCTTGCGGACGAGAAAAACGGTGATCTGCATCACGCACAAGTGTCAATGTTACGTCATGAAGAGGTAAATGATCAAGTAAAGTCAATGTATGCTGATAAGGTATCTTATCATCTTCCATCCCTTGTAGAATATGGATTGGACAGCCAACATCAATACATCCTTGCATGACACAATTTTCGCGTCCATCTTCAATCAATTTTCTTGTAAAAGGCATCGGTTCCTCATCACCGACAGCAGGACGTTCAATATAGCCTTTTTCTTCCAAAATTTTCCATTCTTCAGGGCCTAACTCTGGTTCCACCAATGTTTTTGTAAAATCAGGCGCTGGAGCAATTAATATCATACCAGCAAGCTTCTTATTTTTCTGCGCTAGCATCATAGCAAGCTTTAGTGCAATCCATCCCCCCATAGAGGAACCAACCAAAATTTGCGGTCCCTCACAATAAGTTTCAAAAGTTGCTAAACTTTCTCTCACCCAACGTGAAATCGTTCCTTGAAAAAAATCTCCCTCCGATTCCCCATGGCCAGAGTAATCAAAACGTAAACAAGACAAATCATTTTTTTGAGCAAACTGATCAACCAACATCGCCTTACTTCCCAACATATCGGATTGATAGCCATGAAGCCAAACCAAACCTGGAGAATGGCGCCCTTTGCGATGACGTACTGCAAGAGCAGCGTCCTCAAATGAAAAAAATTGGCAAGAAATATTTTGATTCATGATTCTTTTTCTCCATAAAACAATTTCTTTAAGTTAAGGGAAAAATTTTTATAATCCAAATCATTTAAAAAAGTAACAAATCAAATAATGAAAAAGACACGAATTATAGTTGTTTTTATGTGCATAATTGTATATTAAACTAACTGTTAGTTGAATCAAAATTAAGGAGCATAAACCATTCGTAAACCGTTTAAAATGACACCTACCCAAAAAGACGGACCGCGTTCAAATCAGGATATTCGGGTACCTCATGTTCAGCTTATCAATGATGAGGGACAACATCAAGGGGTTGTTGCGATACAAGAGGCTCTTGCTATGGCTGCAGAAGCTGGGCTTGATTTGGTTGAAATTGTACCAAATGCAGAGCCGCCCGTATGTAAAATCATCGATTTGGGCAAATTAAAGTATCAAACTCAAAAAAAAGCCGCTGAGACACGTAAAAAGCAAAAAGTCATCGAAATCAAAGAAATTAAGATGCGCCCGAATGTTGATGTCCATGATTATGGAGTCAAGCTTAAGGCTGTTCATCGCTTCATTGATCATGGTGATAAAGTAAAGATTACTTTGCGTTTTCGTGGTCGTGAGATGGCTCACCAAGATCTTGGATTAAAGCTTCTTCAGCGTGTGAAAGAAGATACAAGTGAAATTGCCAAGATTGAATTGGAGCCAAAACTTGAAGGGCGGCAAATAATGATGGTGATAGCGCCTAAATAGTTTTTCATTGGATCTGTGTACAACTCATCAAAATGAGCGGATAGGTATCGTTTAAAAGCGCCACAGTGAATTTTGTGGTGCTTTTAGGGTTTTGTAAATGTGTATAGATCCTTGTAAGAGTTTAATAATGCTTCCCTGATTTATAAGAAGAATTCGTTATTTTGCATATCATTTTTATATTAAAAGGAGAGAGTGCGAACATCGGAAGATCTTCTCATTTTGAGTTCTCTTAATTCATAGAATCCAGCAAAGAATCATTTGCTTGTACATCACAAACAGAGATCATGCATAAAATATTAAAAAAGTAGAAATATCTTTTGTGAACCATTTCAAGTGCCAAAAGTTATAACAATATGAAAACTGGTAAAGGAATGATGGTGTTGACTTGAACTTTCATAACCTTAAAGATAATGATGCCCGTTAACAAAACCATCCTTCTCTGTTGTTTGCAATTGCAAAGTACTGATTTATAAATATATTTATTGTTTTGCATATTGAATAAGAGTCCTGAATATCTTCTTTCATTTCAAAACTTTTCAATATGAAATCAAACAAAAATATTCGCTTACGCGTCATAAATGGTGGTATCATATTCATAGAAAGAAGTCATAATCCCCTTATAAATCTTTTCAAGCAACTAGGAAATAGCTGCAATATGGGAATACCAACAGAGGATGGTATCTATATCTTATATATAAATGAAATAGCGGTGCACAGACCATTTGTGGAGGATTTTTTATTAGACAACAAATTGATTTATAATGATATTTCACTGTTTTGCATATTGAATGAAAGACCCAAATATCGTAAGATTCTCTCATTTCAAATCTGTGTATGTTGAATCAATTAAAATCGCTTGCTTGTACATCAAAAGCGGGATGAATGTGTGGGTAAAATCATTAAAGAAAAGACTAAAAATGGCTTTTGTGAACTGTCTCGAGTGCCGAGAGTTGTCGCAAAAACCATAAACTAGCAAATATAATGATGTTGCCGGCTTGCTCCTTTATAAGCGTAAAGATGGCTGAGAGATATTTCTTTACAACAAGCACGTGAACATGCAACTGGGTGGCATCCTATTTTACATAAGGGGAGTAACCCCATTATACGAAATACCGTCGCATAAGGGAATATGATATGTTAAAAGAAGAAAGCTATTTTTGTAAAAAAGATTAAGGAGCTTTTTAATTAAGATCGCTTCAATCTTGCATAAAACAGCAAGAAAATATAGAAGCACTACATGGCCAAAAAACAACTTTCCTCTTTTGATAAACATCTTATTATCCGCCTTTTGCGAGAAAATTTTCATAAACATGCGCGTTGGTACAGTGCCGCTATTATCTCAATGATCATCATTTCTTGCACAACTGCAACCAGTGCATGGATTATGCGTGATGTTGTTAATTATATTATTGATGCGCAGAATTTTACTATAATCGTTTTGATTTCTAGCTTTATTGCGTTTATCTTTATCCTTAAAGGAATTGCAACTTTTGCCCAAACTTACTTTTTAAGCAAAGCAGGTAATAGTATCATTGCTGAACAACAGCGCAAAATTTATGCGCGTCTTATGGAACAAGGTGTCTCTTTTTATCATAATAACACGTCATCTGATCTGCTTGTTCGCGTAACCCATAATGCGACAGCTGTGCGTAATATCATTGATACTATTATCACAACTTTCGTACGTGATTTGCTTTCCGTGAGTGGACTATTGCTTGTCATGTTCATTCAAAACTTTATGTTAATCTCCATTACTTTAATCGTAGGACCACTGGCTTTTTTAGGTGTTCGAATGGCTTTAAAACGCGTTCGCCGCCTTATGGAAAAAGAACTTCTTTCACTTGGTGAAATTATAAAAATCGTGCAGGAAACAGCTGTTGGCATTCGAGTCATCAAGGCTTTTTCGCTAGAAGAAGTCATGAAAAAAAGAATGGACAAAGCCATTTGTGATGTTGAAAAACAAACAAACAGTATTGCAACACTTGAAGCTATTACCAATCCGATTATGGAAACACTCACAGGTGTTGCTATTGCCGGTATTATCTGCTTTTCCGGTTACCTCGCAACCCAACGCGCGGGTGTTCAAGGTGAATTTATGTCCTTTATTGTTGCTTTACTTTTAGCTTATGAACCCGCAAAAAGACTAGCAAATGTCCGTGTCAAAATTGAATCTGGCTTGGTTAATATCCGTACAATGTTTGAAATACTCGATCGTCCTCTTACAGTTATAGAACATAAAGAAGCTAAAGATTTGAATAAAACGCAAGGAGCTATTCGTTTCGAGCATGTTTCTTTTGCATATACTGATAACAAAATGGTATTGAAAGACTTCAATCTAGAAATAGAAGCTGGGAAAATGACAGCATTGGTGGGACCATCTGGTTCAGGAAAGTCAACCCTTATCAATCTTATTATGCGCCTCTATGACCCTACAAAAGGACGAATATTGATTAATGATCAAGATATCCGCTACACAACTTTTCGTTCTCTGAGAAATTTGATGGCCTATGTAGGGCAAGATACTTTTCTCTTTCAAGGAACCGTTAAATATAATATTGGACTTGGAAGAGAAGGCGCTCGGGATGACGAAATTATTGCAGCAGCAAAAGCAGCAAATGCTCATGACTTTATTATGCATTTGCCAAATGGTTATGATACACAAATAGGCGATAATGGCTGTAATCTTTCAGGAGGACAAAAACAACGACTCGCTATTGCTAGAGCAATGATTCACGATAGTGAAATTCTGATTCTTGATGAAGCAACAAGCGCGCTTGATTCACACACCGAAGCCCAAATTAATGAAGCCATTCATCACCTTACCAAAGGACGTACAACGATCATTATTGCTCATCGCCTTTCAACGATTGCTCGTGCCCATAAAATTGTGGTCATCAAAAATGGACAACTGATTGAACAAGGAACTCAGAAAGAATTACTCGCAAAAGAACATGGGTTTTATAAAAAACTTCATAACATCCAGTTCAAAAAACACACGCCCTAATTTCTAGGTATTTAAATAAGATTTAAAATAAAAAATGGCTAGAAGCTAGTGCCCCATTTGTGAAAGCAAAATTACAAAGGAAAATATTACGTTAATCAGGAATTAGCAAAGAATTTACGGTTTATTAAGAACAAACTTCTTGGATTTAGATGAACGCCTTTCCTTCTATTTTGTTGAATAAAATTGATTTTTAATCACATAACTTGAAAACAAAAACCTTCTTCTCTTTTTAAGTAAAGTAATGAAATATCCGTCAATTTTACGAATCCTAAAAGGGAAAATTCCATAAAGTTTTGAAAAAATTTTCACGAAGAAGGAGGAATCTAGATTGATGCTATCTTTATCCATATTTATCTCTACACTGATGATTTTTTCTTCTTCACACCTTAAAAATACAAAGCACCTGTTGTACATCATAAAAAAACATTAGTGTATCCATAAAAACGCTTAAGATAAACAATAAAATACCTCTAATCTTTAAAGTACAAAGGTTGTCGACAACATGAAAAATTGAAAATAAAGTGATAATGCCAACTTATATCTTCATTAATAACGGTAGTATGAATTTTATACCATTTATGAGAGATATTTTATATCATTTCACAAGCAGTATTGTGAAATAGGATCAAGTGCACACGGAGAAATGTTTCTTTAAAACAAGCCTATTTTGCGACAACGTTCGTGAACTTTACAATGATAAATCCATTGAGCACTCCTATCTTTACACTTATGGAGTGACAAGCTGACGCCATTTACATTATTTTTTCCAAATCCCAATGTTGCAATAGGCCTTAGCTCTCGAGATGATTCATAAGGGGCATTTTTAGTCATTTCTTAATCGTTTTTATCTCCACGTGGGGCATCTCCACTTGTAACATGCAAACGAATGGTTTTGATTGCTTCAATATGAGAGAGACTTGCAATAAGAAAAGCTTACAGCATTCAAAGTTTTAATTCAAACTGAATAACGATAAATTATATTTTATAAATCAATATGTTGTATACATTATACTCTTTAGCAAACAGCATGAAATGAGATTGAGAATAAGATTTAAGTATTTCTCTAAATATAGATAAGCGAAAATAATATACTCTCTTTCGTCAAGATTTTAGCTCTTTAGAGTATGTCATAAACAAAAAAACCAACTATTTTAGATCCTTTTCTTCACACCACAACAAAACACTTCTCCTTTGAGTGTATTCCTAGTCTAGGCCTCTTTCCTCAGCCTTAGAAATGAGAGACAAAAAATAAAGAATTTGTTTTTTAAACTTTAATCTTTAGTAGTCTCTTTCATAAAAAAGACCAATACTAGAATTTTGTTCATTTCCTATAGAGCCTTTCGCTTTGAGATGACGCGAAATATCCAAATTAATTGTCCCTTTCGTGGTTCCATCAGACCCTGCTTCAAAGCCTAAATAAATGTTATTGTGTATGTAGCGACCAATACGTAAGCCTGTATTACCCTTTTCATTAACGATAACATCAAGATCATCAAGCCCAATTTTAGTTCGTAAAGTATTTAACAAAGATGTATTAGAAGCACCGGCAAGATCAGCTGCTGCTGCCGCAAGTTGAGCAATCTGAAATGGTGAGAGTTCATTAAGAGAGCGATTAAAAATCAAACGCGCCAAAATCTCATCCTGTGGCAAATTCGGTTGTGAAGAAAAATTAATATCAAGATTATCAATCGTTCCACTTACGGTTACAGTAACGCTAATGTCACCACTGTTATTGTTGCTTACAAAATAAACCGTAGGATTAAGATTACCGCTAAAACTCGCTTGTCCTTGATCAAAATTAAGACGTTGTGAAAGAATATCAAAACGTCCACGAATCATTCTAAACTCACCTACTGGATGCACATCATTTAATGGACCTGCTAAATTAATACGCCCTCCCAGTTCGGCATCTACCCCTTTTCCCCGCACAAAAAATTGATTACGTGCTGTAACACGTATATTTGATAGTACAACAGATGACGATTCTTCTGCGACATTAGGACTTTTGTTCGTGCTCTTAACATCAGCACGTTCAAGCGTTGTTTGAATTTGTTTTGTCAAATTTTTATTTCTAACATCAAGAAACTTAGCATTTTTAAAATGATCAGGAACCAAAATTTCAGCTTTTTCAACGATGATATCACCACCAATAACAAGATCACTTAGAAAATGACCTTTCATTGTCATGTCACCTGACAATGTTGCAAGAATCATAGAACCGTCATTATAATTGGCATTATCAAGATGAAAGATTAAATCACTCTCTAGATCATTAGAAATACGACCTGAAGCAGAAACTCCTCCTCCCTCAGACGAAGAAGCTGAAGCTTTCTCTATAAAAATATGATCGCCATTTAATTTGCCTTCAAGCGCTATATTATTCAATCCTACATTGGTTTTTGAATCAAAAAAGCTACCATCACCGATAGAAATATTTCCTATAAATTGTGGCTTTGATAACGCACCATTAAGAACTGTATCAACTCTTGCTGTACCCGCTATATACGCACCACGCTTAGCTAATAAGAGATTAACAAAATCAAGAGGCATTATTCCTTTAACGTTTAATTTTGCCTCTGAACCATTAAGAGAAATAGGCCCATGGATGGAAAGATCTAATCCTTTATCTCCTGTTGCTATCATATTTTCAATATGAAATGTTGGTTTTTTATAAGAACCACGAGCATTTATATTGATTAACATCGGTCCTTTAGGCGTCATAGCGGTTAAACTTTGACTAGAAAGCTCAAAATGAGCAGATGGATCCTTCATTGTCCCGCCAATATCAACTTTGCCTATCACCGTTCCATCAAGCGCTTGTCCTGCAATAAAGCTATTGGCCAAACGTGCAGATAAATTTTGCAAATTAATATGGAGATCAAGCTTGTCTTTCTCTAAAGATACAAGCCCCTGAGCTTGTGCTTGTACTCCTTCTCCTGTTAAACTTGCATTCAAAGTAAGGTTTTGATCTAAGATTTTCCCCATAGCAGAAAGCGAAAAAGGCGTAATCTTTTTGTCTTGAAGAGCAATAGTCGTCAGTCCTTCCCCTTTTATATCATAGGTTATATCAGGTTTTTTAAAATGACCCCGAATCATAACCTGTCCTGTTACACTCCCTGCTGCTCCAAGATCGGATTTCCACAGATTGGCTAAAGTAGCAGGAAGAGAATCTACGGTAAGTTGTAAATTCAGGGTATCTTGAATATTCCCTGCAAGAGTCATTTTACCGCCATTTATTGCAATTCCTAATTCATTGATTGTCATTCCATCGTTATCAAAAACAATTATCGAAGGTTTCGGCAATGTTGCATGAAAATGGTGTTGTTTTAAATCTATGGTTTCAATTTTCACTTCTCGTTTTATGCCTTGTGGAAGTTCTACGCCCATTACACGACCAGAAAGCTGTGCATTAAGAGCATCATGCACCATCGCTTGGACAGTAAAAACCGTTTGTTCATTATTTCTATTGGCGTAAGCATTTAGACGATTGACCATTATCAAAGGAGTTTGGATATGCTCTGCATTGATAACGCCTTCAAACTGTGTCGTACCAAAAGGATCGAATATGTCGGCATCTATTGCAAGTTTTTTTATTTTATTCTTGGCAAAATTCAAATGGTTAACATGCGCCTTTACATGGGCTTTTTGTTGGCCATTTTGTTCATCAAAAATAAAATCTCCTTTTACTTTTCCGCTCCCATCCTGCAAAAATAGTGCTGAAAGTGCTGAAATATCATCGGCATCAATATGTAGCGTTCCTTTCAAAAAACCTCCAAGTTGTTGAGAAAGATCACCCATTATTTTTGCGTCCCCCCCTTTAATATCGATATTTTCAAGTTTTCGAATTTTATGAGAATCTTTAAAAGAAGCAGACAAATGTAGCGGTTTATGAGCAAAAATTCCATCACCTTTTACAGACCCTGTTAAAGAAGTAATTGGTGCTGTATTATCGACAAGTGCCTTTATGTTAAGTGTTGTGTTTTGAAGTTTTTTCCCCACAATGAACGCTTCAGCAACATGAGCACTTGTATTGAGTTTTATGTGGCTATTGCGCCCTCTTGCTGTCCCTTGAATGGTAAGTGCACCGCTTATCTTCGGATTTAATTTGGTAAGATCAGATATTTGAGCAAACAAGTCCATTTTAGCGCTTTCATCCGAAAAATAACCATTAGCCTGTATGTTGGTATATTGATTTTTTAAATTTAAATGACGTAAAATAAAACCCGTTGTATTTCGAGCAACACCACCTGAAAGAGTGATATTTCCTTTGAATAAACGATCAAAAGGCTGCACGCCTATTTTCATATTGTCAGCCATTCCTGATAATTTCAGATCAAAAATTCCACTCAATAAACCAATCGTTCCTTTGGCTTTAATATCTGCATTACCAGAGAGTGGTTGTTTACTAAACATCTCCAAAAGAGCTAATGTTTGGGCTTTTAAACCAAGATCGCCTTTAAAAACAAAATGCTCCATTGTCCCTTTTAACCAAGAAGAAAAACCCTGAGCCGTAATACTAAAATCATGAATCAAAATGGGTTTATTCGAAACAATATCCGTATCTAAATGCACATGAGCTGCTTGACTTAAATCTTCTACCAACGCTCCCTTAATCTTTTTTACCCCTTGAAGCGTTCCGTTAACCTGAACACCAACATGACGAGAAGCCGCATTATCAAGATTTTCGCTTACACCTCCCATATCAAAAACTGCATCACGAATATAAATATTTTTATTGCTCAAATGATGTACAACCAACCGCCCATTCCATGACTGCTGTCCTTCGCGACCATAGTCAATGTTTAAAGCAATATTATTTGCAGGTTTTGGCGCCTCTGATATTGGTAAATGAATAGACCCCTTTTCGTTATCAAGAGCCATTTTTCCATCAACAAAAAGCCGCCGCAAAAAACCATCGGTGGTTATTTCAGCATTGGCAATAACATTCATTTCTTTACTCTGAAGTACCATCTGATCAAGGTGAGTCGCCCCCTCTCTTGTTCTTCTTGCCTCTGCTTTTAATGTTATATCAGATGCGAAGAAACGACGATATTGAGCAGGCACTAAAAGGCCCAATCTTCCCTCTAGTTTCGTGGAAAAACTGTGTCCTTCTGAAACACTTGCAAGAATAACATTACCATCTAAAATAGAATGATGATCGGCGTCTAAAGAAAGTTTGATAACCAAATCATCAAAAGTACCATCACCTTTAATTGCCAGATTTAATGCTGGACGTTTTTCAATGTTAAAAACATTTGCCAAAATACCATTTGATGGTTCATCAGCAGAGATATCAATCTGAGCTGTACGATTGCTCTCAGATATCTTAGTAAGAACGGAAAAAGAACCCGGTGCATCTAAACGATGCGCTGCTATATCAACATCAAAATTACCACTCGCCAAAGTGAAACTGCCTTCTAAGGACATATCAGCAGGAAAACCCAAAAGATTCTGGTCAAACGTCACATGCTGCGCTGTAAGCGTATTGATAAAAAGAGCAAGTGGCAATTTTGGTACAGAAAACCTACCCGTCTCAAGGGAAGAAATAAAAGAAGAATTGCCTTGTGGTTTGCGTAAAAACGTAACCTGTTCTGCCGAAAGCTGATTAATATCCACCCGCCCTCTTAGCAACGCTAGACGATTCCAATCCATTTTAGCATTAGTAATTTTAAGCCAAACCCCCTTTTTATCACTGATAGTAATAGCATCAATGGATGTTTGAGAAGATAGCTTTCCTTGCATATTATGTAAACGAACTTGACGATTAGGTGCTGAAAGCTTGCGTTCAATTAAAGAAACGAACCATGAACGATCATCTGCTATCTCTTCGTTAGAAGGAAAACGGTCTTCTCTCTGCGCAAAAACAAAACCACCGACTAAAAAAAACACAAGCCCAAAGAAGAAAGCTAATAAACGTACACTTTTTTTCATTAAAATGCTTGTCCTATACCTACATAAAAACCAATGCGAGGATCACCCTGCTCTCTCTTTAAAGGAAAGGCTAAATCAACGCGTAAAGGACCAAGACCCGTCATATAGCGACCTCCTATACCGGCTCCCCATTTAATTTTTTGAGAAAAGTTAAACTTCGCCTTTTCTCCTACGAGACCTCCATCAAGAAAACTGACCAATCCTATTTTATCATTTAAAGAAACACGCAATTCTGCCGATCCCTCAATAAGCGCTCGTCCACCAACAACCGCATCATTTTCTGTTTTGATACCAATATTACGATAAGCATAACCACGAACAGAGCCCCCACCACCAGCAAAAAAGAGCGTATCCGCAGGAACTTGCGCTGTATCATTCCCAAGAATTGTACCAAGCTTTGCCCGTGTAGCAAAAACAAAACGATCCCCTTCATCCAACGCCCAATAAGAACGGCCTTCTGCCGTTACTTTTGCAACAAAGTTGCTAAAACGCATTTCATAAAAAGGCTCAATCAGGACTTCACCATATAACCCTTTTGTTGCATTGAACTTATTATTACGACTATCGTAAATCAAACCGGTAGGAAAACCAATGGTTGTAAAATTACGGCTCCCAAAATAAATATCACGTGAGTAACCATTTGAAACTTCTATAGCAGTATGTCCCGATAGATGACTATTAAAAATATGCGTAATACCTAATTTCCCTTTGATGGCTTTTGTTGTATAATTTTCTAGAACATCTTGTTGTATTTTTAATTCTGATCTGAAATCTGTATCAGGCGTGAGTACACCAGGTTTTATAAACGTACCACCGAAAAGATAATCAAAATTCTTAAAATTATAGGATTGTTTTTTGTTACCGCCAACACCACTTATTTTTGTTTCAAGTTTAAGGGTCTCTGCGTGACCAAAAAGATTGTTATGCATCCAATAAGCTTCAAAACCAGCACCATCTAATGTTGAATAACCGCCACCTATACCGAAACGACGCGGTTTACGTTCTTGTACAACAAGCATAAGCGGTAAACTGCCATCTGGGTTAATGGTATCAGCCTCACGTATATTGATAGCACGAAAAACACCTAAGCGTGCAAGACGTTCATTTGCCCTAGCTAACGCATCGGAATCGTATTTCTGACCTAGCTTCAATCCGGTCATCCATGCGATATAATCTGAATCTACATGGGGGTTCTTACTTATATTCCGTACACTTAAAGGACCATAATAAGCCTTTTGTCCAGGATCAACAACAATCCGTCCTTCAACACGCAATGCAGCATGGTCAGCTACGATATCACTTTTCATAATTTTAGCTTTAGCATAACCTTGTTGACGCCATCCTTCTACCGCCCATTTTTCTGCTTTCAAAATGGTTTCAGATTTGGCAATAGCTCCAGCTTTATAGCCCAATTTTTCAAGTGTGGGCATTTTATGCGCTTTACGTTTTTCATAAGGCGCTACTTTATCAATATCTGCAATACTAAAAATATATTGTGGACCAGCATTAATGGTAATAACAATATTGGATTGTGCTGGAAGTTGCGTTACTGGACTTAAATCAGCGGCTTCTAAACCATTAATTTTAATACTAATAACACCACCATAGCGCCCGTCAGCATAAAGAGCAGAAAGAATAGCCCGATAATCTGAACGCGCTTTAGCTAGCAAACCAGAAGAACTCGCAGATGCTTTGTCTTTATCTGCAAAAAGAGAAGAGACAGATTTAACTATTTTTATTCCTTCTGATGGCGCCCCTGGTGGTGTAATAATATTAACTTTATAAAATTTCTCTGTACTTTTGACATATTGTGAAGAAGAATTTGTTTTCTTTTGACCAAAAAGAGGAATACCGAAAAAATCAAATGCAGCAAGAGGCTGTGGAAAAGCAAAAGCGAAACACAACCCTATAAATACACAGCGCACAGTTCCTGATTTTAACAAAATTTTTGTTTGGTATACCATAAATCAGATACCTTTAATACACTTTGCATCTACTACACTTTAAATAATATAAAATAAGAAAGGTAAATATAACTACTTTGCATACTTTACACGTTTTATCACATCAAATAACACTCTGCGATACATAACGTCACCCTCCCCTCATATCTTCACAAAATTCTGCTCTGTTGTGTCATACAAACAGCCTTATTTTTTTTCCTTAACATATTCATTTAGCTTATTATAAATGTTTTATTGCGCTCCATATTATCATGGTTAAATTTGTACAAATAACTTGCCATGAGAACGCTCCAAAAACCTGCGTACGTATATAGATCTCTCCATTTAAAAAACCATAGATGTGCTTCTTGATTTTTATGCGTAGATATGATTGTCTTTCCCGAGTCTAAAGGGGGGATATAAATGATCGCACGTATTACAACTGTTGCTTTTCGCGGTCTAGAAGCAGTCCCTGTCGATGTACAGGTTATGATTTCGTCCGGTAAAATGGGAATGGCTATTGTTGGATTAGCCGATAAGGCCGTTGCAGAAAGCCGTGAACGTGTACAAGCAGCCCTCCATGCTTGTGGGCTTTCTATGCCAACCAAACGAATTACGATTAATCTTGCACCAGCTGATTTGCCTAAAGAGGGATCACATTATGATTTGCCAATTGCTGTAGGCTTAATGCTTGCTATGGGAATTCTCCCTCCCGAGGTAGCACAAGAGTACGTTATTTTAGGTGAATTGTCACTGGATGGTTCACTTACCGCTGTCAATGGCGTTTTACCAGCTGCCATGACAGCTGTATCGCTCGATAAAGGACTGATTTGTCCCTTTGAATGTGGACCTGAAGCAGCATGGGTAAATGCGGAAATAAATATTCTTGCCCCAGAAACTCTTCTTACTATCGTCAATCACTTTAAAGGAACCCAAATTCAAAAACGTCCACAACCACGCCAATATACTATTGAAACTGAACTTCCAGATCTTTGCGAAATCAAAGGACAGAAAATAGCTAAACGTGCCTTAGAAGTTTGTGCTGCTGGACGCCATAACCTTTTGTTTGTCGGTCCTCCTGGTGCTGGAAAATCTATGTTGGCGCAACGCTTACCTTCTATTTTACCCCCTCTTGATAGTCGTGAGCTTTTAGATGTCTCTCTGATTGCTTCTATTACAGGAGAAACAGTTCACAATACCATTTCACTTCATTGCCCCTTTCGTGCTCCACATCATTCTGCTTCTATGGCTGCAATGATTGGTGGGGGGCTTAAAGGACGACCAGGGGAAGTATCACTTGCTCATAATGGTGTCTTATTTCTTGATGAATTGCCTGAATTTTCTCCGCAAGTTCTTGATTCTCTTCGTCAACCTTTAGAAAGTGGAGAAGCGGTTATAGCCCGCGCTAATCACCATATCAGCTATCCTGCTCGCTTCCAACTTATCGCCGCAATGAATCCTTGCCGATGTGGTATGGCAGGTGAAAAAGGCCATGTTTGTGCTAAAGGAATACGCTGTCAAATCGATTATCAATCCCGTCTTTCTGGTCCGCTTCTCGATCGAATTGATTTACGGATTGATGTTCCTGCTTTAACAGCGATAGACCTTATGCAACCAGAGCAATCAGAAAAAAGCTGTAATGTTGCCAAACGCGTCGCACGGTGCCGTACCATTCAAGCCAAACGTTTTGCAACACTAGGATTTGACCATATTCGGACCAATGGCGATTGCCCTGCCAAAATTATAGAACAAATTGCCATTCCGGATAAAAATGCCGCCATACTTTTACGAGATGTAAGTGAAAAAATGCACCTTTCTGCACGTGCTTATCATCGCATTCTCAAAGTTGCACGTACAATTGCTGATCTTGATGGATCGAACAATCTTTCACGCCATCATCTTGCAGAAGCCATCTCCTATCGGCTCGGTACGGAAAGATTAACAGCTCTTAACTAAAAAAACTGTTTATCAGTAAAAACTTATTGGAAAGTAACGCAAATAAAGCTCTGTAAGTTTACCATCCTCTTCTAAAGATTTTAGTGCATAATTGAGGATATCAATCAATTTTTCGTTCTTTTTTGCAACAGCAAGCTGCATTCCCTGCCCCAATAACTGCGGAGCCATATATGCCCCCCCAACAAAATGGCAGCAATCAACAGATTTTTGATTTTTGAACCACAACGATAAAGCAAATCCATCATCAAAAATAAGATCAATTTTATGCTCCTGTAAGGCTTTATAGAGCTCTTCCCTTTCTTTAAATCCTTGCCATTGTGCTTTAGGAAAATAGTAATGAAAGAGCTTTTCGTGAATACTTTTAGACAAAACACCGCTGGTTAAATGGATCAATTGATCGCTTATTGGCTCATCGAGATTCAATTTTTGAGAAGCAACAAATCGCGCTGGAAAGCGCAAATATGACTTTGTAAAAACAAGATCTTGCTGAGTTTGACTTGTTTCTTTTAAACCCGCAATAATAACTTCTGCACCACCATTTTTGACATGTTCTACAAGCTCTTCCCAAGGAACCACTTCTACTTCACAAAATTCCTCTAATTTTAATTTTGAGCAAATAGCACGCAATAAATCGATATTATAACCTGCAAGATGCCCCGTTTGATCCAGAAAATTAAAGGGAGGAAAATCAAAAGTTGTTACAAAACGCAAACGAATAATATCCCTAGTATCAGGCTGGACCAAATGTTCATGCGAATCAAAAAAAGAAGGCAGCCTTTCAGCTATTTCAGCTTCTGCGTAAAAGGAAAATAGAAATCCCCCTGCTACAAATAAAATGCGCATAAAAATAGTATATAGATTGTAGAGTAAAAAGTACCGTAAACACCATTGAAGATGTTTTACATGTGTAGGTTTTCTTATTTTCAAACTCTCTCCCCCCATTTTTCAAAGCCAAAATGCAACTCTACTTGGCTATTATCTAACGCACTTCACCAAAATATCTGCCGCTTAATCAATAAAACTCTTGCTCTTTTTTAAAATTATTAAAATTTTTAACAATTTTCATATATTTTTTCAAACACATTGAAAATGCTTTAACTTTTGATCTCAAGATTTCCAACACAAGTGTATAAAAAGCAACTTGAAAGAAATAAACCTTATGCTTTCACAAAATATTTGACATTATACTTTTCAAATATCGTCGTAAAATAAATCTTGGAACATTGAGAAATTCTTCTTAAAAAAGTACGTGAATAAATAACACAATAGTGTTTTATTTTGAATGAGAAATGTAACCTCCATGACAAGAATAACATAAGCAAATATACACAATATTCTCATCTCAATCTAACATACAACATTCTCATCTCAATCTAACATACAACAAACTTCGGTGTCTTAAGAAACACATTGCCTTTGTGTTAGATATACGATTTCATTAAAATTGATGATTGATTGATAGGTAAACAAAGTAAAAACTTTATTCGTGTAATACAAAGATTCACAACTAAGTTTGAAATATTACGCATATGCAAAAATAAACCATAATTTCACTCGTCCCACAGTTTTAGAGGAAAAAGATTTGTACCAACGTTAGTTTGTAAACAATCGACTTCTCTTTCTAAATTACGCTTTTAATTTCTTTGGTTTTCCCATTCACGCAATTCACTTAACGAAAGGCTTTCAAGACCTGCTCTGAATATTCACCACGCACTGTAAAAATACTTAAATATATCAAAGAGGCGTTTACTTGTCTTATGTTACTGCCCTAAAGACGGTGTTTTACTGTATAATAATTTAATATCGTTGCATCATTCGCTCCATTATAGAGTGACAGATATTGAATCTAGAGCTGATATACGGTAAATGTTTAACGTGGTTATTCCATAAATAACTGATCACAACATTGAGCTTTAAAAAAGCAGATAAGATATTGTAAATTGAAAACAGAAATGGACTAACTTATGAGTGATGAAATAACCTCACCGACACAAAGTACCTCACCGACACAAGGCGATGACTATGGCGCCGCTTCTATTAAAGTTCTCAAAGGTCTTGATGCTGTACGCAAACGGCCTGGTATGTATATCGGTGATACGGATGATGGATCGGGGTTACATCATATGGTCTATGAAGTTGTAGACAATGCTATCGATGAAGCTTTAGCCGGTCATGCAACTCTTGTAAATGTCACACTCCATGCTGATGGTTCTTGTTCTGTTCGTGATAATGGACGTGGAATTCCAACAGATATCCATCCAACAGAAGGTATTTCTGCTGCTGAAGTTATCATGACACAGCTTCATGCTGGTGGAAAATTTGATCAAAATTCTTATAAAGTTTCAGGTGGATTGCACGGTGTTGGTGTCTCTGTTGTGAATGCGCTCTCTGTTTGGCTTAAATTGCAAATCAGACGGAATGGTAAAATTCATGAAATATCATTTACCCATGGGGTGGCTGATGCTCCATTGAAAATTGTTGGTGATTGTGATCAAGAAAGTGGAACAGAAATTAGATTTTTACCAAGCTCTGAAACCTTTACTATGGTTGAGTTTGATTTTGAAACTTTGGAGCGTCGTTTACGGGAATTGGCCTTTCTAAATTCTGGGGTTCATATTCTCCTTGTTGACGAGCGGCATGCTGACATTAAATCCGTTGAATTGCATTATGAAGGTGGATTGATAGAGTTTGTTAAATATATTGATCAATCAAAAAAAGCGCTCCTAGACATGCCTATTTACATTGCAAATGAAAAAGATGGTATGAGCGTTGATGTTGCCCTATGGTGGAATGATTCCTACCATGAAAAAGTCTTATGTTTTACCAATAATATTCCTCAGCGTGATGGTGGAACGCATTTAATTGGTTTTAGAAGTGCTCTTACACGTCAAATTAATGGTTATGCCGAATCTTCAGGGATTGCAAAAAAAGAAAAAGTGAATTTAACTGGAGATGATTGCCGTGAAGGATTAACAGCTATTCTTTCTGTCAAAGTTCCTGATCCTAAATTTTCTTCACAAACAAAGGACAAATTGGTTTCTTCTGAAGTGCGCCCTATTGTTGAAAATTTGGTCAACGAAGGTCTTTCAATATGGCTGGAAGAACATCCTAATGAAGCAAAACTTCTTATTAGCAAAGTAGTAGAAGCTGCAACAGCACGTGAAGCAGCACGCAAAGCACGTGAACTTACAAGGCGAAAAGGAGCGCTTGATATCACCTCTTTGCCAGGAAAACTTGCCGATTGCCAAGAGCGTGATCCTGAAAAATCAGAAATCTTTATTGTCGAAGGAGATTCGGCAGGTGGTTCAGCAAAAAGTGGACGCTCACGTCAAAATCAGGCAATTTTACCGCTTCGCGGTAAAATTCTCAATGTTGAACGGGCACGCTTCGACCGTATGCTCTCATCTGATATGATCGGAACACTGATTACAGCTCTTGGAACATCTATTGGTAAAGATGAATTTTCACCCGATAAATTACGCTATCATAAGATTATTATTATGACAGATGCGGATGTTGATGGAGCTCATATCCGCACTCTGCTGCTCACTTTCTTTTTTAGACAAATGCCCGAGTTAATTGAACGTGGACATCTTTATATTGCTCAACCACCTCTTTATAAAGTATCGCGTGGAAAATCTTCTCAATATATTAAAAATGAAGCAGCCTTTGAAGAATTCTTGATCGATACGGGACTAGAAGAAACAACGCTCGAACTTTCAACAGGAGAAGTTCGTGCAGGGGCTGATTTATATCAACTCGTTAAAGATGCCCGTGTATTCCGTCAACTTTTAAATGGTCTTCATACCCGTTATGACCGCAACGTTGTTGAGCAAGCAGCTATTGTTGGCGCTTTTAACCCTGAAGCCTTTGCAATACAAGAAAAAGCGCAAAAAATAGCAGATGCTGTTGCATACCGCCTTAATCTGATTGCTGATGATATGGAACAGGGGTGGAGTGGACAATATATGGAAGATGGAATCTTGTGTTTTGAGCGTATTTTGCGGGGTGTTAAGGATGTTATCACGCTTGATGCAGGGCTTATAAACTCAGCAGATGCACGTCAAATTGATCGCATTTCCCAAAATTTTGGCGACGTATATCATCCTCCTCTCCTTTTGCGTCGTAAAGATAAAACGGAGCATATTTTTGGACCTATGAGCCTTTTAGAGAGCATTTTTACAAACGGTAAAAAGGGTATTACTCTTCAGCGTTATAAAGGTCTTGGAGAAATGAATGCTGAACAGCTTTGGGAAACAACGCTTGATCCTAATGCGCGTTCTCTTTTACAAGTAAAAATTAATGATGCAACCGATGCAGATTCACTCTTTTCTCGTCTCATGGGTGATGAAGTTGAACCTAGACGTATTTTTATTCAAGACAATGCCTTAAGCGTTGCTAATCTTGATATCTAAAGATACTCTTCTGTTTTTGGCTGTATAAACGTCGCAGTTTTATACGTTGTTTTTTCGTATTTGAACATTACCTCTCTATTTCATTTACGATAAAAAAATAAGGAAGGTCATATATATGGCAACTGAAACAGAACGTGTAGGAACCAAAGGTGGTATGGAGCACTCCTTTGGTTTTACAAGAGTTGATGAAACACAAAAACAATCCATGGTCGATGGTGTGTTTCATTCTGTTGCTGAAAATTATGACAAGATGAATGATATCTTATCCTTAGGGCTACACCGTGTGTGGAAAAATTCTATGGTTGCATGGCTTTCTCCACCGGCGCTTTCTCATTGGAAAGTTCTTGATGTCGCTGGTGGTACCGGTGATATTGCCTTTCGCATCCTTAATGCTTCACGTCAAAAAGTCCATGCTACGGTGCTTGATATTAATGGCTCCATGCTCAGTGTTGGCAAACAACGCGCACAAAAAAATGGTCTTGCCCCCCTGATTGATTTTGTTGAAGCCAATGCAGAACATTTGCCTTTTGAAGATCAAAGCTTTGACGCTTACACGATCGCTTTTGGAATTCGCAATGTTCCTCATATTGATCAAGCCCTTAGAGAAGCTTTTCGCATTTTAAAGCATGGTGGGCGTTTCTTGTGTTTGGAATTTTCAAATGTCGAGATGCCTTGGCTCGATAAAATTTATGATCTTTGGTCTTTCCATGCTATCCCTAAGATAGGTCAATTTATTGCAAATGATGGCGATGCTTATCGTTATTTGGTTGAATCTATTCGCAAATTTCCTAAACAAGATGATTTTGCCCATATGATCAAGCAAGCAGGATTTTCGCGCGTATCGTATCGCAATCTCACCGGTGCGATTGCAGCACTGCATTCAGGTTGGAAAATTTAAAAATGGTGCAAATTTCTCCTTACTTTCAATTGATGCGTGCAGGATGGATTTTAACACGTGAAGGTGTTTTAAGTGCTCTGCCTCATGACGACCTTCGAGGATTTCCAGCATTATGTCATCGTATCGCGCGTGCATTAGCACGACGCAAAACAAAAAAGAAGCAGCGATCTGAAAATATTTCGTATGCTATCAATAAGCTTGGACCCTCTTACATAAAACTTGGTCAATTTCTTGCCACAAGACCTGATATTGTCGGACGGAATGTTGCAGACGATTTGTCACAGCTACAAGATCGTGTCCAAACATTTTCTTGCACCGCCGCTATTGCTCAAATTGAAAGTTCTCTTGGTCGCTCTATTGATGATTTATTCGTCAATTTTTATCCCCCTATTGCCGCTGCTTCTATTGCTCAGGTTCATCCTGCTGAATATATTGATGAAACCGGTCATAAGAAAAAATGTGCTGTAAAAGTCATTCGTCCCAATATCAGAGCACGTTTTTCTAAAGATCTTAGAGGTTTCTATCTCATTGCGCGTTTACAAGAACGTTATATCCCTGCCTCCCGAAGACTCCGTCCTGTTCGTGTGGTGGATACTTTAGCACAAACGACACGCCTTGAAATGGATTTACGCTTAGAAGCAGCCGCTATATCTGAAATGGCTGAAAATATTCAACAGGATACAGGTTTTCGGGTTCCACGTATTGATTGGGAACGGACAGGGCGGAATGTTCTTACCATGGAATGGATTGATGGTATAAGAATATCCGAAATTTCCAAACTCAAAGAAGCAGGTTTTGATTTACAGGCTCTTGCCATTACGCTTATTCAGTCTTTTCTACGCCACACATTGCGTGACGGTTTTTTTCATGCCGATATGCATCCTGGTAATTTATTTGTAGACTCAGATGGATGTATTGTTGCTGTTGATCTAGGCATTACAGGAAGGCTTGGAAAAAAGGAAAAGCATTTTCTTGCAGAAATCCTTTATGGCTTTATTACGCGCGATTACCATCGGGTAGCCCGCGCTCACTTTGAAGCAGGCTATGTTCCTTCACATCATAATATTGAAAGCTTTGCGCAAGCCAATCGTGCGATTGGTGAACCAATTCATGGACAATCAGCACAAAGCATTTCCATGGCTAAATTGCTCACATTGTTGTTTGAAGTCACTGAACTGTTTGACATGCAAACGCGACCTGAACTTCTATTACTGCAAAAAACAATGGTTGTCGTAGAGGGTGTTGCCCGCACATTAGACCCCAGTTTTAACATGTGGAAAGCTTCTGAACCCGTTGTCAGAGAATGGATTAGTAAAAATTTAGGACCCGTAGGCGTTGCAAAAGACTTTAGTGAAGGAGCGCAGGCTCTCCTTTCGCTGGCACGCAAAACACCACAATTGGTACAAAATTTCCAACGTATAGAAGAAGATTTTAATCAAATGAAAACAACAGGGGTTAATCTTTCTCCAGCTACCCTCAAACAACTTGCTACTGAACAAAGTCGTAGAAATCGCTATGGTCGTTATAGCTTGTTTATCATTGCGCTTTGTTGCGTTTTTTTCACTTTTTACTTTTTTCATCTTTTCTAATCTTCTTAATATGCTAAAAATATCAACAATGAAATCATTGCAATCATTTTGTTTCTTGGAGGTATTTTATGGCCAGTATTACTATTCGTAACTTGTCTCCTGAAATTAAAGAAGCTTTGCGTGTACGCGCTGCGCAAAATGGGATTTCTATGGAGGAAGAAGCGCGCCGTCTTTTAAGTAATCCCACCACTTTCACTACATTCCCCTCTCATGCAAGTGCCATTGAAGTGCAATCATTGCAATCAAAATCACTCCTTCTTATTATTGGTGGAAGTATTGCGGCCTATAAAGCGCTTGATCTCATTCGTCGTTTAAAAGAGCGTGGAGCACACTTAAACATTATTATGACAAAAGCAGCACAAAAATTTATTACGCCTTTAACTGCTGAAGCTCTCAACGGTCGTACTGTATATACCGATTTATTTTCACGCGAAGAAGAACACGATATCGGACATATCCGACTAGCACGGGATGCTGACCTCATTATTTTAGCCCCTGCTACAGCCAATCGCATAGCAAAAATAGCCCATGGCATAGGAGATGATCTAGCCGATTGCGTCCTTTTAGCAGCACGCTGTCCACTCTTAATTGCCCCTGCTATGAATCCAGCCATGTGGGCGCATCCAGCCACTGTTCGCAATGTTGCACAATTGCGCGCAGATGGCGTTCATATTATCGGACCAGAAATCGGAAATATGGCTGAACGTGACGAAACAGGCTATGGGCGCATGAGTGAACCCTTAACCATTGTTGCTGCCATAGAGGCTCTTTTGGATGTGCGTAAAAAACCTCTCTCTGGCCGCCATTTCATCGTTACCTCTGGCCCTACCCATGAACCAATTGATCCAGTGCGTTATCTTGCTAATCGGTCTTCAGGTAAACAAGGTCACGCCATTGCAACCACTCTTGCGCATTTGGGAGCAAAAGTAACACTGATTTGTGGACCTGTTAATCTTGCAGATCCACAAGAAGTGAAAACTATTCATGTTGAAACAGCACAACAGATGTTACAAATTGTTCAAGAATCATTGCCTGCTGATGGTGCCATTTTTGTTGCAGCGGTTTGTGATTGGCGTAGTCAAACGCAATCTTTACACAAAATTAAAAAAAATACTCATAAAACACCGCCATCCTTGCATATGGTCGAAAATCCTGACATTTTAGCAACGATTGGACACGCTCCAAACCGCCCCTCATTGGTCATTGGTTTTGCTGCTGAAACATGTGATATCATTGCTAATGCGCAAAAAAAATGTGTCGAAAAAGGTGCTGATTTCATTCTTGCTAATGACGTTTCTCTTCACTCTGATGGCACAAATGTCATGGGTGCTGATACAAATCAAGTTTATCTCGTAAATAAAGAAAAAGTTGAACCATGGCCCCCTATGAGTAAACAACACGTAGCGCAAAAATTAGCAAACATGATCGTATCATTCTTTACCCCCCAAACACCTAAACCCCATAAAGAAAAAATACACCATTTCAAATAATCACTCTTCAAATACCCTATTAAAGCATCTCATAAAATCAGAACTCAACTTTTGAAATACATAAAGATGTCTATCAGTCTAGATTGAATAACATATTAATTTATAATAATAATTTATCGTTATTCAACTTGAATGAGCCCCCCTAATATCGTAAGGTTTTCTTGTTTCAAATCCCTGTATATTGAATCAATCACAGCCTTTTGCTTGCACGTTAGCAAAGATAACTGCGTGAATATTAAGTGTCTAAGAAAGGACTAAAAACCCCTATAATGAACCGTTTTGAGAACTAAAGACTTGTCACAACATTGAAGGTAAAGAAATGGTGCTGGCATGCTCTTTTGTTAAGTGTAAAGAGAGGTTCTCTATAAGTTTTATAGTATTTATGGAATCTTTATCCTTATACCATTTCACGAATGTTGCTGTTGCGACATGGGTATGACGAGTTTTGAGAGAATATCTCCATAATGAATATGTAAATTTTATCCTTATTCCATTAACCTCAATATTTTTTTGAATAGAAACCTAAGCCAAGAAGTGCCACGCCAAGTGATCGAAAAGTACAGAATATTAGGGATCGTACAAAACAAATAAAGCTATAAATGAAATTAGGCAGCTATACAGGATAAATGGAAGTAAAAAAACTGCTCCTCAATATCTCTTACCAGCTTAATTTTTTTAGATATATCATGTAAACGCAATCAGCTAAAATTTGTACAAAAATATTTAAAAGTTTTTCTACAACAGCTGCTTCTTACATTCTTCTCGTTTTTTAAACCCAAAATTTCTATTGATTTAAATTTTATTTTAAACGAAGAAGCCTTCGTTATTTTTTATTTTATCCATTCTAGAAAAACTTAGCCTTACTTTAATAATATATAAAGCTGAAAAATCCTCTTTTTTACAAAACAATATCGATGTATTTCCTTAATGTTATTGAAAATAGATTTTGTAATTCAAAAAAGAAAAAATTATACAACACATTCGTTTAAATATATTTCTTGTTTTTTTTGCTTCTTTCCTTAATTTATTAGCTATGATTTTTACTGCTGCCTATCGTGCTTTACAACGTCTTCTGACCTCACAATACAGCATTATGATATTGAAAGCATTGGGAGTTACTTTTTTTGTGCTCGCCGTTTTATGGTTATGTGTGCACCAACTTTTTGTGTCTTATTTTTGGCCTTGGGCTTCTCAGTTTCTTCCTGGGCTCCCAAGTTGGGCAGGCTGGTTAGGCTTTAGCATGCTTATCATCTTCAATCTTGGTTTGGCTCTTTTGTTGGCTTTTTTTATTGCCCCCATCACAGCTATGATAGGTGGTTTTTTCATTGACTCTGCTGCTGAAATCATTGAAAAAGAAGATTATCCAAATGAGCCTATTGGACAAGCTATGCCATTTGGACGTTCTCTTATCCTCTCCTTTAAATTTGTTATTTTAAGCCTTCTTGGGAATGGAATTGCTTTTATTTTATTCTTCATACCAGGTGTTAATTTGATTGCCTTTTATTTTATTAATGGTTATTTGCTTGGTCATGAATATTTCTTGTTTGCTGCTTACCGTTTTCGGACAGAGCAAGATGCACGTGCTTTTTTGTATACTCATTATACAACGGTTTTTGGCGCTGGATTGTTGATCGCGGTTTTTGTTTCGATTCCCATTCTGAATCTAGCTACACCACTTTTTGCAGCTGCCTTTATGACACATTTACACAAAATGCTTTCCCAAAAAACCATGGCACGCATCACACAAAAATAATGTTCCTTGAATTTTAAACTTAACAAAGCCTGCCAACCAAAGAAAGCATAATATAAAATTTTATGTTTTACCTTTTTTAAATCAATATATTGATTTATAATGATAATTTACCGTTTTATGGCACGCGTAAAGAACTCAATATTATAAAGCTTTCTTATTTTCACCCATTCATATTGAATCAATTAAAATCGTTTGTTGAGATGTCATAAATAGAGGGCAGTCGTGTGGATAAAAGCACTTTTAAAAAGGTATAAAATACTCTCATGCCCCCTCTCAGTGTGAGACTTATTATCACATTGGAAACTCAAACAGTATGAGAATATCGGTTTATCCTTTTTATTTCAGTAAAAATGGTAGAGTATATAAATTTTATGTCTTTCATGGAGGGGAATATACTCTTCATCGGCACTATCATAAGAGAATTTTGAGAATACGTAAAACTGTTAATTTAGCAATACGTGGATACACAAATAAAAATGATATTTTGGGGGCGCTTTAATTTTATACAAAGCGCACACGCTTTAAGAAGGTCTTTTGAAAAAAATCTTGCTCTGCTGTTAGCGTTTCGCTAACATGACGTTATCGTATCCATTATCTTTAATGGATACGTATTACCTTGTTAAGGTTTTATATTATAAGGTTTCTTGGCTTTAAGACTGTTGATATTATTGATTAATTGGAGAGTCGTTTTTATTAAAAGAAAATAAGCCGTGTGTAAACCAGCGCAAGAGGTAAGTTGTAATACCAAGGTCAAAGAATAAAAACATGTAAGTTCTTACAAATTCTGAGAAATTTGTTATAGGGAATACTCTTCGTGCATATGATTTTTATGACATTAGAACTGTTAAAAATAAAAAACAATGGGATTAGAGCTATACGAGCATGGATAAAAGTATTAAATAGACCCGTTTGTTCAGCCGGAAAAGCAAATATAACCGCTTAAGTTCTATATTCTTTCAATTCATGTAAAAGATGTGTAATATTTAAAGGAAGGCTATAAAGATGAACTGGATTACAAATTATGTTCGTCCTAAAATTAACTCTATATTGGGACGCCGTGAAATTCCAGAAAATCTATGGATTAAAGATCCTACCAGTGGTGAAATGATCTTCCATAAAGATCTAGAAGACAATCAATTTGTGGCTCCTAATTCTGGCTATCATATGCGTATCAGTGCCAAAAATCGTCTCATGCATTTTTTTGATGATGGTGTCTATACAGCTCTTGAAAATCCAAAAGTTGTGACAGATCCTTTAAAGTTTCGCGATGAAAAACGCTATATTGACCGGTTAAAAGATTATCGTTCTAAACTTGGGGTTGATGACAATATTTTAAGTGCACGCGGTACTATTGAAGGCTTACCAATTATTGCAACCGTTCAAGATTTCGCCTTTATGGGTGGCTCTCTCGGTATGGCTTCAGGGGAAGCTATTATCAAAGCTTTTGATACTGCCATTACTGAAAAGTGTCCTTTGGTTCTTTTTGCTGCTTCTGGTGGTGCACGCATGCAAGAAGGAACACTCTCATTGATGCAAATGCCCCGTACAACAGTAGCGATTGAAATGCTGAAAGAAGCAAAACTTCCCTATATCGTTGTTTTGACCAATCCAACCACTGGTGGTGTTACGGCTTCTTACGCCATGCTTGGCGATATTCACATTGCCGAACCCGGTGCTATGATTGGTTTTGCTGGTCCACGTGTGATTCAACAAACGATACGCGAAACTCTACCAGAAGGTTTTCAAAGTAGTGAATATCTGCTTGAACATGGTATGGTTGATATGGTGGTATCGCGTTTAGAAATGAAAACGACCATTGCACGTCTTTTACGCTTAATGATGAAACGCCCTGCTGTTGTTACCCCTTCCACTCCTTCCCCAACAGATTCTCAAACATCGCTTTCTAAAACAAAAGCAGCCTAAATTCATGCAACCAAGCCAAGTACAAAAGGTCGTAGATGATCTACTGAAAAACTATCCGAAAAAATTTGATCTTTCTTTAGAACGTATTGTTCGCCTTTTAGAGCGTCTTGGTAATCCACATTTAAAACTTGGCACTGTTATTCACATTGCTGGAACAAATGGCAAAGGATCTGCCTCAGCAATTTGTCGTGCTCTTTTGGAACGTGCTGGATACTGTGTTCATGTCTATAGTTCACCTCATCTCGTCAACTGGAATGAACGCTGCCGGTTAGGCCAAAAAGGAGGTGGTCAACTTGTTACAGAGAGCTTACTGGCTGAAACAATCCGTGAAATTATAAAAATCAATCGTCAAGAGCCGATTACTATTTTTGAAATTTTTACAGCCGCTGCCTTTATGCTGTTTAGTATACATCCAGCTGATGCTGTCATTTTAGAAGTTGGGTTGGGAGGACGTTTTGATGCTACAAATGTCATTCACAAACCAGCAGTATCGCTTATTATGCCCATTGATTATGATCATGAGAACTTTCTGGGAAACACAATTGCTCAAATCGCTTTTCAAAAAGGAGGAATTATCAAACCAAACGTTCCGGTAGTTATCGGTAAGCAAGCCCATGAAGAAACTCTTGCTACTTTAATATCCCTTGCTGATAAAAATAAAGCACCTTATTCTCTATTTGATCAAGATTATCAAAGCTATAAAGAACATGGCCGTATGGTTTTTCAAAACAATCAAGGTCTCATGGATCTTCCCCTTCCTAACCTTATTGGAGATCACCAAATTGCCAATGCTGGTGCTTCTCTTGAAGCCGTCTATCAAGCAGGTTTTCAACTTTCAGAACAAGTCATTAATGATGCTTTAAAAAATATTTATTGGCCCGCACGAATGCAACATCTTACCCAAGGACATTTGGTTGATCAACTGTCTCCTAATATTGATGTATGGCTTGATGGTGGTCACAATCCTGCTGCTGGAAAGGTTATTGCGGCAGAACTTACCCAATGGAGAAAAAAAACAGATCGTCCCATTATTATGATTGCTGGCATGATCAATACCAAAGATGCTGTGGGTTATTTTCGTCCTTTAGCGAACCTTGTCGATAAAGTATATACGATACCGCTTATTGACAATAATGCCAGTATCTGTCCAATAAATTTAGCTGAATCAGCCCAAAAAGCAGGAATCTTTTCTATCCCACAAGCGCACCTACAAGATGCTTTGCATAAAATTAAGGTCGAATATAAAGAGGCAATCGTTCTTATTGGGGGGTCCCTTTATCTTGCAGGCGATATTTTGCGTGACAATAAAACACCACCGTGTTAGAAATTGAATCTTTTTAAAGCTTTGAAAGACAGACTTTTTAATCATGCAATTTGATTGTGCACTTTATCAACACCCTAAACTTATTACCGTTTTTGGCGGATCTGGTTTTGTCGGTCGCCATGTCGTTGAAACTTTGACTAAGCGGGGGTATCGCGTTCGTATTGCTGTTCGTTGTCCGCAAAAAGCTTATTACATGCTCCAAATAGGAGAAGTAGGGCAAACCCAAATGCTTAAAACAGATATAAAGCATCGTGCATCTGTTGCACGCGCATTGCTTGGAGCTGATGCGGCAGTGTTTTTGCCTGGTAGCTTAAAACAAGCAAATCAATCGAATTTTAAAAGCACACAAATTGATGGTACTTACAATGTTGCTGAATTAACAGCAGAAGCTGGTATTCCACTCATCTATATGTCAACGCTTGTTGCTAACGAAAGTGCTTCATGTCTTTATGCACGTGTTAAATTTATGGGCGAGCAAATCATTCATAACAAGCATGCTCAAGCAATTATTATGCGTCCATCTGTTATTTTCGGACCAGAGGATTGTTTCTTTAATACTTTAGCAGATTTATCACGTTTCTTACCCATTATGCCTCTTTTTGGAGGGGGACAAAGTAAATTGCAACCCGTATATGTTGGTGACATTGCCGAGTTTATCGCACGCGCTTTAGATGGACAGGTTGCTTGGGGAAAAAATTATGATCTTGGTGGTCCTCAGATTATCACCTTCCAAAATGCTCTTGAAAATATACTCAAAGTTATTCACCGTAAAAAAACAATCCTATCTATGCCTCTTTCTGCCGGTCTATTGATTGGAAAAATTTTGGGAACAATCGGTAAATTACCTTTTATACCAACACTTGTAACAGTCAATCAAATACGCTTTTTGCAAATGGATAACATTGTTTCTAAAGAAGCTATTGAAAATGGGTATACTTTAGAAGGTGTGGGAATTACTCCTAGAGCAATGGCTGCATTCTTGCCAAGTTATCTCTGGAGATTTCGTCCACATGGTCAATTTTCCCAAAACTTGCTTGTCTAAAAAAATCTCCCAAAACTGTGTTAATTATTTGATTTATAATTCATAGCTTGTTGTTCGCTCTTTTAAAATCAGACTTTTCAATAGATTGATGTTTTTATATTTTAAATGCTCCATTCAGTATGACGAAAAATGTTTTCTCATATATTGATAGTCTTTTGATAAAAATCATTGAAAACAAGAAAAAACACTTCTTATAAATTGTCTTTATGCAAGAGCAGATATAGCATTGAAATTCAGAAGAATTGGATCTGTATTGTCTATTCATAAATATAAATACAACAACATATGGCTTTGCATTATATTATTTTGCTAAAGCTTAATAATGAAATGAAAAAAGATCATAATGCCTTTTTTAAACAACCGTATGAGTGAATAGAACAAGAGTATACTCTTTCTGATTACCCCGTAAAAAAATCGATATAAAAACTATGAAGCAATGCATCATTTTTATTCTTTAAAAGGTATTCCTCTGGAAATTTTTAAAAGAGCTTTTTCACATAAAGAAGTCTTCTTCTTATCTTGCATTTTTTTTTAATTTCTCCTACCGTCTTTGCAAAAATTGATTTTAAAGGAATAAAGAATGACAGCTCAAAATTTTGTTGTCAAAGATATTACTCTTGCCGCTTATGGTCGTAAAGAACTTGATATTGCTGAAACTGAAATGCCTGGTTTGATGGCTTGTCGCAAGGAGTTTTCCTCCAGTCAACCTTTGCGTGGTGCGCGTATTTCTGGCTCCTTGCACATGACAATTCAAACTGCTGTTTTAATTGAAACATTAAAAGCGATTGGCGCCGATATACGGTGGAGCTCTAGTAATATTTTTTCCACGCAAGATCATGCAGCAGCAGCTATTGCCGCAACGGGGATTCCTGTATTCGCCGTTAAAGGAGAAACATTGGAAGAATATTGGACTTATATAGATGCCATTTTCCAATGGCCTGATGGTCATCCTTCCAACATGATTTTAGATGATGGAGCTGATGCTACAAACTATATTTTAATGGGAAGTCGTGCAGAACAAAATAAAGATATCCTCTCGCATCCCAAAACAGAAGAAGAAGAAATTTTTTTCAAACAAATCCAAAAGCGTATGGATGCAACGCCAAGTTTTTTTACACGACAACGCGCAGCAATTAAAGGGGTAAGCGAAGAAACCACAACAGGTGTAAACCGTCTTTATCAATTACAAAAAGAAGGGCTTCTGCCTTTTCCTGCTATTAATGTCAATGATAGCGTCACTAAATCAAAGTTTGATAATAAATATGGGTGTAAAGAATCATTGGTCGATGGTATTCGACGTGGAACAGACGTGATGATTGCTGGTAAAACAGCTATTGTCTGTGGTTATGGTGATGTAGGAAAAGGCTCAGCGGCATCTCTTTCAGGTGCTGGAGCTCGTGTTAAAATAACAGAAATTGATCCTATTTGCGCTCTTCAAGCAGCTATGGATGGCTATGAAGTTGTTAATTTGGATGATGCTGCCTCCAGTGCTGATATTATCATCACAACAACAGGCAATAAAGATGTTGTCCGTTTAGAGCATATGCGACAAGTAAAAGATATGTGTATTCTTGGAAATATTGGTCATTTTGATAACGAAATCCAAGTCGCAGCCCTTAGAAATTTGCCATGGACAAATATTAAGCCTCAAGTCGATATGATCACCTTTCCCGATGGAAAACGCATTATTTTGCTCTCTGAAGGACGTTTGTTAAACCTCGGTAATGCGACAGGACATCCCTCTTTTGTTATGTCAGCCTCGTTTACCAATCAAGTTTTAGCGCAAATTGAACTTTTTACCCGTGCAGAACACTATAAAAATGAAGTTACTGTTTTACCTAAAAATCTTGATGAGAAAGTTGCACGTCTTCATCTTGATCGGTTAGGAATAAAATTAACTGTTTTATCAGAAGAACAAGCCGCTTATATTGGAGTCACACCGCAAGGACCTTATAAACCAAACCATTACCGTTACTAAAATACTTCCTTGGGTTAAAAAAGGGAAAAATGTCGTGCTCAGCTTTGGTGACCATACCCCCAAAGAAAAAGCTCAAAAAATGATTCGAATCTGCACGTATATCTTTTGCCTTTTTTTCTTTTTTTCTCCAACATGCACTATTGCTCAGTCGTTGGAAGATTATTTACCTTTTCCCTTCACTTTGCCAAATGGTCCATGGCTGCTTTTAGCTCTGTGTGGAGGGATTTCTTGTGCTTCAATTCTCACGTGCATAGCTGTTATTATGCATACAAAAAAAACAGTACAGAAGCCTTTAAAGATAATTCAGGCAGATTTTTCTGAAAAACTTAAATATTATGAATGGCTTCTGGAAGCAACCGAGCAACTCCTTCTTATTTGGGAAAATCCAACAACCTTACCTCGTGTCGTTGGTAACCTTTCCACATTGCAAAAAATAGGCATTAATCAGCAAAATTTTCAGCGCTTTGAACTCTGGATTGAAGAAAATTCTCTACGAGAAGTTGATTATGCATTGACTCAACTGCGTTGTAAATGTCACCCTTTTGAACTTTCTATCACCACCACAAATAATGTCCTGCTACAAGTTACAGGGGCCATCGCAGGAACAGTCGCCATTGCTCGTTTTCAAGATATCTCAAAACAGCAGAGCGAAAATGCTCGTTTACAGAAAGATATCGCCCGCCTTCTTACTGAACTGAGAATGCAACGTAATCTTCTTGATCTTATTCAAGAGCCTGTATGGATAAAAGATTGTGAAGGAAAAGTTTGTTTTATCAATCGCGCCTTTAGGGAAATGACAGACTATCGTGAAGGCAGTGATGATGTGGGGGATCTTTTCAATGAAAACACACAATGCAAAACAGATGAAACAGAAACAATTTTTCAAGAACATGTTCACACCGTCATTGATGGAGAACGGCGCCGTTTTCATCTCACACGGATCACAACAGCCGAAGGGATGGCTGCTTTTGCACGTGATGACAGTGCCTATGAAAATCTTGCTCATGAATTAAGATATGTTCTTCAAAGCCATTGTGAAACTCTTGACCAAATCTCAACAGCTGTAGCCATTTTTGATACAAACCAAAAATTAAAATTCTGCAATCATGCTTTTAAAATTCTATGGCCGTTGGAGAGTTCCTTTTTAGAAAGTGAACCAAGCCATACATTATTTCTTGAACGTTTACGTGAAAAAGGGCTCATTGCTGAACATCCTGATTGGCGCGCGTGGAAAGAAGAACTTTTTAAAGCCTATCGGCAAACAGAATCAAACCAACAAATTTGGAATCTTCCAGATGGGCGTACGGTGCGTGTTGTCTCGAATCCTCATCCACAAGGAGGGGTCACATGGCTTTATGAAAACCTTACAGAAAAAATTGATCTTGAACGCCGTTATAATACACTGATTAAAATACAAGGGGAAACACTTGATAAACTTTCCGAAGGCGTGGTCGTTTTTGGTACTGATGGGCGCCTTCGTTTATCTAATCCTGCCTTGTCGAAATTGTGGTCGCTTCCTTATAATTTACTGGTAGAAGGAACCCATATTACACAGTTACAAAACCATTGTTCAGCCTTAACTTTGGGGCAAGAATGGGATCAGTTTACTAAATTCATTACCGGTTTTGCTGAAAAACGTGAAACATATTCAGGGCGTATAGATCTTAAAAATGATATGATTATTGATTACACTTTGGTCCCTCTTCCCGATGGACAAACGATGCTTACTTTTGTGAATGTTACAGACTCTGTCCATGTTGCACGTGCTCTTCAAGAAAGAAATGAAGCATTAGAAAGTGCTGATCGTTTGCGTAATGAATTTGTCCAACATGTTTCCTATGAATTGCGTACACCTCTCACCAATATTATTGGATTTTCGGATATTTTACGGGATCAAATTTTTGGTTCTATCAATGAACGTCAACAAGAATATCTTGGGCACATTCATTCAGAATCAGGAACTCTTTTAAATATTGTTAACGATATTCTTGATCTTGCCACCCTTGATGCGGGCATTATGGAATTAGACATAAAATCAGTTAACATTGCTGATGCTATGATACAAGCCGTAGCTCGTGTAGAAGATCGCCTTAATGGACGCCATATTACGCTTTTACAACAAATTTCTCCTTCCTTAAATTCTATTTCTGCTGACGAAAAACGCTTACATCAAATTTTTGTGAATGTCCTGAGTAATGCACTTAATTTTGCAACGGAAGCGAGCACGATTGAATTTTGTGTCGATGAACAAGATGATAACATTGTCTTTAGTGTTCACAATGAGGGTTCTGATATTCCCGAAGACATCCTTGATCGTATTTTTAAACGTTTTTCTTCCCATTCACACCATGGTGGGCGTGCGGGAGCGGGGCTTGGGCTTTCACTTGTGAAAAGTTTTGTTGAACTACACGGTGGATATGTTGAAATTCTTACCGGTTCTGGAAAAGGAACAACTGTTAAGTGTTTTTTCCCCCTCTCCAAAGGAGATAAAATTTTTTAATTTTAACCTTTGTTATATTTTTATCCAATTCATGGAAATCTTGATGAATTTTGATTTTTTTCTTGAAAATGAAGAGGCAACAAAGCTTTTTGCAAAAAACTTAGCCCTTTCTTTAAAGCCTAGAGATCTTGTGACACTGCAAGGAGATCTTGGAACTGGAAAATCAACCATCGCACGTACAATCATCCAAACGCTTGCAAACGATGACACTATGGAGGTTCCAAGCCCTACTTTTACACTTGTGCAAAGCTATCAACTTCCACAGTTTGAAATTATTCATGCTGATCTTTATCGCCTTTCTATGGCAGAAGAAATTGATGAGTTAGGGCTTCATGAAGCACGTGAGAAAAACATTTTACTCGTTGAATGGCCAGAAAGAAGTGCAGATCTTTTAGAGGTTGCCACTTTTGCACTCACCTTACAATATAAAGCACATGGGCGTCATGTGACACTGCGATCTGCACAACATTCCATTGAACGTTTGCAACAGTCTTTTGCAATTCACACATAAAACATATCGATATGGTCATCGTCATTTTTTAGTTTGTAATGCCCTCAATACGTATTTATAAAATTTGAGATGATGAATAACATAAAGAAAACCTGCTGGATGTACCAACCATGAAAATGAAACAAAAAACAGACTCTTTTATAAAAATGGCATAACTTGCAAAGGACATTCATTAATTTTCAAGAATTAATTCGTTTCTTTTAGAGAATGTTTTTTGTCTCTCATATTTTTTTGAAGACTTTAAAAAAATTCTTTTGATTTTGGATAAACGTGTAAGGGAATTTTATATCAAAGTAGTCACCTTCTTAGAAAAGTATTAACTTAACTACAGTGAATTGCTTTCTTCTTTCTCCTTAAAAAGTGTAAACTTCAAAAAAGCAACTTGCAAAACTTTTGCTTAAAATCTTCTTTTATAATTGCCAAGCACTCCAAGCAGAATCCCCCTTATTGCTAAAGTGATATTTGCTTTTTTATGTGCTGGATTCCCTATCTTTATAACCCTACCCAAGAAGAAAATATTTAAAAAAAATCAAAAGGAGAGACTAAAATTTCTCTCCTTTATCATTACCTATGTATAGCATTAACTAAGCCCATCTTTTATCCACTCAGAAAGACGTCCTTTAGAGGTAGCGCCAACCATATTTGATGAGACATTTCCATTTTTAAACATTAGTAATGTAGGGATAGAGCGTACTCCATATTGGGTAGCTAATTCCGGATTTTCGTCAATATTTACTTTGACAATTTTAACTTGATTTTGCATTTCTGTTGAAATTTCATCCAAAATTGGCGCTATCATTTTGCAAGGACCACACCATTCTGCCCAAAAATCAACCACAACAGGGGTGGAAGAGGTTAAAACTTCACTTTCGAAATTGTCCTTATCAACTTTTACACACGTCATTGATTTATCCTTTATACTTATTTTTTTATAGATTGGTATGATAACAATTCATATCAAGTTATTGCAAAGATAAATTATTAAGGAACTTTTTTGCACCCAAAATTGTGGAACGTGTTTATTTGAGCAATTTTAGGAAAATAAAAAAGCGTAAAGATACTTTGAAGGGAAACAATAACTTATAGGGCAATTTCATCAAGAAATGCCTCGAGTTTTTCTGGAAGAAGTTTAAAAATTTTGGCTTCTTTACTGTAAATAAGCAGAGCTTGGATATCTTTATCAGGATGAATAGCTTGCAACAATTTTCGATAAAGTGCCATTTGCAACCAATGATGAGGAGCAATAGCGGCTTCATTTTCAGGTGGAATCCCTGTTTTAAAATCAGCAAAGATAATGCTGTTTTTCGTGATGTAAAGACGGTCAATTTGACCAGAAATTGCTTGTTCTTTTCCACGAATTTTTACAATCCCCATTAAGGGAACCTCAGCACGTGACTGCTCAGAGAAAAGGGGTTTGAGGTAATCATGATCTAAAATTTTCCAAACATGGCGAAGAGCACGTTCTCTTTGGCTTTTATCCCAATGAGAAGCTTTGATATTGAGATAGTTGCGAGCATAATCTTGACGTTTTTGTGGAGGGCAGTCGGGAAGATATTGTAATAATCGGTGAATGAGATGACCATATTCTATGAAAAAAGCTCTGTTGGTGTTTATTTCTCCTAAAACAGGTGAAGTGAAAAGCTGCTTTGGGTTTGAGGAAAGCTCTGTATCAGCTTCAATGGCAAGGCTCGCAACAGAGGGTTTTAGCGGTTTTGGGAGAACTGGTTCTGCTGGTACTTTATGAGAGAAAAAAGCAGGCAAAGCTGGTAAGGCTTGACTCTCAGAACAGGAAATTTCTTGGTTTATAGAGGCAGAAGAAGATGTAATGCAATAACGCCAAGCTGCAATATCTTCTGCGGGGCCTTTTATAGAAACCGCATGAGGTTCAAGGGCTTTCTTTACCAGTTGTAGCCATGTATGAGGGGGTGTTTTTTTACCTTTATATCCACAAACAAATAAACGATCTTCAGCACGTGTCATTCCTACATAAAGAAGGCGCCTATACTCTTCTTCGGCACGCTCTTTTAAATGTGAAATTGCTTGCTTAGAGAGTTTTGTATCAAAATTTTCATTGGGGCGCCAAATAAAAGCTTGTTGTCCATTCCATTGTGCATTGTCTAAAGGAGCTTTAAGCAAATGAGGTGCGTGCTGAGGATGCCAAATCGCACTACCAGGATCAACCAAAAACACAATAGCAGCTTCTAGTCCTTTTGCAGCATGAACCGTCATGATACGAATTTCTTCATTGTTTTGTTCAAATTCACGTTTAATTTCTGGCTCGCTTGCACTTAATGTTTCTAAAAAAGCTTGTAATCCTGGTAATCCTGTTTTTTGAATCGTGAGCGTATAATCCATAAAAGCATCGAGCACATCATTTGCTTCAGATCCTAAGCGAGATAGAATTTTTTGTCTTCCCTTATCATTATTCAGAATATGGCTATAAAACTCGAAAACTGGTATTTTATCCACTAAAGTGCGATAATGATTTAGTCTTTCAAAAGCATCTTTAAAAGATACCTGCGATGATGCATGCGTAGATAAACTTTGCCAAAGAGAGCCGGTTCGGTGTGTAGCAAGCTGATAAAGTTCCTCTTCACTAAAAGCAAAAAGGGGACTTTTTAAAACGCAAGCAAGAGAAAGATCATCTTGTGGCTGCAAAACAAAACGTCCAAGCGCCATTAAGTCACGGATACTAATATGTTTGGTGAGTTGTAAACGATCAGCCCCTGCTACAGGAATATTAAGGTGTTTAAGAGCACGGGAAAGAGCTGAAACAAATTTATCACGTTTACGAACCAAGATCATAATATCACTTGCCCGTATTAAACGTCCCTTTGCTGGAAGCATTTCGCCTTTTTGTAACCAGTCAGCAATCGTTTCAGCAATTTTTTCTGCTAAACGGACTTCAGGTGTATCTAAATGATCAACACTCAAATGCCAATCATGGGGAAATTCGCTTGTTTCTTTGGAAATGGCATCCCATATAACAACTTCACCTGGGCTATGAACACGAATAGCTTCATGCACCGTCTTTGTATTTTCTGCCGAAAGCCCTTTATAGTTTTCTGGTGTTTCAAAAACAAGATCAACGCTTTTAAGAACATCTGCTGTAGAGCGAAAAGAGTAATGCAGTTGTATTTTTTCAAATTGCTGATTTGTTTGCTGCGCTTTTTTTTGAATGATTCGTCCATTTGCAGCAAAGTTTTCTGGAGCAGCACCTTGAAAAGAATAAATCGATTGTTTTTCATCGCCAACAGCAAAAAGAGTCCGTATATTTGTTCGTTGGCTATACCCTGAAAAAAATTCTTGTGCCAACAGTTGAATAATTTGCCATTGTTCAGGGTTGGTGTCTTGCGCTTCATCAAGGAGAATATGATCAAGGCCCTGATCAAGTTTATAATGCACCCATTGGCTGGCACCTTTGCGCTGTAACAAATGGAGCGTACGCTCAATAAGGTCATCAAAATCCAAGATGCCATTGGCCTTTTTTAGATTCGTATAGATTTTGAGATAAACGGCACAGAGCTTAAAAGCAGCCATATTGAGGGTGGCAATTTTTGCGCATTGATATTTTTCTAAAAGGACAGAAAGCTTGTTTTGTTTATCTTCAAGCATTTGTTGAATAAAAGGCCAAATTTCATCGGATTTTTTACGAGATAAACGTGAAAAATTACGCGGCTCACCTTTTGTTTTAAAATAAATATCAGAAATAATATTGAGAATATTTGTCTCATCACGCACCTTTTCTAATTGGGAAAATTTTTCCACCATATCCTTAAAGCTTTGGCTACCATTGGTTTCACCATGTTTAAGAGCATAAAGAGGAAGGCGCGCAGCCTGTTGAATTTGTTCCAGCAGACCTTGATTTGTTTCATCGGGTGCTAAGTTAAAAAGCGCACGCAATTTTTCTTCTCCATTTTCAGACAGAAGAGAAGATAAAAAATCAGAGAGTTTATGTTGCTTTTCAACGGCTTCATCGAGCAGTTGATTAAAAGTATGTTCACTAATAACTTGAAGTAACTGTTGCAAAGCAGGTTGTACATCACGACGTGCTAAAAGCTGGCGACGAGATTCTTGTTGTAATTTTTCGCGACTGATATCATCGGGAAGTTCGAAATGCCCTGCGATATTGGCTTCTAACATAAATTGATGCAAGAGAGATTCACAAAAAGCATGTATTGTTTGAATTTTCAAGCCACCAGGTGTTTCAAGAGCACGAGCGAAGAGCTGTCGTGCATAAGTTAATTTTTGCGCATTGACGGGTTTATTTTCAAACCGTGTTAAGGTTTCTTGCAGCTGTGTATCATCGAGTTCATTCCAACTGGAAAGCGTGCGAAAAATTCGTGATTGCATAACAGCAGCAGCAGCTCTTGTATAAGTCAGGCATAAAATACGTGCTGGAGGCGTACCGTTTAAAAGCAAACGAATAACACGTTCACTTAAAACGTGGGTTTTTCCAGATCCAGCATTTGCAGAAACCCACACGTTTTTTTGGGGATGTGTCGCCATTGCTTGTGCATCAAGAGCAGCTTCAGGAATAGAAAAAAAAGTCATGATTACTCTTCTTTATAAAAACCACTTGACCATTCCCACAACCGTGCCAAATGGTCGTAGTCACCTTCATGTCGTTTTTCCATGGGAACAGCATGTGAAAGATAGCCTTGTTGTGGATTTTGATAATACGTTATAAGTGCAATAAGATTTTTCCATGCAATTTCACCAAGATTAACGGCACTGAGGTAAGTTTTTTCTTCTTTTTTCTTTAAAAGAATGGATTGGGATTTAATTTCGCCTTTTCCGTTTAAGGGAATGTAAAATAAATTTGAGGGGGTAAGATCTTGAAAATCTGGAAACGCCCCTTCCATCAGCAAAGCTGTTTCTAAAGCCAATTGTGGAAATAATAATTCACGAACCTGTTTTGATGAAGGAGGCGTTCCAGTTTTGAAATCTAGAATTTCAACCGTTTTGTCTGGCAAGACATCAAGACGATCAACACGCCCTGAAAGGGTTACCCCTGTTGTCCCTATAGGGATTTTTTCTGAGACCACTTCAGCATATCGCTCGCGCGGCCCTAAACTTTGTTCCCATTGAATAAGGTGTGGAGCAAGATTTTCAAAAATGTTCCACCAAATTGCTTCAATATCGGGTGGAAAATTGAATTTATCAAATTCTTTACGTCCAATGGAAAGTAGGACATCTAAAGCATTTGCGGCATTTGGATTTTTTATTTGTGTGCAAAAAGCTGCAAGAATAGCGTGATAAAGTATTCCCCTTTCAATAGCACTAGGATCGTGAATAAGTTTTTTAAGTGGTCTTAGTCGTAAGATTTTTTTGGCATAGATAGCATAAGGATCATAGCGCAATGTTTCTATTTCAGTGACTGAAAAATGACGCGGACGTACATCAAGGGGTGGTGCAGGGCAAGGTCGTTCTACATCAGAAATCATGTTGGTATGATCAAGCATCTTTGTCCAATGGCGTAATATTTCACCTCGTGCACAGATTTGTTTCCAAGCCTGTTTTCCTACCACTGTTTCTATGCGTTGTAGCCAACGTGAAGGAATAGAAGGGGTATGATTAACACGCAATGCGCGACTCATCACCACCTTATCCATTCCCATAGCCCATTGAAAATCATGGGCGGAAATACCAATACGCTGCTCTGGTGGTTCTAGAGTTAACATCATTTTCATCGGTCGCGATAAAAAAGCATCATTTCGGGTTGATATCGGCCATGATCCTTCATTAAGACCGCCAATAACCACTGTATCAACCGTTTGTAAACGTGATTCTAAAGTACCCCAGATGAATAAACGTGAATGTCCTCCAGGCGAAGGTGTAACGGAACGCGTTGCGATCAATGCAGAAAACATAGCGGGCCATTCGCAAAGATGAAATGTTAATCCTGATTGATCACTGACCAATTCCCGTAAAAATTTTGATAGGGCTTGTCCTGCTTCGTGTTGATAAAGATGAGCAAGAGAATTATCCTCATTGCGCCCAAAATTTTCAAAAACCTCAACAGTTGCTATCGCAGCTTCGTTGATGGTGCATTCTTCCTCTTGTTTCATGAGAGAAGCTAAAGGTTCAACAGCTTTCTTCAAAAGATGACAAAGGAGACGTGCTTCTTCAAATTTCTGTTGATCAAGGGCATTAATTTCAGAACGATCATGATCATGGGTATAGGTCTCAATCCATTTTTCAAGAAATTGATCACATTCGCAAAGATTGATGCGCCCTGTGTTCCCTCGAAGAATAAAAAGTTCAAAATTTTCTGCCATTTCGCGTAAGCGATGACGGTTTTGTTGGAGTGTTGTCAGTGGATGTTTAAGAAGAGAAAGAAAAGCAATGGGATCATCGGGTTGCAAAACATTTTCTAAGATCAATCGCAAGAGCGTTACAGGCAATGTTTGTGCAAGTGGTATTCCCCCTGAATCATTTGCTTCAATGCCAAATCGCTGTAATTCCGCAGCAACACGGCGGGCTAAATTACGGTCATTGGTAATAAGGGCTGCGGTTTTTTTGGGTTCTTCAATAGCCTTGCGTAAAGCAACAGCGATAGCGAGAGCTTCTTCACGTTCATTTATAGCTTCAATAAATGACCAATCTGCACAAAGATTTTCATAATCATCACGGACAATTTGTATCCATTTATCCGTCGTAGAAGCTGATCGGAGTGCTTCTGATAAAAGCGCCATTCGCCTTTTCTTTATTGTACTTTGTTGGCCAATTTCGCAAACATGGTCGCGTTGACACTCCATGAGCGTTAGAAGTTTTTTTAAATGATATTGAGGATGGCTAAAAATGTTTTCTGCATAATCAAAAAAATCACAAGCTGTTTTATCTTTATTGCTTGTGCTAAGTGCATTCCATTGTTCTTCATCCATATGAAGATCAAGACCAGGAAGAACAACAGCCCCTTTTGGTAGAGAGGCTATAACCTTTAAAAGATGAGAAACTGCGGGAATAGAACCTGAAACACCAGCCGCAATGATTGGTTTATCAGACTGCGCGCGTTGTAAAGCCTCTGCATGCATTGTCAATGCTTGATTACGCCATTCAGCGGGATTACTTCGCTGCCTTTCTGTCAAGATTTGTGGCCAATTTTGCGTAATAATCGTTAGAAAATCGAGCGTTATTTGCCACCATTCAGCGACCATATCAGGGGCAATATCTTTCAGTTTTGACCAGTCTGCTGCTTCTGTTTCAATTTCATCCATCAAATGTGCTAAATCTTGAGCAAGCCAAATTGCATCGGCACTATGCGCTGGAATAAGTACATCTTCTGTACCAAACATAGCACGCAAATGTGCAGGCAAACTTTCACGCCATGGACGAATAAGACGCGCTAAAAGCAGTAAGCGTTCGCTCTCTCCAATAGGCGGATTAAGAGCGCTGGTATGATTTTCAACAAAAAGGAAACTGTCTTCATCAACATCGCCTAGGGCACGAATGGTTGGCAATAAGGTTGATTGTGTATCGCTTCTTTCAACAAAGGCTAAACGCAAAGCGCGAGCCGCACGACGTGTCGGAACATAAATAAGGCTATCTGCAAGAGCCGTTTGAATATCTCCATTGGGAGCAAAATCATCAATAAGGGTACCAGAGAGCAGTGCATCAACAAAATGAGGCAAAAAAGCCGTTCCAGGAGAAATAGAAAAGACACGTGGTTTATAAATCATATGATCTCATATTTGGGATAACAAATTTCACCTTATTGATTATTTGTATTATTTTGACTGTATACAATTTTCATACAAGGAAAAACTGAAAAGCTCTCTTTATACAGGAGATTTTTAGCTTACATTCAAAATACTGAAATATATGACCTTTTCTTAAGCTATTGTGAAAAAATATATTAAAATTTTAAAAGACGTTACAAATATAAATATATTGTAACTTATTGAATATTATACATAAATTTACTCCTCTCTTGATATAATGTAATCTGAAAGGGTTCTTTACATACTCTTTTTATTTTCGGAAAAAAATAACAATATTGAGCTTCCCGATTCAATGTGAAAAATTATTATCAACCCAATTGTTACATAAAAGATTCTTCTTTATGTTAAGAGCGTACTTGATAATCTTTAAAAGCAGAAAATTTTATTTTAGGGGCTCTTTCTGCCTCATAATTCAATGAAAAATGGTTCTCCGCTAAAAAAACTGGATCACTTTCTAAATCATAGGCAATAGCAGAACGGTGATTGCTGAGAAACTTTTGCAACTCATCTTTGCTTTGCGCTGAAACCCAACGACATAAATTAAAACGCGCAGGCTCAAAATTTACGGGTAAAGAATATTCTATTTTCAATCGTTCTTTTAAAACATCAATTTGCAAAGCTCCAATGACACCAATAAGAGAAGGCGACCCATCATCAGGAATAAATAATTGCACAACCCCTTCTTCAGCCATTTGTTGCAAAGCTTCTTTGAGCTTTTTTGCTTTCATTGGATCGCCCAAACAAACACGACGTAAAATCTCTGGTGCAAAATTGGGGACTCCCTTAAAGAGGATATCTTCTCCTTCAGTCAAAGTATCGCCAATACGCAACGTTCCATGATTAGGGATCCCTACGATATCACCCGCATAGGCTTGATCAGCAATTTGGCGTGAACGCGCAAAGAAAAATTGTGGAGCTGAAAGTGTCATTGGTTTTCCCGTTCGGACCAACTTCGTCTTCATACCGCGTTCAAGTGTCCCAGAACAAACCCGAAAAAATGCAATACGATCACGGTGATTAGGGTCCATATTCGCTTGAATTTTAAAAACAAATCCCGTCATTTTAGATTCAGTTGCTATGATATTGCGTTGATCTGCACTTTGATCACGCGGACTTTGACCAAAATCAATAAGCGCATTAATCAAGTCACGGACACCAAAATTTCGTAATGCCGAACCAAAATAAACCGGAGTCATGTGACCCTCACGAAAAGCTTGAAGATCAAAATTTTTGCAAGCACTTCGGGCGAGTTCCACCCCTTCAATAAAAGTTGAACGTTGATACTCTGGAAGTAAATGAACAATCTCACTGAGATCTGAAACAATCCGCTGTTTTATCTCATCATCTTTTTGGCGAAAACGATTATGATGAAGATCAAAGGTACCAACAAAATCTTTACCCGTCCCAATAGGCCATGTTATGGGTGCGGTATCAAGCGCAAGCTTTTCCTCAATTTCATCTAAAAGCTCAAGAGGATCACGCGCCTCACGATCCATTTTATTGATAAAAGTAACAATAGGAATATCCCGCATCCGACAAACTTCGAACAATTTTAGTGTTCTAGGTTCAATCCCGCGGGCACCATCCAATACCATGATAGCGCTATCAACAGCTGTAAGCGTGCGATAGGTATCGTCTGCAAAATCTTCATGGCCTGGGGTATCTAAGAGATTAAAAATATGGTTTTCATATTCAAACGTCATCACCGAAGTCACAACGGAAATACCACGATCGCGTTCAATATTCATCCAGTCAGAACGCGTTTGAATACGATCTTTTTTGGCTTTTACTTCTCCTGCAAGTTGAATAGCGCCACCAAACAATAAAAGCTTTTCTGTCAATGTTGTTTTCCCAGCATCTGGGTGAGCAATAATTGCAAATGTACGGCGTCGCTTTACTTCCTGCACTCTTCGTTCCATTATTCCTCCACAGGTCGTGCAAGTGCTTCAGCAATCAGTGCACGCATTTCATTAATCCCATAAAGCGCTATAAATGATCCCCATCGTGGACCTCGCTCTTGTCCTAAAAGGACTTCATAGAGCATTTGGAAAAAGACATTGGAAACTCCAGGACCGCCTTCAGGGCTTTTTTTGCTATGATCTTGGTAGCGTTCCGTTAACCGTGCAACATCAAGAAGCGTATTTTGCAATATATTTCCATCAAAAGTTTCAGGTAAATTGGCTAATTTTTCATCAATTTGTGCTAATGTTGCGCGTTCACTGTTATCGGGTGTACGAAACTTTTTGTTTGGTTTGACAAAAACATCAAAATATTTAATGGCAAACTTCACCAATTGATCAAGTTCTGGATAAGTTTGCGCATTGGCTCCTTTAGCATAACGAGAAATAAAACCCCAAAGAACTTCTGCATTCTCTGCATTTGAAGCACTTACCAAATTTAAAAGCATGGCAAAAGATACCGGCAAATCAACCCGCGGTGGACAACCATTATGAATATGCCATACAGGATTATTAAGCCGTTCTTGCCAACTTTGACGACCATAGGCTGAAAGATGAGCATAGTACTCATCCACGGCTTTTGGAATAACATCAAAATAAAGCCTTTTGGCTGTTTTGGGCTTTGAAAACATATAAAGCCCTAAACTCTCCGTTGGGGCGTAAGTAAGCCATTCATCAATGGTTAAACCATTTCCCTTGGATTTGGAAATTTTCTGCCCTTTCTCATCCAAAAAGAGCTCATAGTTAAATCCTTCTGGAGGCTTCCCCCCCAATACTTTACAAATTTTAGAAGAAAGATTCGTGGAATCGATAAGGTCTTTTCCTGCCATTTCATAATCAATGCCAAGCGCTGTCCAACGCATAGCCCAATCGACCTTCCACTGACACTTGACCTTGCCCCCTGTAACCTCCGTTTCTATAGTTTCTCCTGTTTCGGGTTCAATATAAGTAACCGTTCCTTTTTCAACATTACGCGCAATCATCGGTACCTGTAATACTTTTCCAGAAAAGGGAGAAATCGGTAAAAAGAGAGAATAGGTTGCTTGTCGTTCTTCACCCAATGTCGGTAAAATAATTGCCATTACCTTGTCATAACAGGCAAGGATTTTTAAAAGTGTTTCATCAAAACGACCGGAACTGTAATAATCCGTAGCGCTTGCAAATTCGTAATCAAAACCAAAACGATCAAGAAAAGCTCGTAGACGTGCATTATTTGCCGCTCCAAAAGAAGGATAATCATCTCCAAAAGGATCAGGTACACGGCTCAACGGTTGACCAAGATAATGTTCCATCTTCTCGCGATCCGGCACATTCTCAGGAACCTTGCGTAAACCATCCATGTCATCAGAAAAACAAAGCAGCTTCGTTTTTACTTTATTCTCTGTAAGAATATGAAATGCATGACGCACCATGGTTGTACGTGCAACTTCTCCAAAAGTTCCGATATGCGGTAAACCAGAAGGCCCATAACCTGTTTCAAATATTACACTGTCTGGATAACCCGTTTTTTCATACCGTTTGATAATCTTACGTGCTTCTTCAAATGGCCAAGTTCTCGATTGAGCAGCCGCATCCTTTAATTCAGGCGTAAGGCTAAGGGCATCACACTGATTACGCATCATTATTTATCCTAAAAATTATACTCTTTAAAAATAGGGTGTATGGTTCTTGAATTTATTCGTCAATAATAGCAAGCAAAAAGATGTAAATTTCTTTATACTCTTAAGTCACAATACAAAAACCACCCTCGCTGTAAACATATTTCGTTCCGAGTGAAATAAAAAACATTGAAGGTTATAAAGCAAAATTGTCTTTTTTTGATTATCAGAGCCTTCATTATTATTTTCGTGGATCTTGCTTATTATAGTTATTCGCAAAAAAGTGAAGACTCTAACATTGAACGAAAGAACTATAAAAACCAACAGGTAAAAATTCTTAAGTTAAGTGTTTCATACAAAAGCACTGCCTCACATGATACTTATCAAAGTAATTTTTATTTCTTTTCTTAATCACCTTGACAACGCCTTGCTAATGTACGCAAACGTAGAGCATTTAATTTAATAAAACCAGTTGCATCTCTTTGATCATAAGCACCTTGATCATCCTCAAAAGTTACCAATTCACTCGAATAAAGTGATTTTTTGCTTTGGCGCCCTTCAATAATCACGTTCCCCTTATAGAGCTTTAACGTGACTTCACCTTCAACATGTTCTTGAGATAAATCAATCGCTGCCTGCAACATCTTACGTTCAGGAGAAAACCAAAAGCCATAATAAATGAGTTCTGCATAACGTGGCATCAATTCATCTTTCAAATGAGCTGCACCACGATCCAGCGTTAAAGATTCTATAGCTCTGTGAGCTGCTAAAAGAATGGTTCCACCCGGTGTTTCATAAATACCCCGCGATTTCATACCTACAAAACGATTTTCTACCAAATCTAACCGACCAATACCATTATCGCGCCCATAACGATTTAATTCTGTAAGTAACGTTGCAGGAGATAAATTTTTTCCATTGATTGAAACAGCATCGCCTTTTTTAAAGCCAAGAGTGATTCTGGTTGCTTGATCTGGAGCATCTTCCGGCGAAAGAGTACGCTTATGGGCATATTCAGGAGCAGGAAGTGCTGGATCTTCTAAAATCTTTCCCTCTGATGAAGAATGTAATAAATTTGCATCCACGGAAAAAGGTGCTTCGCCTTGCTTATCCTTTTCTACAGGAATTTGATGCATACGCGCAAATTCAAACAGATCTGTCCGACTCTTAAAATCCCAATCACGCCATGGAGCAATAACCTTTATATCAGGATTAAGTGCATAAGCAGAAAGCTCAAAACGTACCTGATCATTGCCTTTTCCTGTCGCTCCATGAGCAATTGCATCGGCCCCTGTTTCCTTAACAATTTCAATAAGGCGTTTTGAAATAAGTGGACGTGCGATTGATGTTCCTAAAAGATAATTCCCCTCATAAACGGTATTGGCTCGAAACATCGGGAAAACAAAATCACGCACAAATTCTTCACGCAAATCTTCAATATAGATTTCTTTAACACCGAGCATTTCAGCTTTACGACGAGCAAATTCTAGCTCTTCGCCCTGCCCTAAATCCGCTGTAAAAGTTACAACTTCAACGCCTAGCGTACTTTGCAACCATTTGAGAATAATTGACGTATCCAATCCCCCTGAATAAGCCAAAACAACTTTTCTAATATTTTGCCACTTTTTCATTTTAAAGCTCTTACGCGTTGTTTTTTTATTTTTCTCAAAAATCAAAACGATGCAAGAAATATAAAAATAAATTCTCTTTAAGCAACATGAAAAAGACTCAAAAAGCGTAAATAAGGGTGATTCGGACTGTAAATAGTGAGCACGGCTTAAAAATTAAGAGGAGGTTTGCGTGTCATTTCTACCGGAGTGGTCTATTATTGTACAATTTGCTTTAGCATCGTTGATTTTAGCACTTATTCCAGGACCTGATATGATGCTTTCTGTAGGACGAACCATTACACAAAGCAAAAAAGCTGGAATCATGTGCGCCTTGGGAAGTGCAACAGGGTTTGCCATTCAGGTTACCGCCGTAGCTCTTGGCTTATCAGCGCTTATTTTTGCAGCGCCACACGCTTTTGTTCTTCTGAAAATTGTTGGCGCCTTTTATCTTTTATGGTTTGCCTTTCAAGCATTACGGAGAAAACCTACGCTTTCCTTTGAACCAACATCTTCTAAACCTCAAAGTTCTAAACGCAACTATCTTGCTGGTATTGGAATTAATCTTCTCAATCCTAAAGTTATACTCTTTAATGCAACATTCTTACCACAATTTATTAATGCGAATGATCCTATGGCAACACAAAAGTTACTCTTTTTAGGACTCTCTTATATTCCTATTTCTTTCCCTATTACAATTTCAGTTGTTTTTACAGCGCATAAACTCACCAAAACCCTTAAAAAAAATCCTCTTTATATTCGCTTTCTCGACTGGCTTATTGCAGGTATTTTTACCAGCTTTGCCCTCCATCTTCTTATGGTTACAAAAAATTGATTTATAAGTGTAATTTATCATTTTTAATTTAAATGTGAATTCTAGATATTCTGAAACACTCTCCGTTTTAAATCTGTTTTATGTTAAATTAAACAATAGCTTTTCCTTGTACATCACAAGAAAAGCTAAAAAATAGAATGATGATACCAACTTACACTTTTATTAAACCTAAATGGCATCATATATTTCACAAAGGTTTTTGTGTTATACCCTTCGCAAGCATTGTCGCGAGAGGAGGAGTGCATTGAGAAATGCTTTTTTAAAAACATGTCAATGAACAACGCAATGGTATTTATATTTTAGACATGCCGTTTTATGTGTGAGGTAATCTTGTTAAAGAACGTAACAAACAAAAGCATGAGGCAATGTATATTTCCACTCTTTAAAAGATATTATCGTTGATGCTTTTAAAAGTCGTAAAGCCGAAGTAAAGAGTGTGAGGTGGAAATGAGGGCCCCTTAAGACTTTCCTTTAAATTAGGTTGCCTCCTCATTTCAGAGATTATGCAAACAGACTTTATGCAATATCTTTTCCCCTATTGAACCTATAAAATCTTAAAACTGCTCATCTCGCACTGATCCACCTTAAGCTATGTCTCACACATGCTTATTTTATATGTAATTTACGTAAAAAAGCATAGGCTTTATAGCGCTGAAAACGGTGTTAACTAATGACCAATGGCATTTTCAAGTTTCAAACGTTCAGATTTCCGTAAGCGCTCTGAAGCCGATTTAAGTTGTCCACATGCAGCTAAAATATCGCGTCCACGCGGTATCCTAATAGGAGAAGCATAGCCCGCTTGATTAACCACATCAGCAAAACGCTCGATTTGCTCCCAATCAGAACATTGATAATTACTCCCTGGCCATGGATTAAAAGGAATTAAATTGATCTTAGCAGGAATCCCTTTCAATAACTGAATCAATCGCTTAGCATCATCTAAACTATCATTGATATCTTTCAGCATAACATATTCAAATGTGATTCGTTTTGCATTAGACAAACTAGGATAATTACGGCAAGCATCCATTAACAATGTAAGCGGATATTTTTTATTGATCGGAACAAGCATATCTCTTAGTGTGTCATGTACGGCGTGGAGTGAAATTGCTAACATAACACCAATTTCTTCCCCAGTTCGGATAATTCCAGGAACAACCCCACTGGTTGAAAGTGTAATCCGACGTTTTGATAAAGAAAGCCCATCGCCATCAGAAGCAATCAATAAAGCTTTTTTTACAGCTTCAAAATTATAAAGAGGTTCTCCCATCCCCATCATAACAATATTGGTAATTTTGCGCCCTTCAACAGGAACAATTGCCCCATCAGGGGTATTCTTATCAGGAAAATCACCCAAACAATCACGTGCAACCAATAATTGTGCCAAAATTTCTTCCGCGGTCAGATTGCGAACAAGCATCTGCGTTCCCGTATGACAAAAAGAGCAGGTTAATGTACAGCCTACTTGTGATGAAAGACATAAAGTACCACGTCCTTCTTCCGGGATATAAACCGTTTCAATTTCAACAGGCTTTCCAGCCCCACGTGCTGGAAAACGTAATAGCCATTTACGTGTACCATCCTTTGATATTTGTTCTCCAACAATTTCCGGACGTGCAATGGAAAAATGACGCTTAAGTGTCTCCTGCATTACTTTAGAAATATTCAGCATTTCATCAAAGTTTGAAACACCACGTACATAAAGCCAATGCCAAAGCTGACGTGCACGCATACGCGTTTGACGCTCTGGTACACCAATTGTCTTCAAAGCTTGCACTATTTCATCTTGCGATAATCCAATTAAAGAGAGTTTAGAACTCTCCTTCACAACAACACTATCTGTTTTTCGTGCTAAACACGAAACAACAGGTCTAAGGTCATATGAAATAGCCATTGCTTTCCAATTTACATCACTATTTTAAATTTAAAAATTATCAAAACCTTAATGGCACTTTTGAGCTGCATTCAAGGCAGCAGTGACCCCTTTTAAGGAATAAGTATAGGTGGTATACGTTCCCCGTTTTGATATTGCTTTCACTGTCATACTGTTTCCAGCACGCATAGCAGAAACAAGCTGTTTTTCTAGCTCTGATGATGCCAACCAAGCTGAGGAATCCTTCGTGAAAAAATCAAAATCCTTATCTCCAATGGTCACTGTCACTCTCGACCCTTCTTGAAGCGTATAACCAGCCATAAATTGCGGTTCAAACGAAATAGGCGATTGAGAACGCTTAGTAACTAAGAAAAAATTATCACCATGATTAACCGTCGTTGGAAGAGCCTTCAAAGGAACAGATAACACATAGCAAATCGTATTTTGGGACGATTTATAAGAATAAGCTCCCCACGCTTCAAATTGATTTAAACGGCTTGGCGTTTGCGCACATGCCGCACCAGCTGTAACAAGAACCATTACAGATGCAGCAATAACAGTCTTCTCAAACATCTTCATTTAGCTCACTTCTTTAATCTCTAACAAAGTTCTCTGCATTGAAAAGTTCAATCAAAAACTCCTCGATACCCATGTATAATTATCCTAATTCCTTCCATAAGCGAAATATCTTCACAACAGTCAGAACAGATTTTTACGCTCCATTGTGATCTTTTAGTCGTTACCAAAATATGAACCTTTTATTCAATAATCACATTAAAAAACAACATTTCTGATCTTACACCGCTCCTTATCGTTTTTTCATAAAAAACGATTTCTTTAAGCAATAGGATTCAAAACAAGATGAGAACATACCACCGCTCTGTTAAGAAATAAACCACACTCTTTATATCATAAACAATCTGCTTCAAAACTTTGAAAATACACCCTGTACTCCCAAAAAAAATCCCATAGCCTCGTAAATATCACTTCTCAACTTTACACATCCAATACATGTATGTCCGTAAGATACTCCACCTTTCATCCATTATAGCGTATTCATACCTTGTATTCAATGTTGTCTTGATATCGTCTTGTCATAATCTTAAAAAGATCTTCAAAAATAATAAATTATTATCAATATGTTAGTCATGAAATAAAGAGACTTTAGATTTTCCCTAAATAGTGAATCGAATAACGTAATCTTTTACTATCAGTCCTTTAAGATACAAATAATCGCTTTTAGGCCGCATTGGATTCTGAAGTTTGAATCAATAAAGCATAAAGCGCATTGGCATTATGCGTATTGCGCAATTTTTGCACAACATCAGCATGACGCAAAACACGTGCAATCTGTGATAAAGCTTTTAAGTGATCTGCACCAGCATTTTCAGGTGCTAAAAGGAGAAAAACGAGATCTATAGGCTCGTCATCAAGAGCTTCAAAATCAACAGGACTTTCAAGACGTGCAAATATACCAACAATCCGATTAATATCTGGTAATTTTCCATGCGGAATCGCAATACCACCACCCAACCCCGTTGAACCAAGCTTCTCGCGTTGCAAAACGATATCAAAAATTACATGCTCACTAAGACCGGTCAGCTGAGCCGCTTTTTCGGCTAAAATTTGCAGAACTTGTTTTTTCGAATTAGCCTTAAGAGCCGGAATAATTGCTTCCGGTGCTATTAACTCACTCAAATTCATCCTTTAATTTTCCTCTTACACGCTCAAATGCTCACCAATAAACCTATAAACGGTATTGAACTTTAAAGTTCTTTCACTTTTCGCAACATCGCATGTGTTTTTATTTTTTAATTTATAACGGGTGATGGCTTAATACGTCTCATATCACTTTTAACAGAACAATAAATAGTGTTTAGCTCCTCATTAACAGCATGAGAAAAGAAAAAAAGAAATGAAGTTGTTCATAAAATTAATTTCCTTAAGACATGAGAACAGGGCATTACTCATAGATTTATTAAACTTGTCATAAGAGTTAACGTATAATTCCCCATTAGATTTTTTCTTTCTTTAAAAATGAGCTCTTAATAGAACGAGAAACATTTTGAGCAAAACAGACCTTTCGTTTGAAAATTACTGTATAGCTTAAACAAAGCCTTATAACAAGAATCTAAAAGCTTTTAGAAATTTAATGATTATTTTAAAAGATTCATAGATTTAGCCTTATATCTGTCGCTGCGATCCTATTTTAAATACGCCATACAAACCAATAAAACACAACAACCCCTATTAGATAAATACAATATATAACGGGTGCTCCAATCAAAATACCCGAAACAGCATCATCGACATATTCTTTGATTCGACAGAGAAAAATATGATGAATATCTCTCACCTTTCAATAACACACGCATTTATTTATAGTCTCATTTATCACTCATTATCGCGTTAATCTAGTGATATCTTTATGATACAATCATGCGTAAGCTTAACCAGAAAAACAATAGACTCATCTTATAGTGATGAAGCTTTTTGCACCCCTCAATAAAAACTCCTTGTATTATACTCATAAAAGAAGTTTCGGCATAAATAAGGGGATTTTCAATAATAATGTAATGAATACAATCATCAGAGAAAATCCTATTGCACACCCTAATTAAAAAAGTTGTATTCTCTTATTGATTTACAACCTTTAACAACGTTATCATAATTTCTACGATATAAGGAACAATTGCCTTTGTTTCTGTAAGAAATATATAGCGATAATATGCTTTATTAATAATCACAACGAAACCTCATCTACCTCCTTTGGAATATGTTTGATTGCTTAAAATAGCGTTTGTGACGACCATGTTGTTTCTGTCAAACTTAAATGCAAACGCATGAAAACTTTAAAATCATAGAGAAAACTGATTTCCCAAATAAATCCTGCGGACATCAGCGTTGTTGATAATATCATGAGGACGACCGTGAACTAACACTTTGCCGGTGTGAATAATATAAGCCCGGTCGACAAGCCCTAATGTCTCGCGTACATTGTGATCTGTTATTAAAACACCAATGCCACGCCTTGTTAAATGACGAATAAGCTGCTGAATATCAAAAATAGCGATAGGATCAATTCCTGCAAATGGTTCATCAAGTAACATAAAATGAGGACGAGAAGCTAAAGCGCGCGCAATTTCAAGTCGTCGACGTTCACCCCCAGATAACGAAAGTGCAGACATTTTACGTAAATGATCAATTTTAAATTCATGTAAAAGGCTATCTAACTCTTCACGTTGTTTAAGGCGGTCTTTTTCAACAACTTCTAAAACAGCTTTAATGTTATTTTCTACTGAAAGTCCACGAAAAATTGAAGCCTCTTGGGGAAGATATCCGATACCTAAACGTGCACGTCGATACATTGGAAGATGAGTAATATCAAATCCATCAATTTTAATGGACCCTCCATCAGATTTTATGAGTCCCGTAACCATATAAAAACAAGTTGTTTTACCTGCTCCATTGGGCCCTAAAATACCAACAGCTTCTCCCGTACGAATGCCAAAAGAAACGCCATTAACAGTTGGTCTTCCTCGATAAACTTTAATCAAATGACTGGCAATCAAAGTCCCCTTTAAGCGCTTTTTTGAGGCTTCACTTGTAAGATCATAACTATCCGTTTGTTTTTTTCTTTTGATTCCAAACATGAAATCTTAATGGCCATTTGTTTGATTTTGTTTAAAAATAATAGAAACGCGACCTTTTTTCTCAGGTGTCTCACAACCTTCTAAAAATGCCTTTCCACTTTCCATATTTGCCGTTAGTTTGCATCCTGTTGCCACATTATCACCATCCGTTAACACAACATGATTCCCTGTTAAGCGCATCATCTTTGATTTTCCATCAAAAACGCCTTTATCCCCCGTAGCAATTTGCGTAGCTATCTTTATATAAACTTTTCCTAAGGCTTCCATTTTTTCTATGCCCGACGAACCAAACAAAGCAACAGATGATGTCTTGGTATTTTCCTTGTTTCTATCCGTTCCTTTATAGGCTTTATCATAATAAACAACTAATTTTGCCGTCCGTAGAAGACGTTCACCTTGCACCACTGAAACATCACCTTTAAAAAGCGCTATCCCTTCTTTATCACGTATCTCCAAAGAATCTGCATGAAGTTCTACCGGTTCTTTGTCGTTTGATAGGCTTATTCCCAAATGGGTCCCTTCAGCATATCCTATAGCCGCCCCTCCTCCTAACATTCCCATGCTAAAAGCCAACGTCATACCTATCCATCTTTTGTATGATCTCATTATTTCAATTCTTCTGTTTGTTCTGTTTTTATAGTTACATATTTCTCTTTTAAATATCCCTTAAAAATTCTTATTGATATTGCGTCATTGCTTTTGGAGCATTAAATGCACACCACCATAGAAATACATGTTTTTTCCTTTTTCTCGAACTTGTAAGGCATTAGCGACAAGATGAAAACCGGCTCGCTGAATATTAACACGTTGATCTGTTTTTAACTGTCCCTCAGATAAATTAATATTAGCTGACATAAATTGTGCCATCATCCCATCATTCGTCGTAATGGTGAATGGCTTATCCAACTCTAAAAAACCATTAATGTTATTGTAAACGCCCCCTTGTGCCGCAAGAAAAACTTGTCTTTGTTGCCCCATAGATACTCTGGCTGTAATGTTTTGTAAGCCAATTATCCCAGAGCGCGTATGATCTTGAAATGCCTTTTCTGCTTTAAGCCAATAAGGTTCATGAGAACGCGTATAACCCTCTAATTTTGGATTAAGCATCGTCAAATTCATCACTCCACTCTCTTCATTATTCAAAGGCATAGGATCAGAAGGAGTGGGAACCAAGAAAAACGTAAACCAGCAAAAAATCAGCGCTGAAACCAACGCTGAGAGGGGTAAAAAAATTTTTAATAGGCTAATACGACGCGAATGCTGGGATGCTTTTTTAAAAACATCTCCAATAGATGATTGCGTTGAAAAGACTTCATAACGATTGTGTACGGACATACTCTCCTAATCTCTTAAATATTCCGCATTTTTAACCTGTATAACCTTTATAAGAGGTATTTTCAAATTTTGTTTCTTGAAATTTGTTTTTTCTTGGTTTTATTTTGCTTTTATCCGTTTATATATTGTAATATGCATGAAGTGCACAATTTAAAAAAATTTTTGTGTGAAAGTGAGGTTATTGTGGTTAAATCAGAGCTTGTGCAAATTATTGCTCGTCATAACCCGCATCTTTTTCAACGGGATGTGGAAAATATTGTAAACGCTATTTTTGAAGAAATTTCAACAGCACTTGCAAATGGCGATCGTGTTGAACTTCGTGGATTTGGAGCTTTTTCTGTGAAAAGCCGTTCAGCCCGTAATGGACGAAATCCACGGACAGGAGAAGCCGTTGCTGTTGAAGAAAAGTGGATTCCTTTTTTTAAAACTGGTAAGGATTTACGCGACCGTCTTAATCAGTGAGAAATTTATGATTATTAAACGTATTCTTTTAACAAGTATCTGTGTGATTATCACAGCAGTGCTGATTGTTTTTATTGTAGCTAATCGTCAAATGGTTCCGTTAACCTTTTATCCTTTTCGAGCAAATTCTGAAAGCTTTACTTATCACGCTCCCCTCTTTGTATGGCTCTTTATTTTCTTTGGTTTTGGTATTGTATTAGGAAATATGATCCGTTGGTTTTCTTATCATAAATGCAAAAAAGCTCTCAAAAAAAGTAAAGCCGAGATCGAAAAACTAAAGACATCTATAACAAATCTGGTGTAATAGTATTTTAATGAAGTCTTTTTTCTGCTGTATTTCATATTCAATACAGGATTTTAAGGTGCCCTTTTTTCTATACGTGTTTTAACCGACTTTAGTTCTTTTGCACTTTTACGAAACATTTAAGAGCTTTATAACACAATCCTTTATACCTCATATACCGTGATACAAAACATGCCTGCACAATGCTTTCAATCCTCCCATAATAATAGATATCCGCAGGAAAATTTGCCTCTTATTTTAGAAACAGGTATGAGTGAAAATTATGCTCTCATTGATTCTGGTCATGGACAAAAACTAGAGCGCTATGGAGATTATCGAATTATTCGGCCAGAAGGTCAAGCACTATGGAAACCCGCTTTATCAAAAAAACAATGGGCTGATGTTGATGCTATTTTCACAGGAAATCGTGATGAAGAAGGGGTTGGTCGTTGGCATTTTCCTAAAAAACCACTTGATGAAACATGGCCACTTTCTTGGAATGGACTGTCTTTTCTAGGTCGCTTTACTTCCTTTCGTCATGTAGGAGTTTTTCCTGAACAAGATGCCCATTGGCGCTCTATGGAAGAACAAATTGTTAAAGCCGCACGTCCTATAAAATTATTGAATCTTTTTGGCTATACAGGAGTGGCTTCTTTGATTGGAGCACGAGCGGGTGCAAACGTCACTCATGTTGATGCTTCTAAAAAAGCTATTACATGGGCAAAAGCTAATCAGGAAAGAGCAGGACTACCAGGTCATTCTATTCGCTGGATTTGCGATGATGCTACGAAATTTGTCGAACGAGAACTGCGTCGCAAAAAAAGCTATGATATGATCCTTCTTGATCCTCCTGCTTATGGGCGAGGCCCCCATGGCGAAGTTTGGCAACTGTTTGATCATTTACCAGCAATGATCACAAATTGTCGTAAGCTTCTCTCTGATAAACCAATCTCTATTATCCTTACAGCTTATTCTATTCGTGCTTCCTTTTTTGCACTTCATGCTTTAATGCGCGATGCATTTGTAAATCTTGGTGGTACAGTCGAATCAGGAGAACTCATTTTGCGTGAAGAAGTTGCAGGACGTGCCCTTTCTACTTCTCTTTTTAGCCGTTGGATTGCTTGAATATGTGTGGACCCAAAACTGGTAGAGTGAAAGAAATTACCTCTCTTAGCAACCCTATCATAAAAGATCTTAAAGCTCTTAACCAAAAGAAAAACCGTAATCGAGAAGGTCTTTTTATGGCAGAGGGATTGAAATTAGTCATTGATGCTCTCAATCTCGGCTGGACAATACAAACGCTTATTTTTTCTAAAAGCGAAATGGGCAATGCTACGATCGAAAATACTGCCGCACGCGCTGTAGCCAATGGCGGTTTTGTTATCAAAGCTTCACAAAAGGTTATGGAATCACTGACTCGACGCGATAATCCACAAACAGTTATTGGTATTTTCAAACAAAAATGGCAACCTCTTGAAATGATAAAAGGGCAAGCTCACGATGTTTACATCGCGCTTGATCGTGTGCGTGATCCTGGAAATCTTGGGACCATTATTCGCACTGCTGATGCTGTGGGTGCTAAAGGTGTTATTTTAATTGGCGAAACAACAGACCCTTTCTCACCTGAAACAGTTCGTGCAACCATGGGATCTATTTTCTCTATACCCCTTTATCGTTTTGATGAAAGCGCCTTTTTAAACTGGTCTGCTCACTTTAAAGGCATGATCGTTGGCACACATCTCAAAGGATCTCTAGATTATCGTAAACTTGATTTGAAAAATGGTCCTATCATCCTTTTAATGGGAAATGAAAAACAGGGGTTATCAGACATTCTTACACGTCGGTGTGATAAACTTGCGCGTATTCCACAAAGTGGACGCGCCGACTCGCTTAATCTGGCTATCGCAACAGCTGTTATGCTTTATGAAATCCGTCGCCCTTATTTAACACTAAAACCATACGAGGAAAAATATGATCCGTAAATCACTCCCTTTTCTTCTCCTTGGCTTGTCCCTTACAGTAGGACTTGACCAAGCTGTTAAGTACTGGGTTATGAACAATATGCCTTTAGGAACTGAAATCCGGCTCATTCCTTTCCTTTCCCTTTATCATGTGCGTAATTCTGGCATTGCATTTTCGTTTTTTTCTTCCTTTTCTCACCTAGGTATCACAGCCATCACGATTATTGTGATTATCTTTCTTCTATGGTTATGGAAAAATACTGAATATAATAAATTTTTAATGCGCTTCGGTCTTATTCTTATTATTGGAGGAGCAATCGGCAACCTTATTGATCGTATTCGTTTTCATCATGTCACTGATTACATACTTTTTCATATTGATGATATTTTTTATTTCGCTATTTTCAATCTTGCAGATAGTTTTATCACTCTCGGTGTTATTGCCATTCTTATTGAAGAGTTGCGTACTTGGATGAAAGCGAGACGTCATTCCGACCAAACGTCTTCTCATTGATATTCTCCATCTCCTAAAAAACAGAGACTTTTAACCATCACAAGCCTAATTACAAAATGCCAAGAACTGTTGCAACATTAAAAGCCTAATAAGTATAATGATAATGCCAGCTTACTCCTTCATAAGTGTGAAGATAAATATTTTGTAGATGAGAATTATAGAGTTCAAAAAATCTTTTAGTATCGTCTTTTTATCTTGCAAAAAATATGACAAAAAAAATGGAAATATTTTTCATGAAAATGAACCTTTTCCTTACTAATTTGTAAGGTTCTTTGCTTCGATAAATCTCTTGTAATTTTTAAATAAATCTCCATAATAAAGGGGAATATGCTGGAATTTCGTCAGTGATTCTGAAGGGTTTTTGTATTTGTCAATTTAAAGCTTTTACAAAACTCGTCTCTGTAATGAGAGAGACACTTTAGAAAAAGCAATATCTGGCGGAACATATGCTAAAGGATTTTATATTATGGCTAATTTTAAAAATTTACGTTCGGCGCCTGTCTCTCATGCCGATGCATCAATTGATCAGGGATTGCGCGACTATATGTTGGGTGTCTACAATACAATGGCCATTGGTTTGCTTATTACAGCTGCTGCCGCTTATGCAATTGTATCATTAGCAACGACAACAGATATGAGCCAAGCAGCAGCTCAGATCAATAGCAGTGTTTATTTAACATCATTTGGAGTAACATTTTATACATCTCCATTTGCTTATATTGTTATGTTTGCACCACTCATTGCAGTTTTTTTCCTCAGTTTTAAAATTCATACATTGAGTACAAATGCTGCTCGTAGCCTCTTTTTTGGCTATGCTGCTCTGATTGGGCTTTCATTGTCTTCTATTGTTTTGCGTTATACGACAGAGAGTATTGTACAAACCTTTGTCATTTCCGCTGCAACTTTTGGAGCTCTTTCGCTTTATGGATACACAACAAAGCGTGATCTTACAGCAATTGGTTCGTTCCTATTTATTGGATTGATTGGCTTGTTGCTTTCTATGATTGTGAACATTTTTCTTGGGTCAAGTGCTTTGCAGTTTGCTATCTCCGTTATTGGTGTTTTTATCTTTGCTGGTTTAACAGCTTACGATACTCAAAATATTAAGTTGATGTATTATGAAGGAGATGAAGGGGACACCAAAGGACGTAAAGTTATTATGGGTGCATTGAGTCTTTATCTTGATTTCATCAATATGTTTGTCTTCTTGCTGCAATTTCTTGGCTCGAACCGTGATTGATTGCAAAAATTATCGCTTAATAAAAGGACCTTGTTTCTAAAAGAGACAAGGTTCTTTTGTTTTGAGTGCACGTTTTTACTCTTTGCCTTTTCGGGACTATTCTTTTCGCAAAATGACAAAAATACCTTATAAGCAAAAATTCTCTTGGTTTACCGGTTTTATTCAACAAAAGCTCCATAATTCCCTTTTAAAAGCAATCCATAGTCGCTCTCATCATCAATCAAATATCCTAAATCCAAATAATCATTATGACCTGATCGTTGGTTCCTATAATGTACATAAATGTGTAGGTGTTGATAAAATTTTTAATCCTACACGGATTGTTCGTGTTATTACTGAATTACAAGTCGATATCCTTGCTCTTCAAGAAGCAGATAAACGTTTTGGAGAACGCGTTGGTTTGATTAATCTTCAGCTGTTAAAAGCTGAAACTGGTTTGACCCCTGTACCTCTCAATACCATGTCACCTCATGGTCATGGTTGGCATGGAAACGCTCTTTTTTTACGAAAGGGATATGTACGTGACACTTTACAAGTCACTCTTCCTGGTATTGAACCACGAGGGGCTATCATTGTAGAGTTAGAAATGGCAGCAGGCCCTATTCGTATTATTGCGGCTCATTTTGGCTTACTGCGTTATTCTCGTAAACAACAAACTAAAATGCTCCTTGCAATTTTGCAAAAACGCTCTCTTATGCCTACGCTTCTCATTGGAGATTTTAATGAATGGCGGATGGGAAAGGGCTCATCTTTAAACCATTTTTATCCCTATTTTGATAGCACGCTTGAAGTCGTACCAAGCTTTCCCTCTCGCTTTCCCTTTTTAGCCCTTGATCGCGTTTTTGCCTTTCCTCACCAATTGGTAACAAAGCTTGAAAACCACCATTCACCACTTGCGCGCATTGCCTCAGATCATTTGCCGATCAAAGCCTATATTAATCTTGCCAATGCAATAAACATCCTTAAAAACAAATAAAAAAGGCTAATGTGCCTCATCCCAATTTTGAGCCGTCATGACTTTCACTTCAAGGGGTACAGATAAAGATAAAACCGGCATTGTAGCATTTTCCATGACATTTTTAACAACAGCCATGGTTTTTTTACTCTCTTCTTCTGGTACTTCAAAAATCAATTCATCATGTACTTGTAGCAACATTTTTGCTGATAGATTTTCTTCTTCTAAAGCATTTTCCATCTGTATCATAGCACGGCGAATAATATCGGCCGCAGAACCTTGAATTGGTGCATTGATTGCTGCTCGCTCATTAAGAGAACGAATTTTTACATTCTTTGCTTTTATTTCTGAATAATGGATACGACGTCCAAAAATTGTTTCTACATAACCATTCTCACGCGCAAAGCTTTTGGTCTTTTCCATATAATCTTTAATTCCTGGAAATCTTTCAAAATAAAGTTGAATATAACGACCTGCTTCTTGGCGTGAAATCCCTAATTGATTGGCTAATCCAAAAGCTGAAATACCATAAATAATACCAAAATTAATCGCTTTTGCACGCCGTCGTATATCTGAATGCATTCCCTCTATCGCAACGCCAAACATTTGTGACGCCGTTATAGCGTGAATATCATGTCCTTTAGCAAAAGCTTCTTTTAATGCTTTTATATCCGCAATATGTGCAAGAATGCGTAATTCTATCTGACTATAATCAGCAGAAAGCAAAACATGACCTTTTGGAGCAATAAAAGCTGTTCGAATTTTACGTCCTTCAGCAGTTCGTACTGGAATATTTTGCAAATTTGGCTCTGATGATGATAATCGCCCTGTTGATGTTATTGCCAAAGAATAATTCGTATGAACACGCCCTGTTTTTGATAAAATATAAGAAGGCAAAGCATCGGCATAGGTAGATTTTAGCTTTGCAAGTTGGCGCCACTCAATAATTTTACGCGGTAAAATATGACCTTCAGCCGACAATTCTTCTAAGGTCTGTGCAGAAGTTGACCATTGTCCGCCCTTGGTTTTAGCGCCTCCAGGCAATCCCATTTTGCCAAAAAGGATATCTCCTAATTGCTTTGGCGAAGCAAGATTAAATTTTTCATCTGCTTGTTTATAAATTTCCTCTTCTAAAATCAAAGCAGCTTGCGCCAATTCTCCTGAAAGACGCAATAAAATCTGCCTATCAATAAGAATTCCACGTTCTTCCATTCTTGCAAGAACTTCTACAAGGGGTCGATCAAGGCGCTCATAAATTCTTGTCATACCGCGAGCAACAAGTTGTGGTTTCAATACTTGCCAAAGACGCAGCGTTATATCGGCATCTTCGGCTGCATAAAGGGTTGCTTGTTTTAAATCTACTTGTGCAAAAGAAGTAATTTTTTTTCCGTTATGGGTTAAATCCTTATAGGCAATTGGTTTGTGTTCAAGCCAACGTTCAGATAAATCATCCATATTATGGGTTAAAGTTCCAGCATCCAAAACATATGACAAAAGCATGGTGTCATCAAAAGAACGTATCACAATGTCATATTGCTTCATCACTAACCAATCATATTTTATATTCTGACCAATTTTTAACACCGCAGAATCTTCTAATAGCGGTTTTAAAAGTGCTAAAGCTTTTCGGGTTTCAATCTGTGAAGCAATGCGCCCCCCTCTCAAAAGGTCCTCTTCTCCTTCATCAAAATGTTCAAGAGGTACATAGGCCGCTTTTCCTGGCTGTAATGCAAGTGAAAAACCAACAAGCTTTGCTTGCATTGGATCAAGAGAAGTTGTTTCAGTATCAAAAGAAAAAAAACCCTGTTCTTGTGCTTGTGATAACCACTCTTTTAAAATTTCCTCATCAAGAATTGTTGTATAAATATCTCTTGTAATTTTTTGATTAAGTACTTGATCTTTACGTTTTTGTGCAAAAAATTGTGGAGAATTTTCAGAAAAATTATGAAGAGATGCTTTCTCAATATTTTTGGTATCAGTATCATATTCATTGCTCAATTTTTCCCATTCAACATCTATATCAAGTGCATCAATAACAGCTGCATCGCATGCCGTCGCCTCTGCCACGCGACGCGTTAATGTTGAAAATTCCATCGCTTTCAAAAAAGCAATTAAGCGTGGTCCATCTTGTGGCTCTAAAATAAAATCATCTAAATCATTGTCTATAGGAACATCTGTTTTAAGCTTAACAAGTTCACGAGAAATTTTAACCTGTTCACTATACGCTTGTATGTTTTCACGTCGTTTTGTTTGTTTAATTTCAGTCACACGTTGCAATAAAAGATCAAGGGAACCAAACTGATTTAACAACTGAGCAGCAGTTTTTGGTCCAATTCCTGGAATACCGGGTATGTTATCTGTCGAATCTCCAACTAACGCTTGTAAATCGATCATCTTTTCAGGAGCAACACCCCATTTTTCTATAACTTCTGAGATCCCTATATGCTTGTCTTTCATTCCATCATACAAGGATACATGCTTATTGACGAGTTGCATAAGATCCTTATCAGAAGAGATAATGGTTGTTTTTGCACCAACCTTTGTTGCCAACTGTGCATAGGTCGCTATCAAATCATCCGCTTCAAAGCCTTTCTTTTCAATACAAGGCAAATTAAAAGCCTTTGTTGCTTGGCGTATTAACGCGAATTGAGGAATTAAATCTTCGGGAGGTTCAATGCGATTCGCTTTATATTGAGGGTAAATTTGTTTCCGAAAAGTATCCGATGAATAATCAAAAATAACAGCAAAGTGTGTTGGAACAATACCTGTCGCCGCGTTACGAGCATCACAGAGTAATTTCCATAACATATTACAAAAACCAGCTACTGCTCCTACAGGAAGTCCATCCTTTTTACGTTTTAAAGGCGGTAAAGCATAGTAAGCACGAAAAACATAGCCTGATCCGTCAACCAACAAAAGATGATCTGTTGCCTTCATGACAATTTTATTTCTCCATTTCAGCTAAAAAAATATATTACCCTTATATATTTTTTTCACTTTTATTTTAATTTTTTTAACTTTGCCTCTAAAAAGCCATTTTTTCTTTCCATAAGACATGAAGTCGTTACACTTTATATTGCGTACCTAGAGCTTTTCTTTGCTGTTACAGGATTAATAGCTTTCATTTTGCTCCTCCTATGATAGCTGAGGTACGATGTAGCGACAAGGTCGTTGTGGTGTTCCCCTCCCCACAACGACCGTTTTTTTGGCATCTGTATTCTCTTATATTCTCTATTTTTAATCTTAAGTCATTTTTTAGAGAAACGATAAGAATGTTATTCATGAATTTTGAAGTTATTCCACAGAGCTTTTTCACCCATTTCATTAATAAAATCAGCGTGTAACTTTTTTTCCTGTATGCTCAATCTTGAAGGTAAAGCCTGTGGACGAGATTTAGCTGTATAAGATGTATCTTGATCATTTTTTGTATGTTCATCAACATTCCTTTTGCTATCAAACCCCAAGACGCCCTGCTTTCCACCAATCAGTTCAATATAAACATCGGCTAAAATCTCTGCATCAAGGAGAGCACCATGAAGAACACGATGACTGTTATCAATTCCAAAACGTTTACATAAAATATCAAGAGAATTTGGGCCCATAGGAAATTTACGCCGTGCCATAGCCAATGTATCAAGAATATTATCAACACTGATAAGTGGCTTATTGACGCGTTTTAATTCTGCATTAATAAAACCTATATCAAAACTCGCATTATGCGCAATCATGGTCGCACCATTGATAAATTCTAAAAATTCATCAACAATATCACTAAAACTTTTCTCGTTTTTTAGGCGCTCATTGGTTAATCCGTGAATTGCTACAACTTCATCAGGAATAATAACATCTTCAGGATTTAAATAAACGTGAAACTGGCGTCCCGTAAGATAACGATCAACCATTTCGACACAACCAATTTCGATTATGCGGTCTTTCTCTTTATCTAAACCTGTTGTTTCTGTATCAAAAATAATTTCCCGCATAACTTCAATTCTTTAGCAATTTTCTTATTACATCAAAAACCTGTTGACGTGTATTTTCTAAATCTTTCCCTGTATCAATAATAAAATCAGCACGTTCTCGTTTTTTTTCATCCGACATTTGTTGAGCATTGATAAAGGCAAATTTTTTCTCATTCATACCTTGACGAATCATTACACGTTCCTTTTGTATTTCTGGTGGAGCAGAAACAACAATAACGCTATCTACACGACTTTCACCATTTTTTTCAAATAGAAGTGGAATATCAAGAATAACTAACTTTTTCCCCTGATGGCGCGCTGTATTAATAAATTCTTTTTCTTTTTCTTGCACTAGAGGGTGAATTATTTTTTCTAATGTTTGTAATTTTTCCTTATCATCAATCAAAATTTCAAAAAGTTTTAAACGATTAACTTCACCGTTTTCGACAACACCAGGAAAAATACGCTCTATGCGTGATAAAGCTGGCTCACTTTTATAAAGCTGTTGTACTGCCTCATCAGCACTAAAAACAGAAATACCCGCTTTCTTGAAAAAATCAGCAACCGTTGATTTTCCCATAGCAATTGATCCCGTCAATCCTATGATCTTCATTCTCTTTCTTCACTCATATCCTCTAAAATAGCTGTCCGTAACGCTTTTGTTACCTGTGGTCTTATTCCAAACCACTGTTCAAAACCTATAACAGCCTGATGTAGAAGCATTCCAAATCCATCAACAATCCTTAGACCACAAGCTTTTGCCTGTTGTAAAAAAGGGGTTATCAAGGGTGTATAAACAATATCTGTTACTAATGCCGTTTTTTTTGCTTTATGAAAATCACAAAAAAAAGAATCACTCTTTTCTTTTGAATTTTTTATACCAATGGAAGTTGTATTAACAATCAAATCAGCTTGATAAAGTATTTCATGGATTTTATGCCAATCGTAGACTTTAATGGTTTTTCCAAAATGCTGAGCTAAATTATCAGCACGTTGTTTTGTACGGTTAACTAAATAAATCTGCTCAAATCCGCGTTTTTTTAAAGCATATAGGATAGCGCGTGCAGCACCACCTGCCCCAAAAACAAGAGCTGTTTCCCTTCCCCAATCAGATGCAAAATCATCAAGATTAGCGCTAAAACCATAGGCATCACTATTTGTGGCACAAAGTTTATCTCCTTCATACCAAAGTGTATTAGCAGCACCAATCATTGTTGCTGTCTCATCTTTATAATCTGCTAAACGAAAGGCTTCTTGTTTATAAGGTAAAGTAACATTTCCTCCACAAAAACCCCTTTTTTGTAAAGAAGTAATAAAATGACTGAATTCTTCAGAAGTTACTTCCTGTGCAAGATATTCCCCTTGTAAACCATATTGTTTAAGCCAAAAATTATGAATTCTTGGCGATTTTGAATGATGAATAGGAAAACCAACAACAAAAGCGCGAGGGTATTTTGTCTTTTCTATTGTTAAATCAACCATCAATAACCCCTAAATGACGTAATTTTGTAAGTAGAGGTAGCAAAGGTAAACCAATAATGGTAAAAAAATCTCCATCAATTTTTTCAAAGAGATGGATTCCTTCCCCTTCAATTTGATAGACTCCTATACTGTTTAGAACATCTTCTCCTACGCGTTCTAAATAATGTTGAATAAATTCTGGCGAGAGTAAACGTACGGACATATGTGCACTAAAAGCTTCAATCCAAATTTTTTGACCATTTTTAAATAAAGCTACCGCGCTATGAAGAGAATGCGTTTTTCCTGATAACTCACATAAACGTTGATATGCTTGCTTAATATTTGTTGCTTTATGAAAAACTTTACCTTCCAAATCAAGCACTTGATCACAACCAATAACGAAAGCATCAGGAAAACGATCTGAAACATTTTTTGCTTTTGCACTCGCAAGAAAACAGCTGAGTTCTTTGGGTGTTTTTTCTTTTGTTTTTTTTTCTATTTCTCTTTCATCAAAAGAAGCGCCTTCAATAAAAAAATTTAAACCTGCTTTTTTCAATAATTGTGCACGATAAGAACTAAGAGATGCTAATATTAATGTCTCTGTGTTCATAAGAATTTTCTCTCATTTTCCTTCACGAAATCGCGATAAAAGTTCAAATATTGCAGCAGCAGTTTCTTCAATAGAGCGCCTTGTGACATCAATAATAGGCCAACCAAAACGTTCACAAATGCGTTTTGCATAGATTAATTCTTCAGCTATGTTAATACGATTCGTATAACTCTCAAGAGCAAAACCTTCTCCCAAATCTCGATTTTGACGAATATGTGAGATTCTTTCAGCTGAAGCAATTAAACCAATAATCAAAGAATTTTTTGCCTCTAAAAGGAATTCTGGCAAATCAATATTAGGAATAAGGGGGACATTGGCTGTTTTGATTCCCCGATTTGCTAAATAGATACTTGTTGGCGTTTTAGAAGTCCTTGAAATTCCTACAAGAATCACATCGGCTTTGTATAAACTACTGGAAGACTGTCCGTCATCATGCTCTATTGTAAAATCCAATGCCTCAATACGACGAAAATAATCTGCATTAAGATCATGTTGTGCACTCACACGTAAGTGAGTTGGCATTCCAAGGTAAGACTGAAAAGCATTTAAAACAGGATATAATATATCAATACAGGGAACTTTTATTTTTTCGCATCTTTTTTGAAGAAAAAGCTTAAGTTCTTCATCAATCATCGTGTAAAGAACAATCCCTGGCTCTTGTTGTACTTCATCAAGAGCTTTTTGTAACTGTATTTTATTACGAATCATAGGATAGATATGTTCTGTTGCCTGACTCATTGTATACTGCGATGCTACAGCTCTTCCAACAGAGATTAATGTTTCCCCTGTTGCATCAGAAAGCATGTGTAAATGAAAGGATTTTTTTTCTTTTGTCACAAAAATTTTAACTCCTTGTTAAGAGATGTGTATATATCCTCGGTAATTTTTATGAAACCAAAACTTGGAAGAAATTTTCCATTATTATGCACAAATGAATCCCCTGTGATAATCAAAGACCTCTTATGAGAAAAAAGAGGGGATAATAGCTTTAAGACAGTGTTATTTTTATTCTTTTTTTCTTCTCTTTTGTGGATAAAATTGAGGATAAATGAAGTATAAATAATAATTCACACTAAACACAGCTTTAAATAAGAAGAATCCCTATCTTTAATATAAATTTATTAATAAAAAGTTCTGGAAAAAAGCTTTTGAATAATATTCCATTAATGCTATAGGTTTATTTCATATTTTTATTATGAAATAATAAAATACTGTTAAGATTTTATATTCTTTTAATTTTTTTGTATAATATTCTTAATATTACCGAATAAATTTCATATAATATGGTACTTGCAGATTGAAAAAATTGAGTGTAAAATATTTTTTTCTTGAGAATATTTCGTTCTATAAAATCTCCAAAAATTGTTCAGAGTAATTCTCTCCTTAAATTAAAAGAGCATATTTCATGCAAAAAATGAAACTACAAGAACTTAAAAGCAAAAATCCCGTTGAACTTGTTTCTTTTGCTGAAACATTAGAAGTTGAAAATGCTTCCCTTATGCGCAAACAAGAATTAATGTTTGCGATTTTGAAGAAACTTGCTCTACAAGATGTAGAGATTATAGGAGAAGGCGTTGTTGAAGTTTTACAAGACGGATTCGGGTTTTTGCGATCTGCTGATGCTAACTATCTTCCTGGACCTGATGATATCTATCTTTCACCTTCGCAAATTCAATCATTTTCTTTAAAAACAGGCGATACCATTGAAGGTCCTATACGGAGCCCAAAAGATGGGGAACGTTATTTTGCTCTTCTTAAAATTAATACGATTAATTTTGAAAAGCCTGAAAAGATTCGCTACAAAATTCATTTTGATAATCTTACACCTCTTTATTCAAATGAACGTTTCCAAATGGAAATACAAGATCCTACAGAGAAGGATATGTCATCACGCGTGATCGATTTAATATCTCCATTAGGAAAAGGACAAAGAGGATTAATTGTCGCACCACCACGGACAGGAAAGACAGTTCTCCTACAAAATATTGCTCACTCTATTACTACTAACCATCCTGAATGTTATCTTATTGTTCTTTTGATTGATGAGCGACCAGAAGAAGTTACGGATATGCAGCGTTCAGTGAAGGGAGAGGTTGTTTCTTCTACTTTTGATGAACCCGCAATACGTCACGTACAAGTGGCAGAAATGGTTATTGAAAAAGCTAAACGTCTCGTTGAGTATGGACGTGATGTTGTTATTCTTCTGGATTCGATTACACGTCTTGGACGTGCATATAATACGGTTGTTCCTTCTTCAGGTAAAGTTTTGACAGGTGGTGTGGATGCAAACGCTTTGCAACGTCCAAAACGTTTTTTTGGTGCCGCACGTAATATTGAAGAAGGTGGATCTTTAACCATTATTGCAACGGCTTTGATTGATACAGGAAGCCGTATGGATGAGGTTATTTTTGAAGAATTTAAAGGAACTGGTAATTCGGAAATCGTTCTTGATAGAAAAGTTGCTGATAAGCGTATTTTCCCTGCTATGGACATTTTGAAGTCAGGAACGCGTAAAGAAGAACTTTTGGTTGCGCGACAAGATTTGCACAAAATTTTTGTTCTTCGTCGTATTTTAGCGCCTATGAATGTAACAGATGCAATTGAATTTTTGATTGATAAATTGAAGCAAACAAAAAACAATAGTGAATTTTTTGATTCAATGAATACTTAGAGTCATTCAATTTTTTATTAGGATAAAACCTGTGGATACAATCTTTGCTGTTTCGAGTGGATTGTTACCTTCAGGGGTTGCAGTCATTCGGCTTTCTGGTCCTCATGTTGTGCATATCGTTAAAACACTTTGTGGTTGTTTACCTAAAGCACGCTTTATGCATTATGGAAATCTCATTGCTCGTGATGGCAGTTTTTTAGATTCTGCTTTAACTGTTTTTTTTCCTGCTCCTCATAGTTTTACGGGAGAAGATTGTGCAGAATTTCATTTGCATGGCGGAAAAGCGGTTGTTAATCGTTTTCTCGATGAATTATCGACATTTTCTGGATGCCGTATTGCAGAGGCGGGTGAATTTTYACGTCGTGCATTTATGGAGGGAAAATTAGATCTTGTTCAAGCAGAAGGTCTTGCTGATTTAATAGAAGCAGAAACAGAAAGCCAACGGCGTTTAGCGGTTATGGGGGCAAGTGGACATTTAACAAAACTTTATCGTGATTGGCGCCAAAAGCTTATGAGGGCACGTGCTTTTATTGAAGCAGAACTTGATTTTGTCGATGAAGCAGATATTCCCAATGCAATATCTGATAAAATTTGGAAAGATGTGGAAGATCTTTGTACTTCTCTTCGAGAACATATTCTTGAAGGAGAACGTGCCAGTATTTTGCGTGATGGATTAAAAATTGTTATTGCGGGTGCTCCAAATTCTGGAAAATCAAGTATTATGAATCGTCTTGCAGGGAGATCTGTTTCTATTGTGACAGAAGAAGCAGGGACAACCCGTGATGCTTTAGAAATGAGACTTGTTTTTGGCGGTTTACCTATTTTTTTAACGGATACTGCTGGTTTTAGAAAAACAGAAAATAAAATAGAACAATTGGGAATAGAAGTTGCTAAACAGCATGTTAGAGAAGCTGATTTGGTTATTTTGGTTTATGATATAGGAAATCCTGAGAAAATTGATTTACCAGAAACATCGGCTGAAATATGGCGTGTTGGTAATAAGCTTGATCTTTATGAGAAAAATGATCCATGCTGGTCCATACAATTTTCTGCATTAACGGGTTTAAATTTTGATTGTTTTATCAAAGAACTTGAAGAATTTTGTCATCATCGTGCTTCTGAAATTGGGAATCTTGTTCCGGCGCGTAAAAGACAACTTCAATTATTAAAGGAAGCTGTTGAGGAGATTGAAAATTCTCTCAATTATTATTCTCTTGATCTCAGTTTACGTGCAGAACATCTCCGTTGTGCAAGTGATTTTCTTGGAAAAATTACGGGAGATATTGATGTTGAGGATTTGCTTGATATTATTTTTTCAGAGTTTTGTGTTGGTAAATAATGATTCACGTGAAACATTGATTATTTCATAGACAGATTTAAAAGATTATGCAATTTATACCCTGTTTCACGTGAAACTCTAGAATATTTTCTATGGAATGAATTAAATGCAATCATATGATGTTATCATTGTTGGTGGTGGTCATGCGGGCTGTGAAGCAGCTTCAGCTTCGGCACGTGTAGGAGCAAAAACAGTACTTGTGACACATAGAATATCAGTATTGGGAACAATGTCATGTAATCCTGCTATTGGGGGGCTTGGGAAAGGGCATTTGGTTCGTGAAGTAGATGCTTTAGATGGTCTTATGGGAAGAGCAGCAGATGCTGCTGGAATTCAGTTTAGACTCCTTAACCGACGTAAGGGACCAGCAGTGAGAGGTCCACGGACACAAGCTGATAGACAACTTTATAAAGAAGCCATTCAAAAACTTTTAAAAGAACAAGAAAATCTGACTCTCATTGAAGATGAGGTTATTGATTTGGTTGTTAAAGATCATTGTGTATCAGGTGTTGTTTTAAAAAAACAAGGAACAATTTTTTCTGGTGCTGTTGTTTTAACAACAGGAACATTTTTAAATGGCTTTATTCATATTGGTGATAAAACATGGGCTGCTGGCCGTATGGGAGATCCGGCAAGTGTGCAACTTGCTGAACGTTTAAAAAAATATCATATAAAACTTGGGCGATTAAAAACTGGAACCCCTGCTCGTTTGAGTAAAAAAACAATAGATTGGGATCGTCTTCCAAAACAACAAGCAGATGAAAATCCTGTTCCTTTTTCTCTTTTAACAGAGAAAATTGAACAGCCACAAATTGAATGCGCAATAACACGTACAAATGCACAAACACACAAAATTATTCGTGATAATATCCACCGTTCTGCTTTATATTCTGGAAATATCGAAGGATTAGGACCTCGTTATTGTCCTTCAGTTGAAGATAAGATTGTTAAATTTGGGGAACGTGATGGGCATCAGATTTTCCTAGAACCAGAAGGTTTAAATGATGATACGGTTTATCCAAATGGTCTTTCTACTTCTCTTCCTGAAGACGTACAAATTTCCCTATTGAAAACCATTGAAGGATTGGAAAATGCTACAGTTTTGCAACCTGGTTATGCTATTGAATATGATTTTGTTAATCCACAACAATTAACAAGAAGTTTAGAATTACGCTCTTTACCAGGATTGTTTTTAGCGGGGCAAATTAATGGTACAACAGGATATGAGGAAGCTGCAGCACAAGGACTTTTAGCTGGATTAAATGCAGCACGTAAAGTGGGTAAATTAGATGAAATATTTATAAGTCGTTCTACCGCTTATATTGGTGTTATGGTTGATGATTTGGTTTCACGTGGTGTTTATGAACCTTATAGAATGTTTACATCACGTGCTGAGTTCCGTTTGTCTTTACGATCTGATAATGCTGATACACGTTTAACACCTTTGGCACACGAATGGGGGATTGTCAGTAAAGTACGTTGGGAGTATTATCAGAAAAAGCAACAACGGCTTGATCAAGCACGATCAATATGTCAAAATCTTTTTTTAACACCTAATGAAGCTTCTGCTCACGGATTACATGTGAATCATGATGGAATTCGGCGTTCGGCTTATGATTTTCTCGCTTATCCTCATATGACTTTAGAACGTCTTTCACATTTTTGGCCACAATTACAAACAATTGATTCTAAAACAGTAGAATCTTTAGAAATCGAGGCACAATATGCAGTTTATTTAGATAAACAAGCACAAGATATTGCCTCTCTTCAAAGAGATGAGCGTTTGGAAATTCCTTCATCTCTTGATATTCAGGCAATTTCAGGTCTTTCAAACGAACTTAAATCAAAAATTCAAGAAGTGTCGCCGCGTTCAATTGCTGATGCACAAAAAATTGATGGTATGACACCCGCCGCGTTATCGCTTATTATTACATATATTCAACGTCAACGACGTGAAAAGGCTAAAATAGCTTAATGTTTTTTTCTACAGAACAAAAATATCAGCAATTATTGAATATTGTTCCTTCTGTTTCACGTGAAACGATGGAAAATTTAATTCAGTTTGAGTCTTTAATACTTCAATGGAATGCGCATATTAATTTGATATCTGCGGCAACAATACCAGATCTATGGACACGGCATATTTTAGATTCAGCACAAATTTTTCCTTTGTATAGTCATTCTTTACAGTGGTGTGATCTAGGATCAGGAGGGGGATTTCCTGCAATTGTGATTGCTATCTTTCTGAAAGAAAAAAAAGCAGGACATATTAATCTTGTTGAAAGTAATGGAAAAAAAGTTGCTTTTTTGCGAACGGTTATTGCTCAACTCAACCTTCCTGCAACGGTTTATCATACTAGAATTGAAAATATATATAAAAAAATCCCCACATCCGATATTATAACGGCAAGGGGATTAGCGCCGCTCAATGAGCTTTTACAGCTTATTTTTCCTTTATTAACAGAAAAAACAATCGCTCTTTTGCAAAAAGGTCGGGATTACGCTACAGAAATAAAAAATGCCTCTGCCAATTGGCACTTTGATCTGTTAAAACATACAAGTAAAGTTGATGAAAATTCTGTTATTTTAGAAATTTCTCATATTCGATCATATTAGAGGGTAAAGCAAAATGAGCGAAACACGAATTATCGCTATTGCAAACCAAAAGGGTGGAGTGGGAAAAACAACCACAGCAATTAATCTTGCAACAGCTTTAGCTGCCATTGGTGAAAATGTTCTTATTATGGATGTTGATCCACAAGGTAATGCAAGTACAGGCTTAGGAATTGATCGTAATAGCCGACCTTTATCGTCTTATGATGTTTTGGTTTCAGGCGTTTCGATTACACAAGCAGCTTTAAAAACAGCCGTACCCAATCTTCATATTGTTCCTTCTACACTTGATCTTTTAGGTGTGGAGATGGAAATTTCTTCATCACAAGATCGTATCCAACGTTTACGTAAAGCTCTCTATGATGATCCGGAAATGGAAAAAAAATTCAATTATATTTTAATTGATTGTCCACCGTCACTTAATCTTCTTACATTGAATGCTATGGGGGCTGCCGATTCTGTTTTGGTACCTATGCAATGTGAATTTTTAGCGCTTGAAGGTTTAAGCCAATTGCTTGAAACAGTAAAACAAGTGCGATCTGTTCTTAATCCATCCCTAGAAATTCAGGGTATTGTTCTAACAATGTATGATGGGCGGAATAATCTTTCAAATCAAGTTGTTGAAGATGTACGTTCTTTTATGGGAGATAAAGTGTATCGTACTGTTATTCCACGAAATGTAAGAGTATCAGAAGCACCCTCTTTTGGTAAACCTGTATTACTTTATGATCTTAAATGTGCTGGAAGCCAAGCTTATTTGCGTCTAGCATCAGAAGTGATTCAACGTGAAAAACAAGCACGCGCTGCTGCTTAGAAATATAAAAAATAATCTAAAAATTCAAAGAGAAAAATTATGAATGATGATCTCTCAAAAAAAAGACTAGGACGTGGATTAGCGGCATTGATTGGAGATATCAATTTAAACAATAATCTTGCACGTTCATCAAGCTTTGATAAATTAACGGAATCCGGTAGCTTTTCTGAACGATTTATACCTATTGAATCTATTTCATGTAATCCTCATAATCCACGACGTCATTTTACTGAAACAGAGCTTGATAATTTGGCTCAATCAATTCGTCAGCACGGTGTGGTTCAACCGGTTATTGTAAGGCCTTTAAGAGATCATTCTCATCGGTTTGAATTGATCGCTGGTGAACGGCGCTGGCGTGCAGCACAACGTGCAAATTTAAGTCAATTACCCGTTATTATTCGTGATGTGGATGATAAAACCGCTTTGGAATTGGCTATTATTGAAAATGTTCAGCGGGCAGATCTTAATCCTATTGAAGAAGCAAAAGGATATGAGATGCTGTTGAATGAACATGATTATACACAAGTGGATTTAGCGCAAGTTATTGGAAAAAGTCGTAGTCATGTTGCAAATACGCTTCGTTTGCTAAAACTTCCAGAAAAAGTACAACAATTCTTAACAGATGGGCAACTTTCTGCGGGACATGCTCGTTGTCTTATAACCGTTGATAATCCACAAGATTTAGCTGAAAAAATTATCCGTGAAGGGCTTTCTGTACGTCAAACAGAAATACTTGCATATGAACAGGCAAATCCTAAGACTAAAAAACGTACGACTGTGGAAAAAAATGCAGAAACAAAATCTTTAGAAAAATTACTTGCAGATGTTATTGGAATGAAAGTTATTATTCGTCATGGTAAAAAAGGTGGCGATTTAAAAATACGTTATTCTTCATTAGAACAATTAGATGAAATTTGCCGTCGTTTACAAAGTTAATCAATTATTTTAAAAAGAGTTTTTTTAACAATTCCCTTTTAAAATTTTGATCATTCTATACATATGATTTTTAGCAAATTCTATATTGCTTGAAGATATGGCGTTTTTTTCATAAGTAGAACTCTCTCCATTTGTCAGCACAATCAAGGTTTCTTGAAGAGAATGGAGAGCAATAATAAAATCTTTTGGTGTGAGATTATTTTCTTTTAAAATATTTACGAGTCCTTGTTTACTAGAAATATAGGCAATGTCATTTTCAATACTATCGCTATCAGTGGTGCTATACTTTTTTGTGCTTATTTTTTCTGGATCTTGAGATAAATTTTTACATTTCTTTTCAATTTTTTCTAACTTCACAAGAAGATCTTCTGTCAAGAGGTAATTTGCAATAAGAGCTGATGTAAAAGAAAGCTTATCTGTCTCTTGTTTTTGTTCTTGAGCGTATGATACAAAAGGAAAAAGGAACAAAAGGCACAATGCAAGTTTAAACATGACTAAAAATTATCCTTTCTTTTGTGAATTTTAATAAAAAACTTTCTGTTTATTGCTCTTTGTTTTTATAAAAATCATTTGTAAATATAATAGGAATATAAGGTAATTATTGGGAATGGTTAAAATACGATGATTTTTTGATAGAGACATATCTCTCACGAAGAATAGAACTCCATTGGATAGCTAATTCATATGCTTGTTTTAAAAGACTTTTTTCAATAGTCTGGAGTTCATTTCGAGATGATGTCCGTGAAATAGTATAACTCTAAAGCTCCATGAATAATATAAAATTATAGAGCTCCTCTATTTTTATGGCTTATGAAAAAGCAAGCCGCATCATCATACATTTCGCCAGTTCTCAATGTGCGGGGAAGTTTTTGGTACTTGAGACTATTCATCAAAGGTATTCTTATTGTAGAGTTTTACTCCACAAAACTGCCCTCACTTGTGATGTGTAAGCGGATGTTTTTATTGATTCAACATATAAAATAGTAAATTATCATTATAAATCAATATATTAACTTATTATAGCAATGGGATGATATTTTTCAACGTTTCGTAATTGACTAGTTTTTCAAAATGAGTCGCTTACAGTTTCCTGAAATATTCATTGTTTTGTAAAAATGGTTTTTAACAAATTCAAGATTTTTTAAAAATATAATATTTTTCTCAGATGAATATTCTTTTTCGAATGCAAATACAAGAAGCATTAATATGATGTCAAGCGTTAAGGTTCCAGCAGCAAAAGATTTTGCTGTGAGGTTGTTTTCTTTTAAAATATTCAAGAACTTTGGTTTACTAGAAATATAGGTGGTGTAATTTTCAACACTAGAAAAGATATTAGAGTCATAAGTGTAAGTATTATTTTCTATTTCTGGAAGCAGATTTTTACATTCTTTTTCAATTTTTTCTAACTTTAAAAGAAAATCTTCTGTTAAGAGATAATTTTTAGTAATTGGTGATATAAGAGAAGACTTATCCGTTTTTTTTTCTTGAGCATATGATACAAAAGGAAAAAGGAAGATAAAGAAAAATGCAAGTTTAAACATAACTAAAAATTATCCTTTCTTTTTCGAATTTCAGCAAAAACTTCTTCATCTGTAGCGTCGTTCATTGAAAGTTTTTGTCTGATTGCTGGATCATTCCAGCGAAGAAAGGGGTTTGTTGCTTTTTCTTGCCCTAAAGTGACAGGGAGAGTCATAGCATTTTTTGCGCGTAATGAGAAAACTTCTTCTGCTCTTTGTTGAAGTTTTTGATTATGTGGATCAAGTGTCAATGCGAAAAGAGCATTGTTTTTTGTGTACTCGTGTCCACAATAAAGAAGTGTTTCATCAGGAAGTTCTCGAAGCTTTTTTAAAGAATTTAGCATTTGTACTGCTGTTCCCTCAAATAAGCGTCCACAGCCAAGTGAGAAAAGCGTATCTCCAGCAAAGAGTAATTTCTTTTCAGGAAAATAATAGGATAATGCGCCCAAAGTATGGCCAGGTGTTGAAAGAGCTAAGAGCGAGTGAGAACCAAAGAGAAATTTCTCATCAGGTTGAAGTGTTTGATCAAGATGATGAATTTTTTCTTTTTCTGCTTCTGGTCCGATAACCATAGCGTTGTACACTTGTTTTAATTCTGCTACGGCTTCTACGTGATCATAATGATGGTGAGTCACAAAAATAGTGTGAAGTGTCCAATTATGACGCTTTAAAGCATTGTGAATTGCTTTGCTTTCAGGAGCATCTATTGCAGCTGTCGTACCGCTTTTTTCATCATGAATGAGTATACCAAAATTATCTTCTCGACAGATAAACTGCTCAATCAACATGTCTTTTTCTCCTGAACAGTTTATCTGTCAATAAATATATAAAGTAATCTGTCGTCGTAAATTTGTTTAAGAATTAGATTTATCCTCTTCTGTAAAAAGCCCTTGTGAGTGTTTTATAATGATGGGCATTTGGGTAAGCATGAAAAGAACCGTTATAGGCATCACGCCAAAAACTTTGAAACTTGTCCAAAAATTATCACTAAAATTGCGCCAAATGATTTCATTCAAAAGAGCAAGAAAAACGAAAAAAAACGCCCAACGATAGGTGAGTTTTTGCCAGCCTAAATCATCAAGTTTTAAGGTAGAGTCAAGAGCATACCGTAAAAGTGGTTTTTTAAAAAACATCCCACCAAAAAGTATAAAAGCAAATAAGCTGTTAATGATTGTTGGTTTCATCTTTATGAAAGTTTCATTATGAAGCCAGAGCGTTAGAAAGCCAAAAATGAGAACAAATATTCCCGAAATAAGAGGCATAATAGGAATTTGTCTTGCAAGAATCCATGATAAGCTTAAAGAAATAACAATCGCTACCATAAAAATAGCTGTTGCAGGGAAAATGGGCTTACTAAAATTTTGAAAAAATCCAATGTTTTTTATCAACCATTCTCCCTTATAATTGGCAAAAAAGAAGGTGACCAAAGGGCCCATTTCTAAGAGGAATTTAAGTGTTGGTGAGAGGGAAGTTTTTTTATTATCATTCATATTTTTCTCAGAATTAAAATTATTGTGTGAATTAGGGTTAGATAAAGGCTGTTTCATGCATGTTTTCCTACGATAGTTTCGGCAAAGTCAGAAGCAGAAAAGGGCTGAAGGTCTTCAATATTCTCTCCTACACCGATAAAATAAATAGGTAATTTATATTTTGCTGCGATAGCGACAAGAATTCCTCCTCGTGCAGTCCCATCTAGCTTTGTCATGACTAAACCATTAACACCGGCAATATCACGGAAAGTCTCTACTTGGCTGAGTGCATTTTGTCCGGTGGTTGCATCGAGAGTTTGAAGGATTGTATGGGGCGCTTGGGGGGAATGTTTTCTTAAAACACGAATAATTTTCGCTAACTCATCCATCAATTCAGATTTATTTTGTAAACGCCCTGCTGTATCAATAATTAATACATCACTGTTTGCTGTTTTTGCTTTCTCAAAAGCATCAAAGGCTAAACTTGCGGCATCGGCACCCAATTTGGTTGAAATAACAGGAGAATCGGTACGTTGCCCCCAAATATGTAATTGTTCAATCGCTGCAGCTCGGAAAGTGTCACCAGCAGCAAGCATAACTTTTAGTCCCCCTTCAGTTAATTTGGCTGCAAGCTTTCCAATTGTTGTCGTTTTTCCAGTACCATTTACACCTACTAACAAAATAACATGAGGCTTATGACTGAGATCAAGTTCTAATGGTATTGCTACAGGTTCCAGAACTTTTTTGATTTCATTAGCAACAATCGTTTGAATGTCATCTGGGGAGAGATCCTTTTCATAACGACTGGAAGCTAAAGTATTCGTGATGTGTGTTGCTGTTTCTACACCGAGGTCAGCTTGAATAAGAATATCTTCGAATTCTTGCAATGTCTCTTCATCAAGTTTTCTTTTAACAAAGAGGTCGCCAATTGAGCCGCTTAGGCGTTGTGAAGAAAGGGTTAAACCTTTTTTAAGACGCCCAAACCACGCTGTCTTTTTTTGTTCAACAGAGGATTCAGGTAAAGTTTTTTCGCTCTTTTTTTCACGGATGGTGTCTGTGACAATAACTTTGCCATAAGGAGGAATTTTAGCGCTATCTGAATTGGACTCTAAAAATTGGGATTTTTTATCACATTCTAAAGATTTTAACTTTTGATTTTCTACCTTTTCTTCTTGTTCTGCGTCTGTAGAGATTTGATTATTTTTTTCCTTTTCTTCTATTATATCGTTTTTATCAGGAATAGGAATTTGTTCCATTTCCTGTTCTTTAGATTTGTTAAAAGAGAATATTTTTTTTATAAAAGATTTCGTCATAAGGGTTTTCCGGCTCAAGCAGCGTTTAATTTTGGAAGGACAGCAATTAATTTATCGCCATCATGGTCAATGATAAGGGCTTGAACAATTGTTCCTGCTTTTGCACCTTTAATTTGTACAAGAGTATAATCTTCTGTCCGTCCAATTTCATCTTTTTCAACAAGAATTGTTTGTTGGCTGTTTTGTAAATGAGCAAGATGTTTTTGGTAAGCTTCCTCACCTGCTTTACGCAATTTTTCAGCACGCATCTTAACTATTTTACGGTTGACTTGTGGCATTCGTGCGGCAGGTGTACCTTCTCTTGGACTAAAGGGGAAAACATGAAGGTGGGTTAAATGACAATCTTTGATTAAAGAAAGACTGTTTTGAAACATCTCTTCTGTTTCCGTAGGAAAACCAGCAATTAAGTCGGCACCATAAACCATTGTAGGACGTTTGGCACGCAATTCTTGGCAAAATTGAATAGCATGTTCACGCAAATGCCGACGTTTCATCCGTTTTAAAATCATATTATCGCCTGCTTGCAAAGATAGATGCAAATGGGGCATGATCCTTTTTTCATAGGCTAAAAGATTTATGAGTTCTTCGTCTGCTTCAATGGAATCAATAGATGAGAGGCGTAATCGGGCTAAGTCAGGGACATGATGCAAAATGGCTGAAGTTAATTTTCCTAGAGTCGCTTTTCCGGGCAGATCGTGACCATAACTTGTAAGGTCAACACCTGTAAGGACCACTTCTTGAATCCCCTCACCTGTCAGCTTTTTGATTTGCTCTATGACAGCTCCCATGGGAACTGAACGAGAGGGTCCACGTCCATAAGGAATAATGCAAAATGTACAGCGATGATCGCATCCGTTTTGCACCTGTACAAAAGCACGGGTGCGTTCTTGCATTGCACTGACCATATGGGGAGCAATTTTTTTCACTTCCATGATATCATTGATGCGCACCTTTTCAGAATGGTTAATACCAAAATCAGGAAGTTGACGATAAGAATGGGCATGAAGTTTGTCTTCGTTTCCTAAAACGAGATCGACTTCTGTCATAGAGGCAAAATTTTGTGCTTCTGTTTGAGCAGCACATCCTGTAACAATAATGCGGGCATGAGGATTTTCACGTCGCGCTTTGCGGATAGCTTGTTTTGCTTGTCGTACGGCTTCTGCTGTGACAGCACAGGTATTGAAAATAATAGCACCATCTTTAAGTTGGTCTAGCCCTGAAGAAGTGCTTTCTTTGCGAATGATTTCCGATTCGTAGCTATTGAGTCGACAACCAAAAGTTACAATTTCTACTGCCATTAAGAGAGATCCTTTTTGTAGCAGCCTGTTAAAGGATTTAAAAAACCACTAAATTGATATTTTATTGGTCCCGTCATAATAATATGATCGTCTTCTCGGTAAAAAATATTAAGTATTCCCCCTGGTAAATTCACATCGATATGGCGCTGTGTCAGACCACGTCGATAAGCGGCTACCGCACTGGCACACGCAGCACTCCCACATGCTTGTGTTAACCCTGCTCCTCTCTCCCATGTACGTAAATTTAGACTTTTCTTTGACGTTATGCAAGCAATGGAAATATTGCACCGTTCTGGAAAAAGGGGATCATGTTCAAGTTTTGGTCCATATTTTTCTAATGGAATATGTTGAAGATCATTTTCAACAAAAAAGATCGCATGGAGATTACCAATAGATATAAGGCAAGCATCTTTTAGGGGGCCAGCTGTAATTTCTACGTGATTGGTATCAACTATTTCACGTGAAACAGGCATCTCTTTTGCATTGAAATTTGGGCATCCCATATCAACAGAGATGAGGTTGTCGGACTGCCGGCTTCCTTCAATAATTCCAGCAGGTGTTTCTAAACAAAAATTTTCACCCAAATCGTGATCTGTGAGCCATGCAATAACACAGCGCGTACCGTTGCCACAAGCTTTAGCTTTTGAACCATCAGCATTCCATATTTCAATACGGAAGTCAGCTTTGTTCTTTGTTGGTTTGTGGATAGCCATGATTTGATCAAAATGCATTGCAGGATCTGCCGATAAAGCAAGGATTGCTTGTACTGTGAGAGCCTGTGTGCTTTCGCGCATATCAGCAACAATAATTTGATTTCCAAGACCATCCATTTTGCTAAATGGCGTTTTCATGAAGTTTCTCTATATAATTACTTATCAAGGGATATATGACTGAAAATCTTATAAATTTCTAGTGTTTAATAAAATATAAAACTAGGTACATAAATTATTTCGTTTAAAATGGAGTAATTTTAATCCTGTTTTTTTAATTTGTTAATTTATCTTTGTAATTATAACGAATATTCACTTAATTTTTTAGTGAGTTTATTTATTGTCGTGGGAGAGAGTACAGATATGTCGTTTTCAAAAAATTCGTTTTTCGTTGCAATGTCAACTGTAATGCTTTTAGGGGGATGTTCAACAACGCGGTTTAACAGTAATGATAACAGTAACGCATTAGAAGTTTTTTATCCATCTCAACAAATGACAACATTAGAAGTGACTGATTCATCGTATGCTTCTTCGTCGATATCTGAAGATGCAAACGCTTCGATGTATGAGAAAGGAGATTCTCAGAGTGATGGAAGAATGGCTAGTCTCGAATTGCCAAGCAATGCCAATGATTTATTTCCTGCAAGTATTGCTGGGGTATGGAATCTTTCTATAGGGGGTAAAGTTTGTCGGATTGCAACACCACAAACAAAGTTTGGACAAGGTTACCGCGCTGGTCCTTTACATTGTCCAGGAATTGCTTCTCAAGTGAGATCGTGGGCAGTTAAAGGAAAAAGATTATATTTTTATAATAATTCTGGACGTGTTATCATTGCGCTTTATTCTTCAAATGTTGATCGTTTTGAGGGACGTACACTTGATGATCATCCTGTTGTTTTAAGCCGTTAGATCATTTTTGACCGCTTATGAAAAAATAAGCTATATGGGCAGATTCGTGAAAAGAATTTGTATTTTTCATTGAAAACGGTTGGAAAAAGGTTGTTTGGATGGTTCTCGTTTCAACGCGCTATAAGGAGTTGGTCTCTAAAGGGAAAGTCCGTTTTGATTCAGCTCAATTGGCTGTGACAGAGCACTTTGATCATTTATTAAAAAAAATTTCGGAACATAATGTTTCTCGTCCTTGGTCTTGGATATTTGGGTCTTTTTTAAAAGGAATATTTAAAAAGGAAAGGCAAAGTTTTTCTGGTGTTGCAAAACAAAGGGATGAAAATGGTTCTTTTCAAGGATTGTATATTTATGGTGAAGTAGGACGGGGTAAAACCATGCTCATGGATTTGTTCTTTTCTTGTTTGCCGAAGACCCATAAAAAGCGCGCGCATTTTAATGATTTTATGGCTGATGTACATGAGCGTATTAATTTTTATCGTCAAGCATCTGGGCGTGCAAAATCTAAACAAGATAATCCTATTTTAGCTGTTGCTGAAGATCTTGCACAAGAAGCAAAGGTACTTTGTTTTGATGAATTTAGTGTAACAGATATTGCTGATGCTATGGTGTTAGGGCGGCTTATTTCTGCTTTGTTTGATAAGGGAATTTTCTTTATTGCCACTTCAAATGTGGCGCCGCATAATCTTTATTATAACGGTTTAAATCGTGAACTGTTTTTGCCTTTTATTCAAACTTTGAAAGCATATGTTCGTGTTGTTAATCTTGATGCACAAACAGATTATCGTCTTGAAAAATCAAATCTACAGCCTGTGTATGTAACACCATTAGGGAAAAAAGCAGATGAATGCATGGATCAAGCGTGGGCATTTGTGTTGCAGGGACATAAGGAAATATCTGATGAGCTTTCTATAAGAGGACGCCTCATTCCTATTCCCCGTTTTGCTGCCGGTTGTGCGCGCTTTGATTATCGAGATTTGTGTACAAAGCCTTTGGCTGCAGCTGAGTATTTGGTATTAGGAGAGCGTTATCATACGATTTTTATCGATAATGTACCGATTATGGATGATACATGTCGCAATGAAACAAAACGGTTTATTTTACTTATTGATATTCTTTATGAACGCCACATCCGGTTATTTATGTCGGCAGCAGAAGGGGTGGAAGATTTGTATAAAGGGCATGCTCAGACTGCGGAAACATTTGAATTTCAAAGAACACAGTCGCGTCTTTTTGAAATGCAAAGCTACGATTATTTGAAGTTTTGGGAAGAACATTTTCTTTTGAAGAAGAAGCATTGATTATACTTTTACATTTACGTAAACTGTAAAAACAATAACTCTTTGAAATCAAAGAAATGTAATAATTCTGTTGTATTTTTTTGAAATTCACTTTATCGATACATCATGATAATTTTCTAATAGTTGTTTGTGCGGAGGGTTGTTATTTTTGTAAGGAGAGAAATTTGTAAATTTCATTTCTTTACTCCTTTTTATGATATTGTTTAAATATGGTTGAAGTCAAAAATATTCAGTATATGAGCGCTGATGAATGTGCGCTGAATTATCTAAATGTTAGGAGAAATAAAATGGCACGAAAAAAGATAGCTCTCATTGGTTCAGGTATGATTGGGGGTACTTTAGCGCATATTATTGGGCTTAAAGAACTTGCTGATGTGGTTTTGTTTGATATTACAGAAGGTATGCCACAGGGTAAAGCTCTTGATATTGCTGAATCTTCTCCCGTTGACGGTTTTGATGTTAATTTAAAAGGTGCAAATGCCTATGAAGCAATTGAAGGGTCTGATGTTGTTATTGTAACAGCAGGCGTGGCACGCAAACCTAGCATGAGTCGTGACGATCTTTTGGGTATTAATTTAAAAGTCATGGAACAGGTTGGTGCTGGGATTAAAAAATATGCACCTTCGGCTTTTGTTATTTGTATCACAAATCCTCTTGATGCAATGGTGTGGGCGTTGCAGAAATTTTCAGGTCTTCCGGTGCATAAAGTGGTTGGTATGGCTGGTATTCTGGATTCTGCGCGTTTTCGTTATTTTTTATCTGAAGAATTTAAAGTTTCTATTAAAGATGTGACGGCTTTTGTTTTAGGGGGGCATGGTGATTCAATGGTGCCCTTGGTGCGTTATTCGACAGTTGGTGGTATTTCTTTGCCTGATCTTGTTAAAATGGGTTGGACAACACAAGAAAGAATTGATCAAATTATTCAACGTACCCGTGATGGTGGTGCGGAAGTTATTGGTTTGTTAAAAACAGGTTCTGCTTATTATGCACCAGCTGCTTCTGCTGTTTCTATGGCTGAAGCCTATTTAAAGGACACTAAGCGTGTTGTGCCTGTTGCAGCCTATCTTTCAGGGGAATATGGCATTAATGATACCTACGTTGGTGTTCCTGTTGTACTTGGTGCAGGTGGTGTTGAAAGGGTCATTGAAATTGATCTTGATAAAGAGGAAAGAGATGCTTTTGATTATTCCGTAAATGCGGTTAAAAAGCTTTGTGAAGCTTGTATTGCTCTTGTGCCTAGTCTCAAGTAATAAAACAAGATTTCATTCATTAAAATAAAGTAGTTTAGAATATTAGAACTTTAGGATTAATAATAATCCATAAAAGAAAAGGACAAATGCATGAATATCCATGAGTATCAGGCCAAACGTCTGCTTCATGAATATGGAGCACCCATTGCAAATGGTGTTGCTGTTTATTCTGTAGAGCAAGCTGAAAAATGGGCAAAAAAATTGCTTGGACCTCTCTATGTGGTCAAAAGTCAGATACATGCAGGTGGTCGTGGTAAGGGGAAGTTTAAAGAACTTGGTCCTGAGGCAAAAGGTGGTGTTCGGCTTGCACAATCTGTTGAAGAGGTTGTTGCAAATGTTCAAGAAATGCTTGGGAAAACTTTGGTAACCAAACAAACTGGTCCAGAGGGTAAACAGGTCAATCGTCTTTATATTGAGGATGGTGCTGATATTGAGCGCGAACTTTATCTTTCACTTTTGGTTGATCGTAGCGTTGGTCGGATTGCTTTTGTTGTTTCAACAGAAGGTGGAATGGATATTGAAACAGTTGCTGAAGAAACACCGGAAAAAATCTTCACATTGCCCATTGATGAGACAGAGGGAGTTACTTCTGCTGATTGTGCAAGACTTTGTGATGCATTAGAATTGCACGATAGTGCACGGGAAGATGGTGAAAAGCTTTTTCCAATTCTCTATAAGGCGTTTTGTGAAAAAGATATGAGCCTTTTAGAAATTAATCCGCTTATCGTGATGAAAGATGGTCATTTGCGCGTTCTTGATGCAAAAGTTTCTTTTGATAATAATGCTTTGTTTCGTCATCCAGATATTTTAGAATTGCGCGATCTTTCAGAAGAAGATCCAAAAGAAATTGAAGCTTCAAAGCATGATCTTGCTTATGTTGCTCTTGAGGGCACAATTGGTTGTATGGTCAACGGTGCGGGGCTTGCTATGGCAACCATGGATATCATTAAGCTTTATGGAGCTGAGCCGGCAAATTTTTTGGATGTTGGTGGTGGTGCATCAAAAGAAAAAGTGACAGCTGCTTTTAAGATTATTACGGCTGATCCAAATGTTAAGGGCATTTTGGTTAACATTTTTGGTGGTATTATGCGTTGTGATGTTATTGCTGAAGGTGTGGTTGCTGCTGTGCGTGAAGTTGGTTTAAAGGTTCCTTTGGTTGTTCGTCTTGAAGGCACGAATGTTGAGCAGGGTAAAACAATAATCAATGACAGTGGTTTGAATGTTATTCCCGCTGATGATTTAGATGATGCTGCTCAAAAAATTGTTGCAGCCGTAAAGGGAGCTTAAGTGATGTCAATTCTTGTGAATAAGGATACAAAAGTTCTGGTTCAGGGACTTACAGGAAAAACAGGAACATTTCATACAGAACAGGCGCTTGCTTATCATGGCACGCAAATGGTTGGTGGTGTTAATCCTAAAAAAGGTGGAGAGACATGGGAAGGTTCAAAAGGTGAAACTCTTCCTATCTTTTCTAGTGTTTCAGAAGCAAAAGAAAAAACAGGCGCGGATGCTTCCGTTATTTATGTTCCTCCTGCAGGGGCTGCGGCAGCTATTATAGAAGCTATTGAAGCTGAAGTTCGTTTAATTATCTGTATTACGGAAGGCATTCCCGTTATGGATATGGTGAAAGTAAAGGCGCGATTAGAAAACTCAAAATCTCGCCTTATTGGTCCTAATTGTCCTGGTATTCTCACACCCAATGAGTGTAAAATTGGTATTATGCCTGGTTCTATTTTTAGAAAAGGCTCTGTTGGAGTTGTTTCACGGTCGGGAACTTTAACGTATGAAGCTGTTTTTCAAACGAGTCAGGAAGGTCTGGGACAAACAACCGCTATAGGGATTGGTGGTGATCCTGTTAAAGGAACTGAATTTATTGATGTGTTGGAAATGTTTTTAGCGGATGATGAAACCCAGTCTATTGTTATGATTGGTGAGATTGGTGGATCTGCTGAAGAAGAAGCAGCACAGTTTCTCCAAGATGAGGCAAGAAAGGGGCGTAAAAAGCCAGTTGTTGGCTTTATTGCTGGTCGTACGGCTCCTCCAGGACGGACTATGGGGCATGCAGGTGCTGTTATTTCGGGTGGTAAAGGTGGAGCAGAAGATAAAATTGCGGCAATGGAATCAGCAGGGATTCGTGTGTCTCCTTCGCCATCACAGATAGGTAAGACTTTGATGTCAGTTTTGAAAGGCTAAAAGAAGATTTCATCTGAAGTAAGAATATTTTCTTAATTCAGGTGAAAAAACTTGAGTATAAAAAGGTAAAACTTTTTTGAATGTTCGTACCCTCATCTGCTTTGTAAGCATTTAAAGGTCGAAAAGAGATATAAGGAGACGGAATAGATGTTCCGGAGAGGTATATGGCAAGGCAGGACGAGATAAATAGTCTTTTTGCACAGACGTCGTTTCTTTATGGTGGGAATGCAGATTATATAGATCAGCTTTATGCTCAGTATGAAAAAGATCCTACCAGTGTTGATTCACAATGGCGTGCTTTTTTTGAAGGTCTTCATGATAACAAAGAAGATGTTCTCAAAAATGCTGAAGGAGCAACATGGCAGCGTGATCATTGGCCACTGAAGCCAGATGGTGAGTTGGTTTCTGCTCTTGATGGTGATTGGTCTTCTCTTGAAAAATATCTTGGTGATAAATTAAAGGAAAAAGCAGAAACAGGGGCTGCTCAAAAGGGAAAGACTTCCAGTGAACAAGATATTATTCGTGCAACGCGTGATTCTGTTCACGCTATTATGATGATTCGTGCGTTTCGAGCACAAGGGCATCTTCGTGCAAAGCTTGATCCTCTTCAATTGGCTGAAAAGCTTGAGGATTATAAAGAACTTTCTCCAGAAGCTTATGGTTTTACTCCTGCTGATTATGAACGTCCCATTTTTATTGATAATGTTTTAGGATTGGAATATGCAACTATTCCGCAAATGCTTGAAATTCTCAATCGTGCCTATTGTTCAACAATCGGTGTGGAGTATATGCATGTTTCTGATCCAGTTCAGAAAGCATGGCTTCAAGAGCGTATTGAAGGACGAGATAAAAAAATTGCTTTCACGCAGCAAGACAAGAAAGCTATCCTGAATAAGCTTATTGAAGCAGAGGGATTCGAACAGTTTTTAGATACTAAATATAAAGGTACAAAACGTTTTGGACTTGATGGTGGTGAAGCGTTGATTCCTGCTCTTGAGCAAATTATTAAATGTGGTAGTGCTTTAGGGGTGCGGGAAGTTATTTTGGGAATGGCCCATCGTGGTCGTTTAAATGTTCTTTCACAAGTTCTCGCCAAGCCGCATAGAGCTATCTTTCACGAATTCAAAGGGGGATCTTATAAACCAGATGATGTAGAGGGATCAGGTGATGTTAAATATCATTTAGGAACGACTGCAGATTTGGACTTTGATGGGAATAAAGTTCATTTATCACTTTTGGCTAATCCTTCTCATCTTGAAATTGTTGATCCGGTTGTTATGGGAAAAGCACGTGCTAAACAAGATCAGCTTGTGGGCCCCCCACACACTGATTCACTCCCATTAAATGAGCGTTCAAAAGTGTTGCCATTGCTTATTCATGGTGATGCTGCTTTTGCAGGACAAGGTGTTATCCAAGAAACTTTTGGTCTTTCAGGTCTTAAAGGTTATCGTGTTGCAGGCTCACTTCATGTTATTATTAATAATCAGATTGGTTTTACAACAGCGCCACGTTTTTCACGTTCTTCGCCTTATCCATCTGATGTTGCAAAAATGATTGATGCTCCCATTTTCCATGTGAATGGGGATGATCCTGAAGCTGTTGTTTTTGTTGCAAAGATAGCAATGGAGTTTCGTCAAATTTTCCATAAACCGGTGGTCATTGATATGTTTTGTTATCGCCGTTATGGACATAATGAAGGCGATGAACCTTCCTTTACACAGCCACTTATGTATAAAGCAATTCGTAGTCATAAAACAACACTTCAGCTTTATAGTGATCAATTGATAGCAGAAGGAATGGTTTCTTCAGAAGAAATTGAGCAACAAAAAAAGTTATGGCGTGATAAACTTGAAGATGAATTGGAAGCAAGTGCTTCTTATAAACCTAATAAAGCTGATTGGCTTGATGGAAGTTGGACGGGACTCAAGGCTTTTAGTAATACTGATGAGCAACATTCTAGAACAACAGGCGTTGAGTTAAAGACTTTAAAGGAAATTGGTCAGAAACTTGTCGAAGTTCCAGCAAATTTTAATGTTCATAAAACGATACAGCGTTTTTTAAACAATCGTGCTAAAATTTTTGAAACGGGTGAGGGCGTTGATTGGGCAACCGCTGAAGCTCTCGCTTTTGGTTCGCTTTGTTTAGAAGGAGCGCCGGTTCGTCTTTCCGGTGAGGATGTTGAACGGGGAACTTTTTCACAACGTCATTCGGTTCTTTATGACCAAGAAAATGAAGCGCGTTATATTCCTTTGAACCATTTACAAAAAGGGCAAGCGCTTTATGAAGTTGTTAATTCTATGCTTTCTGAAGAAGCTGTTCTTGGTTTTGAATATGGATATTCTCTCGCTGAACCACGAGGATTAACACTTTGGGAAGCACAATTTGGTGACTTTTCTAATGGTGCACAGGTCATCTTTGATCAATTTATTTCATCCGCAGAGCGTAAATGGCTTCGTATGTCTGGTCTTGTGTGTTTATTACCTCATGGTTTTGAAGGGCAAGGACCGGAACATTCTTCTGCAAGGCTAGAGCGATTTCTTCAGCTTTGTGCGGAAGATAATATGCAGGTTGCTAATTGTACAACCCCTGCAAATTATTTTCACATTTTGCGTCGACAAATTAAGCGTGATTTCCGTAAGCCATTGATTTTAATGACACCAAAATCACTTTTGCGTCATAAGCGGGCCGTTTCTCTTCTCAGTGAAATGGGACCAGAAACAAGTTTTCATCGTGTGTTGCTTGATGATGCAGAATGTCTCAAAGATTCTGTCGTGAAATTGCAGAAAGATAATAAAATTCGTCGTGTCGTTCTTTGTACAGGAAAGGTTTATTATGACCTTTATGAAGAACGTGAGAAAAAGGGTATCGATGATGTTTATCTTCTTCGTGTTGAACAGTTGTATCCTTTCCCTGCAAAAGTTTTAGTGAATGTGTTGTCGCGCTTTTTGCAGGCAGAGGTTTTTTGGTGTCAAGAGGAACCAAAAAACATGGGGGCTTGGTCATTTATTGAGCCTTATTTGGAATGGGTTTTGACGCATATTAATGCGCAATATTCACGTGCTCGTTATGCAGGGCGTCCTGCGAGTGCGTCACCGGCCTCTGGGTTAATGGTGAAACACCTTGAACAACTGGCTGCGTTTCTTAAAGACGCGTTAGGTTCTTAATTTATTACTACTCTGATGTATGGAAAAATATTATGACTACAGAAATCCGTGTTCCTACTTTGGGCGAATCGGTTACCGAAGCAACGGTTGGCAAATGGTTTAAAAAACTTGGCGAAGCTGTCGCTATGGATGAGCCTTTGGTTGAATTAGAAACTGATAAGGTAACAGTTGAAGTTCCTTCTCCTGTTGCAGGGAAATTATCTGAAATCATTGCAAAAGAAGGCGATACGGTTGAAGTCAATGCTCTTTTAGGAGCGGTGGAAGCTGGTGAAGCTGGTGTTTCCCAATCATTTTCGCCTTCTGCTACACCTGTTCCAGCAGCTTCATCTGAATCGGAGAAGCCTGCTTCGAGCAGTACTATGCCTCCTTCACCTTCAGCAGCAAAATTGATGGCTGAAAATAATGTCGCAAAAAGTGATATCTCAGGTTCTGGAAAACGTGGACAAATTCTTAAAGGAGATGTTCTTGGTGGATTAGAACAAAGAACAAAGGCTTCTACACCTTCTTCTTCTGCGACGAGTTCTTCAGTGGCTCCTATTCCAGAAACGCGTGAAGAGCGGGTTCGTATGACGAAGTTGCGTCAAACAATTGCTCGTCGTCTTAAAGATGCGCAAAATGTAGCAGCGATGTTAACCACATTTAATGAGGTTGATATGTCGGCAGTGATGGATTTGCGCAAGCGTTATAAGGATCTTTTTGAAAAGAAACATGGTGTTAAACTTGGTTTTATGGGATTTTTTACCAAAGCTGTTTGTCATGCATTAAAAGAACTTCCTGCTGTTAATGCCGAAATCGATGGAACAGATATTGTTTACAAAAACTATGTCAATGTTGGAATTGCTGTTGGAACGGATAAAGGGCTTGTCGTTCCAGTGGTGCGTGATGCAGATCAAATGTCATTGGCAGAGATTGAAAAGGAGATTGGCCGTTTGGGGCGTCTTGCGCGTGATGGAAAATTAGCCGTTTCTGATATGCAAGGCGGAACTTTTACCATTACCAATGGTGGTGTGTATGGATCGTTGATGTCAACACCGATTTTGAATGCACCACAATCTGGTATTTTGGGAATGCATGCGATTAAAGAGCGAGCAATGGTTGTTGAGGGCCAAGTGGTCATCCGCCCCATGATGTATTTAGCGCTTTCTTATGATCACCGTATTGTGGATGGGCAAGAAGCTGTAACTTTCCTTGTGCGTATTAAGGAAAGCTTAGAAGATCCGGAACGCCTTGTTCTTGATTTGTAAAATACAGTTTTCGGGATGAAAGGAGAAACGGATGTCTTATGATGTGGCTGTGATCGGAGCGGGTCCAGGTGGTTATGTAGCAGCAATAAAGGCGGCACAATTAGGGCTTAAAGTAGCGATTATTGAAAAGCGTACAACATTAGGGGGAACATGTCTCAATGTTGGTTGTATACCTTCTAAAGCTTTGTTGCACGCTTCAGAAGTGTTTGCTGAAACTCAGCATGGTTTTGAAACACTTGGGATTTCTATTGGCAAATCTAAACTTAATCTTGAACAAATGATGGTTCATAAGAAAGCTGTGGTGACAGCCAATACAAGTGGCGTTTCTTTTTTGATGAAAAAAAATAAAGTTGATACTTTTTTTGGGACAGCCAAAATTTTGAGTGCTGGTCATGTGGAAGTTGTTGCCAGAGATGGTCATAAACAAACAATTGAAACAAAGAATATTATTATTGCTACAGGTTCAGAGAGTTCGGGCATTCCAGGGGTGAATGTTGAAATTGATGAAAAGACTATTGTTTCTTCTACGGGAGCCCTTTCACTTGAAAAAGTACCTGCCCATATGATTGTGGTTGGTGCTGGTGTCATTGGTTCAGAACTTGGGTCGGTTTGGAGCCGTTTAGGGGCTAAAGTGACTATTATTGAGTATCTTAATAAAGTTTTGGGCTCAATGGATGGTGAAGTTTCACGTCAATTTCAGAAATTAATGGAAAAACAAGGGATTGAATATAAAACGGGTGCAAAGGTAACAGCTATTACAAAATCTGATTCAACGGCTCAGGTGAGCTTTGAATCTGTCAAAGGTGGTGAATCTGAAACTTTAGAGGCTGATGTTGTGCTTATTGCGACTGGGCGCTCTCCTTATACGGAGGGGCTTGGCTTGAGTGAGGCTGGTGTTCAGTTAGATGAACGCGGCTTTATTGCAATTGATGCCCATTGGCAGACGAATGTTCCGGGAATTTATGCGATTGGTGATGTCGTAAAAGGGCCAATGTTAGCGCATAAAGCAGAGGAAGAAGGCGTTGCTGTGGCAGAAATTTTGGCAGGTCAAAGAGGACATGTTAATTTTGATGTTATTCCTAGTGTTGTTTATACACAGCCGGAAATTGCAAGTGTAGGAAAGACAGAAGAAGAACTGAAAGCCGCCGGTATTGAATATAATGTTGGCAAATTTCCTTTTATGGCCAATGGTCGTGCACGCGCAATGCAAAAGAGTGATGGGTTTGTTAAAATCCTTTCTGATAAAAAAACAGATCGGGTTTTGGGGGGGCATATTCTTGGATTTGCTGCTGGTGAAATGATCCACGAAATTGCAGTTTTAATGGAGTTTGGTGGTTCATCAGAAGATCTAGGCCGCTGTTGTCATGCACATCCTACCTTATCAGAAGCAGTTCGTGAAGCAGCTTTGGCAACATTTGCTAAACCACTTCATATTTAAAAAACTTTTAAAGAGTACATTTTAAAAGCACAGTAGGCAGCAAATATTTGTGAAGCATGCAACAACATTTTTAAAAAGAATAAAACCAATAGTATAAGGTGTTCTGCTTAATTTGTTGTGTGCTTTTCAATAATTGTTGTTTTAGATCTCAGTTGTGTAGTTTTGATTGATTATCTTGTTGTGCGCACTCGTTTAGAGCGAGTGAGTGCTTAGTCGTATTAAGTCTATGGAAGGTTTTATATATGAGGTATTTTTGTACTATTATAAAATATTCAAGATAGGATTCTCAGCCTATTTGCGTACTTTGTTTTAAAGAAACACCTCTCAAAAATCTCAAGCCTATTTCGCGATAGTATGCTCGTGAATGGTATAACCGTAAAGTTTTTCATGAAATATATAAACCCCATTATAGATCATCATCTTTATGTTTAATAAAAGATATAAGTCGGCACTATAAATTATATACTAACCTTCAATTATACACTTTTCGGCTATTTGAGAGAATTTATAAGAGGTATTTTTTTTGCTGTTACCTTTTATTCATACGGACTCCTCTGCTTGTGATATGTAAAAGAAATGGTTTTGATTAATTCAATATAAACAGATTTGTAGTGAGAGAATCCTACGGTATGAGGGGGCTCTCATTCAATGTGCAAAACAGTAAGTTATGCTTATAGTTTGTTGTATATTTAGAGAAAAATTTGCTTATCGCGTTTAATGAAGTGAAAAGCCAAGTGGAAGGCGTCGATAAGAAGCTTTATTATTTACAGACTATTGTTTATAGAAACAATAATTTATGATTATAAATCAATATGTTATTCATTATGATGAATCATATGAAGCGGCAATCCAAGAGGAATTTTCTCAAAGAAATAAATAGGATTGTTTAACGATTGGTGCGGGTTAGAAATCTTCATCCTTTAAAATCAAGAGGATGTCACATATTTTACAAAATACCACTCTTTTTAAAAGAGCGGTATTTTATATCTTTTGTTGAGACACTCTCTTTTTGATGACAATAGCAAGTCATACAGTATGATTAAAACAGTTTTTGCCTCTCTGTTATTTTTGATCAGTGTTTTCTGTATCTTAAAAAGATGATCTGTATCTTCTTTAAGGTTTTTAATAAATCCCAATGTTGCCAAAATACAATCTATAGCTAAAATTTTTGGCAAAACATAATTTCATAAGAATATTAAGTTTTTTTTATTTGGCGGTTTTGTGATAATTTAAAAGATCAAGCCTAATGCGGATACATTTAAAATTGTAATTTTTTATCCTCTTCTTGTTCTCTTATAAAGGTGGAAAGCCCCATATGATCAAGATATTTGAGGAAAGGGTGGGGTGGTAATTCTTCTACGTTGACCATCGTTTTAACATCCCATTCGCCTGTGGAAATGAGAAGAGCGGTTGCGGCGGCTGGTACACCAGCTGTATAAGAAATGCCTTGTGCTCCTGTTTCATGAAAAGCTTGTGTGTGATCGGCTACATTATAGATAAAAATTTCTTTTGGTTTTCCATCTTTTTCGCCTTTAATAAGATCTCCAATACAGGTTTTTCCTGTGTATTCTGGAGCGAGAGAGGAGGGATCAGGTAAGACAGCTTTTACAACTTTTAAAGGGACAATTTCTTGTCCTTCTGCTGTTTTAATGGGCTGCTCGGATAAGAGACCAAGATTTTTCAAAACGGTAAAAACAGTGATATAACGATCACTAAACCCCATCCAGAAGCGGATATTTTGGACATCAAGATTTTTGGAAAGAGAATGAATTTCATCATGTCCTGTCATATAGGCTTTTTGTTTTCCCACAACAGGAAGATCCCATTCATGGCTGACTTCAAACATTTTATTGGAAATCCATTTTTTATTTTGCCATGACCATACTTGTCCTGTAAATTCACGGAAGTTAATTTCTGGATCAAAGTTTGTAGCAAACCAACGCCCGTGATTTCCGGCGTTAATATCAATAATATCAATATCTGTGATTTTATCAAAATAACATTCATTTGCGAGCGCTGCATAGGCATTTACCACACCTGGATCAAAGCCTGCGCCTAAAATAGCAGTGATACCCGCTTGTTCACATTCTTGACGCCGAGGCCATTCATAATTGCCGTACCAAGGAGGAGTCTCACAAATTTTAAGAGGATCTTCGTGAATGGCAGTGTCAATATAAGCGCATTTGGTTTCGATACAAGCTGAAAGAACAGACATATTAAGAAAAGCTGAACCAACATTAATAACAATTTCGCATTTGGTTTTTTGGATGAGTTTTATAGTTTCTTCTACATTCATGGCATTGAGCGAATGGCCATTGAGAACACCTGGTTTTTTCATAGAATTTTTTTCTTTAATAGAAGTAATAATGGCCTCACATTTTTTGAGTGTTCGTGAAGCAATATGAATTTCACCAAGAAGATCGTTGTTTTGAGCACATTTGTGCGCAACAACTTGTGCAACACCTCCAGCACCAATAATGAGAACGTTTTTTTTCATTGTGGGTTCATCTCCTTTTTAATACTGTTGTATGACGTTTTTTGTGGTTATCTTTATGAAAGGCTTGTCCGATAGTCATTGTAGCTGAATTGGCGTTGCAGCGTTAATGTACCATCGCATTCTTTAAGAACAATAGCAGGCATTGTCACCCCATTAAACCAGTTTTTCTTGACCATTGTATAACCTGCTGCATCTTGAAAAGACAGTCTATCCCCTATTTTAAGAGGTTTTTGAAACTGAAATGTTCCAAAAATATCGCCAGCAAGACAGGATTTTCCGCAGATCATTATTTCGTGTTCTCCTTGATTGGGTTCTAATTTGGCATTTTCACGATAAATGAGAAGATCAAGCATATGGGCTTCGATTGAGCTATCAACGATGGCAAGATTTTTTTCGTTGTACAATGTGTCAAGAACGCTGACTTCTAAGGTGGTGCTTTTGGTGATAGCGGCTTCTCCTGGTTCTAGAAAAAGAGTGACACCATGGGTTTTTGCAAAATGCTTTAAGCGTTCTGCGAAAGCTTCTAAAGGATAATTTTCAGCTGTAAAATGAATTCCACCGCCAAGGCTTATCCAATCAACAGCAGAAAAAAGTTCTGAAAACTTTTCTTCCATAGCCCCAAGCATTTGGTTAAAAAGATCAAAATCAGCATTTTCACAATTGTTATGGATCATCAAGCCATTGATGAGAGGCAGAACTTCTTTAATAGCACTTTGGTTTGTTTCTCCTAAGCGACTAAAAGGGCGGGAGGGATTGGCAAGGTCAAAATCTGATGCACTCATTCCTGGGTTTAATCTTAGACCTCGTTGAATGGTTTTTGTTGCATCAGAAAAGCGTTGAAGTTGTTGGATTGAGTTGAAGATAATTTTATCTGCATAACCACAGGCTTCATCAATTTCGTGATCGGCCCAAGCAACCGAGTAAGCATGGGTTTCTTTGCCAAATTTTTCTCTTCCTAAACGCAACTCATAAAGAGATGAAGATGTGGTTCCATCCATGAATTCAGACATTAAATCAAAAACACTCCATGTGGCAAAACATTTCAAAGCAAGCAAAACTTTTGCCCCTGATATTTCTCGTAAACGAGAAATTGTTTGCATATTTTTGATGAGTTTCGATTTGTCTATAAGATAGTAGGGGGTTTTTATCATCATTTATTCATTCTTGTTTGAAGGATCTTATTGCTAAGATTAGCGTTTAGTACAAAGAGTAACAGAATGTCTCAAGAAAAAAGAATCTTAAGAAAAGAATCTGTTTCTGTCTAGCAATAGAAAAGCTTTCTGTAAAAGCTGTCATTTATTATTTTGAGTTTTGCGTATGAAAAAACAATTATATTATGCTTTAGCTTTTGTATTTATCAGCAGTCTTTTCATGATAACAACAGCTCTGGTTCATTTGGAGCAAAATAGAGGTGCTGCTAAAGCCAAATTGGTCTCTCAGACCTTTATTCAAGAGAGTTCGGTGCCTTTGATTTTTACGGGGCGTAGAGAACTGAATGGTTTTAAGGGTTATCATCATTATCGGCGTGGTTATGTTAAGTATAAAGATAATTGGTGGTATCCTGAAGCGGCTTTTGTTACATCACCGCATTTAAGCACAAAAGGCGTATCATTAAAAGATGTATCAGATGCTAAAAGGGTATTTTTAACGTCTTCTTCAGAAAAGCCAGAAAAAAAAGAGCTATGGATGCTTAAACAACATGTTGAATCTTGCCGTGCCCGTTATCGCTCTTATAATAAAAATGATAATAGTTTTCAGCCTTTTCATGGGCCTCGTAAACAGTGTTTATCGCGTTTTTTTAAAGGATAGAAATAATTAAATAAAATTTTAATTGCTTCTTGTCGTGAGTGTTATTGTTCTTACAATAAAAAGAAAACTTGTCTGGTGCGCAGCATTTCCATGCAAGCATTGTTTTTTTTTAAAATTTAAATGCTTTTAAGTTTTATTAAATCTTATTATCATTAAGTGTGGAATGGGGGGTGGAAATATAAATTTTTGTTTTGTCAATGACAAAATATTAAGGGCAGGATGGAGCTGAAAGAATGACAACACGGGAAGCAATGTTGATATTGCTCATTTTGCTTCCCTTTGGTGGAAGCGCTATCATTGGCTTTTTTCGTTCGACAGCAAAAAATAATGAAGCATGGTTTGCTGGGGGCATTGCTCTTTTTAGTCTTCTTTTTACAATCATGCTTTATCCAGTAATTCGCGGCAATCACATTATCCGTTTAAATATTCCTTGGCTTTCAGAATGGGGGTGTGATTTGATCATCCGAATGGATGGTCTGTCGTGGCTTTTTTGCTTGCTCATTACAGGAATTGGGCTGCTTGTTGTTGTTTATGCTCGTTATTATATGGATCCTGCGGATTCTGTACCACGATTTTTTTCTTTTTTTCTAGCCTTTATGGGCTCAATGACAGGGATTGTTTTATCAGGTAATCTCGTGTTTTTGGTTGTTTTCTGGGAACTCACTAGTATTTTTTCTTTTTTGTTGATTGGTTATTGGTACCATAATGCCAGTGCGCGTGAAGGGGCGCGTATGGCTTTAACGATTACAGGTTTTGGTGGTTTTACCCTTTTTATTGGGGTTTTATTGATTGGGTATATCGTTGGTAGTTTTGATCTGGATAAAATTTTGCAGTCTGGAGATGTGATCCGATCAAGTTCGCTTTATATCCCTGCCCTTATTTGTATTTTATTGGGCGGATTAACAAAAAGCGCACAATTTCCTTTTCATTTTTGGTTGCCTAATGCGATGGCAGCGCCAACACCCGTATCGGCTTATCTGCATTCGGCAACGATGGTAAAAGCTGGGTTGTTTTTGCTGGTTCGTTTATGGCCTGTGCTCGCTGGGACAGAGTCTTGGTTTTGGTTGGTTGGCTTTTCAGGACTTTCAACACTTCTTCTTGGGGCTTATTGTTCTATGTTTCAGCAAGATTTAAAGGGATTGCTTGCTTACTCAACGATTAGTCATCTTGGATTGATTACCACGCTTTTAAGCCTTGGGAGTCCTCTTGCATGTGTTGCTGCGATTTTTCATATGGCTAATCATGCTACTTTTAAAGCGTCTTTATTTATGGCTGCTGGTATTATTGATCACGAAACGGGAACACGTGATATGCGTAAGCTAACAGGTCTTTATCGCTCTATGCCCATTACAGCAACTCTTGCTTTAGTAGCAAGTGCAGCGATGGCTGGTGTTCCTTTGCTCAATGGTTTTTTATCAAAAGAAATGTTTTTTGCTGAAGCTGTTGAAACACATATGGAATCATGGCTTGACTGGATTGCTCCTTATGTAGCAACGCTTGCTAGCCTGTTTAGTGTGACCTATTCTATACGTTTTATTCATGGTGTTTTTTGGGGACCACAATCAGATGAGTTACCCAAAATGCCCCATGAACCACCGCATTTTATGCGTTTACCCATGGAACTTTTGGTGTTTATTTGTTTGGCTGTTGGTATTCTTCCTAATTTAACAATCGGGCCTATTTTAGATAATGCCGTTGTATCTGTTTTAGGACCGATGACGATCCCTTATAGTTTGGCTGTTTGGCATGGGGTTAATACGCCATTAATGATGAGCTTGGTGGCTTTATTAGGAGGCGGCTTGCTCTATGTTGTTGGGCGGCGTTATTTTTTATCTTGTGATGATGGTCCTCCCTTTTTTCGCCATTTGAAAGGACCGCGTATTTTTGAACGCATTCTTGTGATTATTTCTTGGAAATGGGCACGTGCGGTGGAATCTGTTTTGTCAACACGCCGTTTGCAAATCCAGTTGCACTGGATTTTTATTGTGTGTTTCATTTTTGTTGGTCTTTTGCTTTGGCGTGATGGTTTAATTGCACCAGGGGGATTACCGCTTTTTCCACTTGATATTCCTTTTCTTGCACTTTGGCTGGTGGGTGGATTATGCGCGCTTTTAGTTGCTTGGCAAGCAAAGTTTCATCGTCTTGCATCACTCATGCTTTTGGGGGGATCAGGTTTGATGACGTGCGCAACCTTTTTATGGCTTTCTGCGCCCGATTTGGCTATAACGCAACTGGTTGTTGAAGTGGTGACAGTTGTCTTATTATTGCTTGGTTTGCGTTGGTTGCCTAAGCGTGTGTATAATCATCCTGCTCCAACGTCTGTGCGTTTTGGAGTGCGTTTGCGTCGTGCTCGTGATTGCATCATAGCAATTATGGGAGGTTCTGGTGTTGCATGGCTCTCTTTTGCGATGATGACACGTCCTCAAGGGACAACGGTTTCTAATTTTTTTCTGAAAAATGCTTATTGGAGTGCGGGGGGGCGCAATGTTGTGAATGTATTGCTGGTTGATTTCCGTGGTTTTGATACGATGGGAGAAGTTGTGGTTTTGGGGGTTGTTTCTTTGACTGTCTTTGCTCTTTTGCGTCGATTTCGTCCTGCTCCTGAAAGTATTGAGCCGCCATTTCAACAACGCGTTCAGGAAGCTTTTGATAAGGCGCAGCCAGATAGAAATGTGGGGGATACAGTACAGAATTATCTCGCTGTACCTTCTGTTATTATGGGGTGGCTCTTTTCCGTTATTATTGCTTTTTCTTTTTATTTATTTGTGCGAGGACATGATCTTCCAGGTGGTGGATTTGTTGGTGGTGTGACTTTAGCAATAGGCTTTATTTTGCAATATCTTGCACGGGATATTCGTTGGGTAGAAAATCATTTAAGAGTTTTGCCTTTACGCTGGATGGGCTTTGGCTTATTGCTATCGGTTGTAACGGGAACAGGGGCTTTGTTTGTTGGGTATCCTTTTTTAACATCATTTTTCCAATATATTCATGTTCCATTGATTGGAAAGGTACCTATAGCATCTGCTTTTTTGTTTGATTTTGGTGTGTTTTCTCTTGTGCTAGGAGCAACGATTCTCATTTTAATTGCACTTGCACATCAATCAATACGCAGTTATCGAATCGGTAAAAAACCTGCTTTAAAAGAGAAGGAAAATTAATGGAAATTATTCTTTCTTTGGCTATTGGTGTTCTTGTCGGATCTGGCATTTGGCTCATTTTGCGTCCCCGAACTTTTCAAGTCATTCTTGGTTTGTCTTTGATATCCTATGGTGTTAATCTTTTCATATTTGCAATGAGTAGACCACGCAGTAATGCAGCGCCAATCGTTGATCCTACGATGGTGATCAATCCGGCGAATTATGTTGATCCTCTTCCGCAGGCTTTGGTTTTAACTTCGATTGTGATCGGTTTTGCAACGACAGCTTTATTTTTGGTTATCTTATTGGTTTCACGCGGTTTAACAGGTTCAGATCACGTTGATGGACGTGAGGTACAGTGATGGAAGCTTATGTGCATTATCTTCTTATTTTACCGATTCTTTTGCCGTTAAGTACTGGCGCCCTTCTTCTGTTCTATGATGAACGTCGTTCAAAATTGAAATCACTCATAAGTATTTTTTCTGCCGCATTGTTAGTTGTCATTGCTGTTTTACTGGTGATGCGTGCGCGTGAAGTTGCTCCAGATGCAGATGTTTATCGGCTTGGTAATTGGCCTGCACCTTTTGGTATTGTTTTGGTGCTTGATCGCTTAAGTGCTATGATGCTTTTGCTTTCTAGCTTGTTGATTAGCGCGGCGTTGGTTTTTGCACGGGCACATTGGTATAAAGCGGGTCCTCATTTTCAGTCATTGATGCAATTTTTCTTAGTTGGAATAAACGGTGCTTTTTTAACAGGTGATTTATTTAATTTATTTGTATTTTTTGAAGTGATGTTAACAGCTTCTTATGGCCTTGCGTTGCATGGTTCTGGTCCATTGCGTGTGCGTGCTGGGTTGCATTATGTCGTGGTTAATCTGGTGGCTTCCTTGTTTTTTCTCATTGGGGTGGCGCTCATTTATGGAATCGTGGGCACCCTCAATATGGCTGATTTGGCTGTAAAAATACAATATATCGCTTCTAGCGATATAACTTTATTCGAAATAGGGGCTGCGCTTTTGGGAATTGCTTTCTTAATTAAAGCAGGGGTGTGGCCATTGAATTTTTGGTTGATGCCAACTTATAGTGCAGCAGTAGCGCCTGTTGGAACTTCTTTTGCACTTTTAAGCAAAGTCGGTATTTATATTATTTTACGTTTAACGTTGTTATGGTTTGGACCAGAAAGTGGACAGTTTAGTCATTTTGGTCAAACGGTTTTGTTCTACGGTGGGCTTGCCACTATGGCTTTTGGTTTTATCGGGGTCTTGGCAAGCCAAGTCTTAGTACGTTTGGCAGCTTATAGTGTTTTAATCTCTTCTGGGACATTGTTAACAGCAATTGGGATTGGCAATACAGATCTGGTCGCAGGGGCACTCTTTTATATTGTTTCTTCAACTTTGGCACTGGGTGCTTTTTTTCTTGTTGTAGAATTGGTTGAACGATGTCAAGATGTAGCAGCCAATGTTTTGACGGTTACAATGGAAGTCTATGGGGACGATGAAGAGGAAGAAGAAGATGAAGTGGGGACTTATTTACCGGTAACTTTGGCCATTCTTGGAGCTTGTTTTGGTCTTTGTGCACTTTTGATTATTGGGCTTCCCCCTTTTTCTGGTTTTGTTGCTAAATTTATGATGTTTGTGGCAATTTTAAACCATAAAGAAAATATTTCTACCTCTCTACCTGTTTATCACGATTGGCTTTTTATGATTTTTGTCACTCTGTCTGGTTTTGCTGCTTTGATTGCTATGACACGAACGGGCATTCGAACTTTTTGGGTTTCTCTTGAAGGGAGGATTCCACGGGTACAGGCGATTGAATTTGCGCCCATTGCCGTTCTGCTTGCTTTATGTTTTCTGATTACAATTGTTGCTGGCCCTGTTAGTCATTATATGCTTGAAACGGCCAAAACTTTGTATGAACCTCAAAATTATATTGGCAGCATTTTAGATGATTTTTCTCTCGAAAATAGGAGGATTCATCAGTGAAACATTGTTATTTTTTCCCTTTTTCTAGCATGGCAATTATTTTTATGTGGCTGATCTTAAATGGTTTTAGTTTCGGTCAATTGCTTTTAGGCGTTATCATTGCTTTGTTTGGGGGCTGGGTGATGCGGCTTCTCGAGCCGGAAAAAATAACGATTAAAAGTTGGCCTGCTGTTTTCCAGCTGTTTTTTCGTGTGTTTATTGATTCTATCATTTCAAATATCGCTGTGGCTTGTTTCGTTTTAACCAAAAGATCTAAAAAACAGCAGTCTGGTTTTATTGTGGTGCCCATTTCGCTTGAAAGTCGTACGGCTTTAGCTGTTTTGGCATGTATTCTTTCAGCAACTCCAGGAACGGTTTGGATTGCCTATAATAGAAAGAATAGTGAACTTTTGCTTCATGTCTTAAATTTTAAAAATGGATATGATTATCAGAAATTGATCAAAAAACGCTATGAGCAATTACTTTTGGAGATTTTTTAATGAGTATGGTAATCCTTTATTGGGGGCTTTATCTTTCACAGTTTTTTTTAAGTTTGGCAATGATTTTCGCACTGTTTCGTTTGATTCGTGGACCACGGGCGCAAGATCGGATTGTGGGGTTGGATGCTCTTTATATCATCACTATTCTTTTGTTTCTTACATTCGACATCCGTTCAGGAACAACCATTTATTTTGTGGCGGCACTCATCGTTGGCTTATTGGGTCCTGTATCAAGTATTGCGTTGGCAAAATTTCTTATGCGGGGGGAGATTATTGAATGAAAGATGATGTATCGCTTGTTGTTGCACTTGCTGTTACGATTTTTTTGATATTAGGATCTGGTCTCACATTGATTGGAACAATAGGGTTAGTGCGTCTTCACACTTTTTATAGACGTTTACATATGCTTTCGTTGAGTACAAGTTGGGGTGCTGGAAGTATTCTTATAGCGTCGTTTCTTTATTCAATTTTTGTAGATCATCATTTTGTTTTTCATGAATTTTTGTTGATGATTTTTTTACTTGTAACAATACCCGTTGCTTCTATGCTGGTATCACAAGCAGCGGCTTATCGACATTATTCAGAAAATAAATTAGAAAAACCGCTGGCTCTTTTATCACGTAATATGGAAAAACAAACATCTACTTCCAATGAAATATCATGTGATACGAGCCAGAGTGATTTTTAAGATACAATAAGCTTTTTTATTCTGTTTTTTGTTCTTCTACACATTGAATAAGATTTTTTTCTTCTGGATCATTAATGAGATCAGAAAGTGTGGCTTCATTTCCTTTTGTCCACCATATATAAGGTCCTCCCATATATTTTGCTCCAGAAGCATTTATGCTGCGGGAAGCGATGATGCGTTTTCCTTGCCATTTGAAATCAACAAGCGAAATGTTACCAGCATTGAGATAGGTTACTTCAACACGCTCTTTACTTGTACTTGTTTCACATTGATAGGCTATAACTTCTGTTTTTGGCTCTGGATCATCTGGAACTTCAATAACTAAAGAGCCAGCAAAAGCATTGAGTGAACCGAAGAGTGGTAGGCTTAAAGCAGCAAAAAATCTTACAATAAAAGCAATTTTTTTCATGACATTTCCTCAGTTATTTAAAATAATAACAGTGATTCATCCTTACATAGGATGGGTTTTTTTTCTTCTGGGTCTTGAATAAGATCATAAAGTGTTACTTCTTTATTTTTCTCCCACCAGATATATTGCTCCCCCACATATTTTGCTCCAGAAGCAGCAATAACATTTGCAGCGATAATACGATCGCCTTTCCATTTGAAATCAACCAATGAAATATTGTCAGCTTTGTGATAGGTTGCTTCAACGCGTTCTTTATTTGCTCCCATATCACATTGATAGGTTATGGTTTGTGTTTCTGGATTACCTGATACTTCAATGACTAAAGCAGCAGCCAAGGTACTGCTGACATTGAAAAATAATAAAGAGGAAAAAAATCCTAAAATTTGTAGAGTTTTTTTCATAATGCTTCCCTATATGAAAAGTAATTTATCTTATATGATGGTGTCTACGGCAGGATTCGAACCTGCGACCCCAGGATTCATACCACTTCGGTTTTCACCGCCAGCTTTACAAGCTGTTTGTGGTCTGGACTGTCTCTTCACCTTGAAGCTTGTGCCTTTTAGGTGCCGCCCGTTCAGTCTCTACACCTTCCTCTCATGTGAGGAGAGGCTTGGCTCGGGATTGGCATATAGTTTTGCCTATGAAGCTTTCCCCGAATTTGAGCAGATCCGCTTTGAGAATTTCTCCTCGAGGCGCCCAATTTCTTTAGGAATCCTGTGCTCTATCCTACTGAGCTACGCAGACATCATCATAACTATTTCTTTAATAGAAGTATAAAAACGAATCAATTATATTCAATACGAATTAACGGATTTCTGTTAATTTTTGTTCCAAAAAGGATAAAACTGAATCTGGAGGAACATTTTTTGCAATAAATGATTGGCCAAGTCCGCGTGTCAAAATGAAAGTCAGATTGTTTTGTGAAACTTTTTTATCTTGAGCAATGAGACTCATTAATGTTTCAGCATTTGGTAAATCTCCAGGGATATCCTTTAATTGCGTAGGTAAACCTACAGCTTTAAGGTGTGTTTTGATACGGTTTGGGAGTGTGGGAGCTACTAGATTTAGTTGTCCAGAGAATTGATGCGCAAGAACCATTCCAATTGCTACAGCTTCACCGTGAATTAAACGTTTTGAATCATAAGCGGTTGCTGTTTCAAGCATGTGCCCAAAGGTATGACCGAAGTTTAAGAGTGCACGCTCTCCGATTTCGTATTCGTCACGTGCGACTATGGCAGCTTTAAATTGGCATGAGCGAACAATGGCTTCTATTCTTATCGAGCCATTAGAAAAAATTTCTTGTCCGTTTTTTTCAAGCCATTCAAAGAAATCAGGCTGGTTAATGAGTCCATATTTGACCATTTCCGCATAACCTGCGCGAAATTCACGTGGTGGTAGTGTATCAAGAACAGATGTATCAGCAATAACGCATTGCGGTTGATAAAAAGCACCAATAAGATTTTTACCATATCGGCTGTTGATGCCCGTTTTGCCTCCAACAGAGGAATCAATTTGTGCAAGAAGCGTTGTGGGCATTTGAATAAAGTTCATTCCGCGGCGTATCATACTTGCTGCAAATCCTGCTAGATCTCCAATAACACCACCACCAAAAGCAATAACACAGTCACCTCTTTCTAAGCGTGCAGCAAGAATTTGGTCGATGACGACTTGCAAGGTTGAAAATGATTTTGATTGTTCTCCTGCGTCTACAATAATAGGGACAGTATGGATTTTATTTTTTGTTAATTCTGCTTGCAATGTATCCAAATGGAGGGATGCAACATTGGTATCTGTAACAATTGCCAAGCGTGTTTGATGAAAATCTTTTTGCTTAAGAGAATGCTTAATCCGTAAAGCTGCTTGTGCAATAAGATCTGGACCAATGATGATATCGTAACAGTGCTTGTCTAATTTAACGGTAACGGTTTGGGCGTGCATGTTCGTTCTTTCTATCTATTTTTTGTATGGAGGTAGTGCTGTAGAGATCGGATGACATTTTTTGCCACACTGTAGGGGCTTTCTTTATGACTGTTAATTGTTAAGTGTGCTTTTGCATAGAGAGGATAACGCTGTTCTATAAGTTTTTGCATCGTTTCTTTAGGATTTGCTGTTTGAAGAAGCGGTCGTGTTGGGCGCTTGGAAACACGTTGCATAAGAATATCAAGATCTGCTTTGAGCCATATAGATATTCCATTTTGATGAATAGCTTTTTGTGTATCTTTATTTATGTAAGCACCGCCACCTGTTGCTAAGACAAGAGGGCGTTTTTTTATGAGCTTGAAAATAATACGCTGTTCAAGGGAACGAAATTCTACTTCACCATAGATTTTAAAGATTTCTGCGATAGACATTTGTGCTGCTTTTTCGATTTCTTGATCAGAATCATAAAAGGGTAAATCAAGCATGGTGGCAACACGTTTTCCGATGACTGATTTCCCTGCTCCCATAAGACCAACGAATACAAGAGCTTGATTATCAAGAGAAGATAAGATTTGTCTTTTTATTTGTGATATAGGCGGATGTTGGGGTCGATTACTTTGCATAGCTTATTTCGGCATTTATCTGCTTTAAAGTCAATTCCTGTTAATCTTTATACGGTAGGATAAGAGATAGAGTATTTTGGAAAAGTTTATTATTTTATGCCAACATTAACCAGACTTTTGATGATTCTTTTCATTTTGTTTGCTATTCTTTTTAGTACAATGATCATTCTTGTTGTTTTTGTTGAACCCATAACTGTGGATATGTCTGTTGATGTCTCTTTGGATTTGCAGAATCTTTCTTTGAGAATAAATCAATGAAAAGTAACATTGTAATAGAGCGTTTTCTTGAAATGATGAGTGCTGAGCGAGGCGCTTCTGCCCATACACTTGCGGCTTATCAGCATGATTTACAGTGGGTACAAGACGAATTGTCTTCACATTCGGTTTCGCTTTTTTCAGCACAAAAGGAAGATTTAATTGGTCTTTTGTCGCTCATGCATACATTTGGTTTTGCTGCAACTTCACAAGCGCGCCGTTTATCGACGTTGCGTCAATTTTATCAGTTTCTCTATGCAGAAGGGTTAAGAGCAGATGATCCTTCCCATGATATTGATGCTCCTCGCCAAGGGCGGCCTTTGCCCAAAATTATCAGTGAAGATGCGGTGACAAAATTTCTTGATTTGGCACAGTTGGAGGTTAATCAAGCAGATTATGGGTCCAAGGATTATCTGCGCGCATTGCGTCTTCAGCTGTTAAGCGAAATGCTTTATGCAACAGGATTACGCATTAGTGAGTTGGTGAGTTTGCCTGTGCAGGCTGTTCGGGGGAAAGCATACAGTATTTTGGTTCGTGGTAAGGGAAAAAAAGAACGAATGGTGTTGTTATCAAAAAAAGCCTATCAAGTTCTTTTGCAGTGGTTGGACTTGCGTGATCAGGAAAAAGATGCGAAAAGTCTTTATCTTTTCCCAGCGCATTCAGAAACAGGCTATATTGCGCGTCAGGTTGTTGCACGGGAATTGAAAAATCTTGCTAAAAGGGCTGGAATAAAAAGTGAAAGCTTTTCTCCCCACGTGTTGCGCCATGCTTTTGCTAGCCATCTTTTGCAAAATGGTGCTGATTTGCGCGCTGTTCAACATTTGTTAGGTCATTCTGATATTTCTACCACTCAGATTTATACCCATGTGTTGGAAGAGGGACTGTACCGTTTAGTCAATGAGCATCATCCCCTTGCCGATGCGCAAAAGGCTCGTTAAAGAAAGGGTGATGTTTTGGAAAAAGACTTTATAAAGGAAATTATAAGTGTATAAGTGACACTGAATGAGTTGGTACAAATGCATAATTATCTTGATTTTGAAAAACCAGTTGCTGATCTTGACGGAAAAATTCTTGAATTAAAAAAAATTTCTCAGGAAAAAGGCAGTCTTGACATGAGTGACGAGATTGCGCGTCTTGAAAAACGTTCCAAAACGGCATTGCACGATCTTTATAAAAAATTATCGCCATGGCAAAAAACACAAGTCGCTCGTCATCCTGATCGTCCCCATTTTATGGACTACTCTAAACGCCTATTGAGTGATGTTACACCTCTGGCAGGAGATCGAAAGTTTGCTGAAGATGAGGCTATTCAAGCCGGTTTTGCACGCTTTAAAGGAGAAGCAGTTGCTTACATTGGTCAAGAGAAAGGTCACGATACGCAAACACGTTTGCGCTATAATTTTGGTTCTGCTCGTCCAGAAGGATATCGTAAAGCTGTCCGTATTATGGAAATGGCTGACCGATTTGGTTTGCCACTTCTTACCTTTGTCGATACGGCAGGTGCTTATCCGGGGGTAAGCGCTGAAGAACGTGGGCAAGCGGAAGCAATTGCTCAATCAACAGCCGCAACTTTGCGTTTGAAAATTCCCGTTGTATCCGTTGTTATTGGAGAAGGCGGTTCTGGGGGGGCGATAGCAATTGCGGCTGCCAATAAAGTTTATATGTTAGAACATGCTATTTACTCCGTTATTTCTCCAGAAGGAGCGGCTTCCATTTTATGGCGTGATCCAGCTCGTGCAAAAGATGCTGCAATGAATATGCGTATTACCGCTCAAGATTTGTATCGCTTAAAGATTATTGATGGCATTATTTCAGAGCCTTTAGGAGGAGCGCATCGTGATAAAGAGGTTGCCATTGATGCAACGGGAGAGATTATTGCAGAAGCTTTAAAAACTATGGCTGGAAAAGATGGTGAAGTTCTTAAACAAGAGCGAAGAGAAAAATATCTTCAAATTGGTCGGTCATTAGCATAAGTCGTTTTTTTGTGAGGGGTGTTGGATTGGAGTTTTTTTCGATGACATTTAACAGATTCCTCGCTGTGTGTGTGTTGTTTGTAATGGGAATATTGACGGCTTGTGAAGGAAGATTGCCAGCTTCTATTCGTGCGAAAGTTGAGCAGCCTCTTCCGCAGGAAATCCAGAATAGGATGGCTTTGTACGATATTGATCCCTATGCACCAATTTTGATGCGATTTTTCAAAGAAGAAAACGTTGCTGAAGTTTGGAAGCAATCTCGTTCAGGTCCTTTTATCTTGGTTGCTCGCTATGGTATTTGTAAATGGTCTGGTAAGCTTGGACCGAAATACAAAGAAGGGGATCTTCAGACACCGGAAGGTTTTTATACGATTACCGCAAACCAAATGAATCCTTATTCAAAATATTATCTTTCTTTTAATATAGGATTTCCCAACCTTTATGATCAGGAAAATGGTCGTACAGGAAGCAATCTTATGGTGCATGGTTCTTGCTTTTCCGCTGGTTGTTACTCTATGAGTGATAAAAACATGGCTCAAATTTATGCGTTCGCACGGGATGCTTTTAAAGGAGGACAAAGAGCATTTCAGTTGCAGGCTTTTCCTTTCCGCATGACCAAGGATAATATGTTACGTCATAGCAATGATCCTCATTATCAATTTTGGGTTATGCTTAAGAAAGGTTATGATTTTTTTGAAGAGAATCATCAACCTCCGACCGTTGAAGTTTATGAAAAACGTTACATTTTTAATCACGATATTGATAAAACTTCAGTTTCCTTAATGAGGTAGGTGTTGTTTTATTCTGCTACACCTTAAAACACTATCGTCTATGATGGCGATACAGGACATGCAAAAACTTTATGCATGGGGTGTTTTAGGGGGCATTCATACTTTAAAGCGCAGAATTTTTTCATAGAGCTTTATGTTAGTCAAGCAGATAAAGTGAGGGAAGCCAAAAGGCACTTGCTCAGAGAAGTTATCTTGTTTGCAGACCAATATGAGTGGCAATCTTGGTTTTTTAGTGGAGAGGGAGAGTAAGTTTAACATAAAATGCGCCTCTCTTTTTATTTTCAAAGGGTTCTATTATTTCATGCTGTAAAATATTGTCTTATCATGCTGGTCTATAAGATATTATATGCATACATCTAAAATACGATATTGACTCTGTCTGATTTTAGCTTTTTGCCTAAACTTTAAGAGGATTTTGTTTTAATCTGCTGGGGAAATAAAGTTGAGCGGAATATTTAAAACCAAGAATCTGTCCAATAGGGTTGTGAAATGAACCTCCTGAAGTGGTTTGCAGATAAAGCGTATATCGAGAGAAAACAACCTAATGACAGATTGATGAGTATTAAGAATTTTTATAATAATAATTTGATTTACAACGATAATTTATCATTTTTTCGGTTTGAATGAGAGCCGGAATATCATAAGGTCCTTTTATCTTAAAATCTATTTATGATGAATCAATGAAAATCATTCGCTTGCACGTTATAAGTAGGAAGCGTCGCATGGATAAAGCTGTACAGTAAAAATGCTTCTAATGAATCATTTCAAGTGCCAAGCGTTTTCCAAACATTGGGGACTGGAAAAATATATGGTGGGGGTTATTTTGCTTTTTTAAAAGCGTAAAGAGGGTATGGCTCAAAGGATTTCATTATATCATTGAAGGGAAGAATTAAAACTTTATTCCTGGAATGATGAGAGGGTTTTCCAAGAGAGCTGTTTTGTCTGCAGTATCTATTGCTGGTTTATTAAAAAAAGCATTGAGAAGTTTTTGTATTGCTTCTTTTTCAACACCATCGGCAATGATGACAAAACGTGTTTGTTTTATTCCTTTTGGCCATGCTGGCAATCTTATGGGTGGATGGAAAAATGTTTGTACACCATGTAATACAAGTGGGCGATAAGGATCATCACGCAAGGCGATAATTGCTTTAATACGGAGTAATTTTGTACCGTAACGGTCTTGTAGGAGATCTAAAAAAGCTTCAATTGTGGCATAATCAACAAGATCTTCGCAGTCTAGTGAAAAGGTACGAATGGTTTTATGGGGGGGATGATCATGTGGATCCGTCGTAAGAGTTTGCCTAAGGTGTGTATTTTCTCCTTTTTCATTCCATAATGTGTTCTTTATTAATAAATTTGAGCAGAAATCTTCAGAATGGGCGTCAATGATTTGTGCTGTAGGATTCAGCGCTTTGAGTGTGTTAAAAAACTTATCTGAAAGCGTTTGTGGAGCCGTAAGATCTGTTTTGGTAAGAATAATTTTATCGGCAAGGATTAATTGTTTATATATTTCAGGATAACGATCACATATGGAAAGTGTGCTTAATGTATCAAATGTTGCAAGAACAGCGTTTATGGACAATGTTTGAATAAACAACGGGTGGCTTAAAAGTATTTGTAAAATAGGAGCGGGATCAGCCATCCCTGTTGTTTCAATGATGATATGATTGAGTTGTTTAATTTGTCCTGTTTGGACGCGATTGATTAAATCAATTAATGTATCAATAAGATCACTGCGTAAATTGCAGCATAAGCAACCATTGGCGAGCTCAATAATTCCTTCTGTCGTCTTTTCAACCAGAAGGTGGTCAATACTGATTTCACCGAATTCATTGATGATAATAGCACACTCTGCTAGGAGAGGGTCTTGTAGCATACGGTTGAGCAAAGTTGTTTTGCCAGAGCCTAAAAAACCAGTAATAAGCGTTAGAGGAATGCGCTTTATTTTCATTTTAATCATCAACCGTGGTTTTATTTTAAAGAAACATATCTTACGACGTCAACTCTATTCATAAGGGAGCCTGTGAGGGATTAAAGGTCAATTCCCTATGAAATCGATTTTATCATCATTTTTACGTTTATAAAGGTAAGTGTGGGCATAATCATACATTTTTTCAGCACCAATGTTATGATAATTCTTGGTACTTGAAAGACCTTATAGGAAAAGTTTTAATTTCTTGCTTTAATTATTTTAACTATGTGCTCATTCACTTTGTGGCGTGCAAGAGACAGATGTTAATTGATATCAACAGATATGGATTTCAAATAAGTTAATCTTACAATATTTATGGTTCTGACATAAGGTAAAAATAATTAGCTATCATGAAAATCAATGCATTATAATTAAATCATAGATTATGGCTTATGGCTTTTTTATAGAATAGTTTGTGGGTCTTTTATACGGGCTATGGGGTTTTCTTAGTGGTTTTACCGTTATTTTAGGTGTCTGTGGCGTACGAATGAGGTGCACTGCTAAAGGATGAGAAAAAGAAGGTGGCGCAGTGATAAAAGGTGAGGTGAGAATAATATTTCCTTGCTCATCATATGAATTTGCATGCATTTTTATGGCTTCAGGTGTGCATGTTTGTTGTTTCATATTGTTGGCTTGTGTTATGTTGTTCCCATAAGGTTTTAATGTTGCTAGTGTTAATTGGCGGCTTCCTTGATGCAAAAATCCTATTTCAAGAAGTTGTGCTGCTTTTTCTTCCCTTTCACTTACGTTGTTTGCACCTAAAATAACAGCAATAATTGTACGTTTATTGCGGGTGGCTGAGGCAACAAGATTAAAACCAGAGGCGCAAATAAAGCCTGTTTTCATACCATCTATGCCATAAAAACGGCCAATGAGGTTGTTTGAGTTATGCTGGATTTTTCGGTTATTACCAAAATCAATGGCTGGAATAGAAAAATAATGAGCATATTGGGGAAATTCACGACGTATTTGGACGGCTAAAAGAGCGATATCGCGTGCGGTGGAATAGTTTTGAGGGTCTGGTAAACCGCTTGCATTTGCAAAATGGGTGCCAAACATGCCTAAACGTTTAGCTTCGCTGTTCATTTTTTGTACAAAAGCTTTTTGTGAACCAGCAACAGCTTCACTCATAGCAATGGCCAAATCATTGGTCGATTTAACCATGGTGATACTTAAGGCTGTATCAAGGGTGAGAACAGAACCAGCTTTATAGCCAGAACGATACGAGGGAGCTTTTGTGGCATATTCGCTGATGGTGATCGGTTTGTTGGATGAAATTTCTCCTCGACTCATGGCGCGAAAAATAACATAAGCGGTCATTAATTTTGTTAAGGAAGCTGGATACCAACGCTCAAAAGCTTGATTATGTTTTAGGATATGTCCCGTTGTAACATCAACAGAAATAAAAGGTTGCGCTAAAGCAAAAGAGCTCGAAAAACTCAAAAGGAAATAAAAAAATAAATTGTAGAAGAGACGTTGCATGAGTTTAAATTCAGTTCTTTCTTATTCATTATTTAGAATTGTTTTAATGTAGCATATAAAGCTCTTAAGTCTAGGATAGAGAGGACAGATGGTTAATTGCTGTATTGAATTATGTCTTAGGAATAAAAACCAACGTTCATCTTTATTTTCCCCTTGAATTTGGTTTGATGGCTTAAGGATCTCAAGAAATACTTTTTAAATAGTGAAGATTGTACAAAATTTCAGGCTCTTGAGGAAATTGATATTTTTTTAGGAGGGAACAAGCTAGTATCATCACACATTTTGCATACTATTTTATTCGTTAATATATTTGATTTATAATAATAATTTTCCAGCCTACAATGTTTATGACAGCCCTTAGTACTTGAGATGGCTCATAAGAGATATGTCTTTCTTGTACAGTTTTATATACACGGCTCTTTCCGCTTGTAACGTGCAAGAAAATGGTTTTGATTGATTCAACATAAATTTGAAATGAGAGAATCTTACGGTCTTCAGAGTTTTCATTCAAGTTGAAAAAAAACGCTAAGATATCGTTATCAATCAATATTCTGTATGTTATTGAAACAATTTTAAAAAGAGGAAGAATTCTTTTTCAAAAAAATCAATATATTGATCATTTTTGATAATGTAACACAGGTCTTATTGATGTTGAACGAGAAAATTTGAAATATTTCCCCTATATTCTTGTTTCATATGTTTTATTAAATTATACAGAGTGATATTGTTTATCAATCAAAGTTTACGCCATGATGCTGCAGTTTTTGAAGCTTCTGAACGGCAGATGGTGGCATAGGAGGAGGGGTAGGATCTTGAGCCGCTAAGAGAAGCAGTTCATCACACGCTTCTTCAGTTTTTTGGACAAGTTGATCCAGAAAATCACGTTTGCTTAAACCAGCTTCTATTGGAGGAAGAATACGAACACGAATTGTTCCGGGATAGCGGCGGAAATTATTGCGTGGCCAATATAAACCCGCATTGTGCGCAATAGGAACAACTTGAAGCCCTAATTCATTATAGAGCGCAACAATTCCTGACTTATAATCTGGCTCTTGACCCGGTTGTCGGCGTGTTCCTTCGGGAAAAATTAAGATTTGACGCCCTTGTTTTACTTTTTCTTTTGCTTTTTGTATAATCGCTTTTAAGGCTTTGATGGGCGTTGTGCGGTTAATGGGGATAATTTGTGTTTTTGCCATATACCAGCCAAACAATGGAATCCACATCAATTCACGTTTTAAAATGAGAGTGGGATCATCAAAATAGGGAACAAGGCTGAAAGTTTCCCAGGCAGATTGATGCTTTGGAGCGATGATATAGGCCCCTTTGGGGAGATTTTCTAATCCTTCGATTTCATAACGTGTACCCGCGATATATTTTTGCAAAAAGAGTGTAACGCGCGCCCATGTTTTAGGGACAATCCACGCCTTTTTGCGGGGCATTAAAAAATAAACTGGAGCGTAAAGAATCATTTGTATGAGAGTTGTTGTATAAAAAGCGAACGTAAAAAGAATAGAACGAAGGATGAGCACTATATTTTCCATTTTATATCTATCAGAAGACTTCGTATATAATATAATTCATAAGAGAAAACATCTTCTTTATGTTTTTTCAAACATCTATTTTTTTGGTAACTCATTTTCCGATACTAAAAAACAGAAGGAAAGAGGTTAATGGAATTACAAAAAGATGAACTTTTTATTCCACGGATTTTATCTATTGCGGGAACAGATCCTTCTGGTGGCGCTGGAATGCAGGCAGATTTGAAGGTTTTTTCAGCTATGAAAACTTATGGTATGAGTGTGGTGACAGCTGTTGTTGCACAAAATACTCAGGGTGTGCGTTCTTTTCAGGCATTAGATGCTTCTTTTGTTGCGGATCAAATTGATGCGGTTTTTGAGGATATCCATGTTGATGCCGTTAAAATTGGTATGGTTGCAAATGCTCAGATTGCACAGGCTATTGCAGAACGTCTTGCTTATCATAAAGCGCGGTTCATTGTTTTTGATCCAGTAATGGTGGCAAAAAGTGGTGATGTTCTTTTAAAGCCTGATACCATTGAAATTATGCGTGATGTTCTTGTGCCGATGTCAACTTTGATCACGCCAAATTTGCCTGAAGCTGCACTGTTATTGGGATGCGAAGTGCAATGGTCTTTAGAAACTATGTATCAGTATGCTCCACGACTCTTGGCGCTAGGGTGTCATGCTGTTTTATTGAAAGGAGGACATTTGAACGCGTTTACCAGAAACAGTACAGAAAATTACGATTGTTCTAGTCCAGATCTTTATTGTGATTGCAAAAATCTTATTATGCTTGAAGCTTCTCGTCTTTCAACCACTCATGATCACGGGACAGGGTGTACTATTTCTGCTGCTATTGCAGCTCTGTTACCTACACAACCTTTGGACTGCGCCGTTAAACAAGCAAAAGATTATTTACATGGCGCTTTAACGGCTTCAAACGATTTAAAAGTAGGGAAAGGGCGAGGACCGCTTCACCATTTTTATGCATTGTGGAAAGATTGATACAAACAATTGATTGTAAAAATCTTCATTCTATGAATTTGTTTCGTCATTATTCATTGGGCTTTTAATATTGGGGCTGTAAAAAAATCTGTTAGCTCAAAGGTAATTGCAAATTCTTTTATATGAGCTTTTATAACCTACAAAGTCGCAAAAAATCTGCTGCCAGTACTAAAAAAAATTATTCTCGGGATGGCAAGAAACCTTTGATCAATGCTTTTGGGAAAAATGCCACTGGCAAAGCTAAAGTTATTGTTGCCAAACAATGTCATGAACCAATGGGAACTGTCCATCTCGTTTTCAGGCTTTAGCGATCTAGCAGATTATACGGATCTCCTAGAAAAATTCCGCCTGAGATAGAAATTGTTATCTGATGATCTAAAATCCAAATTCAATAGATACTTTACAAGAAATTATGAATCTTAAAAAAAACTTTGAAAGGTATCTAAAGCTTCTTTAGAGAATCCTTTAAAAAATGATTTGAAAAAAACGAATCAGTATAAGATTTAATGCATGTAGTTTGACATTAGGTTTTGGATTAAGTGGGAAGAGGTGGGATTAGTTAGGAATATGTGATAATTTGTTGTTTTTATGCATAAAATTTAGCATTAAATGCGCGTTTTGTCAAAATAGATTTTGACACCTAAAATTGCGAAAATTACCAAAAATCAGAAAAAAGTGCGTTTTCATTGTAAAAATGAGAAAAGCCTTTGAAAGTCCTTTGAAGATTTTTAAAGAGTCTGTGAAAGCCCAGAAAACCGCCTTTGAAGACCCTTTGAAAAAAATCAATCCAAAAGTTCAATCGACTCCAAAATCAACCAAAAATGACCCAAAAAGCAAAAAAGATATGCGCCATATGGCGCGTTTCTATTTTTATGGGATATAATTATTAAAAAACAATGCATTATTATAATTTTTTAATGTAAAAAGAAACGCGCCTG